>CAIVPX010000190.1 GCA_903907905.1 uncultured bacterium | reverse complement strand
CGCCGATCGTTATCTGCTCGATGCGGGTGTCGACGGACTGCAGCAGCTGGCGTCGATGCTATCGGCTTACACCGGACTCGCTCGGATCCGCATCGTCGCCAACGCCCTGCCAGGGCAGTTGCACTTGGGCGCCTCCTTGCTCGATGCGAATGCGCTGGCGCAGCAGTCCGGGGTGCTCGCGGCGATCGCTTCACACCTGCGGCCCGATGGGCAGATCCAGCTCTACGCGGGAGCGCTCGCCGACGGTGCGTCGGGTGAAGCATTCGCTGCGGCCTGGCGTACCGGAACCTCAGCAGATCTTACGGTGACGCGCGCCGACATCACCAGCGACTGGTCGCTCGAGGCCCTGGGGGCGTCACCGGGCGCAGATCTCATGATGAGCCTGCTGGCCGAGGGCGTGCCAGCCGGCCCGGTCAATTCGGCGCCCTCGTTCGCGACCGATTCGAACGGAGTGCTGGCCGATTTCGGCTCCAATGACCAAGCCTTTAGCGTGATCGTCCTGCCCGACGACCGCATTCTTCTCGCGGGCAGCAGCCGCAGTGCCACGACGGGCTGGTACGAGACCGCGCTCGCACGCTATTTGCCTGATGGCAGCCTCGATACCTCGCTGGCGGGCGGTGGCAAGGTTCGCTTCGCGCTTGGCACGGGCAGCACCGATTCCGGCAACAGCGCGCTCGTTCAGCCCGACGGCAAGATCCTGGTGGCCACCAACTCTGGCAGCGTGGCGCGGTTACTTCCCGATGGCCGTATTGACGAGAGCTTTGCCGATCACGGGCGTCTGCTGATCGGCGGCCTCGGGCGCTCGGAGCGGATCGGCCCGAACCTTGCCCTGCAACCGGACGGGCGCATCCTGGTGGCCGGTGGCATCGATGACCTCGTGCGCTACACCGCCGACGGCGTGCTCGACACGGTGTTCGGCCCCACTGGCTTCCAGAACTATTACAGCGTCGAACTACAGGCAGACGGCAAGGTGCTTGCGCTGGGGGATAGCTGGGTCAACGGCGCGCGCCTTATCGAGCTGATGCGCTTCAACTCGGATGGAACAGCGGACATAGCTTTTGGCGTCGGCGGTGTGGTAACTACCGATGCCAGCGGCAGCGACGACGTCGCCTGGGACCTAGCGATCCAGCCCGACGGCCGGATTCTCGTGGTCGGTACGGCGGGCTATTACGGCAACAGCCAGCTTCAGCTTGTTCGCTACACCGCCGAGGGGGGGCTCGATCCCTCGTTCTCCGATGACGGCAAGGTGCTCACCAACATCGCTGGCGCAAACCCCTCCGGCTATGGCATCGCGCTGCAGCCCGACGGGCGTATCCTCGTAGCGGGCTCCAATGGTTACGACCTTGCGCTGCTGCGCTACAACGTCGATGGCAGCCTCGACACCCGCTTCGATACCGACGGGGTGCAATTTGCAGATTTCGGCTCCAATTACTCTGACGTGGGCTACAGCGTGGGCGCGCAGTCCGACGGAAAGATTCTCGTCGCCGGGACAAACGGCTGGGACTTCAGGGTCGCCCGCTTCAACGCCGATGGCAGCCAAGACCTCCGCTTTGGCGCGCTCTCGACGAGCCTCGATCAAGTGGCGACCTTCACCGAGAACGCTACAGCGTTCGTGCAGTTAGAAAGCAATGTGCAGGTCTTCGACGCCGAACTCCAGGCCCAGGGGCACTACGCCGGCGCCTCGATCCGACTCAGCCGCCGGGGCGGGGCGGACGAGAGCGACCAGTTCGCATCGAGTGGCAATCTCGGGCCGCTGAGCGAGGGGGCGTTGCTCATGCTGTCGGGCGTGGCGGTCGGCACTGTCACCCGGAATTCGCAGGGCCTGCTGATTCTGGGCTTCAATGCCAATGCAACGCGCGCCCGGGTCAACGAGGTGCTGAGTTCGCTCACCTACCGAAACACCTCGGAGAACCCCCCCTCCTCGCTCGACATCGACTGGATCTTTTCCGACGGCAACCTCGGGGCCCAGGGGTCGGGGGGCGAGCAGATCGCCGTGGGCAGTTCGAGGGTGTTGATCACGCCCATCAACGATGCACCGACCCTGTCGTCAGTTCCTGCCATCAACCTCGTCGACACGGCGGCTGATGATGTGTTCTCGACCATTGAAGGGCGCGTGCAGGTCTTTGATCCCGACAGCGTCACGTTCAGCTTCGGAATTTCGAACGGTGTGGACCGCGGGAGCACCAGTGAGCGGACCGGGTCATTCGGCACACTCACTCTGAACAAGACCACAGGAGTCTATGTTTTTTCGCCGAATGACGCTGCAACTGAGGCGCGGGTTGCATCGACCTCGGAACAGTTCCTCATCACCGCGAGTGACGGGTCGGCAACGGGATATGCAAGTCTTAACGTCAATGTCACCGGAGCGAGCGATCTGGTGTCGCTCGATGCACCTGCGGCGATCCGCTATACCGACACGTCAGCCAACGACGTGTTCAATGCGAGCAGTGGCAAGCTGACGGGCACGGGCCGGGAATCTTTGGCATACGGCATCGCTGGAGGGCTCGACAACTCTTACTATTCCACTTCGAGTATCTCCGGTTCGTTCGGGTCACTGGTGGTTTACAAGTCGACGGGCGACTACACCTACACGCCGAACGATGCGAACGTCGAAGGCCTAGCGGGTGCAGCGGTCGATACCTTCACGGTCCGGGTCAGCAACGGGGCGTCGAGTGAAGCGACCCAGACGCTTCGGGTCGAAATCCAAGGGGCCAACGACTCCCCGGCTTTTCTTGCCTTCCCATTACCGGTTCTGAGTATCACCGAGAGGGGGGCCGCTGCCTCCTTGAGTTATCACAGCGTCAGCGTCCGCGATCCTGAGCTTGTTGCGAGCGGAAACTACGCTGGCGCCTCGCTGCAATTGTCGCGGGTTGGGGGGGCGAATGCGCAGGACGTGTTTTCGGCTCGAAGCGGTTCCGGGCTCGGTGCGCTCACCCAAGGGGCGAACCTCACCGTCAGCGGAATCGCAATCGGCACCGTCACGCAAAACTCGGCCGGCACGCTGTCGCTGAGTTTCAATTCGAATGCTACACAGGCGAGACTCGATACGGCCCTCAGCGGGATCGCTTATGCCAATACCTCGTATTCGCCGCCCGCATCGCTCACACTGGAATGGTCCTTTTCCGATGGTTTCACCGGGGCCGGAGGCGCCCAGACCGCGCAGGCTCTCACGGCCGTCGACATCACGCCGAGCAACGACTTGCCGGCAGGCAGCAACGGCACCTTCGTGGCTAACGCCCGCCCGTACGTGTTGTCGGCCGGCGATTTTGGCTTCAGCGACATCGAAGATGGCTCGACCCTCAGCGCCGTGCGCATCGATACGCTGCCGGCCGTGGGCGCCCTGCAGCTCGATGGTGTGGCTATCACCGCCGGCATGCGCCTCACCGCGGCCGAATTCGCCGCAGGCCGGCTGATGTATGCCCCGCCCGTGGGCGGAGCGGCGAATCCTTCGGGCAGCTTCACCTTCAGCGTTCAGGACAGCGCCGGCGCCTACGATCCGAGCCCCAACACGCTGACGATCAACGCCCAGCCAACGGGCAGCGTGAGCATCTCGGGCCAGGCCGCGCAGGGACGGGTGCTCGAGGCCACCTACAGCCTTTATCGCGACTACGGCCCCGTGAAGCTCGCCTACCAATGGAGCGCGAACGGACGCGACATCGAGGGTGCGACCGCGGCGACCTTTACGCTTGCCGAGCCCGAGGTCGATACGGCGATCCGCGTTCGTGTCACCGTTCTGGTGGCCGATGACTCGGGCACGGTGCTCGAGTCGGTCACGAGCGCGCCTACCGTATCCGTTGCCAACGTGAACGATCCACCCCAGGGGGAGATCTGGCTATCGGGTGTTGCGCGCCAGGGCGAGGTGCTTCAGGCGCAGTACGCGCTGGTCGACGCCGACGGCGTGGGTCCGGTTGGCTACGAATGGCGCGCGAACGACCAGATCATCGCCGGGGCCGTCGGCAGCAGCCTGCGCCTGGGCCAGGAACAGGTGGGCAAGACGATCACGGTCCGCCTCTACTACACCGACGGCCATGACACCGCCGAGAGTGTTCGAAGCGCGGCGACCGCGCCGGTCGCCGACGTCAACGAACCCCCTACCGGAAACGTACAGATTTCGGGGCAGACGGTTCAGGGCCAGGTGCTGAGCGCAGTCGTGTCGGTGAGCGACCCCGACGGACTGGGGCCGGCGCAGTACCAGTGGTCCGCGGACGATATCGCCATCGACGGTGCAACGGCAAGCCAGTTCACCTTGACGCAGGCCGAGGTTGGCAAGGCGATGAGCGTCCGGATGAGCTACACCGACGGCGCTGGCACCCTCGAGCGCCTGAGCAGCGGCCTGAGCGCTCCGATCACCAATGTCAACGACGCTCCTCAGGGCAGGCTCGCACTCACGGGTGTCGCAACCCAGGGCGAGACACTCGGGGTCTCGAGCACCCTGAGCGATGCCGACGGCATGGGCCCTCTGCGCTTCGAGTGGCGGGTCGGGATCAGCCCGACCGTTGTGGGCGAAGGCGCGACCCTGCTGCTCACCGAGGCCATGGTCGGCCAGACGGTCTCGGTGCGCGCGGTGTATGTCGATGCGCTCGGTACCGAAGAGCGCGTGAACAGCGACCAGTCGCCTGTGCTCAACCTCAATGATCCGCCTCTGGGCGCGATCACGCTCGCGGGCGAGCCCCTGCAGGGACAGACCCTGACGGTGCGTGGCAGCCCGAGCGATGCCGATGGCCTTGGTGCAATCAGCTATGCCTGGCGAGCCGATGGCGTGACGATCGCAGGCGCCTTCGCAAGCAGCCTCGTGCTGACGCAAGCCGAGGTGGGCAAGGCGATTACGGTGGCGTTGAGCTACGTCGACGGCCACGGCTCAGCCGAGCACATCGAGAGTAGCCCGACGACGCCGGTGGGCAACGTGAATGACGCGCCGTCGAGCGCGGAGAGCGCGACGCTCGCGCGCGAGGACACGCCTGTTGCGCTGTCGGTGTCGCTTTTTCCGTTCTCCGACCCGGACCGCAACGATCAACTTGCGTCGATCCGGATCGAGTCGCTCGGCTCGGGCCGCGTCGAACTCGATGGCGTGCCGGTCGCGCTGCAGCAGTCGATCGCGTTCGCCGATATCCAGGCGGGTCGGCTCGTCTACCGACCCGCGCAGGATCAGGATCAGGCCGACAGTCTGCGGTTTTCCGTGTCGGACGGCCGGGCGTGGAGCGTGCCGGCCACGCTCCGGGTCGAGCTCACGCCGGTCGATGATGCGCCGCGCCTCAATCACCCGCTCGACGATCTCTCCGCGCTCGAGGATGCGCCCTTCAGCTGGACCATACCGGCCGGGGCCTTCGTGGATGTCGACCGCGACGACAGCCTGCAGTTCATCGTGACCCGGACCAATGGCAGTCAGTTGCCCCGCTGGATGCAGTTCGATGTAGCGACGCGCAGCCTGGTTGCGACTCCGGGCAACGCCGAGGTCGGCGCGATCGACATCAAGGTCTGGGCAGTCGATCGGAGCGGTGACACCGTGAGCGATGTCCTGACGTTTGTCGTACGCAACGTCAACGATGCGCCGACGCTGGCGAGTGCCCTGCCTGACCAGCAGGCGATCGCGGGGGGGCAATTCGTCTGGGAGGTACCTGCACAAAGTTTTGTGGATGTCGACGCGGGCGATCTGCTCGGCTACTCGGCTGCCATGGCGAACGGTTTGCCGTTGCCGGGCTGGCTGACATTTGACGCGCGTGGCAGACGGTTGCAGGGCGTGCCGGCCTCGGATGACGCGGGGGTGTACGAGATCCGTGTCGTCGCGAAGGATCTGGCCGGACTCGCGGCCTCCGACACGGTGCTGCTCACCGTGATCGACAACCGGGCGCCGACCCTGGCCACGCCGGGTCCGATCCGCTACGTCGATACCGCCGCAGACGATGGGTTTGCACCCGTCTCGGGTGTACTGTCGGGTACCGATCCGGATGGCAATGCGCTGCGCTACGGGATCGCGGGCGGTTCGAGCGATGGCACGACGGTGACGCGCAAGGGCCTCTTCGGGACCTTGACGCTCAATACCGCCACCGGGGCCTACACCTTCACGCCTGATGATGTCGCCCTCGAACGTCTCGCCAGTGCGACCCAGGAGTCTTTCGCGCTCAGTGTCACAGACGGCACGGCGAGTGCCGAAACGTCGTTGACGATCGATGTGACCGCAGCCAACGACCTTCCGACAGGGCGTGTGGTCATTGGCGGCCTCGCACGCCAGGGGCAGACCTTGTCGGCCTGGAACACCCTGGTTGATGTGGATGGCCTGGGTCAGATCGGCTACCAGTGGTATTCGGGCGAAGGCCTGATCGCAGGTGCTGCCGGCCCCACGCTGGTGCTCGGACAGGACGAGGTCGGCCGGTCCATCCACGTGAGCGCGATCTATCGCGATGGTCAGGGTGTTGTCGAGAGCGTGCGCAGTGATCCCACCGCCGTGGTCGCCAATGTCAACGACCTTCCCGTCGGCAATGTGCAGATCGTGGGCACGGCGATGCAGGGCAAGCCCTTGAGCATCAGCATCCTCTCGCTGACGGATGGCGATGGTCTGGGCGGTTTTCAGTACCAGTGGCGAGCCGATGGCGCGCTGATCGCGGATGCGACCGACAGCCAGTTCACGCCGACCGAGGCCGAGCGTGGCCGTCGCATTTCGGTCGAAGTGTCCTATACCGACGGCGCAGGAGCCCTGGAAAACATCGTGTCGGCCCCGAGCGTGGCGGTGCAGGCACCTGACGATGCCTCGCTGTCGGGGCGGATCTACCACTGGAAGTCACATGCGCTGATGCAGGGGGTGACGGTCGAAATCAGTCCGTATGCCGCGCCGCTTGCCATCACCCGGGACGCCCCGCTCTTCGAATTGCGGGGGCTGAGCCTCGACGGCAGTGGTCATGTTCAGGGCGACCTCTGGGTCAACCTGCCGGCCGCTGTCGAGAACCTCAATGTCGAAATCCGGTTCGATCGCGGCAGCCAGTTGGCGTTCTCGCCGCAGGCAGGCGCCTTGCCGGAATCATGGGTCAGCGAGTCGAGTGCCGATGACACCGGTTTCATGTTGGCTGCGATCGGCGCCAGCCCGATCAGCGGTTCGGTCCGGTTGGGGCACCTCGTGCTGACCCTGGCTGAAGGAGATACGCTGGCGCGTTTGCGCTTCGACAATGGCTTCGCGGGCGACGCCTACGCGCTTCAGGCTTACGAGCTGAGCCTCGGGGCCTTGAGCGGGGTCACTTCCACTGACGGACGTTATGGCGCCGACGGGCTGTCACTCGGACAGTACAGTCTTGCCGTGAGCGGCGGCGCCGTCGCGAACGAGGCCGGGCACGCCATCAATTCGGCCGATGCATTGGCCGCGCTCAAGCTGGCGGTCGGCCGCAACCCGAACCTGCCTTCCGGCAGTACCGACCCCTCGAGCGGACCGGCCGTCTCGCCCTACCAGTTCATCGCCGCTGATTTCAATCAGGACGGGCGGATCAGCAGTGCCGATGCCCTGGCCATCCTAAAGTTAGCGGTGCGCCGGCCTGGCGCGGCAAGCGCGGAGTGGCTGTTCGTGGGCGAGTCGCAAGACCTCTGGAACGAGGCGGCCGGCGTCTCGGCCCTGTCGCGCACATCGGTGGACTGGCAGGGCGTCTCGCCGGTCGATCTGACCCAGGACACCCAGCACTCGCTCGTTGCCGTGCTCAAGGGTGATGTCAACGGCAGCTGGCAGGCGCCCGAGGCGAGTGCGTACCTGCCCGACAGCTACTTCCGCAACCTTGAGCTCAATGGCGTCGGACCGCTCACTCAATGGGGGCTGTGACCGTCCACCAATCGGTCCAGCACCCCCTCATCCCCCATCTGCCCGCCCTTGAGCATGAGCTCCAGGCCGTCGAGGCCGCGGTGTTCGCTGTGGACCCGGCACAGGGGTACACCCAGGCCCAGCGTGCCCGCGTAGGACAGTCCCCAAAGGGGCAGGGCGCGGACCGCGAGGCTGGAGGTGTCGCCGCCCACGATGCCCAGACGCGACGGGCGCTCGCCCGCGTCGATCAGCCGCGCGAGCAGTTGGGCGATCCATTCCTGGGTACAACGCGCCAGTTCGGATGACACCGAGGTGTCGGGGCGCTGCCCGGCCTGCGGCGCGGTGACCGCCAGGGTGTGTCGAGCGCGCATCAGGTTGTCGAACACCTGATCCTGCAATCGCGACGAGGGCTCGCCGGTTTCGAGCAGCACCCGCGCATCGAGTGCGACGGTGTCGAAGCGTCGCGCGCGGGCCACCTGAGCCGCAGTGACTGGTGACAGACTGCCCGCGAACACCAGGACGGGGCCGCGGGCCGGCGCAAGGGGCGCTGGGGTGGATGGCGTGCCCGCAAGCGATGTCATCGACGGTCGTGCCGGCTCAGGCCCGAGCAATTGTTCAGGCCAATGATCGGAAGCCGGGTCGGGTGACCGGCTGGGCAGAGTGCCTGGGCGGCCAGGCCAGTGCGTGATCAGCGCCTGCGCCACGCTGCTGGCGCCCACCGCGAGCAGGGGTGATGCGTCAGCGGCCCGCCAGATCATGCGACCGATGTCAGACAGATGCGCCGGCTCGGTCACATCCATCAGGATGCCTGCGGGCGACTGATCGAGGAGCGCGCGCAGGTGTCGGTCCTGCTCGAGGGCGTTCAGGTGATAGCTCGGAAGGTGCCAGTGTGCGACCGGCGAGAGCCCCTGCAGCGCCAGATGTCGCCTGAGATCGGCCTCCCCCATCGGGGTGACCGGATGTCTGGACATCGTGGGGTGGCGGTCGATCCGTTCGATCGTGCCGCCCGCGCCGGCCGCCGCAAAGAGGTGGCTGAAGGCACAGTATCGACCCAGACTCGGTTGACCGCCGAGGATCGGAACAAACGGATGGGCGGCCGCAGACCGCAGCAATTCAAGCGCGCGACCGATGCTGCCCATATGAGGCGCGCTGTCGAAGGTGGAGCAGATCTTGTAGTGCAGCACCCTGCAGCCGCTCGCCCTGAAGTAGTTCGCTACTGGGGCTAATTCGTGGCCCATGGTTTCAGGCGAAAGCGACCGGGCATGGCCTGCAATGCCGATCGCGTCGAGCGCGCCGCCCAGCGCGCGGTCGGCCTGCTCGCGCTGCTGCGCGGTGGGGACACCCATGAACAGAACCGCACGCAAGCCCGCCTGGGCCAGCACCGCCAACGTGTCGCTGGCACCCGTGAAGTCATCGCCGTACCACAGCAAAGGGGCTGGGGCGCTCATCCCTTCTTGCCAAAGAACTCGATTGCGCGACTGAGGGCGGGGGACTGCGCTGCGCGCTGCGCGAGCGTTTCACCGGCCAGGGCGGCATCCCAGGCCTGCCGGATGCTGGTGACGCCCGCGGCGGGCCCATCGGGATGCGCCAGGATGCCGCCCCCCGACATGAAGAGCAGATCGGCGCTGTCGGTGCTGGCGAGGGTTGCATGCACGGTACCCGCCCACTGTCCGTTCGAGAAGGCAGGCAGCACCCGGTCGTCGCGGCCTGCGGTGAGTGGGCGCAGCACGTCGCGGGCGGATTCGATGACTTCCTCGTCGGTTTGCGAAAACTTCCCCTGCAGGCCGTGCACATGCAGGTGATCCACCCCAGCCAGCCGCCACAGGGTCTGCCACGCCTGAAACGAGAAGCCCAGCAGGGGATGACGCGACAGTGCGCCGTAGCCGTTGCGATGGCCGTGAATGGCAAGCGGGGTATGCCGACGCAAGGTCTGAATGGCCGAGTAGCCGCACCAGTTGAGGCTCGCCATCACGCAACTGCCACCCTCCTGTTCGATGAGGTCGGCATGCCTTCGCATGGCGTCGGTGTCATCGCTGATGTTGAAGGCCACCATCACATGCTTGCCGCTTCGATCCTGGTGGTCGCGTACGCGGCGCATGACCGCGCGCACCCGATCGGCCAGCGGCGCGTGGATCGGGTCGGCGCAGACCTCGTCATCCTTGATGAAGTCGATCCCGGCCTCGCAGAGTCGGCTCACGAGTTCTGCAGTGGCCTCGGCCGACAGCCCCAGGTTGGGCTTGATGATGGTGCCGAGCAGCGGCCGGTCGTGCACACCGGTGAGCGCGCGGGTTCCTGCGATCGCCTGGGCCGGGAAATCGAAGCTCGCGCGGTAGTTTGCGGGCAGTGTCAGCGACTCGAGCCTCAGGCCGGTCACCTCACCCAGATCGAACAGATTACCCGACACCGTGGCCGCAAGTGTCGGCAGGTTTGCCCCGACGTTGCCCACCGGAAAGCTTACGCGCACTCGCGCCCGTTGCCAGCAATGTCGGGCCTGCATCATGCCGCGCCGGGCCATCCAGCCATTGGGCAACGCAGGCTCGGCGCCCACGTCGAGCAGTTGGATCGATTCGACCACGGCGCGTGCGCGCTGTCGCAGTTCGTCGGTTTCGCCCTCAACCCGGGCAAAGGTGCCGCAGGACTGCTCGCCGGCGAGTACCTCGGCGACCTGTTCCGGATCAAGGGGCGTCTCGATCAGGTAGCTGGCCTCGAAGCGTTCGTGGTTCATTGAGCGGCCGTGCTGGCGATTGTTCAGATCTTGCTGAGGTCCGGAAAGGGGCGGATTGGGTTGCTACCGTCCCAGTTCAGAGACGAATCGCGGATGAGTTTGAACATTCTGCCCTTGGGACCTGCCACTTCGGAGAGTTCGATCACGACGCCCGGGTGCCAGCCCGGTGCCGAGGTGGCTTCCTCGAAATAGACGAAACGCCCGTTCTCGCCCACCTCTCCCCCCATGCATACCTTGAAGCCTGCTGCCTCGGCGCGTTCGAGATCGGCATCGAAGTTTTCGGTCCAGTAGGCAACATGCTGCACGCCCTGCAGGCCGGCGAGTTTGAAGTCGCGATACATCGAGGGCACGTCGTTGCGCGGTTGCAGCAGTTCGATTTGAAGCCCGCCGGAATTGGCCAGGGCGACCGAGTTATGCGGCTCGTAGCGCTCGCCGCGATAAAAGTAGTTTTTGATTGGCACGCGCGGATTGTAAAACCAGGGACCCACACCCAGTTCGCTGGACCAGTAGTGCATCGCCGCTTCGATATCAGGAACCAGATAGGCGACCTGTCGGATCTCGCCAAAGAATCTGCTCATGCTTTTCCTATTTCATCAGGACCGAGGGAAGCCAGGTGGACGCGATCGGCAGGTAGGTGACCGTCAGCAGCGACAACACCAGGCAGACAATGAAAGGCCAGGCGCCCACGATCACCCGCTCAAGCGGCATGCGGGCGATGCTCGACACCATGTAGAGGCTCATACCCACCGGCGGCGTCAGCAGGCCGATCATCAGATTGAGCACGACCACGATACCCAGATGCACCGGATCGACGCCGGCTTGCACCAGAGCGGGCGTGATGATGGGGGCGATGATGAGGATGGCGGCGAGCGATTCCATGAACATGCCGATGATGAGCAGCAGCACATTGACGATGAGCAGCAGCACCTGCGGGTCGCGGGAGACCGAAAGCAGAAACTCCGCCGCTCGCGTCGGGACGCGGTCAATAGTGAGGACCCACGCAAAGAGCGCTGCGCAGCCCACGATCAGCAGGACGCTGGCGGTGGACTGCACGGTCTCGCGGCCGGCCGCAATGAAGTCGCGCCAGCTGAGTTTCTTGTAAAAGGCGATACCCACCAGGATGGCGTACACCACCGTGACTGCAGCGGCTTCGGTCGAGCCAAAAAATCCGATGACCAGGCCTCCGATGAGCACCACCGGCGCGAGCAGGGCGGGCAAGGTGAACCGGAATTGGCGGAGTAGCCCGGCCGCTGTGACTACGATGGTGTCGCGCGGCAAATTTTTTCGTCGGGCCAGAAACGCGATCAGCCCCATCAGGAAGGCGGCGATGATCAGCGAGGGAATGACACCGGCAAGTAGAATTTTGACGGGCGATACTTCGGCAGCCATGGCGAAGATCACCAGCGGGATGGACGGCGGAAAGATGGGCCCCAGCGTGGAGGCCGCCATGCAGATGCCGGCAGAGAACTCATCGTCATAGCCCTGCTCGCGCATCATATCGATCTGAATTTTTCCCAGGGCGCCGATATCAGCCAGCGCGGCGCCTGACACACCCGAAAACACCAGGTGCGTGAGCACCGTGACGTGACCCAGCCCACCCCGGATTCGGCCGACGAGCATTCGGATGAAGTCAAAGAGCTGCGTGGTGATACCGGTTGCGTTGAAGACGGCCGCAGCGAAAATGAACATCGGCACCGCCAGGAGCGGCGTAGAGTCGAGCGAGTTGAGGGTACGCTGCGCGACCACCGCCAGCGGCATGTCGAACCAGGCGATTACGATCCCGGCGGCCAGCCCCATCGACATGGCGATCGGCAGCCCGATCAGCACGAACACCAGAAAGAGCACAATGGCCGCAATGCTCATCATGGGCTGGGTGTCCCGGATGATTGAGACCCGGCGGGTTCTGACGGCGCATGGCCGCGCAGGACCCGCGCCAGGCGATCCAGGGCAACGAGCAGCATGAGGCTCATGCCCAGCGCCGCAGGCAGGTAATAAATCAGATTTGGGATGCCCAGCGCGGGCGAGGAAAAGCGCCCCGCCCGCTGCAGGAAGAGCCACCCCGACACCAGATACAGCACACAGAAGGCCACCGTCAGCGCTTCATTGAGGATATCCATCCGGTGGCGAGCGCGGGCCGGCAATAGATTGAGCAGCATGTCGACGCGGACGTGGGCGCCGTGCAGCAGCAATGACGGCACGGTAAGAAAGATCAGCCCCAGCCCGCACCAGCGGGCCAGTTCGTCGGCCCAGGGGGCGCCGTCGATGAAGACCTCACGTGCGAGAATCTGCGCGCTGATGAGGCCCGTGACCGCGATGAGCATCAGGACAGCCAGCGTCTCGGCTGCCTGGGTGAGGCGTTTGATCAGGCGGTGCAACGGGGCCTCAGCGCCGGGAACGTCAACGGATCGCGGCGATGTCGCGGTAAAGGTCTCCGAATCGTGAGCCGAATTTCTCCTGCACCACCTTGCTCACCGATGCCTTGAAGGCATCAAGCTGCAGGCCCTCGGCCGGACCGATGACCGTCATCTTCAGTTCGCGCAGCTTGGCCAGTTCGTCGTCCTCCTGACCCTTGACCATGTTGCTGGCCTTTCGACGGACTTCCTCTGCGGCCCGTGCGACCTGCTCCCGCTGGGCGGGGCTGAGTCCCTGCCAGGCCTTTTCGTTGATGACCACCACCTGCGCGTTGACGATGTGCCCAGTCAGCATCATGTGCGATTGCTTTTCATACAGCTTGGACGACAGCACCACGTTGACAGGGTTCTCCTGGCCGGCGACCTGGCCGGTGGCCAGTGCGGTGGGCACCTCGGACCAGTCCACCGGCACGGGGACGGCACCCAGCCCCTGCACCGTGCTCATGTAGATCGGAAAGGGAATGGCCCGGATCTTCTGGCCGCTGAGATCGGCGGGTTGCCGGATGGCTTTGTTCGCGGTGAGTTGCCGAGTGCCGAAGTAGTAGGCATAGAGCACCCGGACGCCAGCGGCCTTGATCAGCCCCTCATTGAGCTTTTTCATGACAGGGCTGTTGACGTCGGTCACCTTCATGAGGTGATCGAGATCACGGTACAGGTAGGGGGTGTCAAGCGCGCCAAAGGGCTCGTGCAGCGAGCCGATACCGCCCGCGGTGTTATGCGAGAGCGCGATCGTGCCCGTGGAGACCGCTTCCGCCAGTTCCTGAAGTTTGCCCAGTTGCGATGAGGGATACACCGTGACCTTGACCTGGCCGCTGGTGTCGCGAGCAATGGCATCGGCCAGCCACTGTGCCTGCATGCCGGCCGCCGAGTTGGGCGGGTTCATGTGGCCGTACCTGAACTCGACGGTTTTCTGGCTCCAGGCCGAAGCCGTGGTGAGCGCGCAGCCGAGTGCGACCATCATCGGGAACAGGCGGCGCCCGCTGGAATGAATCCTGGCCATGATGTCTCCTTGAAGTAATCTGATGCCGGTCGGAAGAGCCTGGCTTATCGTTGACCTATGGTCAGATGCGCCGGGTCCTTTCGTCAAACTGCATCGTTGATTGAATTTGATGGAGTCGTGAATGGATCGGCCGCGCATTCCCGATATCGCTCGCCTGGCTGGCGTTTCAACGGCCACGGTCGACCGGGTGCTCAACAAGCGCGCCGGGGTCAAGTCGACCACGCAGCGTCGGGTGATTCAGGCCGCAGCGGAGCTTGATTACCTCCCGGTCGAGGTGCTGCAGGAAACCCTGAGACCCCGACCGCTTGAGGTCGTCTTCCTGCTGCCCCAGGGCACCAACCGCTTCCTGCAAATGCTGGGCGAGGTCATCCGCTACGCCGGCGCCGAATTTGCGCCGTTCAATGTCAGGTGCCGCCGCGTCTTTGTCGAAGGGTTCAATCCGCAGGCCCTGGCGCGCGCGCTCGCGACACAGGGCGCTCGAGCCGATGCATTGGCCTTCATGGCGCTTGATCATCCGGCAGTTCGCGAGGCGGTGCGCAAGCTCGACGAGCGGGGCAAGCCCGTCATCACGCTGATCTCCGATCTCAGCGAGTCCAGGCGGGTGGCCTACGTGGGTATGGACAATCGCTCGGCTGGACGAACGGCGGGGCTGCTGCTGGGCCGATTCATCGGCGCGCGTCGAGGCGAGGTGGCCCTGATCGCCGGCAGCCGAAGCTACCGGGGCCATGAGGAGCGCGAGGCGGGTTTTCTTCACATCATGGAAGAGTCGTTTCCCCAGCTTCGAATCGTCGGCCTTCGAGAGGGGCAGGACGACATCGACAACAACCATCGGCAAACGCGCTCGCTGCTGCGGCAGTACCCCGGGCTGGTTGGTATCTACAACATCGGGGGCGCGTCTGAAGGTGTGGCCCGCGCGCTGCGGGAAACCGGACGGGCGGGCAAGGTGGTGTTCATCGGACACGGCCTCACACCCGATACGCGTCAGGACCTCATCGACGGGACGCTGGACGCGGTGATCACCCAGCCCCCCGGCACGATGATCGGCAATTGCGTGCGAATTTTCAGCAATTTGCGAAACGGCAGGCCGGCGATGGAGGGCGTCGAGCCGGTTCGAATGGGCATTTTCCTTCGGGAAAACCTGCCCTGACGATTGCTGTTCAGACAGTTGCGCAGGGACAAATGTTTGTGCAAGAATTATGCGTCATACACATTAATAAGCAACAAAATACACAATGCGCACCAACATCGATATCGACGATGGGCTCATGAGCAGCGCCTTGGCGGCCGGGCCCTTCAAGACCAAAAAAGACGCGGTTGAAGCGGGGCTGCGCCTGCTCACCCGCCAGGCGCACTACCGCGAAATCCTCAAGTGGCGGGGCAAGCTCAGCTGGGAGGGCGATGAGCGCGTCAACTGGGGCGCTGCGCCGGGGGCCAGCGATGGCCTGCGTGTGCACGAGCCCGCTGTCGCAGCGGGGCGCCGTGGTCGTCGTTGATTCCAGCGTCTGGATCGACTTCTTCAACGGTCGCAACAGCGCTTCGGCCGGCGAGCTCTCGAGCTTGCTGCAGGCAGGCGAAATCCGACTGGTGGTGCCCGATCTGGTGTTGTTCGAAGTGCTCAGAGGTTTTCGCCTGGAGCGCGACCACCGTCAGGCTCGGGCGCTTTTTCGGGGGCTCGACATCGAGTCGGCCGGAGGAGAGGCAATGGCCGTCCAGGCGTCCGAGCACTATCGGGCACTGCGCCAGGCAGGGCAGACCCCGCGCAGCGCCATCGATGTGCTGGTGGCCAGTTTTTGCATCGATCACGATTACACGCTGCTGCACGCTGATCGAGACTTTGCGGGGTTTGAGGCACTGCGGGGCCTAAAGTGCTGGCCGCTTACGCGGCGCTGATCCAACGCCGTTCGTGCACCACACGCCGCCTCACCATCGAGCCGACCGCTCCCGCCATCACAAGCCAATCTGTCGGGTGCTCCGGGCCCAGGCAATTTATCCGCGCAGCATCATTCCAGGTGCTGGAATGGGCAGGGCGCTCGGGTCGGCGTCGGCATCGCCCGAACGCTCGTCCAGCATCTCGTTCCACAGGCGGCGCAGCGCCTGCCCCCGCGCAATACCATCGGCCAGCATCGCCTCAAGCCCGCCCACATCAGTTCGGTCCACCCAGAGCGATACGCTCATCATCAGCACCGACTCGTCGTCGATCACGATCAGCCAGTCGTGCTCGGCGCGTGCAGCGTGGTTGAGTTGATGCAGGGCCAGCATGGCGGCGCTTCGGGTCTGCATCGACTCATCGCTCAGGGTCTGAACATCCACCTCAAGCATGAGCCGATCGCCGTCCTGAGGGTGGCCACGCACGCGCGCGATCAGACCGTCATCGGTCTCAAACTCCAGCCCCAACGCGAGGCTCACCGCATCAGCGGCCATCCCTCGGCTCAGTGCGAATTCATTGATCAGGCCCAGGTAAGGGGAGGAGATCGTCGGGGCAGGGGTATCGGTCATGGTGCGAGGCTCTCGGAGAATCCAGGAGTGGGTGGCCGGGTCAGGCGCGCATCGCAGGCTGTTCGACGAAGGCGGGCAACTTCGACACTGTATCGAGGACGTTTGCCGTCTTTGCACGGGTCCGCCACAGGTCGGGGAACTCCGATGCCGCACGCAGCCAGGCGCGAGCGCCGCCAGCGGGTGTCAGGGGGTCGGCAAGGTCCTGAATGAGCGTGTCCGATTCCGTAATTCGTCGCGCGAGTTCGCTGTTGACATCCACCACGAGCGCGTGCGCCTGCTGCAGGCGAGCAAGCCCGTCCGGCGTAGCCGGGTCGGGCGCGGGCTCGAGCAGAGCAATCGCTTGTTCGATCATCGGCTTGCAGATCTCGTCATGTCTGAAGGTGGGAGACGCTCGGTACAGACGCTCCCGAAAGCGCCGCACGCCGTTGATATCCAGGGTACCTTGCACATCCGCATCAAAAACGGACTCGGCGGCGTCGAACAGGAACTGGCACTGGGCGAAGGTTTCCTCGCGCACCTCCCTCACCGCCGCCTCCAGGCGCCGGACAAAACGTGCCGGGTCATCGACCGAGTTTTTAGAGGTGCTCCAAAGGTAGTCCTGGGCCAGGGCTATCGCCGACGGGTAAGCGATCTCGAGCAGGGTCATGGCGCTTGAATGCAGATCGGCATTGGCGCCGTAGCGCGCGCCGGGTGACAGGACGTGGGGCGAGACATAAACCGGTGTACCCATGAGTTGCGTGGCTACCCGCTGACCGCTCTGTGAGGTGGGCTTGGGGATCTTGTACAGCATGCCGGTATCGATGAACGTGACCGTGCCAGTCTGCCGATCGTAGAACAGGTTGTCAGGCTTGATGTCACGATGCACGAACCCGCGCTCGGCCAGTTTGCGGAGCGTTCGCAGCATGCTCCGCCCGATGGCGATCTGGTCGTCGACCGTGAGCGTGCCCTGTTTGATCAACGCGCCCAGGCTCTCGCCCGGCGCCTTCTTCATCACCTGACCCTCGCAGATCAGGGTCCGGCCGATGGCGCGTGCCTGTTTGAGCAACGCGTGCGTTTGTTGCTGCGTGAGCAACTCAACCCGCGCCCCTTTGCTGCGTCGAATGAGAAAGTGCGTGGGCGCAGTGACGTTGAGGTCCTGGCTCCAGGCGCTGTTTTTCTCGCTGTGCAGGTAGACCGCCATCGACTCCTGGAGCATGTCGTGACGGATCGCCCGGCCGTCGCGCAGAAAAACCGCCAGCGAAAGTTCGATGGGCTTGCTCAGTTCCTTGAGCACGTAGCCCGGTTGGCCGGCGAGCTTGGTCTCGTAGGCGGCGCCGAAACTGCCTGAGCCGAGCGTGCTCACGAACTCGATCTGATGCCTGGCGTAAAGGTTCGGATGCCGGATCTTGGAGAGGTCAACAGGCGGGCCTGATGGCGCCGGGACCGGGGGCGGCTGAGTGACCACCGACTGGGTATCGTCGGGCTGCGGAGCGGCGGCGCTGGGCGGTGCGATCGGGCCCGGAGCCTGCGGGGGATCTGCTTCCTGAACTTGTACCTGAGTCTGTGCTTGAGATGGCGAGAGGGGCCGGGCGTCGAGGGGCACCTGGTCAAGCACCTGGCCGCTGAGGCGGCGTGCCGAACCGCCCCGCAGCAGATTCTGATCGGACGGATCATGGGCGGAAGCATCTTGTTCCGACGGCTCTGCCGAAGCAATTGGGGCGGGGGGCTGATCGCCGACCAGGTTTGAAGCGTCGCCTTGCGCATCAGACCGGGTAGCGGGCTGTCGCTCGTGCTGAGCAGCACCCAGCACACTGTGATCCCTGAGCAGGCGGGCGCTGAGACGCACGCCCTCTTTCACCTCGGCCTGGTCGACGGATTGGTCTCGCTCCGTCGCCTCCAGGCTCTGGCCACGCCAGGATTGCACCAGGTTGACCAGACTGTGCGTGCCCAGCTTGTTGCCCGAGTGGCCCAGGTAGGCCGTCAGGGCGTTGGCTGCGTCGTCGCCGTATGCGGTTCGGGCAAGCGACTTGATGAATGCATTGGCCTGATCGTTGGCCGCGGCATGCCAATAGCGCCGGGTCTCGACGCGGGCACTGCCATCGGTATTCAAGGCCAGGCGAAAGTTGCCCGACACGATGGTGTGATCGTCGCGGACAAAAGTGTTGGCGAGATCCACCAGCAACTGCCGGGCCTCGGTGCGAGTCCCCTGAAAGACCGGCCTCTGCACGTTCTGCTGCGAGACCGCCCCCACTTGGGCGCTGGAAATGGTGAGGCTGGGACCTGGCATGAACCGAACTCCGGCGGATGTCGCCATGCCTGTGCGGGGCGACCAGGCAGGGGACGCAGGAAAACGATGCGATTCGTCAAACGGAGCCCGGGGATCGTTTTCGCCTCGGGACGGGGTGACGATCAAAGGTGGGTATTATTCAAAGCGGCTGGCAGGCTTGCAAGTGCCACGTGTTCATCAGCAGCGTTCGATAGGTAGCATCGGTGAGGCCGCTTATGCCTTCTCGGCGCCATTCCGATGACGAGCGGCCAACTTGCCACCCACGCCTTTGGTTTCATGCCGAGATCTGGCGCGGCACGATCACCTTGCCAGCGTCGCCGCTTCGTTCATCGACCATCCTCGCGTGCCATCAAGGCGTGACCGCCTGTCAGGTCTGCCGCAGCGCCCGCAGGAGCACCGGGATTTTTTCCTTTACTTTGAAAAATCCCGCACTGGCATGGGGCCACACCAGCCGATCGAAGGGCCGCTGCCATTCGCAGATTGTAATGCCCCGCTCGCCAAGCGCCCGCTCGTTGGCCGACAGCCAGTCGCGAAGCGGCCCCTGCGGAATAAAGGGTGTCAGCAACTGCTTCACCGCCAGGCGATCGATCCAGCCGAGGAAGGGTGCGGGGTCGCCGGCTTTGAGCGGCGCGCAGTTGAAGCCACTGCGGAGGGCGGCATCGGCAAGCGCCTCGTCTTCTGCACGCATGACTTTGCCGGACACGACTCTTGGCGACCTGAGCCCGCTTGCTGAAAGCGTCGCAGCCCCCTTCACGTTCTCGCATTGCGCGGCAAAATCTTCCGGGCGGCAGTCCTCCTCGGTGATCAGGACGGCGCTTTCCAAGGTGGGGTTGGGCGCGCGCGGCATGCGCAGGGCGGTCCGCTCGGGCAGGCCCTGAGGCTCGGTATGTTCGAGTCCAGCAGTCACCGGGGCCAGTTGGTGAGGCGAAGGACGAAACCTCCCTCTGGAATAGCGGTCAATATTGCTGGCGTCTGCGGCATACGCCTTGCCCCGCGTGTGCAGCCCCGCCACCCAGCGCCAACTCAAGGTGTTGCTCGCCGGGTCTCCGTCGAGCAGGTGCCGGTATAAGAAATCGGCACCGATCCGCCACGGCAGACTCAGCGTGAAAATCCAGATCGAGGCGAACCACATGCGGGCGTGGTTATGCAGATAACCCGTCTGTACGAGTTCATGCACCCATTCGTCGAAGCATTCGAGTCCCGTCTGGCCCGACTCCGCCGCTGCCACCCGATCGGCAAGCGGCGCGTCGGAATCAAGCGCTGCCAGGTCGGCGGACAGACCTTGCACGTAATCGCGCCAGACAGTTGGTCGTTGCTCGAGCCACCCCTTGAAATAGGCGCGCCAGAACACCTCCTGGATGAATTTTTCGGCGCGCTTGGGTCCATGCGACGCCAGTGCAGCCTCGATCAGATCCTGCTCAAGCACCAATCGGCGCCGCACGTAGGGAGACAGGCAGGAGACGAACTCATGCCGCGCGGGTCCCTGATCGTAGTTCCGCTCGCGCGCATAGATATCGCCCATGCGGGGGGCAAAGTGGCGAAGCAAGGTCTCGCCCGCCTCGCGAGTCAGCGGGCTCATCGGGGCGCCCCTGAGCCCGGGCGCTGAGCCAGTGTGCCGTCTGCGCTGGCGGCTTCCCCTTCGCCCGGAGGCAGTGCCAGGTCAAGGCTCTGTTGCAGGCTGTCGGCAGGTCGCTTGCTCCGCGTGGCTGTCTTTCGTCGAGCGCCGGCGTCACGCGAGG
>CAIVPX010000189.1 GCA_903907905.1 uncultured bacterium | reverse complement strand
TGCCTGCCGATTCCTCGGCATGAGCGCGAGTGCATTGCGCTACGAGCCGCGCGTGGATCGTAACGCCGAGCTGCGGGGGAAGATCGTGGCGATCGCCCAGCGTCACCGTCGCTATGGAGCCGGGATGATTTATCTGAAGCTTCGCCAGGCAGGCGAGCGGGTCAATCACAAGCGGGTTGACCGGCTGTACGCGCTGGAGGGCCTGCAGGTGAAGCGCGGGCAGCGCAAGAAGATCCCTGTAGGCGAGCGGCAGCCGTTGATCCGCCCCTGCGCACCGAACGAAGTCTGGTCAATGGACTTCGTGTTCGACCGAGTCGCCGACGGTCGCTCGATCAAGTGTCTGGCAATCGTGGACGATGCGACACACGAAGCCGTAGCGGTGGACCCGGAACACAGTATCGGTGGCGAAAGACTGACGAGGCTTCTGGATCGGATCTGTTCGCTGCGTGGCCGACCGAAGGTGATCAGGACCGACAACGGTCGGGAGTTCACCGGCCGGGCCATGCTGACCTGGGCACACCGCAACGGAGTCGAACTGAAATTGATCCAGCCCGGAAAGCCAAACCAGAACGCCTACGTCGAATCGTTCAATGGCCGCCTGCGCGACGAATGCTTAAACGAGCACTGGTTCACCAGCCTTACCCATGCTCGGGTGGAAATCGAGCGCTGGCGCCGGGAATACAACGAGGAAAGACCAAAGAGATCCTTGGGTGGGCTGCCGCCGGCAGCCTACGCCAGGCAACTGGCCGACAAGGCCCTTACAATGCCCGGAAGACTCTAGACCAAACCGCTACTCAAAGCGGGGGGACGTCGCCGCGATCCTGGCTGCCATGACGATCAGGTCCTATGACATTGGACGGGCAGCGGCGATTCAATTGAAGGACCCGCAAACCTGGCTGGGCAAGACGCTGGACGTGATCGGCTGGCAGGGCGACCTGTCACAGGTGGCGGCAGCCCTGTCCAAGGTCAGTGGCGTGCCGGTCAAGGCCCGGTTGGCCATGCCGATCTTCCTGCGCAGGCTGTTTCTCAAGGATTTGCACCATATGTTTCTGTACTACGAGGTGCAAAAAGGTCCGCGCGGCACACCGCAGGCGTTCAAGCAGGTCTTGCCGGACGCACTGTCCGCCGAAGACTGGTTCCGCTTCCACGGGCATTATGCAAACGGGGAAAAGATCGCCCCCGACGCCTAGGCGCGCCGATTTTAACGGCGCAGCCGATAAGGCTCCTCAAAGTCCAGGAAGTCGTGCTCGAGAAGGGCCGCCTCGATCCAGGCCCTGACGGCTTCGAGCCTCGTCACCCTGGCCATGTAGGCACTGACGTCGGGGGGCACGGGCAGTTGATACGTCAGCAAACGCATCACGACGGGGGCATAGTAGGCGTCGGCAATGCTGAATTGACCGAACAACATGGGCCCTTTGTGTTCCGTCAGTAGTTCGGACCACATGTTCACGATGCGCGCCAAATCTGCCCGCACACCGAGGTTGTCCCGCAGGGCCAGCGCGCCGAATTCAGGCAAGCGTGCCTCGATATTCATCGGGCAAGCACTGCGCAACGCGCGAAAGCCTCCGTGCATCTCCGCGCAGATGCTGCGTGCCCGCGCGCGAAGAGCGGGATGTTGCGGCCAAAGCGTGCGCTCGGGGAAACGCTCTGCGAGATATTCGGCGATCGACAGGGTGTCCCAAACGGTGAGGGATCCATCGACCAGCACGGGCACCTGACCGGCCGGGCTGACTTCAGCCAGGCGCTTCTTGAACTGCGAGTCGGCGGAGAAACCATCAAAGCGAAGCATGACCTCCTCGAATTCAATGCCCGATTGCCGCATCAACACCCAGGCGCGCATGGACCATGAGGAATAGTTTTTATTTCCGATGAATAGCTTGCGCATGACGAATCGAGCTCCGGTTTTCAGGCTGCGCTTCTTGCGCGGGTGGACGCTTGGCCAGTTGACCGGCCATACGCGCTGGCGCGATGATCATCAAGTCGCGCCAATCAAGAACCCAGCAATGCCGACATTTTGAGAAGCCTGGCGCGTGCGTCAAGCGTCATGCGCTCGATGACCTCGTGTGCTCCAGGGGCATCCGACACCAAGCCAACCGCTTCGCCGACGGTGACGTGCGCGCGGCTGAAATCGCCCGTCGCTACACCCGCTTCGTAATCGGCGCGCGCGTCTTGAGGGTGGCTGCGCAGATCGTCGATGCGGTGCTCCCACTGCCGGTGCAAGCCGTTGCGCAGCGCGCGAAAGTCGTAGGGCGGCGGCCAATTCTTGCGGCGCAAGATATCGAAGACCGCACTGCGAGCGGTGTCGTCACCCCTGGCGGCCAGGGCGGCTGCCACGGCACCGGGCGCCGCCAGGCTCTCGGTGCTGGCCCACAAGCGCGAACCGACGAGTGCGCCGTCTGCGCCGAGCGATAGGGCGGCCGCCAGACCCCGCCCATCGGCGACGCCGCCCGCCGCAAGTAACAGCGTTTGGGGGGCGTGGCGCGCGAGGTAGTCGGCGATTTCAGGCACCAGAGTAAAGGTGGCGCGGCCCTCCAGAGCGGTGGCACCATGCCCGCCGGCCTCGGTGCCCTGCGCGACGATGACCTGCGCGCCAGCCTCCAGTGCGTGGTCGAGTTGAGTCAGTCGCTGAACCTGACACATCAACCTGGCCCCGCTGCGAGCAATTCGAGGCGCGTAGGGGCGTGGGTCGCCAAATGACAGCATCACCGCAATCGGGCGTTGATCAGCAGGCAGGTTCAGGGACCATTCCAGGGCACTTGGGTCTTCATCGAGTTTCCAGGTGATGAAGCCCAGCCCCAGTCTTTTGCGGGCCTCGAGCGCGACTGAATCCAGCGCCAACTGGTATTCGCGCTGGGTCCACGGCAGTTCGCCATAGCCACCGCCAACCAGACCCAGCGCGCCCGCGCGAGCGCAGGCCGCTGCCAGAGCGCCGCCGCTGGCAAGTGCCATCGGCGCCAGTGCGATGGGGGTGTCAAGGCAGAAGGCGTGTGTGAAACGGGTGTGCAGGGGAGTCATATCGTTTGCGGTGGACGCGATGGCTAAACATTGAGGGTCATTTTAAGCTTGCTGCGCGAGCCATCCTTCGGCAGGCCCGACGCGAGCAGATCGACACCGTTTTTTCGGATTCAAGGCCGAGCGTGCGAGCCCCGATCCCGCCAGATGTCAGAGGGCGGTCAGGGGCAGCGCGGAAGTGTCCGTCTTTCGCTATAGTGAATTCTCTCGAGCAAAGCGGACCCAGCGATGAACAGCCAATCCCTGATCAATCTCGTATCGGAACTCGTACGGTTTCCCAGCCCCCAGACCGACCGAATGGAGTCCGAGCCCCGGGTGCAGAGCTTTATAGGCGAGTGCGTTGCGCCGATGGTTGAGCGGCTCGGGTTGAAGACCAGGCGAGACGCCATGGGCAATCTCATTGCCGAGGTGGGGCGGCCGGGTTCTTCCCGCTCCGTGCTGCTCATGACCTACGCCATGACGCATCCTCAGTCCCGGATGACCGACCCGTGGAATGCGCGAATCATTGAAACACCGCAGGGCCCGGCGATCCGAGGCCGCGGCATCTCCGAGCAAAAGGCGGCATTGGCTGCGGCACTGGTGGCCATGGAGACCCTCCTCGCAGGTCAGCGCGGGTTCGACGGTCACCTGGTATTCGTGTTGAGCAGTGCCGGCGAAACCGGCCGGCATGACGCCGCGCGTGCGGCGCTCGAGGACATCACCTCGCTCCCCCAATTCGGGCTGGTCGCGCTCGGCACCAACAATCGACTCGCGTTGGGTAACAAAGGGCGTATCGATGTGGACGTAGTCGTGCACGGCAAGGCAAGCCACAGCAGCACGCCCTGGGATGGGATCAATGCGATCGAGGGGCTGCGCCAGGTGCTCGACCAGTTGCGTTCGCTGGCGCTGCCCGAGCGCGAACATCCCGGGCTTGGGCGGGTCACGCTCACCCCCACGCGTGTCGTCACCGGCCCTGATGCCACGCACACGGTTCAGGACGTCGCAACGCTGACCCTGGACAGGCGTCTCTTGCCAGGCGAAGACCCGGATAGCGCACTGAGGGCGATAGCCGCCTGCGTGGGACTGCCTTCACCCTGGCGAGTCGAGGTCAAGCAGGGGCCCTTCATGTACCCGTGTGAAATTGCCGCAGATGGTCCGCTTGCAAAAGCCATTCGGGCAGGCCACACGCGTGCTGGCCTGCCAGCCCCCGGCGTCTTCTATAGCCATAGCGCGCTGGATGCGGGCTTCTTGCAGCAGAAAGGATGCGAGGCCACCATGTTTGGTCCGGGGCGCATGGAGCAGTTTCACTCCGATGACGAGTTCATACTGGTGTCAGAACTCGAACACGGCGCCGCGGCCTACCTGGGGTTCCTGCAGGAAGTGCTCCGGTAGCCGAGATCGCTTCGCGGAACAGCAGCGCGAATCTGCTCGGACCCCTGCGCTATGATGGGAGGATCTAGATCACTCTTGAGGTCCCTTCATGACCTTGTCTGCACGCGCAACCGTCGCGAGCCTGCGCAGTTCCAAGATTCGCCAGGTGGCCAACGTCGGGATGGGACGGAAAGATGTTCTGCCATTCTGGTTTGGGGAATCGGATGAAACCACACCCGAGTTCATCCGACAGGCCGGCATGGCAGCGCTGGAGACGGGCGATACCTTCTACACGCAAAATCTCGGTATCCCTCCGCTGCGCGAAGCCATAGCCAGTTATCTTTCGCGGCTGCATCGGCCAACACGACCCGACCAGATTGTCGTTACCAACTCGGGCATGTCTGCACTGATGCTGGTGACGCAAGCGCTGGTGGGCCCTGCCGACCGGGTGGTGATCGTGACCCCTGTCTGGCCCAATCTCGTCGAGATTCCGCGAATCATGGGTGGCGAGTCGGTGACCGTGCCGCTTGATTTCACTGCAGCGGGCTGGGCGCTCAACCTTGATCGCCTGATCAGTGCGCTCACCCCCTCCACGCGGCTATTGATCATCAACTCGCCGGGTAACCCCACCGGCTGGACGATCGATCGCGCATCGCAGGCGGTCATTCTCGAGCACTGCCGAAAACACGGAATCTGGATCCTCTCAGACGACGCGTACGAGAGACTTTATTTTGCAGAGGCGGGGCAGGGTGCCAGCCCGGCCGCACCCTCCTTTCTTGATCTCGCAGGCCCGGATGATCGCGTCGTCTCCGCCAATACTTTTTCCAAGTCCTGGCTGATGACAGGATGGCGGCTCGGCTGGATTTGCGCACCAGCGGCCCTCGTCAACGACCTCGGCACGCTCGTCGAGTACAACACCTCGTGCGCTCCCGGATTCGTTCAGCGGGCTGGCCTTGTTGCCATCACGCAGGGCGATCACGTCATCGAGCGTTCGCTCTCAAGGCTTCGCGCCTCACGCGATTTTCTGATTCCTCGTCTTGCCGCGCTGGATGGTGTGGAGGTGGCGTCTCCGCAAGGCGCGATGTATGCGTTTTTCAGGGTATCGGGGATCGCCGATACCCTCGAGTTCTGCAAGCGACTGGTCGTGGAGGCGGGCGTTGGCCTTGCCCCGGGCAGTGCCTTTGGCGATGAAGGTGAGGGTTTCATACGCTGGTGTTTTGCCACTGACATCGCCCGGCTCGAGCTCGGGCTTGAAAAATTTGCCAGCGCCTTGGCGGCAATGCGCCGCTGACGCCGCGGCTCTGGACAACCAAGGTACTCATGCGGGCCTTGCCTGGGTTCCTGGAGGATTTGCAAAGTGCCTGATTCCTGTACGGACAACCTGGGTTATTTCTTCTCCGATACGGCGCAACGCGTCCCTGGTCGCGTTGCGGTGGTGGATTTGTGGGGGGCACAGCGCCGCGAGTTCAGCTTTGCCGAGCTTGACCGAAGAGCCAATTGCGTCGCCGCGTTTTTCCAGGCGCAAGGGGCGAAGCCCGGCGAGCGTATCGCGCTTCTGGTGGGCAATCGCTGCGAGTACATCGAGTCGTTCTTCGGTTTGATGCGCGCGGGTCTGGTGAGCGTGCCGCTCAACCCCAGGCAAGCCGAGGCAAACCTCGAGTTCATGCTTCGCGATTCGGGGGCGAGCGGCGTGATCCTCGACATCGAAGCGTGCCCGCTTGGTGCCGTCGTCGCAGACCGGTTGGGCTTGCGCTACAGGGTGATTTTGCCTGCCCAAACCCCGCTTGCGAGTGGGGAGAGCGGTCTCGCCAATTGGCAGCCTTATGATGGCATTTTTCAGGGGCCTGCGCCTGTTTTCACCCCTCGCTTGTCTCCCGACGGGATTGCCTTCCAACCTTACACGGCGGGTTCAACCGGAAAGCCGAAGGGGGTGCGCTTGCGCCATGAGGGCATGCTCTGGAGCATCCGCTCAACCGAAGAGAAGTGGCCAACCAGTGCCGACGAGGTGGGCTTGGTTTGCGTCCCGCTGTTTCACAAGAACGCGATGCGCGGCACCGTCAAGCCCAACCTGTTTGCTGGCGCTCGGACGGTTCTCATGCCCCGGTATGAGCCCAAAGAGTTTTTGCAAACGCTTGCAAGCGAGCGCGCAACCTACTGCGGCGGCGTTCCGGCCATCTTTTCGATGATTCTTCAGCATCAGGAATTGATCTCTCGGCTCGACTTCAGTGCGCTCAAGTTGCTTGTTATCGGTTCTGCGGTGGTACCCACCGAACTGGTTCGAAACCTCAACCGCATTTTTCCCCAAGCCAAGGTCAAGGAGAGCTATGGTCTGACCGAGGGGGGCGGGCCTCTCAGGGGCCCGGTGGGCGGTCGAGTCACGCCGCCGGGTAGCGCCGGGGTCATCGCTGACGGGTATGAGGTCAAGCTCGTCGCGGTCGATGGTACCCAGGGGGCGGAGGAGGGCGAACTCTGGACCCGCAGCCCCTGCGTCACAGACGGCTATCACAACCTTCCGGCGCTCACTCGCGAGCGAATCGTCGATGGGTGGTTGCGAACCGGTGATCTGTTTCGAGTCGATCGCGAAGGCTTTTTTTATTTTCGGGGGCGCGTCGATGACATGTTCAGCTGCGGCGGAGAAAACATCTATCCCCGCGAGGTGGAAAGCGTTCTGCTCGGCCATCCTGACGTGACCGACGCCTGCGTCGTCCCGGTTGCCCACAGCGTGAAGGGATTGGTGCCGGCAGCCATGGTGGTGCTGCGACCCGGGGCGATCACCGACGGCGAGGTCTTGAAAGCGTATTCGCTCAGTCATGGCCCCGCGTACGCTCATCCGCGACGGGTGTTGGTGGTCGACTCCATTCCGCTTGGTTCAGCCGGTAAGCCAGACAAGGCGCTCATTCGTGAAGCGCTGAAGCTTGTCGAGCCCGGCGCGCAATAAGCGGAGTTGAAGCGCCACGGCTGCTACTCCGATTGACTCGCGCGGGCGTTGGTGCCTGCCTCTCGCCAGCCAGCCAGAAGGTGACCCGACGACTAGGGCACCAGGACAATCTTGCCGATAAAATCGCGGGACTCGAGCAAGCGCTCTGCCTCGCGTGCCTCAGAAAGCGGCAGAACATGGCTGATGACGGGTTTGAACCGGCCCTCTGCCACATACCGCAGGGCAGTCGCGATGTTCTCCTTGGAGTAGCCGTTTGAGCCCAGAAGCTGAAGCTCGCGCACCCAGATGAAACGCATGTCGTTCTCGGTGCTGTAGCCGGCCGTGGCCCCACAGGTCAGCAACTTTCCTCTCGGCTTCATACATCGCAAAGAGGGAACCCAGGTATCTCCGCCGGTGTAGTTGATCACTACATCGACGCCCTGTTTTCCGGAAAGCTTCCAGGCGGCCTTGCTGAAGTCTTCAGCGTTGTAGTTGATGGTGTGATCTGCACCCAATTCAGCCAGGCGCCGGCACTTGTCGTCACTACCCGCTGCGGCAATCACGGTCGCACCGACCATCTTGCAGAGCTGCAAACAGGCGATCCCGACACCGCCGCTTGCACCCAGGATCAGCACCGACTCGCCCGATTTCACCTGTCCGATCTCAAAGAGCATCCTGAGGGCGGTGCCGTAGGCGATCGGCACCGCAGCAGCGGTCACGAAATCGATATGCGGTGCCAGTCGAATCAAATTCTCGGTCGGTACACGGACGTATTCCGCCATCCCGCCCGGAGTTTCCTCTCCCATCATGCCTTCGTGAGTGACGGGATGCAGAGCGACCCGGTCGCCGACAGCCCAGTCGCTCACGTCCGTGCCCAGACCGACGATTTCGCCGGCCATGTCGCCGCCCGAGATGAAAGGCATGGGCACGGGGAAGCCGGGCATGCCGCGACGAACAAAGATGTCGAGGTGGTTGAGCCCGCAGCCCCCTATCTTGACCAATACCTCCCCCGCCCTGGGCTCTGGCGTGGGCCAATCGCGGTACACCAAGTCTTCCAGACCTCCCTGGCGTTCAATGACAGCTGCTTTCATCGGGCAATCCCATGGTGGACGATAAACATTCCGCTGGTTTGTTGAGGCGCGGGCGATAGATTCCGGGCGACGACAATAGTTGAACGGCAGGGGGATGTCCAACCCGGTCAGCGGGCATTGAGACCCGCTTTCTGCGGTGGCCGCAATCATGTCGAGACGAGTGCTTTATTTACGGTTGCGCGCTGACCCGGGCCTCATCGGGCAGAGCCAGCGGGATGAAGCAATCCAAAAAAAAGATCGTTGACGTTGCTCCGGGCGAGTGCCAGTATCGTCATAACTCATCCGTACAAGCTTGAGCGTGCGTCAAGATCAGGTTGCCTGATGGTGTAGGCGCGTCAGACGCTGTTCGTCGCGTGTGCTGTCAGAGCCCAACCCGGCGTTTTTGTGTCCATCAAGTGCTGATTGGCGAAAGGGGATATCCAATGAAGTCAGTGTTCAGTCGTATCGCAGCCGTTTTTATCACGGGGGCAGTCTGTATGGGCGTCGCATCAGCCCAACAGGCAACTGTCATCCGTTTGAGCCACGGGATGCCCGAGGCGCTCGACTCGGGGCAACACGCCTGGGCGCTGGTGTTCAAAGAGGCGGTCGAAAGCGGCTCGGGTGGCCGCATCGAGGTGCGGATTCTCGGTAATAACGCGGCCGGAAACGAGCGCCAACAGCTCGAGAGGGTCCAGAACGGTATCAATCAGCTGCTTCTGGTATCCGAAATCACGCAGCCCTTCTTTTTCAAGCCTGCGTTGGTTCTGGGAATGCCCTTCCTGTTCAGCTCGTCGCAAGTGGCATGGGACGTCCTCGATGGGCCGTTCGGTCAGCGCTATGACGCAGAGTTCCAGAAAGCCACGGGCGTGCGAATCCTCGGCCACATCGAAAGCGGATTCCGCAGCGTGTTCAACAGCAAGGTTCAGGTCAAGACGCCTGATGACCTCAAGGGCATGAAAATCCGGACAGGCGAAAACGCGGTCCACATGGCGATGGTGCGCGGTCTGGGTGCGAGTCCCGTTCCGGTGTCCTGGACTGAGGTTTACACGGCCCTGCAGCAGAAGCTTGTCGATGGGATGGAGAACCCGCCCGGGCTGTTTTTCAGCATGAAGTTTTACGAGCAGCAGAAACATCTCACGCTGAACAAGCACCTCTACAGTGTTCACACCGCAATGGTCAACGAGCGCTTCTTCCAGAGCCTCACGCCCGAGCAGCGTCAGTTGGTGGTCAGTAGCGCCAACCTCGCCACCACGATTGGCCGGTCACAGGCGTTCCTGCTCGAGCGCGTCGCAATTGAAAACCTGAAGAAGCAGGGCATTCAGGTTTACACGCCGACTGCGGCCGAGTTTGACCAGTTCCGAAAGCTCGGTCGCCCGCCGGCTGAGGCCTTGGTCCGCAAGGAAATCGGTAACGAGTGGGTGGACGCTGCGATCCAAGCCGTCGCCGCAAGCGAGCAGAAGCTCACCAAGTTCTGATGTTCGCGTGTGTTCGGTGGGGCTCAGGCCCCACCGGCTTTCAAAGCTCTTTGATCGCTGGGATGCGGCCGTTCTGCCCTCCCGGTCGATCGCTCTGCTCCCGAGGCAAGCGTGAGTCATATCAAGGCAATTGATACCGGCATCGTTCGAGTGACCTCCTGGGTTGTCGCCTGCCTGACCCTTCAAATGACGGCGGTCGTCGTCGCCGGCGTTTTTTTTCGATATGTTCTGAATGACGGCCTGCCGTGGGTCGAAGAGTTTGCCCGATACTCGATGATCTGGCTGTCCTGGCTGGGCGGTGGCCTTGCCATCCGAAAAGGCGCGCATATTGCAGTCGACTTTTTCGTCGGAGTGCTCCCGGCCCGCGCCAGTGCGCTTCTCCTACTGGTCGGGCGCATTCTTGTTCTGATCTTTTTAGGAATCTGTGTCGGCCTGGGGGCAGAACTCACCTCCCGGGTGTCGATGCAATCCACCATCGCGCTGGGCATATCGATGCAGGTTCCCTACTCGGCAATCCCCATCGGTTCGGCGCTGATGATCTATCACATGCTGATCGTGATGTGCTGTCCCTGGGCCCGCGTCCAGAGCGGGTCGACCGAATACCAGGTCTGATAGGAGCAAACATGGTCGGCTTTACGCTATTTGGTTTGATGCTCCTGCTGATGCTGATGGGGGTGCCCATCGTCTTCAGTATTGGCCTTGCGGCGGTCGCGGCAACGTTCGTGATCGGCAGTAGTTCTCCGCTTCTGATCGTGCCGAGCAGCATGTTCAACGGCATGGATTCCTTCCCGCTCATGGCGGTGCCGTTTTTCATCCTGGCCGGGGAAATGATGAACCGCGGCGGCATCGCTGAGCGGCTGGTTGATTTTGCCAACTCGGTAGTGGGCCATATACGTGGCGGAGTCGGTCATGCCACGGTGGTGTCCAACACCTTGCTCTCGCTCGATACCGGTTCGGCATTGGCGCAGGTGGCCGCCATCGGCAAGATCATGATCCCCGCCATGGTCAAACAGGGTTACGATCGGAACTATTCAACCGCACTTGTCTGCAGCGCCTCTTTGCTGGGTCCCATCATTCCTCCCAGCATCACGATGGTGATCTACGCGGTTGCGGCTGGCGCCTCTGTCGGGCAACTCTTTCTCGCCGGTGTCGTGCCAGGGCTATTGATGGCTGGGAGCCTGATGGGTTATGTCTATTTCCGGGCGCTGAGGGAGGGGAGTAAACCCACTCAGCAGTTTTCCGTCATGAGGGTTGTTCGGTCAGCGCGTTACGCGACGCTTGCGCTGTTGATGCCGTTCATCATATTGGGCGGAATTTTCGCTGGAGTCATGACACCCACCGAGTCGGCCGCGATTGCGGTTCTTTATGCGGGGGTGGTCGGCGCGTTTGTGTTTCGTCGTCTGACTTTCCGAGATCTGTACGAGTGCCTGCTATCCACAGGCATCACCACCAGTTTCATCATGCTGATCGTTGGTGCCGCAAGAATTTTCTCGGACTTGCTGGCCGCTGAAGCGGTTCCCCAAATGATCGTCAAGCAATTGATGTCCATAGCCAGCGATCCGGTTTGGGTGATGCTACTCGTCAACCTCTTGCTGCTGGTGGTGGGTTGCCTGATGGACACGACCGCCGCGATCATCATTCTCACACCGGTCTTGCTCCCGGCTGTCATCCAGGCGGGTGTTGATCCGGCGCTATTTGGCATCGTCATGTGTCTTAATCTGACCATCGGCATGGCGACGCCCCCGGTGGGGGTGGCTCTCTACCTTGCTGCGCAAGTGGGTGGAATCCGGATAGAGAATCTGGTTCGGGCGATCTGGCCGCAATTGCTACTGCAAGTACTGGTACTGATGCTGATCACCTACGTGCCATCGCTATCGCTTGCCCTGCCACGCTGGCTTGGGTACTGAGGTAGCCAGGCGCTTCAATTCCAAGGAGATATCTGATGGCAACGCCCCATGATCTGCCTTTTACCGTTGAAGAGTACCGCTCCCGCCTGGCGCGCGTTCAGAAAGAAATTACCGCTCGCGGCGTCGACGTCCTGATGGTGACGCACCTTGAAAATATTTACTACCTGACCGGCTACAGGACGATTGGTTTTTACTCATTCATGGCCTTGTTCGTGCAGCCCGCCGGTGACCCCACACACTTCGGGCGCTTCATTGAGAAGAGCTCCCTTCAAGGTAGTGCGTGGATCGACGATCTGGAATTGCACCAGGATACCGAGGCTTACATCGATGCGTGCACGCGAATCATCAAGGAAAGAGGATGGGATCGCGGCACGATCGGTATTGACAAGAGCGCGTGGTATCTCACGATCGACGACTTTGAAAAACTTCAGGCGCGGCTTCCGAATGTGCGCTGGGTGGACAGTTCCCTGATTGTCGAGAGCATGCGGCTGATCAAATCACCCGCTGAGCAGAACTACAGCCGTAAAGCTGGCAAGGCGGCCTCGGAAGGGATGCGCTCGGCATTCGGCGCGCTGCGTGCGGGCATTACCGAAGACGACCTGATGGCTGCGTCCTACAGTGGTCTGTTTCGAATGGGTAGCGAGTATCCTGGCCTGCCGCCGCTGATCAATTCCGGGGTCAGGCACACGATGGCGCATTCGATGGCCGAGGGCAACCCGGTCAAGGAAGGTGATGCGGTGTACTTTGAGGTGGGCGCGAGTATCAAGCGCTACCACGCCGCAACGCTGCGAATCGGCTATGTCGGCACGCCTCCAAAGCTGTTTTTGGACCTCACCGACCTCTGTCGGCGCTCCGTCGATGCGGGGCTTGCCCAGATGAAACCGGGCAACCCCGCGGAAGCGGTCGACCACGCGGCACGCAAGGTCATCGCCGATGCAGGCTACGGTGACAAATTCCGGCACAAGGCTGGCTACTCGATCGGAATCGCTTTCCCACCCGACTGGAGTGAGGCGCGCACCATGATGTTGCGCGGCGGAGAAAAGCGCCCGCTTCAGCCCGGCATGGTGTTCCACTTCCTGCCAGCCGTGTTCGAGTACAAGGAGTACGGTGTGGGGCTGAGTGAGACCGTACTCATCACTGAGAATGGCTATGAAATCCTGACCGACGTTGAACAGAAGCTCTACGTCGTCAAGTGACCAGGAGTGTCGGACTTGACTGCCTCTTCAGATGTTTCTGCGGTACTGATTGCCGGTGCCCGAATATTTTCTCTGGACGGAGACGTTCACCTTCCGCCCGAGTCGGATCTGCTGGTGGTTGGCAGTCGCATTGCGGCAATTCGCAAGGGCATTGCGAATGATCTTCGGGCTGGTCGGCTGATTCCCGAGTTACCAGCGGGCGCGTGCGTTGAACAGGTCGATGGGCGCGACAAGCTCGTCATCCCGGGTTTCGTCAACGCCCACTATCACTCTCACGATGTCTTGCTCAAGGGGTGTTTTGAAACGATCCCTCTTGAGCAGTGGGTCCTGTCTGCGTTACCGCCAGCGTTTCCCAAACGCAGCACCGCTGAGATCAGAGCCAGAACTCTGCTCGGCGCCATCGAGTGTTTGCGGAG
>CAIVPX010000188.1 GCA_903907905.1 uncultured bacterium | reverse complement strand
TAGGCGTCGAAGTCGATGCCATCGAAGGCCCACTGGCCGTCGGACCCGGTCAGGTCCTGACCGAAGCTCACCCCGAAAGGCGACACCAGGCTGTTGTTGACCTTGCCGTCAGCCACCGTCAGCTTCAGGAAACCCGAGGCGGCCGTGGAGGCCGCGAGTTCGATCGTGCCGACCCGGAAGCTTCCCGGGCGCTCGGTCAGCCCTGCGGCGATGAGGTTCAGTTCGCCCTTGGCCGAGTCGAGGTTGTCCTGCTTGGACCACTGCTGCGCCGGGATCGCCGCTGCATCCCAGGTGAAGGCAAGGGTGCGCGAGGGATCGAAGCTCAGGTCGACGTCGAAGTTGCTGACCGACGCGGCAGAATCCACCCACAGATCGACCAGCAGATCGCCTTGAGCGTCGGTCCGGGTATCACGCAGGGACATCAGACGATTGCCGGCGGGCTGAGTCGTGCCCAGCCCCGCGATATTGACCGTCACATCCTGGAGCAGCGCATGGCTCTTCCAATGGTAGGCGATGCCGTGCAGTGACCCACCGCCCTGTGTCGGCGGCGGATCGAGCTGCAGTTCGCCGCCGTCGGCGAATCGGGCGGTCTCGATGTCGAAGAGGGTGTCGGTGCCGTCCACCCAGGTCCACGCGCCGGTTGTATCGTCGAAGATGGACGCGCTGCGCTTGTCCTGAATTCGCCATGAACCATCGGCGAGCTTAGAAATTGAATAGTCGCTTTGCAGGCCACGATAGAGCGCCACATCCACTCCGCCGCCGCCCCGGAGGGTGTCGTTGCCACCCATTCCCTCGAACACGTTGGCCGCGCTGGTCCCCGTAAGCTGGTCGGCGTAACCGGAGCCCTGCACGTTCTCAAGGCTGATGAGGGTGTCCGTTGAGCCATAGCCATCCGAGGCGCTCCCGGCTGACAGGTCGACGACGATCGCGGCGGGCGCATTGTTGTACTCGGCCCAGTCGCTCCCGAGCCCGCCTTCCAAGGTGTCATTGCCCGCGCGGCCGTCGAGGCGATTGTCCTTCGCGTCGCCGACGATCTTGTCAGCAAACGCAGAGCCTTCCACGCCACCGATGTCGGCCAAATAGTCCTTGTCGCCCCAGCCATCCAGGGCGTAGCCGCTAGCCTGGAGGAATTCGCCCTGCTCGTTGTGCACCTCGAGCTGGACCGTGCCCGAATCAAGGATGGCGGTCACCCCACTCGGATCGCTCACGTAGAGCACCTCGTTGTAGCCGCCCCGGCCGGCGATGTAGTCGGAGCCCTCCCGCCCTTCAAAACTTTCCTGGGCATTGAACAGCCCGGTGTGGTCGTCACGACCGATGAGAATGTCGTCATATTTCGTGCCACTGACCTGCTCAATACCCCGGAGCGTATCGTGCCGGCCATAGCCGTCTTCCACCTGATCAGAGGCGCGACTCATGTCCACCCAGATCCTGGCGGGATCATTGGCGTAGGTGGCGACATCGTAGCCCCCGCGGCCATCGATCAGGTCGTCGCCATCACCGCCTTCAAATTCTTCCCAGCGAATCGGGTCATCCGTACGGCCCTGTCCGCCACCGACCAACATGTCGCCAAAAACCGAACCGCGCACCGAGTACACACCCGAGAGCGTGTCGCGGCCCAGGGTGAGGTATTCGTCCGAGAGTTTGTCGGCGCCGCTCAAGGCATCCGCATAGCCGTCGGCGAGGTCGACATACACCGGCAACATCGAGAACTCGTACATGACGCGCGTAGCGCCATTGCCGGTGATGGTGTCGTCGCCTCCAAGCGCTTCAATGGCGTTGAAGGCGCCGAGGCTTCCCGCGTTGGTGCTGCTGCCGCTGAAGCCGGCGGCGTTGTAGGTGTCGGCGAACATGGTCGCGCGAATCGCCTCAACCGCACGCAATGTGTCGGTGCCCGAG
>CAIVPX010000187.1 GCA_903907905.1 uncultured bacterium | reverse complement strand
CCCATCGGCCACCAGGTAGATCCCGAATTCGCCCTTGGGGTGTTCGATGCCGGCGTAGGCCTCGCCCTCAGGCACATGGAAGCCCTCGGTGAAGAGCTTGAAATGATGGATCAGCTCTTCCATGTTGGACTTCATGTCGACGCGCGAGGGCGGCGCCACCTTGTGGCTGTCGGACATGACCGGGCCGGGGTGGTTGCGCAACCATTCGACGCACTGACGGATGATGCGGTTACTCTGGCGCATTTCTTCGACCCGCACGAGATACCGGTCGTAGCAGTCGCCGTTGCGGCCAACCGGCACGTCAAAGTCGAGCAGGTCGTAGACCTCGTAAGGCTGCTTCTTGCGCAGATCCCATTCGACACCCGAGCCACGAAGCATGGGCCCCGTAAAGCCCAGCGCCTTGGCACGATCGGGGTCGACCACGCCCACACCGACCAGGCGTTGCTTCCAGATGCGGTTGTCGGTGAGCAAGGTTTCGTACTCGTCGACATAGCCGGGGAAACGATTGGTGAAGTCTTCGATGAAATCGAGCAGCGAGCCCTCGCGGTTACGATTGAGCGCACGCACCGCCGCTTCGTTGCGGATTTTGGAGGCCACATGCTTGGGCATGACATCGGGCAAGTCGCGATAGACACCGCCCGGGCGGTAGTAAGCCGCGTGCATGCGAGCCCCCGACACCGCCTCATAGCAGTCCATGAGGTCTTCGCGCTCGCGAAACGCATAGAGAAAGACCGCCATGGCGCCGACGTCGAGACCGTGCGCGCCAATCCAGAGCAGGTGGTTGAGCACGCGGGTGATTTCGTCGAACATGACGCGGATGTACTGCGCCCGCAGCGGCACCTCGACGCCCAGCAGCTTTTCGATCGCCATGACATAGGCGTGCTCGTTGCACATCATCGACACGTAGTCGAGCCGATCCATGTACGGCACGCTCTGAATGAAGGTGCGCGTCTCGGCGAGCTTTTCGGTGGCGCGGTGGAGTAATCCGATATGCGGGTCGGCGCGCTGAACCACCTCGCCGTCAAGTTCGAGCACCAGGCGGAGCACCCCGTGAGCCGCAGGGTGCTGCGGACCGAAGTTGAGCGTGTAGTTGCGAATTTCAGCCATATGCCGTGCCTCAGCGCCCCTGCCCGTAACCGTCTTCACGAATGATGCGAGGCGTGATTTCGCGCGGCTCGATCGAGACGGGCTGATAGATCACCCGGCGCTGCTCGGGGTCGTAGCGCATCTCGACATGACCGGAAATGGGGAAATCTTTGCGGAAGGGGTGCCCGACGAAGCCGTAATCGGTAAGCAGACGACGCAGATCGGGGTGACCTTCGAAGACGATGCCAAACAGGTCGAAGGCTTCGCGCTCGAACCAGCCCACCGCCGGCCAGACCTCGATCAACGACGCCACCAACGGGAAATCGTCATCGGGACAGAACACGCGCAGGCGCAGGCGCCAATTGTGCTCGACCGACAGAAGGTGTACGACCGATGCGAACCGGGCGCCCTGGTAAGCGCCGTTGCCATACGCGGAATAGTCGAGGCCACAGAGGTCGATGAGCGTATCAAACCCCAGCCCGGCGTCGTCTCGCAGCAACCGGGCCGCTTCGAGGTAATGCGACGCCGCGACCACGAGCGTGAGTTCACCCAGTCGCTCGTCGAGCGAGACGGTCCGATGCCCCATCACCTCGAGCAGGCGGGCCTTGAGTGTTTCAAGTCGGGTCATGGCGCGGGCTCAGCGGGCAATGGTGTAGGTGCGCCTGATCTTGCGCTGCAGCTGAATGATGCCGTACATGAGGGCCTCGGCCGTAGGCGGGCACCCCGGGACGTACACATCGACCGGCACGATGCGATCGCAACCCCTGACCACTGAATAGGAATAGTGGTAGTAGCCCCCGCCGTTGGCACAGGACCCCATCGAGATGACCCAACGCGGCTCCGCCATCTGGTCATAGACCTTGCGAAGCGCCGGGGCCATTTTGTTGCAGAGGGTGCCGGCCACGATCATGACGTCGGACTGTCGGGGGCTGGGCCGAAACACCACACCGAACCGGTCAAGGTCGTAGCGCGAGGCCCCGGCATGCATCATTTCGACCGCGCAACAGGCCAGCCCGAAGGTCATGGGCCAGAGCGATCCGGTGCGGGTCCAATTGACAAGCTTGTCCACCTGCGTGGTGACAAAGCCTTGGTTCAGAACCCCTTCGATGCTCATCGCACGTCACTCCGACCTTTGCAAGACCCCGGGGATCACTCCCAGTCGAGGGCGCCCTTCTTCCATTCGTAGATGAAGCCCACGACCAGGATGCCGAGAAAAACCATCATGGCGAGAAAACCGACAAACCCGATCGTGCCAAGCGACACCGCCCAGGGAAAGAGAAAGGCGATTTCGAGATCGAACAGGATGAAGAGAATGGCGACGAGGTAGTAGCGCACGTCGAACTGCATGCGCGCGTCTTCGAAGGCCTCGAAGCCGCACTCGTAAGGGGACAGTTTTGCCGCGTCGGGCCGGGAAGGACCGAGCAAGCGGCCCAGCAGCATTGGACCGATGCCGACACCAATGCCCACAAGAATGAACAATAGTACCGGCAGGTAGTTTTCGTGCAGCACGACGATCGATCCCATCCCTGTACGACGATGCGAACCGGCCCGCAAAGACCCGAAACGCTCGACGCTCTATTGCCCCCGTCTATGCGGGGTTGCCTGGTGCCGACGGCGAGACTCGAACTCGCACAGCTTTCGCCACTACCCCCTCAAGATAGCGTGTCTACCAATTTCACCACGTCGGCTTGATCGACTCGAGCGTGCAGGTGCCCCGTTAAACTGGCCGGGTGAGGAATCCCCGCCGAAACACCGCTGCAAGAACCGAAGGCAATTAGCCCTAGATTGTAACCTGTTTCATTTTGGAATGTCGCCCGCAGGCGCACTTTTTTCGCCTGTCGCCGCGGGGGCGCGCGAATCCGGAATGTCGCTGGCCGCAGGCGACTTGCCGCCTTCCATCACGCTTCGAGGCGCCTGCGGACGCTGGTGCCCCGCAAATGCCAGCCCAAGCGTGGCAACGAAAAAGACAGTCGCCAGCGCGGCGGTAGCCCGACTGAGAAAGTTGGCTGATCCCGTCGCGCCAAACAGGCTGCCCGAGGAACCCGAGCCGAAGGCTGCGCCCATGTCAGCGCCTTTCCCGTGCTGGATAAGGACCAGCACGATGACGCCGAGTGCGGCAACGACCTGTACGACGGTGAGAAGGGTTGAGAGCCAGACCATTAGTGAACTCCAGAAGGTGCGCGGGCCGCCCTGGCTGCCGCACGACAGATATCGAGAAAGTCGGCAGCCTTGAGGGAAGCCCCGCCGATGAGGCCTCCATCAATACCCGCCACCGAGAACAAAGCCTCGGCGTTATCGGGCTTGACACTGCCGCCATACAACAGCCGCACCGCCCCGCTCGCCCCGTGGGCAGTCAATCGGGCGCGAATGAACGCGTGCATTTCGCCGGCCTGTTGGGGACTGGCGCTACGCCCCGTACCGATCGCCCAGACCGGCTCGTAGGCGATGACCAGCCGCGCCGGATCGGCACTGGCCAGCAACGCAGACAGCACTGCCAGCTGCCGCGCAAGCACCGACTCGGCCGCGCCGCGCTCGCGCTCGGCAAGCGTCTCGCCCACGCAAACAATGGCACCCAGCCCCGCGCCCAGCGCCGATGCGGCCTTGGCCGCCACCTGCGCATCATCTTCGCCGAACAGGCTGCGCCGCTCGGAGTGCCCCACAATGACCCAGGCGCAACCTAGATCAGCCAGCATGGCCGCTGACACTTCGCCGGTATAAGCCCCGTCGCCCTGGGCGCAGACAGTTTGGGCGCCCACCGCCACCGCCGTGCCCACCAGACGCTCGCGGGCAAGCGCCAGGTAGGGATAGGGCGGGCACACGGCCACCTCAAGCTGCCGGAGCAGCGGAGTACCCGGCTCGGACGCTTCGCGCAAGCCCGCCAGGAGATCGGCAAGCAGCGCCCCGGCGAACGCGACGGTTCCGTTCATCTTCCAGTTGCCGACAACGAGAGGGCGTGGGCCCATGAGCAAACCGACCCGCAAAAAGGGAAACCGACAAGTATAGCAGCGCAGCCTAATCGACTGTGGGCGGGTTGCCGCTCGAGCGAACCGCCAACGCACGCCGGGACCGCCGCCAGCGCCACACCCAGAGCCCGTACCCCGAAAATCCGTACACCACGAAGAGCGTAAACAGGACCAGGGGCGGATCCGAGGACACCAAGGCAAACAGGAGAACCAGCGCCAGCACAAAAATGAACGGCACGCTTTTTTTCAGATTGACGTCCTTGAAACTGTAGAAGGGCGCGTTGGACACCATGGTGATGCCGGCATAAACCGTGACCGCCCAGGCCAGCCACGCCAAGTCGGCCCCGGTTGCCGAAATCCATCTCGATTCGCGCAGGTCGGTGGCCACCCAGATGAGGCCCGCCACCAGTGCGGCCGAGGCCGGGCTTGGCAGCCCCTGAAAGAACCGCCGATCCACCACCCCGAGATTGGCGTTGAATCGGGCCAAGCGCAACGCAGCCCCTGCCACGTAGATGAAGGCCGCGATCCAGCCCCACTTGCCCAGACCCCTGAGCGCCCACTCGTAGACGATAAGCGCGGGCGCAACCCCGAAGGACACCATGTCAGACAGGCTGTCGTACTGTTCGCCAAAGGCGCTCTGGGTATTGGTCAGTCGCGCCACGCGACCGTCGAGACCATCAAGCACCATGGCCACGAAAACCGCCACCGCCGCCTGCGCGAAGTGCATGTTCATGGCCTGCACGATTGCAAAGAAACCAGCGAACAGCGCAGCCGTCGTCAGTGCATTGGGCAGGAGGTAGATACGACGCGAGCGCTGCGGCGCGAGCCCTTCGCGGCGGGGATCAGGCATGGCGATATCCGGGGCGAAGTGGAACCATCGACGAGGGAGGCGTGAGTAGGCGCTTCATCAGGCCAGTATAGACCCTCGCGGGATTACCGAGGGCAAGGCTGGCACCCCGGACAGGGTTGTCGCGGACGGAGCGTGACAAGCCCCGTCCGCGGCGCAAGACCGATCGGCAGGCGATCAGTTGCGCGACTTGTCGACCAGTTTGTTGGCCTTGATCCAGGGCATCATCGCGCGCAATTTTTCGCCGACGATCTCGATCGGGTGCTCGGCCATGAGCCGGCGGCGCGACAGCAGCGTCGGCGCTCCGGCGCGGTTCTCGAGAATGAACTGCTTGGCGTATTCGCCGGTCTGGATACGCTCGAGCGCCACCTTCATGGCGGCACGCGCCTCGGGGCCGACCACCTGAGGGCCGGTGACGTACTCACCGAACTCGGCATTGTTCGAGATCGAGTAGTTCATGTTGGCGATTCCGCCCTCATAAATGAGGTCGACAATCAGTTTGAGTTCGTGCAGGCACGCGAAGTAGGCCATCTCCGGGGCGTAACCGGCCTCGACCAGCGTCTCGAAGCTGGCCTTGATGAGTTCCACCGCGCCGCCGCAGAGCACCGTCTGCTCACCGAACAGATCGGTTTCCGTCTCTTCACGGAAGTTGGTCTCGATGATGCCAGCCCGCCCGCCGCCGATGGCGCAGGCGTAGGACAGCGCGAAATCGCGCGCGCGACCGCTCTTGTCCTGGTGCACGGCCACCAGCATGGGCACACCGCCACCCGCCGCATACGTGGAACGCACGGTGTGGCCAGGCGCCTTGGGCGCGACCATGACGACGTCGATATCGGCGCGCGGCATGACCTGGCCGTAATGCACGTTGAAGCCGTGCGCGAACGCGAGCGTGGCACCCTTTTTGAGATTGGGCTCGACATCATTGGTGTAGACCGCCGCGATGTGTTCATCGGGCATGAGCATCATGACAAAGTCGGCGCCCTTGACCGCATCGGCCACCTCGGCGACATTGAGCTTGGCCTTCTTGACCTTGTCCCAGGACGGGCCGCCCTTGCGAACACCGACCGTGACTTTCACGCCCGAGTCGTTCAGGTTCTGAGCATGCGCATGCCCCTGTGAACCATAACCAATGATGGCGACTTTCTTGCCCTTGATGAGTTTGAGGTCACAATCCTTGTCGTAGAAAACCTTCATGAGTTTCTCCTTGTTGAATGGGTGGCAGTCAGGACACCGCAGGGCTGAAATCAGGCCTTGAGCACGCGCTCGCCACGCGCGATGCCGGAACTGCCGGTACGAACTGTCTCAAGAATGGAGGCGCGATCGACCGCCTCGATGAAGGCGTCGAGCTTGCGCCCGTCGCCGGTGAGCTCGATGGTGTAGGTCTTGTCGGTGACGTCGATGATCCGGCCGCGAAAGATATCGGCCATCCGCTTGAGCTCTTCCCGCTCCTTGCCGACCGCGCGAAGCTTGATCAGCATGAGTTCGCGTTCGATATATGGATGCTCGATGAGATCGACCACCTTGACGACGTCGATCAGCCGGTTGAGCTGCTTGGTGATCTGCTCGATGACATCGTCGGAGCCTGCCGTGACGATGGTCATGCGGGAGAGCGAATGATCTTCGGTGGGCGCCACCGTGAGTGTCTCGATGTTGTAGCCACGCGCCGAAAACAGACCGACCACCCGTGACAGTGCACCCGCTTCGTTCTCGATCAGGACGGAAATGATGTGTCTCATGTCAATCGACCCTTTCAGAGATCTTCGGCACCGAGCAGCATCTCGGTGAGTCCCTTGCCGCCCTGCACCATCGGCCACACGTTTTCGGTGCGGTCAGTGATGAAGTCGAGAAACACAAGCCGGTCGCGGTACTTGCCGAATGCATCTCGCAGGGCCGGCTCGACGTCTTCGGGCCGCTCGACGCGAATGCCCACATGACCGTAAGCCTCGGCCAGCGCCACAAAATCGGGGAGCGCGTCCATGTAGGACTCGGCGTAGCGACTGCCGTACTCGATCTGCTGCCACTGCCTGACCATACCCAGGTAGCGGTTGTTGAGATTGACGATCTTCACAGGCAGGTTGTACTGCTTGCAGGTGGACAGTTCCTGGATGCACATCTGGATGGACCCCTCGCCGGTGACGCAGGCGACCTGCTCACCCGGATGCGCGAGCAAGGCGCCCATGGCGTAGGGAAGCCCCACGCCCATGGTGCCCAGCCCACCGGAGTTGAGCCAGCGGCGGGGTTTGTCGAAGCGGTAGAACTGCGCGGCAAACATCTGGTGCTGCCCCACGTCGGAGGTGATGAAGGCGTCACCGCCCGTCACTTCCCAGAGCTTTTCCACGACAAACTGGGGCTTGATCGTGCCGCTGTTGCGGTCGTAGTTCAGACAGTCGCGCTCGCGCCAGCTGTCGATCTGCTTCCACCAGGCGGCCAACGCCGCCTTGTCGACGCCCTGTCCCGCGGCCATCGACTGCTCGACCAGCCCGATCAGATCAGTGAGCGTCTCCCGGACATCCCCCACGATCGGCACATCAACCTTGACCCGCTTGGAGATGGATGACGGGTCGATGTCCACGTGAATGATCTTGCGCGGGTTTTGCGCGAAGTGCTTGGGGTTGCCGATGACGCGATCGTCAAAACGCGCGCCGATGGCGATCAGCACGTCGCAGTGCTGCATGGCCATGTTGGCTTCATAGGTGCCGTGCATGCCAAGCATGCCGACAAACTTGCGGTCACTCGCGCGATAGCCGCCCAGGCCCATCAGGGTGTTGGTGACCGGAAAGCCCAGCAGGTCGGCGAACCGATTGAGTTCAGGCGCGGCGTCGGCCAGGATGACACCGCCACCGGTATAGATCATGGGCCGCTCGGCACCCAGAAGCAGCGCGAGAGCCTTGCGCACCTGCCCCTGATGGCCTTTGACCACCGGATTGTAGGAGCGCATGGCCACCGAGTCGGGATACTCGAACTTGCAGCGATTACGGGTGATGTCCTTCGGGATGTCGACCAGTACCGGCCCGGGGCGACCGGTACGGGCAATGTGGAAGGCCTTCTTCATCGTGGCCGCCAGATCTTTGACGTCTCTCACGAGGAAGTTGTGCTTGACGCAGGGACGGGTGATACCGACCGTGTCGCACTCCTGAAAAGCGTCCTCACCGATGGCGTGGGTAGGCACCTGACCCGAGATCACCACCATTGGCACGGAATCCATGTAGGCCGTGGCAATTCCGGTGACGGCGTTGGTCACCCCCGGACCGCTGGTGACAATGCACACGCCCACCTGCGTGGTGGACCGGGCGTAGGCGTCGGCTGCGTGCACCGCAGCCTGCTCATGACGCACCAGAATGTGCTCGAACTTGTCTTGTTTGTAGATCTCGTCGTAGATGTAGAGCACCGCGCCGCCGGGGTAGCCGAAGATGTGCTTGACGCCTTCGAGCTCGAGGCAGCGAATGACGATTTCCGCGCCGGATATTTCCATGTTGCAGTCCTTTCAAAGCCCAGGGAGCCCGCCCGCCGGCACCGGACCCGCGCACCCTGGCGCCGCCCCGATACAGGCCTCAAAACAGGACCTGAGTGGTTGATCGACCGCCCTTTCTTGTGCCTTATGAGCACATTTAGGGCCGAATCGCGTCACTGCGCGTGAGCACCCGCATTGTTCAGCGGAAATTGCCACCCGCATCGACAGCAAAGCCTCCGGATTCGCTGTCACCCTGTGAACCCGCAAGCGGGCTTGGGTTGATCGACTCCGAAGGCCTAACCTCGATTTTAACAGCATAATGGAGGGCTTCATGAGCGAAGCCGACAAAACCTCTGGTGCAACGCCCTCAGGAACCGGGCCTGCAGCGCAGCAACCCGGTCCGGTTCCGGGCGCTCCGGCGCCGGCCTGCGCAACGCCCTGGCGCAGGCTGATGGGCATCACCTATGAATCCATCATCCTGTTCGGCGTACTCTGGTTCGCCGACTACGCCTTCTCGGCGCTGACCCAGTTTCGAGGCGAGGTCGGCCCGCTCCGAACCGTTTTCCAGGTATTCACCACGGCAGTGCTCGGGGCGTACTTCGTGTTTTTCTGGAGCCGCGGGCGGCACTCGCTTCCCATGAAGACCATCGCGCTCCGCGTGGTCACGCGCGAGGGGGCCCTGCTCAGCCCCGCCCGCGCCGCGCTGCGCTTTCTGGCTGCGCTGGCTCTGCCGGTCACCTCGCTCGCGGCAGGCGCCTACCTCTCCGGGTGGTTCTACCTCACCCTGCCCCTGCCGTGGCTGTGGTGCATCCTGGACCCCGACTCGCAGAGTCTCTTTGACCGGATTGCCGGCACCCGGCTGATCCACGACCCGGGAGCACTCAAAGCGCGTTCGGTCGACGTCTGACCCGATCCGAAGGCGCGCCCTGATCCCTCAGGCGCGCACGCAGTCGACGTAGTACTGCTCGACCCCGTTCTGTTTTTCGACAAGAAGCCCGTGCACGTCGGTATCAAACCCGGGAAAGCGCGCATTGAAGGAGCGCGCAAACTTGAGGTACTCGACGATCGACCGGTTGAAGCGCTCACCCGGAATGAGCAAGGGAATACCCGGCGGGTAAGGCGTCACCAGCATGGTCGTGATGCGGCCTTCCAGTTCGTCGATCGGCACCCGATCAACCTTGCGATGCGCCAGACACTCGAAGGCATCCGAGGGTTTCATCGCCGGCTCCATCGCCGACAGGTACATTTCGGTGGTGACGCGGGCGACGTCGTGTTTCTTGTACTCCTCGTGAATTTGCTGGGCGAGGTCGCGAAGCCCGACGCGCTCGTATTCGGGGTGTGCCTGAACAAATTCGGGCATCACACGCCAGAGCGGCTGATTGGCGTCGTAGTCCATCTTGAACTGCTGCAACTCGGTCACCAGCGAGTTCCAGCGGCCTTTGGTAATGCCGATGGTGAACATCACGAAGAACGAGTAGAGGCCGGTTTTTTCCACCACCACGCCGTGCTCGGTGAGGTATTTGGTCACGATGGCCGCCGGAATGCCCCATTGCGCGAAGCGACCGTTGATGTCGAGACCCGGGGTGACCAGCGTCGCCTTGATCGGGTCGAGCATGGTGAAGTTGGTGACCAGTTTTCCGAACCCGTGCCAGCGATCGCTGGAGCGAAGGAACCAGTCCTCGCGACGACCAATGCCCCGATCAACCAGTTCTTTCGGGCCCCACACGGTGAACCACCAGTCCTGGCCGAATTCGGCATCTACTTTGCGCATGGCCCGACGAAACTCGAGCGACTCGAAAATAGACTCTTCCACCAAGGCCGTGCCACCGGGCGGCTCCATCATGGCCGCCGCCACGTCACAGGACGCGATGATCGCGTACTGAGGGCTGGTGGAGGTATGCATCAGGTAAGCCTCGTTGAACCGGTACTGATCAAGCTTCCGGGTTTCGGAGTCCTGAACGAGAATCTGCGAGGCCTGCGACAGGCCAGCCAGCAGTTTGTGCGTGGACTGCGTGGAGAACACCATCGAGTCCGCGCAGCGCGGCCGGTTGGCACCGATGGCATGAAACTCGTGATAGAAGGGATGAAAACTTGCGTGGGGCAGCCACGCCTCATCGAAGTGCAGATTTTCGATGTAGCTGCCCAGTGATTTCTTGATGGTCTCGACGTTGTACATCACGCCGTCATACGTCGACTGGGTGATCGTCATGACACGCGGGCGCGTCGACTTGTCCCGAATGAGCGGATTGGCGTCGATCTTTTTCTGGATGCTGGCCGGATCAAACTCTTCAAGCGGGATGGGCCCGATGATGCCCAGATGATTGCGCGTGGGCTGCAGAAAGATGGGCACGGTGCCCGTCATGATGATGGCGTGGAGAATCGACTTGTGGCAATTGCGATCCACCAGCACGACATCGTCAGTCCCGACGGTGGAATGCCAGACCACCTTGTTGGAGGTGGAGGTGCCGTTGGTGACAAAGAAAAGGTGATCGGCGTTGAAGATGCGCGCGGCATTGCGCTCGGATGCGGCCACCGGACCGGTATGGTCGAGCAGTTGGCCCAACTCGTCGACCGCATTGCAGACGTCGGCTCGCAACATGTTCTCGCCAAAAAACTGGTGAAACATCTGGCCGACGGGACTCTTCAGAAACGCCACGCCCCCCGAGTGACCCGGGCAATGCCATGAGTAAGAGCCGTCGTGCGCATAGTTGACCAGCGCCTTGAAGAAGGGCGGCGCAAGTGACGAGAGATAGTTGTTGGCCTCACGGATGATGTAGCGGGCCACGAACTCGGGCGTGTCCTCGAACATGTGGATGAAGCCGTGCAACTCTTTCAGGATATCGTTGGGCAGATGCTGCGAGGTGCGCGTTTCGCCAAACAGAAACACCGGGATGTGCGCGTTGCGGCGGCGCGTCTCGACGATAAACTTGCGGAGCTCCTGAACTGCCTTGCTCTCGGCGCCGTCCTCGCTGATTTCTTCGTCATCGATCGACACCACGAAGGCAGACGCCCGGGCCGCCTGGTTGGCCACCATCGTGACATCCACGTACGTGAAGCCACCGACCACTTCAAAGCCCTGATCTTCAATGGCCTTGGCCAGTGCCCGAATGCCCAGCCCGCTGGCCGACTCGGCCTTCCAGTCTTCGTCGATGATGACAATGGGAAATCGATATTTCATCGCACTCGCGCCAAATGGGGTGAAAGGGAAAGAGGTGAGCTCAAGTAGACCACAAAAAAATGACGGGCAAGATGCGCTTCAACAGGCGCGTAGCAATTGGCCTGGCCAGGGCTGGCCGGCGAAATCGGCTCGACGCCCTTCTGCCCCGACGATGCGCCGGCCGTTGACCCAGACCCCATGAACGCCGACGGCCGGTGTTGTCAGACGGGCGCCGCCACCAGGCAGGTCATGAACCCGCTGCTTCGCCCCGCGACCCACGCACGTGGGGTCAAAGAGCAGAAGATCGGCCCAGCAACCCGGCACGATGCGGCCCCGGTCAACGATGCCATAGATGTCAGCGGGTTGAGCCGTCAGCCGGTGGACCGCCTCGGGCAGGCTCAGCACCTTGCGGTCGCGGACCCAGTGTCCCAGCAGGTGAAGCCCGAACCCGGCGTCATTGAAAAAGGTGAGGTGAGCGCCTGCATCGGACAGCGACACCAGGCTGGCCGGATGGCGCAGTATCTGCGCCACCGCTTCCTCATCGGAATTGAGCAGGACCGCCGAAAAGACCGTATCGAGCCCTTCCGTGATGGCCAGATCGAGCATGAAATCAAGGGGGTCGACTCGATGCTCGGCCGCCAGCTCCGCGATATTGCGATGCTCGAAAGCGCGATGCTGTGCCAACTTGACCTCGACCACCTGTACCTTGTGCCACTCGCCATTGAACAGTCGGAACACGGCTGGCGAGGCCAGTTCGGCCCGCACCGCATCGCGAAGGCTCTGCGAGCGTAACTGTTCCAGGAAGGCTTCACCCTTGAGCGACAGCAGGGGTCGCCAGGCCGCGAGGCCCTCGACCGGATAGGGCGAGTGCAGGGTGAAATCGTTGGTCAGCGGACAGGGGGAGATCGCCCCGATCATCGGGCGTCCTCGCTCGCGCGCCGCCTGGATCGCATCCAGATCGGCGAATACCGCGCCGGGGTTGGTGCTGTTATGCAGGAGTGCGGCCACCACCACCGGGCGTCCGCTTGCCACGGCAAGCTCCTCAAGAAAATCGATACGCGTATGGCCCCCCTTGGTGAGCATGAAGAGCCCGCGCCCCGCCTCACCCAGGCCACCGACCAGCGCCCGCATTTCGGCCTCATCAGCCAAGCGGGACGGCATGGGTAGCCCGCCCTCGCCGTTGTGCGCAGGCGAGGTGGAACTGGCAAAACCGATTGCCCCCGCGCGCATGCCCTCGAGCAGCAACTCGCGCATCCGCGCCACCTCGTCGGCTGTCGCGGTGCGCCGTGAGGCGTCCTCCCCCATGACGAACGTGCGCAGGCATGAGTGGCCGACAAACGCCGCGATGTTGATGACCGTACCGCGACGCTCGATGAAACTGAGGTAGTCGGCGACTGATTCGAACTGCCAGTCGATTCCCTGGCGCAACACCTCGAGCGACATGCCTTCGACCTGCGTGAGGTTGCGCATTACGCGCTCGCGATCAGCAGGTCGACAGGGCGCGATCGTGAAACCACAGTTACCAATCACGGCGGTGGTCACGCCCAATTCGGGCGATGGCGCACACCAGGGGTCCCAGGTGATCTGCGCATCGTAATGCGTGTGGTTGTCGATGATGCCCGGCATCAGCGCAAGTCCGGAGGCATCGATACGATCACGCGCGGGCGTCGCCGTAGCAGCAGTTCCCACCGCGACGATGCGTCCGCCCCTGAGCGCAACGTCAGACTGAACCGCATCAGCACCCGAGCCGTCCAGCACCAGGGCCCCCGAAATCAGCAGATCGTTCATCGGTCTTCTCCCAACACCCCTATCCACGTTGAACTGCCCTGGCCAGCGCCGCGGCCAGCGCGGTCTGCTGCGGTTCGCCCGCCGCGACCGGGCGCGGCCGCGCGGCGGTCTGGCCAGCCCCCTGCCCGCCACGATTACCAGCGCGTGCCTCGCGCTCACCAGCCACCCCAAGGCGCGGCGACGACGCCGCGCCGATAGTCGGCCGGCTCTTCATCGAGAGCGCGACCCGTCGCCGCTCGATATCGACCTCGACCACCGTCACGGTGACCACCTGACCGGCCTTCACCGCCTCGCGAGGATCCTGGACGAAACGGTCCGATAACTGCGATACATGCACCAGCCCGTCCTGGTGAACTCCAATATCGACGAAGGCGCCAAAGTTGGCCACATTGGTGACCACGCCCTGCAGCCTCATGCCCGGGCGCAGGTCGCTGAGGGATTCCACCCCTTCCTTGAAACTTGCGGTGGTGAATTCTCCCCGCGGATCGCGTCCCGGTTTTTCGAGCTCGGCCAGGATGTCGCGGACCGTCGGTTCGCCGAAACGCTGATCGATGAACTCGGCGGGCTCGATCTGCCGAAGGATGGTTCGCTGACCAATGACCTCGCGAGCGTTGCGCTTGAGCCTCGCCAGCATGCGCTCGACGACCGGGTAGGCTTCGGGATGAACCGCCGAGGCATCGAGCGGGTTGGCCCCATCGCGAATTCTGAGAAAGCCTGCCGCCTGCTCGAAGGCACGTTCGCCCAGCCAGGGCACTGATTTCAGCGCCTCGCGGTCGGTGAAGGGCCCTTTCTGCTCCCGCTGGTCGACGATGCGCTGAGCCACGTTTGCAGTCAACCCGGCCACGCGAGACAGCAGTGCGGCCGACGCCGTGTTCAGATCGACGCCGACCGAATTGACGCAGTCCTCCACCACCGCATCGAGCGCACGAGCCAGCGCGCGCTGATTGACATCGTGCTGGTACTGACCCACGCCAATCGACTTGGGATCGATCTTGACGAGCTCGGCGAGCGGGTCCTGCAAGCGGCGAGCGATGGATACCGCCCCGCGAAGGCTCACGTCGAGATCGGGCATTTCGCGGGCGGCAAGCTCGCTGGCCGAGTAGACCGATGCCCCGGCCTCACTCACCATGACCTTACGCAGCCGCAGTTGCGGGTAATGCCGGATGAGATCAGCACCGAGGCGATCGGTCTCGCGCGAGGCAGTGCCGTTACCAATGGCGATCAAGGCCACTCCATGCCTGGCGCATAGGGCAGCGAGTACGGAGATTGAGCCCTCCCAATCGCGACGCGGCTCGTGCGGAAAAATCGTCGTGGTATCGACGAGCCGACCCGTGGCGTCGACCACCGCCACCTTGACCCCGGTACGCAAGCCCGGATCGAGGCCCAGCACGGTATGCGCGCCCGCCGGCGCAGCCAGCAGCAGGTCTTTCAGATTGGCGCCGAACACGCGAATCGCCTCGGCCTCGGCCGCCTCACGCAAGCGCCCGAACAGGCTGGTCTCGAAGTGGGGCAACAATTTCACCCGCCAACACCATCGCAGCACCTCGGCCAGCCAGCCATCTGCGGGACGCGCGCCCCCGATCGCAACCGACAGACCCACCAGGCCCGCCAGGCGGATCACCGCAGGATGTGGCACGAGTGAATCGAACGCGGGCTCGAGCCCGACCCGCAGCGACAGCACGCCCTGCTGGCGGCCACGAAAGAGCGCCAGCGCCCGATGCGACGGCAGCGTTGCGAGCAGTTCGGCGTGATCAAAATAGTCGCGGAAGTTTTCGCCCTCGTTGCGTTTGTCTTCAAAGACCTTCGCATGCAGCCAGCCCTTCTCCCAGAGCCAGGTCTGAAGAACCTCAAGCACCTCGGGTCGCTGGGCAAAGCGCTCGGAGAGAATGTCCCGGGCCCCCTCAAGCGCCGCCTTGATATCGGCCACCCCGCCCTCGCCCGCCGCGTCGGGCAGTCGCAGGAAAGCGAGCGCTTCGTCAGCGGGTACCCGGTCAGGATCGTTCAACAGCAGATCGGCCAGCGGCTCCAGCCCGCTTTCCCGCGCGATGTCCGCCTTGGTGCGTCGCTTGGGCCGGTAGGGCAGGTAGAGATCCTCAAGGCGGCTGCGGGTATCGGCCGCATCGATGAGGGCCGCCAGCGCCGGGTCGAGCTTTCCCTGCGAAGCGATGCTTTCGAGGATCGAAGCCCGCCGGTCTTCGAGCTCTCGCAAGGCGAGGATGCGCTCGGCCAGCAGCCTCAATTGCCCGTCATCCAGCGCCCCGGTCACCTCCTTGCGATAGCGGGCAATGAAAGGAACGGTCGCCCCTTCATCCAGCAGTTCGACCGCCGCGCTGACCTGCCAGGCCTGAGCCGAAAGTTCAGTGCAAAGTGTCTTGAGAATCCTCAACTGGGCGGTATTGGGGGGCGGGGCTTGCATCGTGGGCATCAGCGTCGGGGGACGGGTCGGTTGAGGGCGGCCCGATTGTGCCACGGCACGCCCGCGCCTCACCGCACTGGTCGCGCCAGCGCTGTGCCAGAGCCCGGAGATTGGCCCGGGTGCCAGGGTGCCGAGGGTTGAGCGCAAACGCGCGGCGCAAGGCCTGCCAGCCCGCCTCGTGCTCGCCTGACTGAAACAGGGCGTAGCCGAGATTGTTTTGTACGGCGGCGTCAAGCGGCGCGAGTCGCGCCGCCTCGTGAAAGCTCGCCAGCGCCTCGACATGGTCACCGAGAGCCCACGCCGCCAGCGCCTTGCCGCCCAGTACCGAGACATCGTCGGGCTTGTCCGTCAGGGCAGCGTTGAAGAGGCGCAGGGCCTCCTCATGATGCCCACGGTGCAGCAGGATCCTTGCCCGCGCGTTCAGCGGACTGAACGAATGCGGCGGCTGGACGATTCGATAGACCGGTTCGCCATCGGTCAGGGCTGACGGTTCGGGCGGTACGGTCGCACACCCTGCGCCCAGGGCAGCCAGGGTCAGCACGACGAGTCTCTCGCGCCACCTGCCGCCCTGCTGAAAGAGGCTGCGCAAACGCACGTGCTCAGGTGGCAGTCTGTACCGCTGGCAGCAGCACCCGCCAGACGCGAATGGCTGCAGGGCCCAGCAGCACCGTAAACAAGGAGGGGAACACGAAGAAGATGAGGGGAAACAGCAGCTTGAGCGGCACCTTGGCTGCCCGCTCCTCGGCCCGAAAGTGCCGAACGCTGCGCAAGGCATCGGCCTGCACCCTCAAGGCATCGCCGACGCTGGTGCCGAACCGATCGGCCTGCGTCACCATTGACACAAAGCTGGCGACCTCATCGACACCGGTCCGCAGCGCCAGATTACGCAGGGCCCGCTCGCGGCTGGAGCCGACCCGAAGATCGACGCCCACCAGCGCCAACTCCTCAGCCAGGGCCGGACTGCGAAGCGTCATTTCCGCGGCCGCACGATTGATCGCCATATCCAGCGCCAAGCCCGACTCCACACACACCAGCATGAGGTCCAACGCATCGGGAAAGGCCTCGAAGATCTCGCGCTGACGTCGCTCGACGCGGGTGCGAAGGATCAGATTGGGCAGGTAGTAACCCGAGGCAGCACCCGCCAAGAGCAACAGGCAAATCGCGGCGAAAGACCAGGTCACGCCGGCGCTCACCAGCACCGCCCAGACGACGGCGGGCACGACCAGCGCCAACGCCGACTTGACGCCGAAGTAGATCCAGGCTGCGCTCTCCATGCGCCAACCGGCGTTCGCGAGACGTCGGCGCAGCGCCGACAACTCCTCGGCCGCCGCAGGCATGGCAAGGTTGGCGACGGGTCGCGCCGCCCGCTCGAGGCCAGTCAACCAGTCGTCGTCGCCGGTTGCCGAATCGCGGCTCACCTCGCTCAGACGACGCCTCAAGTCACGCCGGCGAGCCCACATCGACGTCAGCGACCACACACCCAGGGTCAGGCTGGCAAACACCAGGACAAGGTAGACAGCTTCGGACATGTCGACGTCTCTTCTCGGGGCGAATCAAACGGGGAACCCGGGCTCAGACCCGAACGCGGACGATCATCCGCATGAGTCCAATGCCAAAGCCCATCATGACCAGGGACACGACCACCATGTTGCGGCCGGCCGGATCGGTCCACAGGACAGACGTCAGTTCGGGATTGACCACGCTGATGACGGCCGCCAGCGCAAACGGCAGGATCGAGAGAATCCACACCGAAAGCCGCCCCTCTGCCGACAGCACGCGCACCTTCTGCTGCAACTTCTGCCGATCGCGGATCAGACGGCCGATGTTGTCCAGCAGTTCGGCCAGGTTGCCCCCCGTCTCGCGTTGCAGCAGTACGGCGATCACGAAGTAACGAACATCTTCCACCGGGATGCGCTCGGCCAGCGCCTGCATCGCCGCCTCCGCCGAGACACCAAAGCTGATCTGCTCGGTCACCCGGGAAAACTCGCCCGCGATGGGAGCGGGCCCTTCGCTACCCACCATTTGCAGAGCTACCGGCAGGGCATGGCCGGCCCGCAACGCCCGGGCGATCAATTCAACCGCCTCCGGCAACTGAGACTGCATCAGCGCCAGGCGAAGACGACCGCGCCTCGCGACCCAGAGCCAGGGCAGGACCAGCACTGCCACGCCAGCCGACACCAACACGAACCAGGGCAAGCCGACGACGGCCAGTAATAGCATCAGGACGACCGAGCTTGCCGCCGTGGTGACGAGCCGCGCCCCCGCGCTGGCCGCGATGCCGGCCCTGGCGAGCAAGCGCTGCAAATGAGCCACCGCGGCCATGGATTGAAGTCGGCCCGCGAGTCCCCCCGGTTTGACGGCGTCCTCGGCTCGGAGCAGCGACTGCGACACGGGCTTTGACGAATCGGACGAAAGTCCGGACAGGCGGCGCGCGAGTCGTTGAGCCGTAGCGCTGTGCCGCTCGTGCCAGAGCATCCACAGGCTCTCTACCAGGAGCGCGACCGCGAGAAAACAGAGCAGCAGGAGAAGCAGCCAGCGGATATCCACGATCCCTCCTCAAGCGGCCCGTTGCTGAAGGGGATGAGACTGGCCCGGATCGAAGATACCTTCGGCGATCCGGATCGAACGCGATCGTAGTCGCTCGATGAAGGCCGGACGGACACCGGTCGGGTGAAACGCCCCCACCACCCGACCCGAAGGGTCGACGCTGGTCTGCCGTAATGTAAAGATTTCCTGCATCGAGATCACCTCGCCTTCCATACCCGTGACCTCGGCGAGACTGGTCACGCGGCGCGTCCCGTCGGACAGACGCGCGAGCTGGACCACCGCATCCACCGCTGCGGCGATCTGCTGACGCATGGCTCTGGGCGCCAGTGACAGCCCCGCCATGCCGATCATGTTTTCCAGGCGCATCAGCGCGTCGCGTGGCGTGTTGGCATGCACCGTGGCAAGCGATCCCTCATGACCGGTATTCATGGCCTGCAGCATGTCGAAGGCCTCGCCCCCCCGCACCTCACCCAGGATGATCCGGTCCGGCCGCATCCTCAGGCTGTTGCGAACCAGGGAGCGTTGGGTCACCTCGCCCCGCCCCTCGATATTGGGGGGCCGGGTCTCGAGGCGCACCACGTGAGGCTGTTGCAACTGCAGTTCGGCTGCGTCCTCGATCGTGATGATCCGCTCGTTCTCGGGAATGAAACCCGACAGCACGTTGAGCAGCGTCGTCTTGCCCGCTCCGGTGCCCCCGGACACAAGAATATTGAGGCGCGCGCGAACCATTCCCGACAGCAACTCCGCCATGGCGGGGGGCATCGCGCCGCGCGCCAACAGATCATCGATGCGTAGCGGCGACACGGCAAATCGCCGAATCGACAGACAGGGGCCATCAATCGCGAGCGGCGGAATGATGGCGTTGACGCGCGACCCATCGGCCAGACGGGCGTCGACCATCGGGCTCGACTCATCGATGCGGCGACCCACTCGCGACACGATCCGGTCGATCAGCCGCAGGAGGTGCTGGTCACTGTCGAAGCGCACGTCAGCGGGCTCGAGGCGCCCGGACCGCTCGACAAAGACCTGCTGCGCGGAATTGACCAGAATGTCGGAGACACCGGCGTCAGCCAGCAAGGGCTCGAGCGGGCCAAGGCCCATCACCTCGTTCTGGATATCGATCACCATCTGCCGCCGCTCGAGAGCGTTGAGGACGCCACCGGATTCGCTGATCAGCCGCTCGATCGTCTGCCGAAGATCCTCGCGCAAGCGCTCGGCCGGCAGGTTGGCCATGATCCCGAGGTCGGCTCGGTCAAGCAATTGCCGATGCAGTTCGGCGCGAAGCGCCTGATAGGCCTGCGAAGCGCTCGTGCTTGCCCGAAGATCATCCCCCGGCAGTCCGCCGGCGGAGCCCGGTACCGCCCCCCCGACCGTTCTCAACTCCGGCAATCTGTCTCGAATCGACATCAAACCCTCCTTGACCATCCATGGATCCGATCAGTGCCAAAGACCGCGGCGACCACCTGAACCGCCAGGGCCCGCCCCTGGCTCCCCGGGTCCCTTGGACATGAGTCGCCCCGCCATCTGGGCGATCGCACGAGTCACCGCATCGCGCGGGGCCGACTCCTGGATGGGCTGGCCATGATTGACCGCCCAGGCCACCGACCGATAACTGTTCGGAATGAGGTGTGCAAGCTCGATGCCCAGCGTGCGAGCCGCATCGGCCGGGCTGATCTCGGCGCCGCGCTCGTGTCGATTGAGCACCAGACGAAGCTTGCCCTTGTCGTAGCCGAGCCCCGAAAAAAGCTCGATCAGGCGCCTGGCCGCATGCAGGTAGGGGATCGAGGCCTGAGCGACCAGCAGAATCTCGTCTGCACGATCCAACCCGCGAATCGTGACCGGGTCAATGCCACGACCTGCATCCAGGATCACGAAACGGTAGCGGGACCTGGCGACCGTGAGGATCCGGTCAATCGCCTCCGCCGTCACATCGGCATAGCGTTCGACCGAATCGGGCGCGGCCAGGAGGGCCAGATCATCCGAGATCGAGAGGCTTGCTGAATCAAGCAGCGTCGCATCGAGCCGGGCGAGTTGTCGCGCCAGATCGGCCAGCGTGGCAGTGGGCCGCGCTTCCGTCAGATACAACGCGGCATCTCCGAACGGCACATTCAAATCGGTCAGAAGGGTCCGCATGCCACGCGAGGCCAGTTCCACCGCCAGACTGCTGGCCAGAAAGGTGGCCCCACTGCCGCCCTTGGCCGGTACAAAGGCGATCACCCGCGCCGCGGGCGACGCGAACCGTTGCAGGCCCAGACGCTCGAGCTGGCGACCGAGCGCCGCCGCGAGCTCGCCGTTGACGAGCGGTGTCGGGATGACCTCACGAACGCCGGCGCGCATGGCCTTGAGTAGAAACTCGCTCGAGTGCTCGGGTGCCAGAAGGAGCGCCGTAGTTTTTGGCGCAGTCAGTAGGGATGACTCGAGCAAGGCCAGATCACCGTCTGCGACACGTGGTGATTCAATGACCAGCAAATCAGGCTGGTCGCGCTCGATCTCGGCCGCCGCCTCGACGATACCGCCCGTAGCGGTCTTCAGCGCCAGCGAATCGGACGCCGCAGGCAGGGCCGAAGAAATGTCTGCGATTCGCTGGGCATCGGGCCCGATGACACTGATCCTGATCGACATTGAAGAAGCCTCTCCCGGGAAACTTGCCGCAGCAAGCGATGCAACTGACCAGCGTGAAGCAGACGGGGTTGACGCCGCCTGCCGCGGATCACTCAGCGCGTCGTGCCACCGATGCCCATGACCTCAAAGGCGGGCGGCGGTTCACGGAAGCTTTCCTGATAGCGACGCCAGGCGCTGACCGCCGCCTGGCCATCGATGCCGACGACAGGGAACTGTCCGACGCCGGCGTGAGGGTCGATCACCTGACGCGACCGAGCCTCACGAACGGCGTCGCCAAAGGCCTCGAGCGTGCGAGGCGCCGCGCCCGAGTGTGCGCCTTCGATCGCGGTGCACCCGCTCAGGGCCGCCGCCACCACCAGACCGAAAAATTGTGCTCTGTTCATCATCTGCCCCCTCCGTCACTCAAGGCGAAAACCCGCGCCCACATCCGCCGGCATTGCGCTCCCAGCCGGTTCGGATCGCTGCTCGATACGCCCCCGGCGACCCGCAGGCAACTCAGGATGACCGCTGCCTTCCAGCCGCCCCTCGAGAAAGAACTCGGACCGGTTAGGTGGCACGAACGTATCCGTGGGCAAGGTCGGTGCCCCCCCCACCGCGCTGACCAAACGTGGCGTGACAACGAACATCAACTCGGTCTGATCGGCCTGGAACTCCGCGCTTCGAAAGAGCGCGCCCAGAATGGGGATGTCACCGATCCATGGCAGGCGCTTGATGCTCTCGTTCAGGTTGCTGCGGATCAGGCCGGCGATCGCAAGGCTTTGACCATCCATCAACTGGACCGTTGTCTGCGCACGGCGGGTGGTGAAACTGGGCAGGATCGACGTCGTCCCGCCTGCGGTCACGAAGGGCGACCCGGTCTGGGATAACTCTGACACCTCGGGCGCCACCCTAAGATGAATACGCCCGCCATCGAGCACGGTGGGCGTGAACTTGAGCCCTATCCCGAACTCCTTTTCCTCCAGGGTGATGGTGTTCGCCCCGGTCGCTGCATTGGCTCTTGCCACCGGGATGAAGATCTTGCCTCCCGCGAGAAAGCTGGCCTCCTGACCGCTGATCGACACGATGTTGGGTTCGGCCAGCACCTTGATGAGGCCATCGCGCTTTTCGGCGTCGATGCGCAACTGATTGCCGCTGGCCGATGCAATGCCGAGCAGGCCTGCAGAGCCCGACAGAAATTGACTGAGCACGCTGTAGCGCCAATCCCCGTTGGTGCGGGCGGCATCCATCCGTACGCCCAACTGATCGAGCAGGGTCTTGGAGACTTCTGCAACCTTCACCTCGAGCATGACCTGTTGGGCCTGCTCCACTTGCAGCAGGTTGACCACTCGCGGCCGCAGGCTCGAATCGGCCGGCGTCGCGCCGGTGGCCCACGAGACCGGGATCGCCTGCCCGGCCGCGACGCGACCCTCGCCGGCCACCACGGGCGCCACCAACCCGCGGCCCAGACTGCGGACGAAGGCATCGGCAATCGCGGCAGCCTGCTCGGCACGCATCGCACTGGAGACCACGCCCGTCAGCACCACCGAGTCGGCTGCCGAGTGCACCTCGATGCCGCGCTCGCCCGGCAACAGTTGCCGAAGGCGCGACTGCAGTGTGGCCGTATCCAGGTTGACGGTGACATCGAACATCGTCGTGCCCCCGCCCCGACGCCAGACGATCAGGTTGGTCGACCCGAAAGTCTTGCCAAGGAGATACAACTCGCGCGGGCTGACCAGGGTCACATCGGCGACGGCAGGGTTGCCCACCGATATCCGCTCGATCGCCGCCTCCAAACGAAACAGCGTGGACTTTCCAACCACCAGAGGCAGGGCGGGTCCGATCGCGGCCAAGGCAGTGGGCGCCGATGCATCGCCGTCGGCGCTCGGTGCGGCCAGCGACTGGGCCTGCGCGTGCGGCACCCAGGGTCCCGCCACAGGCAGCCCCAACGCCATCAAGGACGCAAGGGCGCGCCGTCTCGACAATCCATCACCTTGCATGAAGCCTGCTCCCCTCTTCGAATGCGGCACTCGACTTGAGCACACCGCGAATGATTTCGACCTGCGTCAGCGTGGGCTCAGCGGGGCTTGCCGGTCGTGCAGGCTCGCCGCCCGTCGAGCTTCGTACGGTGGCGCGAGGCGCCGCCACCAGGGCTCGTGCCGCGGGCTCCGACCCCGCCGCACGCAGTAGGTCAGCCTTTGAGATGCCCCCGCCTGCCACCACCGAGCGGTCGATCTGATTGCGCAGCACCAAGGACAGTTGACCGACGTTGCGCGCCAGATCAAGACGCTCGGCCTGCTGCGGCGTGACTTCAAGCGTCACCGCGCTCACGACCTTAGGACGCGTTTCGTCGCGCCCCGCCTCCTGGGCAACCGCGAGGACCAGGATGCGCTCGAGCACGATGCGCGACACCATTTGAGCATTCGCACTGTCGTCCTGGGTGCTGAGCAGCACGTCGACATAGTTGCCAGGCAGCGCGAAGCCGGCGACGCCCACGACCTCATTGACCTTGACTGTGATCGCGCGACGCCCGGGTTCGATCACCGCAGATAGCCCGCCCCGCGTACCCGCTGGCGCAAGCTTGGCCTCGAGCACAGGCTCTCCCCGTGCCAAGGCCGTCCTCAGCACGCGCCCACCCAACTCGCCCGGCTCGGCGAAGCTGCCCTGCAAGCGGGCATCCCGCGGCCAGTTCACGGCCTGCAGCATGGCCGCGTCAATTTGCTGTCCAGCCTCGACATCACGCGAGGCCACCACGACGGGGACCATAGCCGCTGAAGAGCGCTCACCCAGCCACCCCGCAGCCAGAACCGTCGCGGCGCCGCCGGCCATCACCGACAAAACCAGCATCGTCCACGCCTGTCTGCTTCTCATGACGCCCCCCCCTTCATTTGGTGACCCAGGACTGCATCCCAGGCCCACTCAAGCGCCTCGGAATCAAGCGCCGGCGACTTGCGCAGCCAAAGCGCTCGCTCACAAATACGCGCGACGAGTTCACGCGGGTACGCTGCCAGCATGGGAACGCCGGTTTGCCGATGCAGATGGTCGATCAGGTAGTCCGCCGCACCCGGGTCACACTGAACACCGCATGCCGCGCTCGTCTCGACGAGCAAGCGGCGGTAGACCGACGCATCCAGCGGGCCCAGCGGGATCGGATAGCCGAGTCGACGAATCAGGCCCGCGTCGTCCAACCCTGATGGTTCAAGCGTGGACGCCAGGACCAGCCTGTACATCACAGGCACCTCGACGGGATCGCCCTGACGGGCACGCAAGAGGTCGCTCCCGCGCTCGAGTGGCATCACGATACGCCGCAGGAGTTGCCCGACCGGCTCGCGCTGCCGGCCAAGGTCGTCGACCACCAGCACACCGTTGTTGGCCTTGAGATGAATGGGCGCCACGGATGCGCCTGAGATCGTCCCCGACTGGAGATCGAACTGGTCGCTACTCAAGCGGGAGCCTGCAAGGACCGTGGGTCGCTCACATGCGATCCACCGGGAATCGAGCGCAGGAAGAGGCTCCGACCACGAAGCGGGGCTGGGGAAAACCTGGGAAGTCTGTGGCCCGACGGGCCGATGGACCGATGGATCGAACACCTGGATCAACGCCTCACCTGCCAGCACAGCGTGGGGAATCCAGACCGTCCCGCGCGACACCATCGCGAGCCGACCGACCAGCGCGCTCTTGCCGCTCCCCGGCGGGCCGAAGACATACAGACCCCGGGTCGAGCTGAGCGCGGCACCGAGCCTTTGGCAAATGCCATCGTCGAGAGCCAGTCCCTGCAGCACCGAGTCCAACGCACCGTCCGGCATGGCCTCCTCATTGGCCGCCTGCCGTCGCACCCGATCCCGGTAATCGTTCAGGGTGACCGGTGCGGCACCCGCGTAGCGACAGCGCTCCAGCGCCTCGGCCGCACGAGCCCGGCCGGTGGCGCTGAGACGCCATCCCGACGCAACCCCGCCCGGATTCACCCCGGCAGGCTCGACCAGACGCGCACTACGAAGCGTCTTGAGAATGGGGGTCAGCAGCGCCGCCGGTAGGCAGACTCGCTCGGCCAACCGGCCGAGGCCCAGCTCGCCCCCCAGGTACAGGTGCTTGAGGAGCAGCTCGATCACGAAGCTCTGCCGCAGACCACTGGCCTCGAGCGTGGGCGGGGCCACCGGGCCGTCCGACTCAGGCTGCTCAGTGGTATGCCCGGCCGCGTGCGCCAGTTCGGTCATATCCATAAATGTATTTCCCTTCAGTGCGTCAAACGATCAGATCCCACCAGCTGGCGAGCGCGAACGCAGCCGACCCGGACGCGATCGCCAGCGCGAACGGCATGCGTGAGCCCTGCTCGGTGGATACCTCCGGCAAGGGGGCCGACCACCCCCCGAGCCTGCAGGCCAGCGCGTAGGCAAGGCCGCGTACATTGCGCAATACGACGATCAGGCGCCGCTCGATCAGTGCCTGGCACAGGGCCAACACTCCGCCGCAGCAAAACACCAGCAACACCAAACCCGGCAGGCTATCGAGGCCGGCAAAGGCGCCGACTGCGGTCATCAGCTTCACATCACCAGCGCCGACCAGACCGAAGCCGTGCAAGACGAGAAAGCCGATGAAGGCGCAACTGGCGCCCAGCGAGGCCTCTCGAAGGCCCAGTGCGCCCGGCAGGTAGCGGTCGAACAGCCCCGCCCCTGCCGGTGCAAGCAGATGCCACCCCAACGCCACGAACAAGCCCAACACTGCAATCACATTGGGGATTCGACGGCTACGCCAGTCAGTCCAGGCACTCACGACCAGCACTGCGAGCAGTGCGAAGCGGCCCAGAACAATCGCAAGGGTTTCAACGGTCATGCGTGAGCGCAATCCTGACTGGTGCATTGAGGCGCAGGTCTGCCGAAAGCCGCTCAGGCCGGGCAGGCCACTGCGGTTCCGCCGCCCACCGCCACGGCACTGTTGAGCTTGTTGCAGACCAGCGAGAAGATCGCGTTGAGGTTGCCACCCGCCGCAGTCACGGCAGCAATGATCACGACGGCGAGCAACCCGGCGATCAGCCCATATTCAATCGCGGTGACACCGGACTCGTCAGCCCAGAAATTCCTGATGACTTGGATCATGTTCGTCGCTCCTTGATTGGTCAGGCCGGGCAGGCAACGGAGGTTCCACCGCCGGACGTCACGGCGGTCTTGAGCTTGTTGCAAACCACCGAGAAGATCGCGTTGAGGTTGCCACCCGCCGCGGTCACAGCGGCAATGATCACCACCGACAGCAAGCCCGCGATGAGGCCGTACTCAATCGCCGTCACGCCGGATTCGTCACGCCAGAAATTCCTGATTGAACCCATCATCTTGCGCACTCCTTGAGTGTTTCGGTTTCCCCACGCCGAACATCGGACGCGAGGCCCACGATGCCGGCAGCCAATACCCCACCGACACCCGCGCCACATGCGATTCAGTCGATGCATGCAACGCGTGAGTGCAGGTTAGAGAGGCGCAGGCGGGGTCACAATGGCCCTCGCGAGGCAGTCTTGCCTCGTCGCAAGAATCGCGGCGCGTGAACGCAAGAACGGCGACCGAAAGGGTCGCCGCTCAGGGGTGTGGGGAGGGGGTGGGCGTCGCCACGCGCTGACTAGTGGCAATCAGTGCACGACACGACCGAATCGAAACTCGCCGTCGGAAAAATCAACCGGCACCACATCCTTGGGGCCGAAGCGGCCCTCGAGCACCAGACGGGCCACCGGGTTTTCGATGTGCTGCTGAATCGCCCGCTTGAGCGGCCTCGCGCCATAGAGCGGGTCAAACCCAACCTTGGCAATTTCATCGAGCGCCACATCCGATACGCTGAGACTCATATCCCGATCGGCCAGGCGCTTTTCCAGTCGCGACAACTGGATGCGGGCAATATCTCGGATGTGCTCCCTGCCCAGGGCATGGAAGACGACGATCTCGTCAATGCGGTTGATGAACTCGGGCCGGAAATGCTTGCGCACCTCGCCCATCACCGACTCCTTGATGAGATCGGAGTCCTGGCCCGCCAGCCGCTGGATCTCGTGCGAGCCGAGGTTGGAGGTCATGACGATCACGGTGTTCCGGAAATCCACCGTGCGCCCCTGACCATCGGTCATCCGCCCATCATCGAGCGCCTGCAGCAACACGTTGAAGACATCCGGATGAGCTTTCTCGACCTCGTCCAGCAAGATGACGCTGTAGGGCTTGCGCCGCACCGCCTCCGTAAGGTGCCCGCCCTCTTCATAACCTACATAACCAGGAGGCGCGCCAATCAGGCGAGCGACCGAGTGCTTCTCCATGAACTCGCTCATGTCCACGCGGATCATGTGCTCCTCGGTATCGAAAAGAAACTCGGCCAGAGCCTTGCACAGCTCGGTCTTGCCAACGCCTGTCGGCCCCAGAAAGAGGAACGAGCCGTAGGGACGGTTGGGATCAGCCAGGCCCGCGCGCGAACGGCGGATCGCGTCTGAGACAAGGGTGACGGCTTCCTCCTGACCGATCAGGCGCTTGTGAAGAAAGTCTTCCATCTTGAGCAGCTTGTCGCGCTCGCCCTGCATCATCTTGGACACCGGAATTCCGGTGGCGCGTGACACCACCTCGGCGATTTCCTCGGCACCCACCTGCGTGCGCAACAACCTCGGCCGTGCTGCATCGCCCTTGCCCCGGTCGGCCTCGGCCTCGCTCGCGCTCTTGAGCCGCCCCTCAAGTTCGGGCAAGCGGCCGTACTGAATCTCGGCCAGCTTGTCGAACTGCCCCTTGCGCTGAAGCTCGGCCATTTCGAGACGCAGCCGATCGATCTCGGCCTTGATCTGCGCGCTGCCCTGAAGCGCCGCCTTCTCGGCCCGCAGGATTTCTTCGAGATCGCTGTACTCCTTGGCGAGGCGCTTGATCTCCTGCTCGATCAGTTCGAGCCGCTTCTTCGAGGCCTCGTCCTTCTCGCGCTTGACCGCCTCGCGCTCGATCTTGAGCTGAATGATTCGGCGGTCAAGCCGGTCCATGCTCTCCGGCTTGGAGTCGATTTCCATCTTGATGCGCGCCGCCGCTTCGTCGATCAGGTCGATCGCCTTGTCCGGCAGAAAGCGATCGGTGATGTAGCGATTGGATAACTCGGCCGCAGCGACAATCGCCGGATCGGTGATGTCAACGCCGTGGTGCAATTCGTACCGCTCCTGCAATCCGCGCAGGATGGCAATCGTCGCCTCGACGCTGGGCTCGCCCACCAGCACCTTCTGGAAACGCCGCTCGAGCGCCGCATCCTTTTCGATGTACTTGCGATATTCGTCCAGGGTGGTGGCGCCGATGCAATGCAGTTCGCCGCGAGACAACGCGGGCTTGAGCATGTTGCCCGCGTCCATGGCGCCCTCGGCCTTGCCCGCCCCAACCATGGTGTGAATTTCATCGATGAAGAGAATAATGCGCCCCTCGTCGGCGGCCACCTCCTTGAGCACGGCTTTCAGCCGCTCCTCGAACTCACCGCGAAACTTGGCGCCCGCCAGCAGGCCCGCCATATCGAGCACCAGCACCCGCTTGTCGCGAAGTGAATCGGGCACCTCGCCATTGACGATTCGCTGCGCCAGTCCCTCGACGATGGCCGTCTTGCCCACACCGGGCTCGCCGATCAATACCGGGTTGTTCTTGGTTCGCCGCTGCAGGATCTGGATGGCGCGGCGGATTTCGTCGTCGCGCCCGATCACGGGATCGAGCTTGCCATGGCGCGCGCGGTCGGTCAGGTCGATGGTGTATTTCTTGAGCGCCTCACGCTGGCCCTCTGCCTCGGCGCTGCCCACCTTGGCCCCGCCGCGCACCGCATCAATGGTGGCTTCGAGCGACTTTCTCGTCAGACCCGCCTCACGCGCCACGCGTGCGGCCTCACCCTTATCATCGGTCAAGGCCAGCAGGAACATTTCCGTGGCCACATACTGGTCGCCACGCTTCATCGCCTCCTTTTCCGCAAGGTTCAGCATGTTGACCAGTTCGCGGCCCACTTGAACCTCGCCTCCCGTCCCCGAGACCTGAGGCAGGCGCTGGATGGCCGACTCGGCGGAGGCCTTGAGCGCCGGCACCCGAACCCCCGAGCGCTCGAGCAGTGCCCGCCCCGATCCCTCGGCCTGATTGACGATGGCCAGCAGCAGGTGCAGCGGGTCGATGTACTGGTTGTCGTGCGCGAGGGCGAGGCTCTGCGCCTCGGCCAGCGCCTGCTGCAACTGGGTGGTCAGCTTGTCGATGCGCATGGTCGCGGTATCCTTGTTGGAAGGATGGTGGGCTCAGCCACCGTCAGATTAAGTTCGTATCACTTTCTCTCGATCTGATCAGGACTTGCGGGTCAGACGGGACATTTTCAAGCCCCACGGAGACCGATGAATGAGCGCCCGATTGTTTGAACCCCTTTCCCTGCGGTCGATCACCCTGTCCAACCGGGTCGTCATCGCCCCGATGTGTCAGTACTCTGCGATCGACGGCTGCGCTCAACCCTGGCACTACGCGCACCTCGGCCAGCTTGCCATGAGCGGCGCGGGCATGCTGATTCTCGAGGCGACGGCGGTTGAGCCACGCGGACGGATCACCCATGGCTGCCTGGGCCTCTACGACGATGCAAGTGAAGCGGCGCTGCGCGGGGTCGTACAAATGATGCGAAGCGTCGGGCCCATCAAGCTGGCGATTCAGCTGGGGCATGCCGGCCGCAAGGCATCGAGCGGTCGCCCCTGGGAGGGCGGCGCGCTGATCCCTGCCGACGCAGGCGGCTGGACGCCAGCGGCGCCCAGTGCGATCGCGGTCAGTGAGAACGAGGCGGCCCCCCGGGCACTCGATTCGGCCGAGCTCGCGGCGCTACGAGACCGATTCATCGACAGTGCCGTTCGCGCCGACCGACTGGGCTTCGACGCGATCGAAGTGCACGCGGCGCATGGCTACCTGCTGCACGAGTTTTTGTCGCCGATCGCCAATCAGCGAACCGACGAATACGGCGGGTCGCTGGAAAACCGCATGCGCTATCCCCTGGAGATCATCGCAGCGCTCCGGGCCGCGTGGCCCGCTCACAAGGCCCTGGGGGTGCGGATCTCGGCGACCGACTGGGTCGAAGGCAGTAGCTGGGACGTGCCCGAGGCGGTCGAATTCTGCCGACGCTGCGAGCTCATCGGCGTCGACTTCATCGACGTCTCGAGCGGGGGCGTCTCACCCAAGCAGCAGATCAAGCTGGGACCGGGCTACCAGGTCCCGTTCGCGCGTGCAGTCAAGGCGGCGGTCAAGGTTCCGGTCATGACTGTAGGACTGATCACGGAAGGCCAGCAGGCCGAGGACATCCTGGCCGCAGGAGACGCCGACCTGATCGGCGTGGCGCGGGGCCTGCTCTACGACCCGCGCTGGGTCTGGCGAGCGGCCGCCGCGCTGGGCGCGAGCGTTCAGGCCCCTCGGCAATACTGGCGCAGTCAGCCGCGCGAGCATCCGAAGCTCTTCGGCGAGACGCGCATCGCGCAGCGCTGAGGGCGACACCGGCTTCACGCGGCTCCGTCGCCTGCGCCCGGCGAGGGGACAGTCGCAGGTGTTCCCGTTCGATGCGCCCGCCCAGGGAGCGAGCGCGCGCGGCACGCTCAGAGGCTGCGGCGCCGCTGCGCGGCGCTTCCCTCGCGTCAGGCGATCAAACCGGGACGCGAAAAAACTCGGCCCCGTTCGGGGCCTCAAACAGTTTTCGCGTCGGATCCGGCTTGATCACCCGACCCTCGGCTTGCCAATTCGCTGGCCACGCACGCCCACCCCCTGGCCTCGAATCCGTTCGCGCCTTCAACCACTCCGAGCGCGAGTGATCCTCCGGCCTTCTCTCGGCACACAGTCCCCAATCGATCCACCACACACAACCCGATCGACGGGCATCAGGCTACTGCAGGTCGTAGACGACGAAGCCCGAACCGCACCCGTCGGCCCTCCTGCCCTGAGGAACGGTGCGTGCAGCGAGCGAATTGGCAAACCGAGCGCACAACGGTCAGGCGGGACGCACGGCAGTGGGCGGACCCCTAGGGGGGCAGTCGTGCGCGCGGAACTCGAAGGGCTAACCCTGAAGGTCGGCCGTGACCTTGCTCGATTTCGATGCAATTCCAGGCTCGGGGGTGTCGCGGGCGGCGAGCGAATTGGCAAGCCGAGCGGACGGCAGTCAAGCCGGATCAGACGCGAAAACTGTTTGAGGCCCCCACGGGGCCGAGTTTTTTTGCGTCCCGGCTTGGCAGTCGGGAGCGAGGGAAGCTCCGCGATAGCGGAGCCGCAGCCTCTGAGCACGACGCCCGCGATACCCCCGAGCCGGGCGGTCCGCGATAGCGGAGCCGCAGCCTCTGAGCACGACGCCCGCGATACCGCCCGAGCCGGGCGGTCCGCGCATCAACTCGCCAGCTTGTACCCGATGCCCGCTGCCACGAGCGAGCCGGCCAGATGAAGGCCCGAATGGATCACGGCCGCGAGCACCTCCCCTCGCATCACCAGCGCCAGCGATTCGGCCGAGAAGGTCGAGAAGGTCGTGAGCCCGCCCAGGAATCCCGTGGTCGCAAAAAGGCGCCATGCCGGCGAGAGTTCCGGATGGCGCGCGAACCAGGCCATCGCCACGCCTGCAAGCAGTCCGCCAGCGAGGTTGGCAATCAAGGTGCCCAAGGGCAGATTTGACTGCGCCGCATTGAGCGCAATGCCGAGGCCCCAGCGCAGACACGCACCGATGGCTGCGCCGCTCGCAACGGCGAGTGCCCCGGTCAGCGACATGCTGCTCATGGCGCGAGCCCTAAACCTTCGGTGCATTCATCCAGGCAGCAGCGCACGGTCAGGCCCCCGGGTGCCGACCAGGAGAATCCCAACGCGCCTGCGCTTGGTCATCCGACGCACGGGCCTCGACCCAGCGAGCCCCTTGCGGCGTGATCTCTTTTTTCCAAAAAGGCGCCGAGGTCTTGAGGTAGTCCATGATGAACTCGCACGCAGCGAAGGCATCGCCGCGGTGAGCAGAACTCACGATCACCAGGACGATCTGATCGGTAGGGTGCATCGCCCCGACGCGGTGAACGATGACGGTATCGATGACCCGCCAGCGACGCCTTGCCTGAGCCGCGATGTCGTCGAGCGCCTGCTCGGTCATGCCCGGGTAATGCTCGAGCGTCAGGGTCGACACGCCACTGCCATCGTTCACGTCTCGAACCGTACCGATGAAGGTGGCGATGGCGCCTATGCCGGCATTCGCCTGCCGCAGTCGGCCGATTTCCAGCCCGGCGTCGAAATCCTCGGCCTGCACTCGCACGATCGCAACCATGATCGAACCTAGCCTCCCGTGACGGGCGGAAAAAAAGCCACCTCGGCCCCGGGGCTCAGCGACGTGTCGGCCTGCGCCATGCGCTTGTTGACCGCCACCCGAACCGCGCGGCCCTCCGCCAACAGCTCTGCCCAGGCCCCGCCGCGGCTCCGCAGCCAGACACGAAGCTGGGCCGCGTTCTGTACCGAATCAGGCAACTCGGGTTCTTCGCGATCGCAGCCGAGCGACTCGCGCAAGGATGCGAAATAAAGAATGGTGATCTTCATGCGCCCAGTGCCGAAAAAGGAATGAAGCGAACCGCATCACCTGCTGCAATTGCATGGCCCGCAGGGTTGTCGATCAGCCCCTCGCCGCGTACGGTGGACGTCAGCACCGCCGATCCCTGGTTGGAGAACAGGTCCAGCCCGCCCTGGGCGTTGATGCTCGCGCGCAGAAACTCGCGTCGTCGATCGGGCTTGGGCCAGTTGAAATCGGCCCTCATGGCGAACGACGTGGGCAAGCAATCGCGAGCACCCTGCAAGGTGAGCACAAAGGGCCGCACCATCATCAGGAAGGTGACGAAACTGGAGACTGGATTACCCGGCAAACCGACAAAAAAGGCATTGCCGCCCGACTCGCGTCGCACGCTGCCGAAAGCCAGCGGCTTGCCCGGCTTCATCGCAATCTGCCAGAGCTTGAGTTCACCCTCAGCCTCGACCGCCGGCTTGACGTGATCCTCCTCGCCAACAGAGACCCCCCCGGAGGTGAGGATCAGGTCGCTCGAAGCGGCCGCCCGGCGCAGCGCATCCCGGGTGGCCGAGAGCGAATCGGGCACGATGCCCAGATCATTCACCTCGCATCCGAGCCCCTTGAGCAACCCGTGCAGCACGAAGCGGTTGCTGTTGTAGATACCCCCGGGCCGCAGCGCTTCGCCTGGCATAGTGAGTTCATCGCCGGTGAAAAAGCATGCCACCCTCAGACGGCGATGGACCCGCATGCTGGCCAGACCCACCGAGGCGGCCAGACCCGCCGCCTGAGGGGTGATTCGCGTTCCCGCAGAGAGAATGATGCCACCCCGAGCGATGTCCTCACCCTGACGACGAATCCACTCGCCCGGCTCGGGCAGATGATCGACCCGGACATGATCCCCATCGGCCTGAACCGACTCCTGCATGACCACCGCATCTGCACCCGGTGGAATGGCAGCCCCCGTGAAAATTCTCGCAACGGTCCCGGGCTCGAGCGGCTGTCCCACCTGCCCGGCCGCGATCCGCTGCCCCACCCGCAGGCGCGCACCGGACGCCCCGCCAAGATCGGCCACCCGCACTGCGTAGCCATCCATCTGGGTATTGTCCATCGGCGGTACATCCAGCGCCGATTTCAGATCCTGCGCGAGCACCCGGCCACAGGCCTCAAGCGTAGGGAGTTCCTCGCTGGCCTCGACCGGACGGGCCGCTGCCAGCAGGGAGGACAGCGCCTCATCGAAGGACAACATGGGTGCTTTGGTACTCATCATCGCTCTCCGCCTGAAACCGCCACCCTGGAGCCAGATTCAACCCGTGGTGTCGCTCGCACCCCCACGGTGACCAGCACGCTGCCCGCGAGAATGAGTGCGAGACCCGCCAGCGCATTGAGACCCAGTCGCTCATCCAGAAACAGCCACCCGGCCAGCACGACGATCACCGGCATGAGGAACATCGCAATCGCCGCGCGGGTTGCGCCCACCTGCTGCACCAGCATGTAATTCAGCACCGCTGGGGCGATGGTGCCAAAGACCGCCATGGCCGTCAGCAGTGCGACTGAGGGCAGGTCGAGTTGTCCGAGGGGCGCGCCCTCGACCCACCAGGCCAGCGGCACCAGAATGATGGCCGCGAATACGAAGGCACCGCCCGTGAGCGCGACCGGATCGATATGCCGGGCCCGACGCATCACCACCATAGCGGCGGCATACGCGGTGGGCCCGCACAGCGTGATGAGTTCGGCGACGGCGTGCTCGCCCAGCCCACCCAACATTGAGGGCCCGATGACCGCCACGACACCCGCCATGCCAATGAGGATGCCCAGCAAGCGGTCCCAGCGAAGCGGTTCGTCGCGCAGAAACAGCCAGCCCAACAGCAGCGTGACAAGCGGCGTGACCGAATACAGGATGCCCGAGACGCCGCTGGCGATCGTCTGCTGGCCAATAGCCACCGCAACATAGGGCACCACGATGATGCCCAGCGATGCGAGGGCAATGGCCACGCGGTCGGCAGACGCCTTCGGCAGCGGCCGAGCCATCAGTCGCATCGCCAGCAGGCAAAAGGGCACGGCCAACAGCGCTCGAGCCCCCGCCAGCGTGATGGGCGGCAGCACGACAATGAGCAGCTTGTTGAGCACGACCGACGACGCAAAGCTTACCGACGTGGCGACCAGCAGCAGCGCCTGCTGCCAGGTGATGGCGCGACTCGACACGGCCGCATCAAGCCCGGCGGGCGGGGCAGCGCGCCGCGATGTACTGCTTGAGCAGCGAGACGTCAGCCGGCATGACCGCAAAGCGCTGGGCCCGCGACTCGATCCCCTCGAACCCCGCGGGGCGAGGCGCATCACGGCCGAGCGCCTCGCGGATGGTCGACTCGAACTTGGCAGGTAAAGCCGTCTCAAGACAGATCATCGGCACCCCGGGCTCACGCCAGTCTCGAGAGACATACAGACCGTCAGCGGTGTGCGTGTCAACCACAACGCCATGATCGGCCGCCGTGGCACGAATGGTGTCGAGCCGGTTGGCATGGGTGCTGCACCCTGAGCGAAAACCGTAGCGCTCGATCTGCGCAAACTCGGCCGAGCCTCCCAGGTCGAACTCCCCCCGGGTATCGACCTCGCGCCAGAGGGCCGCGACGCGAGCGCCATCCTGGCCCATGAGGTCGTAGACGAAGCGCTCGAAGTTGGAGGCCTTGCTGATGTCCATGGACGGACTGCTCGTCTGATAGGTTTCCGTCGATCGGCGCACCCGGTAGCGGCCGCTGCGGAAAAATTCGTCGAGCACATTGTTCTCGTTGGTGGCGACCACCAGGCGGGAAATGGGCAAGCCCATCTACCGGGCGATGTGCCCCGCCAACACGTTGCCGAAGTTGCCTGAGGGAACGGTGAACGAAACCCGCTGGTCATTGGCGCGGGTCGCTGCGAAATAGCCCTTGAAGTAATAGACCACCTGCGCCACCACGCGCGCCCAGTTGATGGAGTTGACGGTGCCGATGGCAAAGCGGTTCTTGAAGGCCAGATCGTTGGACACCGCCTTGACCATGTCCTGCGCATCATCGAACACGCCAGGTACGGCGATGTTGTAAATGTTGGGGTCAGCCAGCGAATACATCTGGGCAGCCTGAAACGGGCTCATGCGCCCGTAGGGCGAAAGCATGAACACGCGCACGCCACGTCGCCCGCGCATCGCGTACTCGGCGGCGCTCCCTGTGTCACCGGAGGTGGCGCCCAGAATGTTGAGCTCGCGGGCATCGCGCGCCAGCACGTGCTCGAACAGGCGGCCCAGCAACTGCATCGCGATGTCCTTGAAGGCCAGGGTTGGCCCGTTGGACAGATGCAGCAGATGCAGCCCCTCACCCAGCGAACTGAGCGGGGTGACCTCGGTGCTGCCGAACACCTCGGCGCTGTAGGCTGCCGCCGTCATCGCGCGCAGGTCGTCTGGCGCAATGTCGTCGGCATAGAGACGGACGATCTCGAAGGCCAGTTCGGGGTAGGGCAAATTGCGCCAGGCCGCAAGTGTGTCGGCATCGACCTGCGGGTAGCGCTCGGGCATCACCAACCCGCCGTCGGGGGCAAGCCCACCCAGAAGAATGTCGCAAAAGCGCGCAGGCGGCATGCCACCGCGAGTGGAGAGATAGTTCACGAGAGTTCTTCCATGCGCAGGCGCACCACCTTGGACAAGACCGTCGGCAAGGCCTCGATCCGTGCCATGGCTGCGTCGACGCGGCCCTCGATCGCTCGATGCGTGAGCAAAATGAAGTCGGTCTGATTTTCGCCCTCACCCGCCTCACGCTGCAGGGCCGCGTCGATTGAAATGCGCGAGTCGGCCAGGATGCGGGTGACATCGGCCAGCACCCCCGGCTCATCGGCCACCCGCATGCGCAGGTAGTACGCCGACTCGATTTCATCGATCGGCAGGATGCGGATGTCGGACAGCGCGTCGGGCTGGAAGGCGAGATGCGGAACGCGGTTGCCAGGGTCGGACGTGAACATGCGGGTGATGTCGACCAGATCGGCCACTACCGCGCTGGCGGTGGGCTCGGCGCCCGCGCCCTTGCCGTAGTACATGGTGTGACCAATGGCATCGCCCTTGACCCACACGGCATTCATGGCGCCCTCGACGCTGGCGATGAGACGACGTGACGGAATCAGCGTCGGGTGCACGCGCAGCTCGATGCCGCCGGAGCCGTCCGCAAGCTCGCGGCGCCGGGCGATCCCCAGCAGCTTGATCCGATAGCCGAGCTGCTCGGCGTAGCGGATGTCCTCGCTCTGCAGCGACGTGATGCCCTCGACATGACAGCGTTCGAACTGCATGGGCACGCCAAAGGCGATCGCGGCCAGAATGGTGGCTTTGTGCGCGGCATCCACCCCTTCGATGTCAAAGGTGGGATCGGCCTCGGCATAGCCCAGACGCTGCGCCTCGGCGAGCACGCTGGCAAAGGGCAGCGCCTTTTCGCGCATCTCGGAAAGAATGAAATTGGTGGTGCCATTGATGATGCCGGCAATCCAATCGATGCGATTGGCGGTGAGCCCTTCGCGCAAGGCCTTGATGATTGGAATACCGCCGGCCACCGCCGCCTCGAAGGCCACCATCACGCCGCGACGCGAGGCCGCCCGAAAGATCTCGTTGCCGTGGGTGGCGAGCAGGGCCTTGTTGGCGGTGACCACATGCTTGCCATGTTCGATGGCCTCGAGCACCAGCTGTCGGGCAATGCCGTAGCCGCCGATCAGCTCGATGATCACATCGATGTCGGGATGGCGCACCAGCTCGAAGCCGTCGGCCACCACCTCAACGCCCTCGCCTACGATGGCACGCGCACGCGCCACATCCAGATCGGCCACGTGCGTGATCTCGATGCCGCGCCCGGCGCGGCGCATGATTTCTGCCTGGTTGCGCTTGAGCACCGTGAAGGCACCACTGCCCACGGTACCGATGCCCAGGAGCCCGACTCGAATTGCTTGACTGCTCATTTCAGGCGTGCCTCCGGCGATAGCCCTCTAGAAACCGGCCAAAGCGACCGACCGCGTCCTGCAGATCATCGGTGTTCGGCAAAAAGACGATGCGCAGGTGGTCGTTTTCGGGCCAGTTGAAGCCTGAGCCCTGCACGACCAGCACGTGCTGCTCCTCGAGCAGTTCGAGAATGAACTGCTGGTCATCGGCGATCGGGTACACCTTCGGATCGAGTCGCGGGAAGAGGTACAGCGCGGCCTCGGGCTTGACGCAACTCACCCCAGGCAGCTGAGTGATGAGCCCCCAGGCGAGATCGCGCTGCTTGTGCAGTCGGCCGCCCGGCATCACCAGATCATCGATGCTTTGCCGTCCGCCCAGGGCGGTCTGGATGGCGAACTGGCCGGGCACATTCGAGCACAGCCTCATGGTCGCGAGGATATTGAGACCCTCAATGTAGTCGGCGGCCCGCCGCTTGTTGCCCGAAATGATCATCCAGCCGGCGCGATAACCGCAGGCGCGGTAGTTCTTGGACAGCCCGTTGAAGCTGATGAAGAGCAGGTCGTCCGCTAGCGAGGCGATCGAGGTATGCCGCTTGCCGTCGTAGATCATCTTGTCGTAGATCTCGTCGGCGAACACGATCAGGTCATGACGACGGGCCATCTCGACCAGCGCCCGCAACATGTCGTCCGGGTAAAGCGCCCCGGTCGGATTGTTGGGGTTGATGATGACGATGGCGCGGGTGCGGGGGGTGATCTTGCGCTCGATATCATCGAGCGCCGGCAACCAGCCACTGCCCTCGTCGCACAGATAGTGCCGGGGCGTGCCGCCTGCCAGGCTGACCGCGGCCGTCCAGAGCGGATAGTCGGGGGCAGGCACCAGCACTTCATCGCCGCTGTCGAGCAGCGCCTGCATGGCCATGACGATGAGTTCGGAGCAACCGTTGCCGGTGATGATGTCGTCAAGCTGCACGCCACGGATGTTCTTGGTCTGCGCGTACTGCATGATGGCCTTGCGCGCCGCGAACAGCCCACGCGAGTCGGAGTACCCCGACGCGTTGGGCAGGTTGATCACGACGTCACGAACCACCTCGTCGGGCGCCTCGAAGCCGAAGGGAGCGAGGTTGCCGATGTTGAGCTTGATGATGCGGTTGCCCTCTTCCTCGAGGGTGCGCGCGCGCGCCATGACCGGCCCGCGGATGTCGTAGCAGACATTGGCCAGCTTGGCGGATTTCTGGATGGTTTTCATCGTGGTGGAGCCGGAGGGCGCGGACCCGGGGAAGAGCCCTACCGAACAGGATTGGCACAACCTGATACTGTAACATTTTCAATGGTTTGCCCTTGGCATAGCGCGCCCTGTTCCCACCGGCAAAACCCTCGGGCGGTCGCTCTGATCGCCGCCCACCCGTCTACGCGAGAGAGAGCCCTTGAAACTGCACGCCGACGCCGTTCCGTCGCTCAACACAGTCACCGCCTATGGCCCGGGATTCATCGAGATCAACCGGGAGCGCCATGGCGGCCCGGTCCTGCTGATGCCGGAGGGGCCGGTCAGGCCCTGGGCCGCCCAGTCGGTCGAGCAACTCGATGAGGCAGCATTCGAGGCCCTGCTCGCATTCGCACCCGAAATCGTGCTTGTCGGCACAGGCCCGACCCAGCGCTTTCTTCACCCCCGGCTCACGGTCCCCCTGTCCCGGGCCCGGATCGGCGTTGATCTGATGGACAGTCGGGCCGCCTGCCGCACCTACAACATCCTGATGGCAGAGGGGCGCAGGGTGCTCGCGGCGCTGCTGCCGACCTGAGCCGATACAACCCTTCGTCATCCGGACCGATGCCGTGCTGTGATATGTTGTTTCGTCGCTTCGCCCACTCCCGGTGCGAAGCCTCGCCTTTTCCAGAGGTTTCAAGTTGAGCGTCAAGCCTGGCGTCAAAGTCGCCGATTTCACGGCGCAAAGTACGGGCGGCCCCGTCCGACTGTCGGACTTCAAGGGTCGTAAGCTCGTCATTTATTTCTACCCCAAGGACAACACCCCCGGCTGCACCTCCGAGGCGGGCGATTTCCGTGATCTGAAAGCGGCGTTCGACGAGGCGGGGGCGAGCATCCTGGGCGTATCGCGCGACAGCCTCAGGTCGCACGAGGGCTTTCGCAGCAAGCTGGCCCTGAACTTCGAGCTCATTTCAGACCCCGACGAAACGCTGTGCGAGGCCTTCGGGGTCATGAAGCTCAAGAACATGTACGGCAAGCAGGTCCGAGGCATTGAGCGCTCCACATTCCTGATCGACGCTTCCGGAAAACTCGTGCGCGAGTGGCGCGGCGTCAAGGTTGCCCAGCACGCAACTGACGTGCTCGACGCGGTCCGCGCCGCCTGACGGGCTGAAGCAAGCGCCTAGCCCGACTCAAGGCCTCTCCCTGCCTCGGCCCCTTTTCGCGACAGGCTGCCACCGCCAGCTCGCGTGACATTCCAGCAGGCTCACACCATGCCCTTGCCCAAGCCTCCGACCGGCCCCGCCTCCTCGATCACTGCCGACGGCCAGGCGGCCCGCCGGACAAGGTCCGGCAAGACCGCGCCGGCCGATCGCCCGAGCCGCGCGAGTTCGGAGCCCCCCGCCCGCTCCGAGGCGGCCGGGCCAGCAGTTCAAAACAAGCTCTCGACCGATCCCGGGCCGACCCGCCGCAAGCGCTCCAAGACCGCCGCGCCGCCGGCACCGAACAAGACGAGCACGCCACGCCTCGCCGACAGCGTGTCGAGTAGGCCGCTCGCCGCCTCGAGCGCACCGGTTGCAGCAGTCAGTCCGGCAAAAGCCAGGTCATCGGCACCAGCCAGCGCACCCCGCCGCAGCGTGTCCGGCGCCCGCCCGCCCGCAAAGCTCTTCGTGCTCGACACCAACGTGCTGATGCACGATCCGAGCAGCCTCTTTCGCTTCGCCGAGCACGATGTCTATCTGCCCATGATGACGCTCGAGGAGCTCGACGGCCACAAGAAAGGCATGTCCGAGGTCTCTCGCAATGCGCGGCAAGTCAGCCGCTCGCTCGACGCCCTGATCGCGGCCCAGAAAGCTGACATCGAATCGGGGCTTCCGCTGGCGGCGATCGGTAACCAGGACGCCTCGGGCCGGCTCTTCTTTCAGACCCAGTCCTTTGCGTCGATGCTGCCTGCCAGCCTGCCGATGGGCAAGGCCGACAATCAGATTCTGGGCGTCGTGCGGGCCTTGCAGGAGCAAGAAAGCGGTCGGCAGGTGGTGCTGGTGTCCAAGGACATCAACATGCGCATCAAGGCGCATGCGCTGGGCCTGTCAGCCGAGGACTACTTCAATGATCAGGTCCTGGAGGACACCGACCTGCTCTACAGCGGCATGCTCGAACTGCCGCCCGATTTCTGGGACAGACACGGCAAGGGTGTCGAATCCTGGCAGCAGAACGGCACGACCCTTTATCGGATCAGCGGCCCGCTGGTCAGCCGCCTGATGCTCAACCAGTTTGTTTATCTTGAAGGCGAGACCCCGCTCGCGGCGCGGGTGCGCGAAATTGTCGGCAAGACGGCCGTGCTGCAAACGCTCAAGGACCACGGCCACCATCGCCATGCCGTGTGGGGTGTGGGCGCCCGTAACCGGGAACAAAACTTCGCGCTCAACCTTCTGCTCGATCCGGAGATCGATTTCGTCACGCTGCTAGGCCAGGCCGGCACCGGCAAGACGCTGCTCGCGCTGGCCGCCGGGCTCACCCAGGTGCTCGAAGGCCGCCGCTATACCGAAATCATCATGACCCGCGCGACGGTCCCCGTCGGAGAAGACATCGGCTATCTGCCCGGCACCGAGGAAGAAAAGATGCAACCCTGGATGGGTGCATTGGAAGACAACCTCGAGGTGCTGCTTCAGGGCGACTCATCGGCCGGCGAATGGGGGCGATCAGCCTCGGCCGATCTGGTGCGCACACGGATCAAGGTGAAGGCACTGTCCTTCATGCGGGGCCGCACCTTCATCAACAAGTTTCTGATCATCGATGAGGCGCAGAATCTCACGCCCAAGCAGATGAAGACGCTCATCACCCGCGCCGGCCCCGGTACCAAGGTGGTGTGCCTGGGCAATATCGCGCAGATCGACACGCCCTACCTGACCGAAGGTTCGTCGGGCCTCACCTACGTGGTCGACCGCTTCAAGGGCTGGGCCCACTCGGGGCACATCACCCTGCAGCGGGGCGAGCGTTCGCGCCTGGCCGACTTTGCCGCCGAGGCCCTCTGATCAGGCCGGCGACCCGGACGCGTAGCTCTCGAACTTGGTGTAGGCACCGATAAAAGTCAGCCGGACCGTACCGATCGGGCCGTTTCGCTGCTTGCCGATGATGATCTCTGCCGTGCCCTTGTCAGGCGACTCGGGGTTGTAGACCTCATCCCGGTAAATGAAGATGATCACGTCGGCGTCCTGCTCGATGGCACCCGACTCACGCAGATCGGACATCACCGGCCGCTTGTTGGGCCGCTGCTCAAGCGAGCGGTTGAGCTGCGACAGGGCGATGACGGGGCACTCGAGCTCCTTGGCCAGCGCCTTGAGCGAGCGTGAAATTTCCGAGATCTCGGTCGCCCGATTCTCGCCGCTCGAGTTGGCCGACATCAGCTGCAGGTAGTCGATGATCACCAGCCCGAGCTTGCCGCACTGACGCGCCAGGCGTCTGGCGCGTGCGCGCAGATCGAGGGCGTTGAGCGCCGGGGTCTCATCGATATGCAGGGGCGAATCCTGCATTTTCGAGATCGCGCTGGTCAGACGAGGCCAGTCGTCGTCCTGCAGTCGGCCCGTCCGAATCCGCTGCTGGTCGAGGCGGCCGGCAGAGCACAGGATCCGCATGGCGAGCTGCGTCGCGCCCATTTCCATGCTGAACACCGCCACCGGCAGCTGTTGCTCGATCGCCACGTGCTCGCCGATGTTCATCGCGAAGCTGGTCTTGCCCATCGAGGGGCGCCCCGCCACGATGATGAGATCGCCGGCCTGCATGCCCGAGGTCATGCGGTCGAGGTCAACATAGCCGGTGGGCACCCCGGTGACATCATTGGGGTTGTCCTGGCTGTAGAGCTCATCGATGCGCCCGACCACCTTGCTGAGCAGGTCCTGCAGGGCCTGAAAGCCGGCCTCGCCACGCGAGCCCTCCTCGGCGATTCGAAAGATCTTCGACTCGGCCTCATCGAGCAGTTGCTTGGTGTCGCGCCCCTGCGGATTGAGAGCCGCCGTGGCAATCTCGTCGGAGGTGGAGATCAGGCGCCGCAGCACCGAGCGGTCGCGCACGATCTCGGCGTAGCGGCGGATGTTGGCGGCCGAGGGCGTCTCGGTGGCGAGCGCGTTGAGGTAGGAAAGCCCGCCGGATTCGTCGGCCGTGCCGCTGTTTTGCAGCGCCTCGAGCACGGTGACGACATCGGCCGGTTGCGTACGCTCGATCAGGCGGACGATCTGCCGCCAGATGAGGCGGTGATCGTGTCGGTAGAAGTCTTCCTCGCGCAGCACGTCGATCACCCGGTCGAACGCGCCGTTGTCGAGCATCAGGCCGCCCAGAACCGCCTGCTCGGCCTCGATGGAATGAGGCGGCGTGCGTAGCGCGGCGATCTGCGGATCGCTGTAGGCGGACTCGAAGCTGACGGGCACTTCAGAAGACATGATCAGACGGATGGGCAAAAGACCACGAGAGGCACCGAAGGCGCCGCGAATACAGGCCTCGATCGGCGCGTTGGGGAACCACCATTGTCAGCCATCGCAACCTAAACCCCAAGCGGCACGCCAAGATGGCGACGCCACGAAAAAGGGGCGCCGAAGCGCCCCGGAGCCGTTCGCGAACGTCGCGATCAGGCCGTGTCGCCGAGAACCGACACGGTGACCTCAACCACCACGTCATGGTGCAAGGCAACCTCGAGCTTGTGATCGCCAATGGTCTTGATGGGCCCGGAGGGCATGCGCACCATGGCCTTGGCCACCTCGTAGCCCTGGGCGGTCAGGCCCTCGGCCACGTCAAAGTTGGTGACCGAGCCGAACAGACGCCCGTCAACACCGGCCTTGACCGTGGTCTGCAGCGTATAGCCCGCCAGCTTCTCACCGAGAGCACGGGCAGCCACCAGCTTCTCGGACTGGACGCGTTCGAGTTCGGCACGACGCTCTTCGAATTCCTTGAGCGCAGCACCGGTGGCGCGACGCGCCTTGCCCTGGGGGATCAGGAAATTGCGTGCGTAGCCGTCCTTGACCCGGACGACATCGCCGAGCTGGCCAAGATTGACGACGCGCTCGAGCAGGATGATCTGCATGGTCGCCCCTTCAGTGGTTATCGGTGTAAGGGAGCAGCGCGAGGAAACGCGCACGCTCGATGGCATCGCCGAGCTGGCGCTGGTAGCGCGCCCGGGTGCCGGTAAGACGGGCCGGAATGATCTTGCCGGTCTCGGTGATGAAGTCTTTCAGCGTATCCACGTCCTTGTAGTCGATCCATTCGATCTTCTCGGCCGTAAACCGGCAGAACTTGCGACGCTTGAACAGCGCGCTCTGAGTATTGCGGCGGACTTTCTTGTCCTTGACGCCACGACGCATGACCATGCTTGCACCTCGTTGAATTCAGAATGTTTTACTGAGCCTGGGACCCGGGGCTGGTCTCGAAGCCGGTGACATGAAGCAGCAGTTGCTTGCCGCCCTGACGGCGCGCGGCCATGAAACCGCGCACCTGAAGCAGGCTGCCGAGGGGCGTGCGCACCAACCGCTCCGCCACCGTCGCCGCAAACCTCGCGGCGATCTCGAACTGCACCTGCCTCGCATGACCACCTTCCCGCTGGACCGACCGATGCGACAGCACCCCATCGACCACCGGGATACCCGCCGGGGTGTAGCGCAGCGACTCCATCGCCGCCAGCACCGCCTGCAAGGACACCTCGTTCGAACCCTGTTCCAAGCCGATCGGCTTCAGACCTGCGGCGCGCCCGCAGCTGCGGGGGGCGGAGCCGACTCGGACGCCACCTTGCGGGCCTCTTCACGCTGGATTTGCTTCCACATCGGCGACGGGCCGGTGTGAGCAGTTTTCATCGACAGGGTGAGATGGCGCAACACGGCATCGTTGAACCGGAAAGCGTGCTCGATTTCGTCCAGCACGGGCTTGCCGCACTCGATGTTCATCAGCACGTAGTGCGCCTTGGCCACTTTCTGGATCGGGTAGGCCAACTGCCGGCGGCCCCAGTCTTCGATCCGGTGGATCTTGCCCTGCTGGGCTTCGATCATGGACTTGTAGCGCTCGATCATGGCGGGCACCTGCTCGCTCTGATCGGGATGGACGATCAATACGATCTCGTAATGACGCATCAGGACTCCTTGAAATAATATGAGGATCGGCACCAAGGCCGAAACTCCAGTTGCCGGAAACGCGCCCGGACCGCCCCCCGGACCCGCCTTGCGCTCATCGAAGGCTTCGGCCGCCGGCCAAGCGTCAAAAGGCCGTGCGGCGGAGAACCTGAGATAATATCGGCTCGCGGCCGCGCAGGCAAGCCGGCTCGCGCCTGAGCCTCGCCCGAACACCCTGGACCGACCGGAGCCACCGACCATGTACGAATCGGATATCACCCGCTTCATCCGGGAACTGAAACAGACCCGGCCAACGATCGAGGACGAACAACGCCAGGGGCGCGCCATCTGGTGGGACCACCCCCAGGATGCCGACACCTCGCGCCGTAATCAGGAATCTCGAGTCGCCCAGCGTCCCTACGTCTACGCGTCAAAGCCCTGATGACCCAGACGTCCACTGACGAGCGCAGTCCCTCGGACAAGGCGGTCGGTGCGCCGACCGCTCAGGCTCAGGGGCTGGCCGCGCAGTGGCCCGCTACCGGGCAAGCCACAGAGGCGACAGACGCCGCTGCGGTAGCCGGCACGCCCGAGCTTGCGCCCCTCAAGGAACCGGAACAACTCGAGCTCAGGATCGTGGCACGGCTCTATGGCGAGCCGCTCGAGCGCCTGCCCCAGGACCTGTTCATTCCCCCCGACGCGCTCGAGGTCTACCTCGAGTCCTTCGAGGGTCCGCTAGATCTGCTGCTCTATCTCATCCGCAAGCAGAACTTCAACATTCTCGACATCCCCATGGCGGAGGTGACGCGCCAGTACCTCACCTACATCGACCAGATCCGCCAGCGTGACCTCGAACTGGCCGCCGACTATCTGCTGATGGCCGCGCTGCTCATCGACATCAAGTCGCGCATGCTGCTGCCGGTGAAGAAGGCCGACAGCAACGAGGAAGCCGAAGACCCGCGTGCCGAACTGGCCCGCCGCCTGCTCGAGTACGAACACATCAAGCTCGCCGCGCAGCGCCTCGACGCCTTGCCGCAATTGGGCCGCGACTTTCTTCCTGCTGCGGTCGAGATGCAAACCGGTGAGACCGTCCGGCTACCCGAAGTCAGTCTCGAAGACCTCCGCGGCGCCTGGGCCGACATCCTTCGTCGCGCCAGCCTGATTCAGCACCACCGGATCAGCCGCGAGCAGTTGTCGGTGCGCGAGTTCATGACCCGTGTGCTGCGCCGGCTGCAAAACCGGCGTTTCGCCGAGTTCGAAGACCTGTTCGACATCGACCGGGGCCCGCAGACGGTGGTGGTCACCTTCATCGCGCTGCTCGAACTGGCACGCGAGTCGCTGGTCGAAATCACCCAGGCCGAAGCCTTTGCGCCCATCTACGTGCGCCTGGCTTATCAGCCCAGCTGACACTCGGCAGCGCAGGCACCCATGGCGTTGATGCGGCGCGAACAGGCCGAACTGCGCAGCCTCAACACCTTTGGCGTGGCAGCGCGTGCCCGTGAGCTGATTACGCTCACCGATGTCACAGATGCCGACGTCGCGCTTGAACAACTCGCCCGAGCCCCCGCGCAGCTAATCCTGGGCGGCGGCAGCAACATCCTCTTTTCAAGCGACTTCGAGGGCACCGTCCTGCGCGTCGCCTTGTCAGGGCGGCGCGTGATCGGGCCCCTCGATAGCGATGACGGGATTCTGGTCGAGGCCGCGGCCGGTGAGCTCTGGCACGACTTCGTCCAATGGACCTTGTCGCAAGGTCTCTTCGGTCTGGAGAACCTGTCGCTGATCCCGGGCAGCGTGGGCGCAAGCCCGGTGCAGAATATCGGCGCTTACGGTGTGGAGATTCGCGACCGCCTGCACTCGATCGATGCCATCGAGGTGCGGAGCGGCCGACGCCGTACGTTCCAGGCGGACGAGTGCGGTCTGGACTACCGCGAGAGCATCTTTCGCCGCGGCTTGCAGTCTGCCTGGTTACTCACGGCCATCCGTTTCCGGCTTGCTCGGGTACCGCAGTTGCGGCTCGACTACGCCGACCTGCGCGAGGAACTCGCCCGAAAAGGCACTCTCACCCACCCGCAAGCACTGCATGTCGCGCAAGCTGTATGCGCAATTCGTCAACGCAAGCTGCCCGATCCGGCCAAACTGGGCAACGCGGGCAGCTTCTTTCGCAACCCGATCGTCGAACCCCCTCAGGCCGATGCGCTGGCCTCGCGTTTTCCCGGCATCCCGCTACGCCCCGAGTCTGCCGGCTCGGCCCGCTGCAAGCTACCGGCCGCGTGGCTGATCGAACAGTGCGGCTGGAAGGGCAAACGCCGGGGCGACGCGGGGGTTGCCGCCCAACACGCGCTCGTGCTGGTGAACCACGGTCTCGCCACGGGTCGCGAACTGCTGACGCTGGCGGGCGATATTCAGGACTCGGTCGAGCAGCGCTTCGGCATTCGCCTGCAACCCGAGGTGGTCATCGTCTGAGGCACGTCAGCCGCGACGGAACACCCAGAGCGATGCGTCGGATGTCTCCGGGTGGAACGTATAGCCCTCAAGCCCGAACTCCTTGAGCCCCTCGGGGTCCTCCAGTCGCTGCTCGACGGCATAGCGCGCCATCAGGCCTCGCGCGCGCTTGGCCATGAAACTGATCACTTTCCAGCCGTCCTCGCGTTGCTCCTGAAACACGGGCTGGATCACCGGCCAGTGCGAACTGGCACGCGGCAGCGCCTTGAAATATTCGTTGGAGGCCAGATTGACCAGGATCGGGTGCCGATGCGACCGGATTTCGCCCCCGATCGCTTCGATCAGTCGCTCGCCCCAGAAACGATAGAGGTCTTTACCCCGGGCATTGTCCAGTCGGGTACCCATCTCGAGACGGTAGGGCTGGATCAGGTCGAGCGGGCGCAACACACCGTAGAGCCCCGAGAGGATTCGCAGATGCGACTGGGCCCAGCTGAGCGCTGCCTCGTCGAGCGACGGAGCGTCGAGCCCCTCGTACACATCCCCGTTGAAGGCGAGCACTGCCTGCTTCGCATTGCGCACATTGAAGGGGCGCGACCAGGTCTGGTAGCGCTCGACATTGAGTTCGGCCAAGGCCGGACTGAGCGACATCAGGCCGGCCAGATCGTCTGTCGAGACCTTTCTGAGGCGATCAATGAGTGCGGCCGATTCATCGAGAAAAGAGGGCTGGCTGCGATGCGCAGTCTTGGCGGGCGTCTCGAAGTCGAGCGTCTTGGCGGGAGACAGGACAATGATCATGAAGTCAATGATTGCATGGATCGGCAAGCCCCTGCCGGGCGGTCGATCATCCGGCAGGGCGCTCGAGCGCGCGCCGAAGGTGCTGTTCAATATCGCGTGACCCCAAGGCCGTGAGCTCACGGGCCAGTTCGAAACCGCACAAAGCTCGACTGGCTGGTGGCAGCGCCGTACGCAAATCGCCCAGCAGGTCGGGCGGCGCCACGATTGCCAGATGCGCAAAGTCATGCGCTCGTCGGGCGGACTCGACCCGCTCGGCGATGCGCCGGGCGAATTGCGCCCGCCGTTTGTCATGCGGCTCGGTCGGTTCGGCCATGGCGTGGCGCCCGCCACCGAAGCTGTCGAAGGCCCGCCCCGCGCGATCGTCATCGATCTCGCGAAAGGCAAGACGCCCCGAGGCGTCGATCAGATCCTCGATTTCGCGAAGCGGCGCCGGCAACATGTCCGCCGAAAAAATCCTCGCACGGGCCCCATCGCACACCACCACCCACCAGTCGGTCTGCATGTCAGTTCCTCCAAGGGCCGCAAACGATGGCCCGTCACCCCTCGTGGACAGGCCCGTGCGCCAGTTGGCAGATTGCGTCAACCGAGGCCGATTGGCCTTGACGTGACACACGGGAACGGCACAGTCGGCACAGAAACTTCGGTCAGCCGTCGACACTTCGGGTCGCAAGCGCCCGGCGCCGGTCAGTCGGATCCCTTCAGGCGGTTTCGCCTTGAACCCGACCGCTGTCCGCGGTTACGCTTGCGTCATGACGTCTCGACCGCTTCTCATCGCCGCGGCCGCACTTGCGCTGGTCGCCGCCGGCGTGGGCCTGCTGGTCGCCCGCTTCGATCCCGCCGCAGCCACCGACGAGGTGAGGCAATACTTTCGCGAACGCTACGGCCGCGATCTGAGCATCGAAGGCCCCTTGTCCCTGTCCTTCTGGCCGGGGCTGTCCATCTCGGTACCCGGCGCCCGACTCTCCGAGCCCGGCTCCGAGCGGGTCGCGGCAAGCTTCGACAGCGCACGGGCCGAGTTGGCCTGGCTGCCGCTTGCCCGCGGACGGGTCATCGTCGAACGGCTGAGCATCTCGGGCCTCCACGCCCGCATCGAGCGGCGCGCGGATGGCTCGCGCAACATCGACAACCTGGTCGATCCGATCGCGCCCACCGCCGATGCAGCGCCGGGTGACGAAGACCTGGGTCGGCCCCGGCGTGTCGAGATCGGCCGAATCGAACTCACCGACGCGAGCCTCGAGTATGAGGATCTGCGCGACGGCAACCGGCTCTGGCTGGACGGCATCGACCTGACACTTGATGACCTTGCCGCACGCGTGGTCACGCCGATGACCCTGCGCGCGCGCCTCATCGCCGCCCCAAGCGGGCCCAGTGGTCTGCTGCGGGTCGCGGGAAGCCTTGAACTGGATTTCTCCCGCAAGACCGTCGGCCTGCGGGGTATGGAAGCCAGCCTCAAGGGATTCATGTCGGGGCAGAACCTCGACCTCAATGCCCGAGCGCGCCGCGCTGCGCTCAGACTGACCGACGGCGGTAGAACCTGGCGCTTCGAGTCCTTCGCGTTGACCGCGAAGGGCAGCCGCGAGCACTGGAGCGTCGAGACGGGCCACGTCAAGGCAGGCGTCCTCGAACTCGACCCGTCGAACCTGGCGATGACCGCCAACGCGCTGGAGGTGACCCTCAAGGGCAAACACACCGGTGAGGCCTTCGAAGCCAGCCTGTCGGTACCGGAGGCCGTCATCGCCACGAGCGGCACGCGCGGTAAACCGATCGAGGCCACGGTCCGCCGGCGCGGTGAACGCGAGTCCGATCTGCGACTGGTCATCGAGGGGCTGTCGGGCAGTGCACGAGATTTGTCGGCGCAGCGGGTCAGCCTGTCGCTCGAACACGCGATCAGCAAGCTCGACCTGTCGCTGAAACTGGCAGGTGCGCTTCGGGCTGACATCGAAGCGGCCACCTTCGAGTTATCTCAGGCGAGTGGCACCCTCACACTCGACCCCGCTGGCGGCCGCACGCCGCTTCGCATGGCGCTGGCGGGCGACTTGCACGGGGATGCGCTGCACCGGACCTTCAAGTTTCAAACCGAGACCCGAATCGAAACCAGTCTGATCAAGTTGCAGGCCGCTGTCGATGCCCAGCCCTCGCCGCCTGAGCTCCGCCTCGATATTCAGGCCGACCAGATCGATGGCGAGCGGCTTGACACCTCGTTGGGGCCACTGGTCGAGGCCGCGCGCGTTCGCAAGACGCCGAGTCCCGCCTCCAATACCGGGCGCAACCCGCTGGCCGCAGCGCCCCCCCCGCCCCTTGGCCGGGGCGCCAGCGCAAACCCGAGTGCAGCGCCCTCGGAGGCGTTGCTCCAGATTCTGTCGATCGCAAACTGGCAGGCCAGCATCGAGGTGGGTCGCCTCAAAGCGGGCTCGCTCCACACCGCCGGGCTCAGAGTTGCCGCGCGCGGCCGTGACGGCGAGATCCGGATCGATTCGCTGAGCGGCTCGCTGCACGGGGGCACGGTTCAGGCCAAAGGCCAGATCAACGCCCTCAACGGCCTGTTCAGCCTCACCCTTCAGGCAAGCGACATCGTGGCGGGAGACCTGCTGTGGCAGTCATTCGGTAGCCGCATCATCGAAGGCCAGGGGATGCTGCGGGCGGATCTCAAAGGCAGCGCACGACCCGCCGAATCGCTCCTGTCGAGCATTCGGGGCCAGGTCACGCTCAAACTGGGCGAGGGCCGCCTCAACGGTATCGACTTGAACCAGAGCGCCCGTAGCGCAGGCCGCCCCGCGCGCCCCGCAACAGGCAGCGCTGACGAGCCCCGAGGCACCCCGCTGACGGACCTGACCGAATTCACCCGGATGTCGGCAAGCTTCTCCTTGCGGGACGGCGTGGCGCGCAGCCGGGACCTGCTGCTAGAGACGCCGCTGCTCAGGCTGAGCGGCGCGGGCAGCATCGACCTTTCCGAGTCGCTCGTTGATGCCAGCCTGCGCCTGGGCCTACGCCCCGGGTCGGTGCGAGACCGACTGACGGCGGCGCTCGCGCGGGTCTCGATCCCGCTGCAGCTGAACGGGCCAGTCCGTTCACCCACCTGGTCGATCGATCTGCCCGCGCTGCCGGATCAGCGGCCTCGCCAATAGGCCGGGTTGCCGTAGGTATTTTTCAGAAAATCGATCATCAGACGTACACGCAAGGGCAGATGCTTGCGCTGTGCGAAGACGGCGTAGATGGCGTTGTCGGGCGCCGCGAACGCATCGAGTACGGTCTGCAGTCGTCCGGCAGCGATTTCCTCGCCCACCTCCCACATTGAGCGCCAAGCCAGACCGTGCCCCGCGAGCGCCCACTCGTGAAGCACTGCGCCATCGTTGCAATCCATGCAACCCGCCACACGCACCGACACCACTTTGCCCTCGACCCTGAACTGCCACCCCCTCGACTGGCTGCCGTAGCCGCCGAAACTCAGGCAGAAGTGCGCCGCCAGGTCGTCGGGGGTCATCGGAATACCGGCCCGTTTCAGGTAGTCGGGGCTTGCCACCACGACCCGGCGGTTATTGGCGAGTTTCACGCCCACCAGGCTGGAGTCGTCGAGCACGCCAATTCTCACCACGAGATCAAACTGCTCGTTGACGATATCGACCAGGCGGTCGGTGAGGTCAAGCGACACGCTGACCTCGGGGTGTTCCAGCAGAAAGCGCGGAATCAGCGGGGCAAGGTGGCGGCGGCCAAAACCGGCGGGCGCGCTGATCCGGACATGCCCGCTGGCCTTGATGCCCCCCAGCGACACCGAGGCCTCGGCATTGTGCCAATCATTGAGCAGCCGCTGGGCATCCTCGAGAAACGCGCTACCCTCAAAGGTGAGCGTCACGCGGCGGGTGGTTCGTACCAGCAACTTGACCCCAAGCCGCGACTCGAGCGCATCGAGCCGCCGCCCGATCATGGCGGGCGCCACCCCCTCGGCCTTGGCCGCCGCTGAGAGGCTGCCGCGACTCGCGACGGCGACAAAGGTCTCGATCTGCTTGAAACGATCCATGAGCGTATTTCAGCATTATTCGACCTTGGGCAGGGTGGCCTCACGATCGTCGCGCCGGGCACCGTATCATCGCAACTGAGGCGGCATGCCGTCATCACCCACCGCGACGCAAGGGAATACCGTGCAACACGACAGAAAACCGCTTCAGCTGCGCTTCGAGGCGAACATCAACGGTAAAGGCGGCGGACCACTGGCGAAGCTCCTGGGCGCCACGGTCGCCATCGCAGCCATCGTGGCGGGCCTCTTCTTGTCGGTCTTCGTCCTGGCGGGCCTGCTCATTGCAGGCCTTGCAGCGGGCGGCTGGTTCTGGTGGCGCACGCGCAGCCTGAGGCGCCAGTTTCGCGAAACCCTGGCAGCGGCTGAACTCGCCGCAGCCCGACAGGCAGAGGCCTTGAGGGAGTCCGCCTCGAAAACGGCCGAGGCGCCTGGCACGGTGATCGAGGGGGACTTCATTCGCCCCAAGCAGCCACCAGAGACTTGACAACGGGACGAGGGCACGCGGAAGGCACCGGCCGACGAAACAACAAGGGCCCGCGTCCTGGCCGAGCCCATAAAAAAAGGCGGCCAAGGCCGCCTTTTTTTCGCAAGCCCGAAGGCCGCGATGAAATGATCGATGCGCGAAGGGCTTAGCTGAGGTGCTTGCCCACGAGCTTGGTCATCTCGAACATGTTGACCTGCGCCTTGCCGAACACCGCCTTGAGCTTGTCATCGGCGTTGATCTGGCGCTTGTTGGTGGCGTCCTGCAGCTTGCCCTTCTTGATGTAGTCCCACAGACGCTTGACCACTTCGGTACGAGCCAGGGGTTTGTCACCCACGACCGCCGCCAACGCCGCGCTGGGCGTGAGGGCTTTCATGAAAGCAGCGTTGGGCGTACGGGGCTTGGCAGGCTTCTTGGCCGCCGGCTTCTTGGCGGGTGCAGCTTTCTTGGCAGCGGGCTTCTTGGCGGGTGCAGCTTTCTTGGCAGCGGGCTTCTTGGCGGGTGCAGCTTTTTTGGCGGCGGGCTTCTTGGCCGGCGCGGCTTTCTTGGCGGCGGGTTTTTTAGCAGCCTTCTTGGCAGTTGCCATGTTCGACTCTCCTGGTTCGAATCCGGGTTGGTGGAAGTCTTGCCGGCCTCGCGCTGAAATCAACAATCAACGCGAATCCGTGCAAGACCGAAGAATGCCCCATAACCGCAGGCTCGCCAATAGGGAAACGGATTTTCAGGGGCTCTTTGAATCAAAAACATCGGACTGCGCCGCCGCAGGGCCCGTATCGCAGTGCAAGGGCTCAAGCTCAGGCCGCTTCACCCTCCCGGGTCGCGCGCTTTCGCTCATGCTCCTTGAGGAAGCGCTTACGCAACCGGATCGATTGGGGGGTGACCTCGACCAGTTCGTCATCAGTGATGAATTCAACCGCCTTTTCCAGCGTGAGTTCGACCGGTGGCGTGAGCTGGATATTTTCGTCCTTGCCCGACGCGCGAACGTTGGTGAGCTTCTTTTCGCGGATGGGGTTGACGACCAGATCGTTGTCGCGCGTGTGGATGCCGATCACCATCCCCTCGTAAACCGGGTCATTGGGTCGAACGAACATACGCCCGCGATCCTGCAACTTCCAGAGCGCGTAGGTGACCACGGTGCCATCATCCTGCGAGATCAGCACCCCATTGCGCCGCGCCTCGATGTCGCCCGACCAGGGGCCGTAAGTGTCGAACACGTGGCTGGCAATGCCCGTGCCGCGGGTCAGATTCAAGAACTCCGAGTGAAACCCGATCAGCCCGCGAGCGGGCACCCGGTAATCGAGCCTCACACGCCCCTTGCCGTCGGGCTCCATGCCGACCAGTTCGCCGCGGCGCCGTCCCAGCAACTCCATGACGGCGCCCTGGTGTGCGTCCTCGAGATCCATGGCCAGGCTCTCGTAGGGCTCGAAGCGCTCGCCGTCGACCACCCGCAGGCGCGGCTTGGGACGCGATACCGCCAGTTCATAGCCCTCACGCCGCATGTTTTCAATGAGGATCGTGAGGTGAAGCTCGCCTCGCCCCGAGACGATGAAGGTATCCGAATCAGCGGTGAACTCGACGCGCAGGGCCACGTTACTCTTCAACTCACGCTCGAGCCGTTCGCGCAACTGGCGGCTGGTGACGTACTTGCCTTCGCGCCCCGCCATCGGGGAAGTGTTGACAAGAAATTCCATGGTCATGGTGGGCTCGTCAACACTGAGCATGGGCAAGGCCTCGAGCGTGGCGGGCTCAACCACCGTAGCCCCAATCCCGAGTTCCTCGATGCCATTGATCGCAACGATGTCGCCCGCCACCGCCTCATCGACAACAACACGCTCAAGCCCCCGGAAACACAGCACCTGATTGACCTTGCCCTGCACAGGCGCGATCCCGGTTACGGCCGGATCGCCGAACATGATGGTCACCGCTTGCGCGCTGCGGATGCGTCCACGGTTGATACGACCGATACCGATCTTGCCGACGTAGCTCGAGTAGTCGAGCGCCGAGATCTGCAACTGCAAAGGGCCGTCCGGGTCATCGGCCCGGGCGGGCACATGTCGAAGAATGGCCCGAAACAAGGCCTCCATCGAACCGGGCTCGCCGCCCTCGACCGGCACGTCCTGCAGCCGGTCGACTGCGAAACCATTCACGGCCGAGGCATACACCACCGGGAAATCGAGTTGCTCTTCGCTGGCGCCCAGTCGGTCAAACAGATCGAAGGTCTGGCTGACCGCCCAATCGGGCCGGGCGCCTGCCCGGTCGATCTTGTTCACCACCACGATGGGGCGCAGGCCGAGCGCCAGCGCCTTGCGGGTGACAAAGCGGGTCTGCGGCATCGGGCCCTCGACGGCATCGACCAGCAACAGCACGCCATCGACCATCGACAAGGCGCGCTCGACTTCACCACCGAAGTCGGCATGCCCCGGGGTATCAACGATGTTGATTCGGGTGCCCTCGAAGTCGACCGCACAGTTCTTTGCAAGGATGGTGATGCCCCGCTCGCGCTCGAGATCGTTGCTGTCCATCACGCGCTCGGCCACCTGCTGGTTGGCGCGAAAAGTACCTGACTGTCGGAGCAACTGGTCGACCAGCGTGGTCTTGCCATGATCGACGTGCGCGATGATGGCGATGTTGCGGATGGCGGGAGTGGTCATCGGGAGGCGTCCTCGATCGGAGTGTTATGTGAGGCTGGGAGAATCGTCGAGAAGGGCAGCAGGCGGCTGTGCAAGCAGACGCTGAGGGGCGATCACGCCGTCATCGAGCGTGGCAATGCCAAGCAATTGCGCGCCCCGGTATACCCTGACCCGACCGCATTGGGTGGGATCGGCAGGCGGCAGAGCGGGCGACAGACTGCGAGGCGCAACCCGAAGCCGTTGGCCCTGAGAAAAGCGTAGCGCCTCGGGCGCGGCCAGGTCGACACGCGGCAGGGTCTGCAGCAAGGTGTCGAGGGGGGCCAGCGCCGAGCGCCTGATCGGGAGGTCCATCGCCTCGATCGATTCGATGGACAGCGAGTCGGTCAGATTCATCGCGGCCACCGACTCGCGACGCAGGTCGCCCAGCCAGGCGCCGCAACCGGCGGCCTGACCAATGTCCTCGGCCAGGGTGCGCACATAGGTGCCCTTGCTGCAGGCCACCCGAATACTCGCCGAGTCGGCCGCGAACTCGAGCAACTCGATCGAGTGAATCGTGACGGTCCGTCCCTGCCGCGCAACACTCAGGCCACTGCGCGCGTAATCGTAGAGCGGTCGCCCCTGATGCTTGAGGGCCGAGTGCATCGGCGGTATCTGTACGATGGGGCCCACAAACTGGCGGAGAACCTGAAGGAAATCGGATTCGGACGGTCGTGCAAGATGGGTGGGCGAGATCACGCCCTCGGCATCGGCCGTCGTGCTGGTTTCGCCCAAGACCAGGCGCGCGAGGTAGGTTTTGTCGGCCTCGAGTAGATCGTGCGCGAACTTCGTCGCCTCGCCAAACAATACCGGCAGCAAACCGCTGGCCATTGGATCGAGGGTGCCGCCGTGGCCGGCTTTTTCAGCCCCAAGCAGCCGCCGGGCAGCCAACAGTGCGTGGTTGGAACTCACCCCCCGAGGCTTATCGAGAAGCAGCACTCCGTCGACGCGCTCGCGCGCAACGGCAGGCCGCCGCGGCCGGTCGCGGGGGGCGGCGGGCAGGATGCTCACTCGTCGGCCTGAAGACGGTTGGCTTCCGAAATGAGCCGGTCCATTTCAAGGCCTCGCAGCGTCGAACGGTCGAGCACGAAGCGAAATTCGGGCGTGGTGTGGATGCGCACGCGTCGCCCGATCTGGCCCCGCATGAAGCCGGACGCGCGCTGCAAGCCCTCGAGCGTGGCCCGGACGGTGTCGTCGTCATCGGGCAGGACCGTGAAGTACACCGTGGCGTGGGCGTAATCGGGCGTGAGCTCGACCCCCGTCAGCGTGACCATGCCCACGCGGGGATCTTTCACCTCCGACCGGATCAGCTCGGCCAGTTCGTGGTGGATCTGCTCGGCGACCCGCACGATGCGAGGGCCGCCTGACTGACTGCGTCTGGACATCGGATAGCGCTAGAGCAGCGTCCTCGCGAATTCCTTGACCTCGAAGACCTCGAGTTGATCACCTTCCTTGATGTCATCGTAGCCACGCAGCGAAAGGCCGCACTCGAAGCCTTCCTTGACCTCGCGCACGTCGTCCTTGAAGCGTTTGAGCGAATCGAGTTCACCGGTCCAGATAACGGTGCTGTCACGCAGCAAGCGAATCTTGGCACCGCGACGCACGACTCCCTCGAGGACCATACAGCCGGCGATCGTGCCCACCTTGGACACGCGGAAGATCTGTCGGATCTCCACCAGCCCGAGCGTCTCTTCCTTTTGCTCAGGCGAGAGCAGCCCCGCCATGGCCGACTTCACCTCATCGACTGCGTCATAGATGATGTTGTAGTAACGGATGTCCACGCCACTTGACTCAGCCAACCGCTTGGCCGCCTGGTCGGCACGCACATTGAAGCCGATGATCACTGCCTTGGAGGCGGCAGCCAGATTGACATCCGACTCGGTAATGCCGCCCACGGCCTGGTGGACCACCGTAATCCGGACTTCGTCGGTGCTGAGCTTTTGCATCGCGTGTGACAATGCCTCCTGCGAGCCCTGCACATCGGACTTGATGATCAGCGGCAGTGTCTTGACGTCACCCTCGGTCATTTGCTCGAGCATGGTCTCGAGTTTGGCCGCCTGACGCTTCGCGAGCTTGACGTCGCGGAACTTGCCCTGACGGAACAGTGCGATCTCGCGAGCCTTGCGCTCGTCACCGAGCACGATGACCTCTTCACCCGCTGCCGGTACTTCGGCCAGGCCCTGGATTTCAACCGGGATGGAGGGGCCAGCTTCGTTGACCGGCCGGGCTCGCTCGTCGAGCATGGCGCGCACCCGGCCGAAGGCCGAGCCCGCCAGCACCACATCGCCGCGCTTGAGCGTGCCGGACTGTACCAGTACCGTGGCAACCGGGCCGCGTCCTTTGTCGAGGCGAGCTTCAATGACCAGTCCCTTGGCGGCGCCATCGCGAACCGCCTTGAGCTCAAGCACCTCCGCCTGCAGCAGCACGTTCTCCAGCAGGGTGTCGATGCCCTCACCCGTGCGCGCAGACACCGGTATCAGCGGCGAATCGCCCCCGTACTCTTCGGGTACCACCTCCTGCGCAACCAGTTCCTGCTTGACGCGATCGGGGTTGGCCTCGGGCTTGTCAATCTTGTTCATCGCCACGACGATCGGCACGCCCGCCGCGCGCGCATGCCGGATCGCCTCGATGGTCTGCGGCATCACGCCGTCATCGGCCGCCACCACCAGAATGACGATATCGGTCGCCTTGGCACCCCGCGCACGCATGGCCGTGAAAGCCTCGTGGCCCGGGGTATCGAGAAAGGTGATGACGCCGCGCGGCGTCTCGACGTGGTAGGCCCCGATGTGCTGGGTGATGCCACCGGCCTCACCTGCCGCGACCTTGGCCCGCCGGATGTAGTCGAGCAGCGAGGTCTTGCCGTGATCGACGTGACCCATGACCGTGACCACCGGCGGCCGGGGCAACTCGTCACCGGCATGGGCGGCCTCCTCGAGGAAGGCCTCGGGATCATCGAGCTTGGCCGCCACGGCAACATGGCCCATCTCTTCCACCACGATCATGGCGGTGTCCTGGTCGAGCACCTGATTGATGGTGACCATCTGACCCAGCTTCATGAGGGTCTTGATCACCTCGGCCGCCTTGACCGACATCTTGTGCGCGATGTCGGCAACCGTGATCGTCTCGGGCACGTGAATTTCGCGAACAACGGCCTCGGCGGGCGCGGCCTGGACCTGGGCGGCCTGTTCGCCCCGGTCACGGTTCCGGTGCGAGCCACCGCCCCGCGGGCCACGCCAACCGGCGCTGCCACCCGAGGAATCGCCACGGGTCTTGATGGCGCGCTTCTTGGCAGCTTCCTCAGACCAGGTGGAGGACAGCTTTTCAGACTTGACGTGTTTCTTCTGACCATCACCGGCAGGCGCCGGCGCAGCGGTTGCCGGGCGCGCAGGCGTGCCGGCAGCACGATGGAGCGTGCCCTTGACACCGGCTTTGGCGGCCTGGTCGGCCACGGTGGGCTGGGCAGGTGCCGCCACCGGCGCAGCCACGGCGGGCGCGGGCGGCTCGGCGGCGGGCTTGGGCGCCGGCCTGCGAGCCGCGCTCATCAAGCGGTTGATCTCGGCCACCTCGGCCTCGGCGCGGCGGCGCGCTTCGGAGCGGGCTTTGGCCTCTTCCTCGGCCGCACGGCGGGCATCTGCGGCGGCCTGGGCCTGGGCAGCGGCCTTGGCCTGAGCAGCCGCGCGCGCGCGCTCTTCAGCCTCTCGGGCCAGGGTGTCGGCGGACGCGGCGTCTTGCGCCTCACCCTCAGGCGGCGGCTCGGCGCGCTGCGCGTCGCTCTCGGCCGCGAGGCGCTGCTGTTCGGCGAGGGCCTCCGCTTCCTGGCGAGCCGCCTCGATCGCAGCCGCCTCGGCGCGCAAGCGCTCGTGTTCGAGTCTTTCCTGCTTCTCGCGAAGCTCGGCAGCCTGACGCTCGAGCAGCATCTGCTGCCGCCGGTCTTCTTCCTCGCGCAAGCGGATCTGTTCGTCATCGAGCACGGCAGCCAGCGGCTCGGAGGCGAGCTCGGGCGCGGAAGTCTCGGTGCCATCACGCTTGATGAACACACGTTTTTTGCGGACCTCGACCTGGATGGTGCGGGCCTTGCCCGTCGCATCAGCCTGCTTGATCTCGGAGGTCTGCTTGCGGGTCAGCGTGATCTTCTTCTTGGGCGCTTCGTCGCCGCCGTGCGCACGACGCAACGCGGTCAGCAGGCGCTCCTTATCGGACTCGGTGACCGCGTCATCGGCCGAGTGCTTGTCGACGCCAGCCGAGCGAAACTGCTCGAGCAGCATCTCGACAGGCATCTTAAGCTCGGCTGCGAAACTCGTTACGTTGGTACTTGCCATATCCTTCCTTCCCTGCCTCGCCCCGCCAGCAACCGCGACCGCGGCGCCCGACTGTCCGGAACCGCCGCTCAGGCCTGCTCGCTTTCGAACCAGTGTGCACGCGCCTTGATGATCAGATCGCGGGCGCGCGACTCGTCAATGCCGGTCGCCTCGATCAGTTCATCGACCGCCAACTCGGCGAGCTCGTCACGCGTATGGACCCCGGCATCCGCGAGCCGGGCCGCCAAAGCGCGGTCCATGCCGTCGAGTGACAGCAGATCTTCGGCCGTCGTACCGATTTTTTCCTCGGTGGCGATGGCCTCGGTCAGCAGCACATTGCGCGCCCGGTCACGCAGCTCGTTGACCGTGTCCTCGTCGAACGCCTCGATTTCAAGCATTTCATTGAGGGGCACGTAGGCGATTTCCTCTAGACTCGTGAAGCCCTCGTCGATGAGGATGTCCGCGACCTCCTCGTCGACATCCAGCCGCGCCATGAACAGATCCCGTACCGAGCCACGCTCCTGATCGCTCTTTTCGCGAGACTCTTCGCGGGTCATGATGTTGATCTGCCAGCTCGTCAATTCAGACGCCAAGCGCACATTGCGCCCGCCGGTCCCGATGGCCAGTGCGAGGTTGTCCTCGTCGACCACCACGTCCATCGAGTGCTTGTCCTCATCGACCACGATGGACGAGACATTGGCAGGCGCCAGGGCACCGATCACGAACTGCGCCGGGTCATCCGACCACAGCACGATGTCGACGCGCTCACCGGCCAGTTCGCCCGTGACGGCCTGAACGCGCGAACCTCGTACGCCGACACAGGTGCCGATCGGGTCGATGCGGCGGTCGGTGGTGTGCACGGCGATCTTGGCACGGACGCCCGCATCCCGGGCGGCCGCCTTGATTTGTAGCAAGCCCTGCTCGATCTCGGGCACCTCGTTGGTAAACAGGTGCTTGATGAAATCGGGCGCGGTTCGGGACAGGATGAGTTGGGGCCCGCGCCCCTCGCGGTTGGTCCGGAGCACGAAGGCGCGAACGCGGTCACCCACCCGCAGGTTTTCCTTGGGGATCATCTGGTCGCGCGGCAATCGGGCCTCGAGCTTGCCCGACTCGATGATGGCTCCCTCACGATCGATCCGCTTGACCGTGCCGGACATGATCGGCTCGCCCCGGGCGAGGAAGTCGTCGATGATCTGTTCGCGCTCGGCATCGCGGATTCGCTGCAAAATAACTTGCTTGGCGGCCTGAGCACCGATCCGTCCCAACTCGACCGCCTCGAGTTCTTCCTCGATGAAGTCGCCAACCTGAACGTCGGCCACCTGTTTTTGCGCCTCGGTCAGGATGATCTGGATGTCGTGATCCTCCATCTCGCCGTCGGGCACGACCTGCCAGCGTCGAAAGGCTTCGTAGTCGCCGCTCAGGCGATCGATCGTCACCCGAACATCGACCTCTTCCTTGAAGCGCTTCTTGGTCGCTGAGGCCAGAGCACTCTCAAGCGCCGCAAAAACGACGTCACGCGCCACGTTTTTTTCACGCGCCAGCGCATCGACCAGCAACAGGACTTCTCGGCTCATGTGATCAGCTCCTAGAACTTCACGATCGGCACCAGACGTGCCCGCTCGATCTCGTCGAGCGAAAAAACCAGTTTGCGCCTCGGCTCGCCCGACACCGACTGCGCCGCAGCCTTGCGTCCGACGCGCGAGGCCGCTACGGACTTGACGGGCCGACGCCCCCGGACTGGCTGTGGCTCAGGTTCAATCAGCTCGAGCCCGAAGCGCCCATCAGATTCAGCCGTCAGCAGCCCCTCGAAATTTCGCCGGCCCTGAAACGCCTGCCGCAGCCGAAGCGTGATCCGGCTGCCCGTAAAGCGCTGAAAATCGCGCTCCCGACGCAGGGGGCGGTCAAGCCCCGGGGACGACACTTCAAGCCGGCTGTAGTCGACCGATTCAACAGCCAAAACGTGCGACAACTGTCGACTGACCTGCTCGCAATCCTCGAGACGGATTCCAGCCGGCGCGTCGATGAAAACGCGCAGCAGACCCCGCTGACCGAATTCGACGTCCACCAGCTCAATACCCATCGGCTCGAGGCTTGCCTCGATGATGGACTGAACTGATCCGCCAACGGCAGGTACTGACGACTCCACGATGCCCCAGATGAAAAAAAAATGGGCTCGCAAGCCCATTTACCCGTTAACACCCCGTTCGGTTACCGCAGGTGCGCTGGCCCCACGGCGCCCACCCCACAGCGCACATCCGGAAGGGCTCCCGCCCGCTGGATCGCCTGCCGGTAGCCCGAACGACAACAAAACATTATAGCGCGAAAATGCCGCAAGCTCAGGCCTGACCCTGCGGGCCTGGGCCGCCGCCCGCTCCGCCAGAACCACCGCCCCCGCCACGGCGCCCGCGTCTGGAGCGCCCACCGCCGCCGGGTTGCCCCCCAACGGAGCCACCCTGACCCGCTGAGCGACCGCCCTGACCGCGAGGCCCCGCCCCGGCCTGGGTGGCACCCCGCGCGCCCTGCCCCCCTTGTCCACCCTGCCCACCCGAACCTCGCTGGCCCTGGGGCTTGCTGCGCTGCCCCGGTTGCGACGCCCCCCGGGCGCCCGCGCGTGGGCCGAAAGGTCCCTGCCCGCCGCCCGCCGGGCCGCCCCGCCCGCCACGCCCCGAGCGTCGTCCCGCCCCGGGTTGGGCGTCGCCGGCCGGCGTGGCACCGTGGTCCATCGGACCGACAAAGGCCTGCGCGGCACCGCGCGGGCCCCCTCGACCGCGGCGTCCCTGGCCGGGTGCCCGCGGCGGGCCCTCGCCCTTGCGCACCACGCGCGTGATGCCTTCGAGGTGAGCGTCACGCGACGAGGGTTGCCACTCGTCGTCGGTCAATTCAGGCGGCAGTTCGGTTTCGTCAGGTTCGGGCAGAGCGTAATTGCCGATGGCGTCAGCCGGATCCTCCTCGCCATCGAACCTGTCCTCGTCATCCCAGCCCGATTCGTCGTCGTGACCGGCCGCTTCACGCGACTCGTCGCGCCCGGCCTCGTCACCCTTGAGCAGGCGCTGCAGGGCAACGACGTCTGCCGCTGCCAGTTCGATCCAGCGCGCCCGCGCCAGCCCGCGCGGCAACGCCACCGGTCCGAAGCGCAAGCGAACCAGGCGACTCACGGTCAGGTTGACCGCCTCGAACATGCGGCGCACCTCGCGGTTGCGCCCTTCGGCGATGACAACCCGGTACCACGCGTTCGCTCCATCGCCCCCCAGTTCCTCAACCGTCGAGAACTGGGCAGGGCCGTCATCGAGTTGCACCCCGTTGAGCAGGGTCTCCCGGGCGGCATCGTCGATCCGCCCGAGAATCCGGACGGCGTATTCCCGCTCCCAGCCGTAGCGCGGGTGCATGAGCCTATTGGCAATATCTCCCGAGGTGGTAAAAATCAGAAGCCCCTCGGTATTGAAGTCGAGGCGACCGACCGCCACCCAGCGGGCGCCCTTGATCCGGGGCAGGCGCTCAAACACCGTCGACCGACGGGACGGGTCATCGCGCGTGCAGATCTCGCCCGAGTTCTTGTGATAGAGCAGCACCCGGGGCGGCAGCGCAGCCGGTGGCCGGCGGATCGGGCGACCATTGACGCGAACCTGATCGGTCGGGCCAATTCGCTGGCCGACATGCGCGGGCTGTCCATTGACCGACACACGGCCGGCGACGATCAGATCTTCCATGTCGCGCCGCGAGCCCAGCCCGGAGTCGGCGAGCACTTTGTGCAGCTTGGGCTGGTCGTCATCGACGACCACCTTGAGGGCGCGCCGGGCTGGATCACCGGCGTCGAGTCCAATCAGGCCGCTACTCGAATAGACCGGCAGATCGGCACCCTCGCCCGTCGAGGCCGACTGCCCAGCCGAGTCGACGCCCGACAGCGAACCGTTTGCCTCGGCGCCAGGCGCGGCCGGCCCTTGGCCGCCTGGCCCCTTGGCCCGCCGCCCGCCGTCCCGCCCACGACGCCGCCGGAAGGCCGAGCGAGGGGGCTTGCCCTCCCGCGCACCATCGGCCGGAGCCGACGCCGAGGGGTCTGTCACCGAACTGGATGCGACAGGCGCCGGCACTGAGGAAGCCTCGCCCGACGCTTTTGAATGATTGTTCTCCTCGCTCACACGATTCCCCGCTGCTGTGTTTCGTCGAGCCCGTTCTCGGGCGGGCTTTGGTTGCGGTCGGCCGATTCAATCGGCGCTGACTGGACTTCCGATGACTTTGAAGCGACCTGATCGCCCAGACCGGCCTCCACTGGCTGTCTTTCTGGGGACGCGACCAACTGGCCCACCGCCTCGCTGGCCCCGGGCGTATCGGTTTGCGGCACACCCGCGTCGATCCGGTCAGCGTCGGGCTCGACCGCAACAATTGCGAGGGTCTCTGCCGCACCCGCTTCAATCGGGTCGGTCTCAGGCAAATCGGCCACGGGCGCTGGCGGGTCGAAATCGATCGCCTGCTGCGCGGGCAACTGCAGCGCGGGCACCGAGCCGTCAAGCGGCGGCAGTTGGGCAAGCGTTCGCAGCCCCATGTCATCGAGAAATTTCCGGGTGGTGCCAAAGAGCGACGGTCTGCCCGCCACATCCTTGTGGCCGATCACCTCGATCCAGCCCCGGTCCTCCAGCGCCCGGACAATTTGCGGCGAGACCATGACGCCGCGTATTTCTTCGATGTCGCCGCGGGTAACGGGCTGCCGGTAGGCGATGATGGCGAGCGTTTCCATGACTGCGCGCGAATAGCGCGGCGGCTTTTCGCCGTTCAGTCGTTCAAGGAAGGGGGCAAACTCGGGCGCCGTCTGAAACCGCCAGCCGCTGGCCAACTCGACCAGACGAACACTGCGCTGCTGCCAGCCATAACCGATGTCATCGAGCAGCGAGCGAATTGAGTCGGGCGGAATTGAATCGTCGAATAGCCGGCGCAGATCGGTAATCGTCAGCGGTTGCTGTGCGCTGAGCAGCGCCGCTTCCAGAACCGCCTTCGCTTCTTCGGTATTCATCCGGATCGAATCTTTGGTCGTCGTTGAGGCGGACCCGCACGCGCCAGGGCGTCGATGTCTCGAAAACCTGGACGCTGGTCCAAGCCAGCCGTCGGATACGAACACACGCTTGATACGACAGGCCGGAAACGGCCCGCCAAGCAACCCGAGTCAAGCTGGAAAGCTCGCCAGTCGAGGCTAAACGCCCGGTTGCTGCGAAACCCTGAAGGGAAAAATGCTGCCTTGAGGACTAAAACTGGGTTGCGGGGGCAGGATTTGAACCTGCGACCTTCGGGTTATGAGCCCGACGAGCTGCCAGACTGCTCCACCCCGCGTCTGAAGTCCGCCACTATATCAGTAGCACGGAGCGGCCGCAAACCGGGTCCGACCAACGGCGCCCCGCCGGGCTTTACCCGCGGCCCGATCGCGGCGGCAAGTTCGCCCCGGGGCCAGGCAGGCCCGGAGGTTCCGCACGCCCCGGGCCTTAGGTACACTGCTCGCCAGACAACCAGAAGACCCACCGTGAAATATTGCTCAGCCTGCGGCAGCCCGGTCACGCTCGAAATTCCTGCGGGCGACAACCGCGAACGCCATTGCTGCAAGCCCTGCGGCGCCATCCACTATGAAAACCCCAAGCTCGTTCTGGGCACGGTCACAGTTTGGGAGGACAAGGTCCTGCTCTGCAAGCGCGCCATCGAACCGCGCTACGGTTACTGGACGCTGCCGGCAGGCTTCATGGAGAACGGCGAAAGCACCGGCGAAGGGGCGGCACGCGAAACCAGAGAAGAAGCAGGCGCACAGATCGATCTGGGGGCACTGTATTCAATCATTGATGTCCCGCATGTCCATCAGGTCCACCTGTTTTTTCATGCCCGACTGCTCAACCTGCACTTTGAGCCCGGCACCGAAAGCCTGGAGGCCCGACTCTTTTCCGAAGATGAAATTCCCTGGCAGTCCATCGCCTTCCGGACGGTTGAGCAAACCCTGCGCTGGTACTTCGAAGACCGCCGCACCGGGAACTTCCCCTTGCGCAGCAGCGCCATCCGTTACGAGGCGCGCAAGCGCTGAACGCTATCGGGCCGGCGCCGGCTCTTGCGTGGCCCGAGCCTCACGCCGCCCATGACATCCAGGACGCTGCGCTGGGTTGCCCCCGACGAACCGCTCCCGCCAGCGGCGCATGCGCTCACAGAACCCAGCGGGCTGCTCGCGGCCACGCTTGATCTGTCCGCCGAGCGCTTGCTGCAGGCCTACCGGGGCGGCATCTTTCCCTGGTACAGCGAGGGCCAGCCCGTGCTCTGGTGGTCTCCCGACCCGCGCATGGTGCTCGCGCTCGATCGCTTCAAGGTCTCGCGCTCGCTGGTCAAGACGGTGCGTCAGTTGCACCGGAAACCGTCCTGGTGCATCACGCTCAACCGGCAGTTCGAGGGCGTGATGCGCGCGTGCGCCGCGCCCCGACCGGGACATCCCGGTACGTGGATCTCCGAGGACATCATTGCCGCCTACGTCGACCTGCATCGGCGCGGCTATGCCCACTCGGTGGAGGTCTGGACAGACGCGCGATGCGACACGCTGGCAGGCGGGCTGTACGGTGTATCCATCGGCCGGATGTTTTACGGCGAGTCCATGTTCGCCCGTGCGACCGACGCCTCCAAAGTAGCCCTTTTTTCTCTGGTGACGCTGCTCAAGCAGCTCGGATTTCGCGTGATAGACTGCCAGCAGAACACGCGCCATCTGTCTTCCCTCGGTGCGGCGGAGGTTTCGCGGGTGAGCTTTTTATCCGAAGTCATCGACCTGACCCAGCAGGCATCCCCAAACTGGCGGTCGGTGCGCATTACATTTCCGCAGGTATGACGCAACTCAAAGAACTGCCCTTCTCGGCGCTGCAGTTCTACGCGACTGCGCCCTACCCCTGCAGCTACCTCGACGGCCGGCAGGCGCGCTCGCAGGTGGCCACGCCTAACCATCTCATCAACGCCGACATCTACAGCGAACTCGTCAAGGCCGGGTTTCGGCGCAGTGGCATCTTTACCTACCGTCCCTACTGCGATGGCTGCAGGGCCTGCGTACCCGTCAGGGTTCCGGTCGCCGAATTCATTCCCAGCCGCAGTCAGCGTCGAGCCGCACAAACCCACGGCAGGCTGCGCACACTGGTCGCGCGCCTGGGGTTTTCGCCCGAACACTACGACCTTTACCTTCGCTACCAGGCGAGCCGCCATGCAGGCGGTGGCATGGACCAGGACAGCCGCGAGCAATACGCGCAGTTTCTGCTGCAAAGCAAGGTCAACACCCGGCTGGTCGAATTTCGCGAAGCGGATGGCACGCTTCGAATGGTGTCCATCATCGACGTGCTCAACGACGGGCTCTCATCGGTCTATACCTTTTACGATCCCGACCTGCCCCGCGCCAGCCTCGGCACCTATAACGTGCTCTGGCAAATCGACCAGTGCCGGCAGCTTCAACTGCCCTACCTCTATCTGGGCTACTGGATCGCAGACAGCCGCAAGATGTCCTACAAGGCCAATTTCCGTCCCATTGAACGCCTGATCGAGGGACGTTGGGTGCGCACGGCCGACAACGAGCCCGCATGAACGCCTACGATATTGTCCGTCCGCTGCTCTTCGCTCTCGAACCCGAACGCGCCCATCAAATCACCTTCGGCGTACTCGACCGGCCGGCGGCCCGGCCGCTCGCCCGATGGCTGGCAGGGCTCGTCTGCGATGATCCGGTCGAGGTGATGGGGCTGCACTTCCGAAACCGGATCGGTCTGGCGGCAGGCCTCGACAAAAACGGCGAGCACCTCGATGCGCTCGACGCCCTGGGGTTCGGCTTTCTCGAAATCGGCACGGTCACGCCGCGCCCCCAACCTGGCAACCAAAAGCCCCGCATCTTTCGCATCCCCCGTCGGCGCGCCCTTATCAACCGCCTGGGCTTCAACAATGATGGCCTCGATCGCATGATCGACAACATCGGCCGCTCGCAGTTTCGCGGCACGCTCGGCATCAACATCGGCAAGAACGGCGCCACGCCCAATGAGCAGGCCATTGACGATTACCGGCAATGCCTCAGACAGGTTTACACACTGGCCAGCTACGTGACGGTCAACGTGTCCTCACCCAACACGAAAGACCTGCGCCGACTGCAAGGCGCCGACGAACTCGACCAGTTGCTTGCTGGCCTGGTTCAGACACGCGAGCAACTGGCCGATCAGCACAGCCGTCGGGTGCCGCTGGTCCTCAAGATCGCACCCGACCTCGATGACGAGCAGATCACAGGTATCGCCGAACTGCTGGTTCGACACGGCATCGATGGGGTCATCGCCACCAACACCACCATCTCCCGGGACGCTGTGGCAGGCGAGGTGCATGCCGGGCAAACCGGCGGCCTGTCGGGCGCACCGGTGTTCGAGGCCTCCAACCGGGTCATTCGCGCGCTGCGTGAACAACTCCCGGCAGATTTCCCGATCATCGGCGTCGGGGGCATCCTGTGCGCGGCCGACGCGCTCGCCAAGATCGAGGCGGGCGCCACGCTCGTACAGGTTTACACCGGCCTGATCTATCGAGGCCCCTCGCTCATCGGCGAGTGCGCGCGCGCGCTGGCCGATCGGGCACGGGCCGGCGCGCCCGGTAACCCATGGCCGACATCGTCCTCGCCACACTGAACGCGCGCTACTCGCACGCTTCGCTGGGTCTTCGTTACCTGCTGGCCAACCTGGGGCCACTGCGCGAGCGGGCTGCCATCCTCGAGTTTGTTATCGGTGCACGCAGCGAGTCGATCGCCGAGACCATTCTCGCGGCCCGCCCACGCATTCTCGGCCTTGGCGTCTACATCTGGAACGTCGAGGAAACGACCCGGCTGGTGGCCATTCTCAGACGCCTGGCCCCAACATTACGAATCGTTTTAGGCGGCCCCGAGGTGAGCCACGAAACCGCAGACCAAGCCATCTGCCGGATCGCCGATCATGTCATCACCGGCATGGCAGAGGCCGAGTTCGCCGCCCTGTGCGCGCAGACGCTTGCCTGGCAGGCGGGGCACGGCCCGCGCCCGCTGACCCATCTCATTGCGGGAGGCAGCCTGGAGCCTGCGCAGGTGGCGCTGCCCTACGAGCTATACAGCGACGAGGACATCGCGCACCGAAACCTCTATGTCGAGGCCTCGCGGGGCTGCCCCTACAAGTGCGAGTTCTGCCTGTCCGCGCTCGACCGTACCGCCGTGCCCTTCGAACGCCAGCCACTGCTCGCGGCACTCGACCGTCTTTACCAGCGAGGTGCGCGGCGCTTCCGATTTGTCGACCGCACCTTCAACCTTCGAATCGATGCGAGCCTGGCCATCCTGCAATTCTTCCTCGACCGCAACGAGGCCAGTCCTGACGACCCCTGCTTCGCGCATTTCGAACTCGTCCCGGACCATCTGCCCGACCGGTTGCGCACGCTCATCCAGCGTTTTCCCGACGGCACGCTGCAGTTCGAGATCGGTATCCAGTCGTGGGAGCCGACGGTTCAGGCGCTGATCAGCCGCCGACAGGACAATGAGCGGGCTGAGCAAAACATCGCCTGGCTCGCCCAGCACACGCGCGCCCACCTGCACGTCGATCTCATCGCCGGCCTGCCCGGCGAGACCCTGGAGAGCTTCGGTCGGGGCTTTGACCGGCTGCACGCGCTGGGGCCCCAGGACATTCAGGTCGGTATCCTGAAACGGCTGCGCGGGGCGCCGATTGCACGCCACACCCAAGCCTTCGACATGCGCTACAACCCGGCGCCACCCTATAACGTTCTTGCCACGCGGGACATTACTTTCCCTGACATGCAGCGGCTGTCGCGCTTTGCCCGGTACTGGGACCTGCTCGGCAACTCCGGGCGGTTCTCAGACCGCCTGCCCGTGCTTTTAGGCACGAGTCCTTTCAAGCGCTTCATGGCCTTCTCCGACTGGCTGTACACCCGCACCGACAGCACCTGGCGGCTGGCGCCTGAGCGCCTGGGCAAGCTGTTGGACGAATGGCTGATTTCACCCAGTGGGATATGATTTCACGGTGAAGCCTCACACCCCTTCCGCCGGCGAGCCAGGCAAAACCGCCATCCAGGTCATCGACCGGCTCACCTCGCTGCTCGATGCCCTGGCCAGACGCCCGGAAGCGGCCAGCCTGAAGGACCTGTCGACCGACACCGGTCTGCATCCCTCAACCGCCCACCGCATCTTGAACGATCTGGTCACTGCGAGACTGGTCGATCGCACCGAGCCCGGCGGCTATCAGTTGGGCATCCGCCTGCTCGAATTGGGCAATCTCGTCAAAGCAAGGCTGAGCGTGCGCGATGCGGCACTGGGCCCCATGCGCGAATTGCATCGGGCAACCGGGCAACCGGTCAATCTGTCCATCCGGCAGGCCGACGAGATCGTCTACATCGAACGCGCCGTATCCGAGCGGTCGGGCATGCAGGTGGTCCGTGCGGTGGGCGGTCGCGCCCCTCTGCACCTGACCTCGGTGGGCAAGCTGTTTCTATCGGTGGATGACCCGCGCAACGTGCGCCAGTACGCCCTCCGAACGGGCCTGGTCGGTCACACGCCCAACAGCATCACCGACCTGATCCGACTGGAAGACGAACTCGCACTCGTGCGCACGCGGGGGTTTGCCCGCGACAACGAAGAGTTGGAGCCCGGCGTACGCTGTATTGCAGCCGGTATCCGCGATGACAGCGGCCGGTTGGTCGCAGGGCTGTCGGTCTCGGCACCCGCCGACTTCGTGAAGGAAGCATGGGTCCCGCTCGTCTGCGAGACGGCAGCGGTCATTTCGAGCTCGCTGGGCTACGAGGAAGGTCGCCGCGCCGATTAGCTCGTGAACGGGTCAGCGTGCGAGCGCGGCCAGGCGACAGGTGAAAGAGAGGCCTGGGCCGGCGCAGCCGTGCGGCCCGCGCCAAACGCCAGCCGCTCTTCAGTCTTCGGACAGTGATACCTGAACGGTTTGCACCGGCGCGAGGGCATCGGCGGCCGCTCTGACCGCCACGGGACGGTTGGCGTGCGTCTTTTCGATCCAGCCTCGAATGCGCTGAGCGTCGCCAAATCGAGCAAGCTTGCCCGCTGCATCGAGCAGCACGAAGATGGTTTGCCGGCCACCGATCATCGCCTGCATGACCAGGCAGTTCCCCGCTTCCGAGATGTAGCCGGTTTTCTGCAGACCGATCGACCAGCCGCCACCGGCGACCAGGCGATTGGTGTTGTAGTAGCCCAAGGGTTGCTGGCCGACCTGCACGGTCAGCGAACGCGCGGTGGAGTACTCGCGAATGAGCGCGTAATCGGACGCTGCGCGAACCAATCGGGCAAGATCACGGGCGTTCGATACGTTGGCGCTCGACAGCCCCGTCGGCTCGACGAAGCGTGATTCGCTCATGCCCAGGGCACGCGCCTTGGCGTTCATTGCGGCCACAAAAGCGGGCATTCCCCCTGGGTAATGACGGCCCAGTGCGTTGGCCGCCCGGTTTTCGGACGACATGAGCGCAAGCTGGAGCATCTCGGCACGGGACAGGATTGCGCCCGGGTGCAGCCGTGAGCTCGTATGCCGAACCTTGTCGATGTCTTCCCGGGAAATTTGCAACTTCTCACGCAAGGGCAGGCCGGCGTCGATCACCACCATGGCGGTCATGAGCTTGGTGATGGAGGCAATCGGCAGCACAGCACCCGGGTTCTTGCGCAAGAGCACCTCGCCGTTGCGCGAGTCCATCACCAGCGCCACCGACGAATGCAGGGACAGGGGATCGGCCACCGCTTTGAGGCCGATGGTCTCTCCCATGGAGGGCCGGGGCGCGGCAGCTTGCGCAGCAACGCCCACCGCGACGCCAGCGGCGACGGCCGGCCGGGCCGGCGATCGCGCCGCGACCAGGCTGGCCGAGGCAAAGGCTGGCGTTGAGGCGGATGAATCCGCCAGTTGGCCGGAGCCGACAGGCGGGTCGCTGCTGGCGGGCTTGCCGCCGCCGTGGGCCTTGGACCGGCGCGGCCCTTTGGCCTTCTTGGCCCCCTTGTCGCGCTTGACGGCGGCGGCCGACTTGGCGTCCCGCGCCCCGCCGGACTGGCCGGGTTTGGCGTCGGTCGAGTCAGCGCCTTTGGCGCGACGATCAGGTGCGCCGGAGGGCGAGGACGCCCCGCGCTTGCCCGCGTCTTGCCGAGCGGCGTCGCGCGCCGCACCTTCGCCCGCACCCGCGGGCGCCTGCGCCAGAACAAGTCCGGTGGGCAGCGCCAAAGCCAAGGTCAGAACCCCCGTGGAAAGAAGGCCTGAAATAGTCAATAAATTAAACACTTGCGAACGATCCCTCACCCGAAACCCGAAGGATGTTCGCGCTTTTGACGGCACTCTGTCAACCGGATTTTTCAGCCTGGCAGCCTGCGACCAGGCACCGCACTCAAGGAAAGGTGCGAGCAAACGCCGCTCCTCACTGCTCGACCTTGCGCCCCCCGCTTTGCTAGCCCTTGCGCCCCGCCGCGCTCGAGCCCGGTCCTAGCCCCTTACCAGCCGCGAAACTGCGCAAATGCCGACACCGGCTCGCGCTCGGTCACCAGCGTGTTTTCGGGTGCCGCCGGGTCGGCATAGCCCAAGGCCATACCGCAGACCAGCATTTCGGTCGGAGGCAACTTCAGCTCATCGGAAATGATGGCGTGAAACTGCGTGAAGGCCGCCTGCGGACAGGTGTCGAGCCCACGCGCTCGCGCCGCCACCATCACGTTCTGCAGGAACATGCCGTAGTCGAGCCAGCTGCCGAGTTCGAGGATGCGATCGATCGTGAAGATCAGCCCTACCGGCGCTTCGAAAAACGTGAAATTGCGCGCGTGCTGCTGGTGCATCCGCGCCTTCTCCCCCTTGCCGATGCCCAGCAGGCCGTACAGGCTCAAACCCACTTTGCGACGCCGCTCGATGTAAGGCGACACCCACTCCTTGGGGTAGTACGCGTACTCGTCGGTATGTGCCGCATTCTGCACGGGGTCATCAAAGGCAGCGACGATCCGATCGGCCAAGGACCGACGGGCCTGACCGCTCAGCGCATAGACCTTCCAGGGCTGCATGTTGGTGCCCGAGGGCGCCCGTCGGGCTACGTCGAGAATGTCCTCGACGATGGCCTGCTCGACAGGCCGATCGAGGTAGGCGCGGATGGATCGGCGTCCGATCATGGCGTCATCGACATGGCGATAGGAATGCGGGTAGTCCATGGTGTCTCCGGTCAGCGGGGTTCTTGAAGGGACTCGACTCAGGCAAGACGCTCGAGCACGGTGCGCAAGGCCTGCGGCAGCGCCACCGGTCGACGCGTCTGGCGGTCAACGTAAACGTGAATGAAGTGGCCCTGGGCGGCGGGCTCGGATTCGTCGTTGCGAAACAGGCCCACCTCGTAGCGCACGCTGCTGTGGCCGATGCGGGCCACCCGCAAGCCCGCGCAGACGGTATCGGGAAAGGAGATCGCCGAGAAATAGCGGCAACCCGTCTCCACCACCAGACCGATCACCGCCCCGGCGTGGATATCGAGCGCACCGGTGCGAATGAGGTAGGCATTGACCACCGTGTCGAAGTACGAGTAGTACACGACGTTGTTGACGTGCCCATAGACATCATTGTCCATCCAGCGTGTTTCGATCGACATCTGGTGCGGATACTCGGCACGCCGAAGCCGCTCGGGCGCGACATCACTGCTTACGTTCAAGGCTGATCTCCGTTGGGGATCCGGGCGCAGGCGCCACACCCGGCGCCACAGTTGCGCTTGCGACGGGCGCCGTCTGGACAAGCGCCACACCCGTGGCCGCGCACAGCATACCCGCAGCCGCAAGCCAGCCGTATGACTCATCAAAGAGTAACCAGGCAAGCAGGGCCGTACAGGGTGGCACCATGTAAAGCAACGCGGTCACGCTCGTTGCCGAACCGCGGGCGATGAGTCGAAACAGCAGGAACACGGCGCCAATCGACAAGGCGAGCACCGACCAGACGAGTGCGAAGACCAGTTCGCCATTCCAGGTGTAGGGCGCGTCTTCGAGCATCAGCGCCAAGGGCCCCACCAGCACCAGCGAAGCAGCGTACTGGACGAAGGTGCCGGTGCGAAGATCGAAGCTCGGCACATGGCGCTTCTGGTAGAGCGTGCCCACCGTGATGCCGGCCAGCGACACCACGCACAGCAGCACACTGGCCAGGCTCAGCGACTGGGCCGTCCATTTGCTGCCCACGACCAGCACCACCCCCAGCATGCCCAGCACCAACCCGCTCCAGCGGCGCAGACCGATCCGCTCGCCGGTCGAGGCCATCCATAGCCCGGTGAGAATCGGTTGCAGGTTGACGATCAGGGCCGAGACGGCCGACGGCAAGCCGAGCGCGATGGCGCACCAGACGCCCGACAGATACACCGCGTGCACCAGAACACCCGACACGACCAGGTGCGCCAACTCTCGGCGACCGGGCCATGCCGCCCGCACCATCAGGATGAGGGGCGCCAACACCGCCAGCGTGAGGGCCAGACGAATCGCGAGCAGGCCAAGCGGGGGGGCGTGGGGCACGCCGAGTCGCGCCACGATGAAACCGGTTGACCAGAGCAGTACGAAACCGACGGGCACGCCGAATCGCGCAACAAAATTGCCTCGAACCAGATCCGATACGGGATTCATCGCAATCGCAACAATGAACGACCGTATAACGAGCCGAAGACGGTCAATAACTCATTACTGTTCATTTATAAACAATCACTTAAACAAATTCATCGCAGACCAAAAGACGATTGCGGCATCGCAACATTCCGGCTTGACAAGCGGATCAAAACCCCAGAAACTTCGATTGTTGCGATGCACAATGTGCAAAGCCAGCCACTTCAGCACCACTTAACCTCGAGGCAATCCCATGATCACGACCCCTGAGCAACTCGTCCAGATGAACAAGGCCGGCTTTGAGCTGGCCCAGACCGCCGCCATGATGTCCATGGGCGGGTTCGAGAAATTCACCGCGCTGAACATCCAGGCCGCCCGCACCTCGCTCGAAGAGTCGACCGAAATGGTCAAGACCCTGCTCGAGGTGAAAGACGTCAAGTCGCTCTCCGACCTCAGCGCCACGTCGCTGCAACCGGCCGCCGACAAGTACGCGTCCTATGCCAAGCACTGCTACGAAATCGCGCAGGAAACCGGCTCCGAGCTGGCGCGCCTTTTCGAAAAGCAGGTGGCTGACGGCAACAAGCAGCTGTTTGCCGCCCTGGACGCTCTCTCGCGCAGCGCCCCCGCAGGCAGCGAAGGCATGGTCACGCTGGTGAAGTCGGCGGTTTCGGCTGCCAACACTGCCTTCGATCAGGTCAGCCGCGCCACCAAGCAGGCGGTTGAAATGACCGAAGCGAATCTGGCTGCAGCCACCAAAGGCGCTGTTCGCCCCGCCAAGAAAGCCGCCTGAGTTCACGCTTCCCTGGCTTGAGGGCGGCCTGCCGCCCCGCTGCAAAACGGTCCGCTCACCCCGGACCGTTTTCTTTTGCGCGCGCCTCACCCGAATCGCAGACGCGCTCAGGCGGCCAGCCCGGCGCGCTCGCTCGCCGGCAAGCGGAACTGCGCAAGCAGTTGCGACTGAGACGCCAGCGCCGCCGCGAGGTGACGCTCCTTCACATGACCGAAGCCCCGGATGTGCTCGGGGACCGCTGCAATACGGGCCGCGAGATCGAGCTTGTCGGCTGTCAGGTCGGCCAGCACGGCATCGATGGTCTGCTGGTAGTCCTCGATCAACAGGCGCTCCATGCGACGCTCGGCCGTGCGCCCGAAGACATCGAATACGCTGCCGCGCAAGCGGCGCAGCGGTGCAATCAGTTTGAAAACGGTGAGCATCCAGGCGCCATACTCACGCTTGACCAGTTCGCCCTTGTCATTGCGTCGGGCCAGCAAGGGCGGCGCAAGATGAAACCGCAAGCGGATATCACCATCGAACTGCTCGCGGACGCGCCGCATGAAGTCGCCCCGGGTGTAGAGCCGGGCCACTTCGTACTCGTCCTTGTAGCTCATGAGCTTGAAGAAGTTGCGCGCCACCGCCTCGGTGAGGGGCATCGATGAGGGCGCCGAACCGGGCAGATCCGGGCAGCCCAGCGCTCGCTCGGCCGAGCGCACGCGATCAACCAGCGCCCGATAGCGCGCCGCCCAGGCGTCGTCCTGGTAGTCGGACAGAAAATCGACCCGCCGTGCGATCAGTTCATCGAGCGAAGCGGAGGCCTGACGCGACAGCGGAATCGACTTGGGCGGCGTCGCCACCTCTTCGATTCGAGCCCGGTCAACTGCCGCCCGGCGCCCCCACAGGAAAGCCGCCTTGTTGGTGTCGACAGCCACTTCGTTGAGTTCGATCGCCCGCTCGATCGCACGAGCCGAGACTGGAATCATGCCTTGCTGCCAGGCATGTCCGAGCATGAAGAGATTGACCGTGATCGCGTCGCCCATCAGTCCGGTGGCCAGGCGAGTGGCGTCGACGAAGGTGGCCGATTGCTCCCCCACTACATCGACGATGGACTTTTCCATGTGGCCGAGCGGAAACTTCCAATCAGCGTTGCGGGTGAACTCGGCCGTGGGCGTACTGGCCACATTGGCCAGCACCCGCGTCCGGCCCGATCGCATGCGCAGCATCGCTTCGCGACCGGCGGTGACCACGACATCGCAGCCCAGCACGGCGTCGGCCGCAGCCATCCCGATTCGCGGCGCATGCAGCGCCGAGGGGTCGAGTCCGAAGCGCACAAAACTCATCACCGCACCGTTTTTCTGCGCCAGACCGGCCATGTCGAGGACCGTCACAATCTTGCCCTCGAGGTGGGCGGCCATGCCAAGAATTTGGCCGATGGTGACCACCCCAGTGCCGCCGATACCGGTGACCAGCAGGGAGTAGGCGCCCTCGATTGCGGGCAACTGCACGTCGGGCAGCGCGATTGCCACCGCATCACCGGCCACCGCGCCGGCCTTGCCGCGCCGGGGTTTTGCGCCCTCCAGCGTGACGAAACTTGGGCAAAACCCATTGACGCAGGAAAAATCTTTATTGCAGGACGACTGGTTGATCGCACGCTTTCTGCCGAACTCGGTCTCGACGGGTTCGATGGAGACGCAATTTGATTTGACTCCGCAGTCGCCACAGCCCTCGCAGACGGCCTCGTTGATGAAGGCACGCCGATCGGGATCGGGAAAGGCGCCCCGCTTGCGACGGCGACGCTTCTCGGCGGCGCAGGTCTGGTCATACACCAGCACCGACACACCGGGAAACTCGCGCAACTGCCGCTGGACCGCATCGAGTTCATCGCGATGATGCACCGGCACATCGGAAGGGAAATAGCCCGACGGGTATTTGTGCGGCTCATCGGTCACCACCACCACCTTGCGGACCCCCTCAGCGCGCATCTGGGCCACGATCCGATCAGGCGTGAGTTGACCATCGTGATGCTGCCCGCCTGTCATGGCCACGGCATCATTGAAGAGGATCTTGTAGGTGATCGGCGTATTGGTGGCCACCGCATGCCGGATGGCCAGCGAACCCGAATGGAAATAGGTGCCGTCGCCAATATTCTGAAACACGTGCGGCGTGGATGAGAACGGCGCCTGCCCCACCCAGGTCATGCCCTCGCCACCCATCTGGGTAAAGCTGGCAGTGGAGCGGTCCATCCAGAGCGCCATGTAGTGGCAGCCGATCCCCGCGTTCGCACGAGAGCCTTCGGGCACCTTGGTTGAGCTATTGTGCGGGCAGCCCGAGCAGAAGTAGGGGATGCGCTCGATGGCGGTGATCTGGCGGCTGGTGGCCCGCTCCTTGGCGTCGAGCTCGGCCAGGCGCGCATCGATTCTCGCGAGCAAGGCCGGGGGCAGGTCGCCACGGGCGTCACCGGCCTGACCGATGCGGCGCCGCAAGCGCGCTGCGATGATCCGCGCCACCAGCGCCGGCGACAGCTCGCCCCCCTCGGGCACCAGCGGGGCGTGCTGCTCGTCGCGCTTGCCCAGCACGCGAGGCCGATCGACGAGGTGATACAAGTGCTCTTTCAACTGCAGCTCGATGAGGGCGCGCTTTTCCTCGATCACCAGCAGTTCTTCGCAGCCCGCGCTGAACTCGAGCGCCCCCAGGGGCTCGAGCGGCCAGGGCATCGCCACGCGGTAAATGCGAAGCCCCAGGCAGCGAGCCGCCTCGTCATCAATCCCAAGATCGGCCAGCGCCTGCTGGGTGTCGAGAAAGCTCTTGCCTGTGGACACGATGCCGATTCGGGCGGGCTCGCCATCGGCCCGCCCGAGTACATTGCGATCGAGCCGGTTGAGCCGGGCATAGGCGCGCGCCGCCGGGAGCTTGTAACGCACCAGCCTTTCCTCGAGCTTGAGGAAGGGCTCTTCGGGCCATCGCGCATTGAGGCCGCCCGGGGGCATCTCGACATCGTGGGGCAGCAGGAGGGACTGCCGCTCGGGCGACACGTCGACAATGCCTGCGGTCTCGAGGGTGTCGGTGACCGACTTGAAGCCGACCCAGCAACCGGCGAAACGCGACATCGCAAAGCCGTGAAGGCCCAGATCGATGTAGTCCTGCACCGTGGCAGGTGCCAGCACCGGCATGGAGACCGCAACGAAAATATGATCGGTCTGCGCAGCCACCGTCGAGGACTTGGCGCCGTGGTCATCCCCCCCCACGGCAAGCACCCCGCCCAGCGGCGCCGTGCCTGCCTGATTGGCGTGGCGCAGCGCATCGCCAGAGCGATCGACCCCCGGCCCCTTGCCGTACCAGATCGAAAATACGCCGTCGTACTGGGCGCCCGGGAAACAATGCAGCTGCTGAGTTCCCCAGATGGCCGTGGCCGCCAGGTCTTCATTGAGACCTGGCACAAACTTGACATGATGCGCTTCAAGATGGCGCTGGGCCTTCCAGAGAGCCTGATCATACGTACCGATCGGCGACCCGCGATAGCCGGTGATGTAGCCCGCGGTGTGGTTCCCGGCCGCAAGGTCGCGCCGGCGCTGCATGAGCGGCAGCCGCACCAGCGCCTGAGTGCCGGTGAGATAAACCTGACCGGACTCGGCGGTGTATTTGTCGTCGAGCTGCACCTCGCGCAGCATCGGCTCGGCCGGCATGTTCATGAACCCCTCCCGTTGAGCGCGCCCATTATGCGGTCAGTCCGCCTCAGGCGCCTTGAATCTGACCGCCCAGTGAAAGCGCGCCCGCTTTCAACCGATTGAAAGCATCCTCGATTCGAGCTGGATCGCCCTTGACCCCGAGCTCGATATGACGCCGGTGGCCGTCTTCGCCCATGGAGGGGAGGCTGAAGGTTCGAATGCCCGGCAGCTCGCGTTCGATCGCCTCCATGAGGGGCGTTGCGGTGGACTCGGCCAGTTCGTAAACGAGGAAGGATCGTTCCTCGCGGGGCGCCTGATGATGCAGGGCGCCGAACACCTGATCGAGCACCCCCTCGATCATGGGCCAGGCCATGACGGGAAACCCCGGGACAAAGTAGTGCCCGCGGATGGAAAAGCCCGGGATGCGGTTGTAGGGATTGGCAATGATGTCGGCCCCCACGGGGAACTCGCCCATCTTGAGACGCTGCCGGTTCTCCGGGGCGTTCATGTCGGGCGAAGCCTTACCCTCGCCCGCCATCTCGGCCGTTCGCAATGCGATCAGCCGCTGCGCCTCGGGATGCAGAGCCAGATCGAGGCCCAGCGCCTGCGCAGCGGCCTGCCGGGTGTGGTCATCGGGCGTGGCGCCGATGCCGCCGCACGAAAACACCGTATCGCCGCTGGCAAAGGTCTGCTTCAGGGTTTCGACCAATCGGGCCCGGTCATCGCCCAGATACCGCACCCAGGCCAGTTGCAGGCCCCGCGCCGACATGAGTTCGAGCACTTTAGGAAAGTGCTTGTCCTGCCGCTTACCCGACAGGATTTCGTCGCCGATGATGATCAGACCGAATTCCATCCTCACTCCTGCCCGGTGGTGTGCCTGCCTTGACGGACACCGAACATCCGACGCAAGGCCAGCACATGCTGTCGCCAGAAGCCGTTGCCGTAGTCGCGCCCCTCGATCTGGTCGCGGATGCCGGTCGGGACGAAGCCGGGCCGCTCATCGGCGGTGCCGAACAGGTGGTCCCACACGGGAAAGAGCACCGCAAAATTGCAGCCTCGCGCCGGGCCATCGTGACCGTAGTCGACCGCATGGTGAAGCCGATGAAAACTGGGGCTCACCAGCAGGCGCTCGCCCCAGGCGCCGAAGCGCCAGCGCAAATTGGCGTGTTGCAGGCTTTGAACCAGCCTGGACAACACGACGATGCCGATGAACTGTCCAGGTGCCACGCCGATCGCGAGCGCCAGCAGCGCCATGATGGCATCGCGAGTCAGGTCGTCGAGGACATGATTGCGGTCTTCGGTCCAGAAGGTCATCTGCCGCTGACTATGATGCACCGCGTGCAGCGCCCACCACCAGTCGAAGCGGTGCTGCCACCGGTGCAGCCAGTAATCGACGAAATCGAGCAAGACGAGATAGATGAGAAAACTGACCCAGGGCAAATCGGTGAGACCGGGCCAGAGCGCGTCGACCGACACCCGCGACAAGCCGAACAGTCGCATTTTCGCCTCGATGGCATCGACCAGCGGCGTGAACAGCACGAAGGCCAGCAGCGGAACCAGTCCCAGCCTGCGCAGCAGCGCGTAGAGCACGTCAGTGCGCCAGGCACGACGTCCGGCTGGCGCTTCGGCGGGCTGCAGGCGCTCGAGCCCGCCGAGCACGATGGCCAGGACCACCAGTTCGATCGCCCCGATGAGCACCCACTCCAGAGCGTCAAAAGCCATCTCGGCGTACTGCATAAGCCCCCAGGCAAACAGCAAGGGCTGAACGATGGCCTCATGCGTCCAGGTTTGCGCAGCCGAAAAAAACTGGTTGAGACGGTCGATCATCGTGGTCTTTCAGCGCTGGTAATCGGGGTGCCGGTCGAGCGTATCAAAGCACAGCCCCCGCCGCTTAAGCCCGTCAATCAGCGGGTCCAGCATGGGGGCCCAGGGATCCTTGCGCGACCAGATGCCAAGGTGGGCCATGAGAATGTCACCGGCGCGAATACGCGACAGCGCCTGCGCAAGCAGCCGGTCGTTGGGAAAGCGATCGGACGGCAGTTCGTCACCCAGAAATCCCGCGTCGGCCCAGTGCACATGGCGATAACCGCAGGTGCGAGCCGCCTCCATCACCACGGCGGGTGCACGTCCGCCCGGTGCGCGCCAAAGCGGGTCAAGCCCCTGCCCGGTCAGTTCCCTGAAACGCGTGTCGACCCTGCGCAATTCGCCACACAGCTCATCACCACGCCAGAGCAGATCGCGCGCCGCTTGGGCACCGAACTCGGGGCGCGCGGTGAAGGTCCCCGATGCTCGGGCGTCGGGTCTCGCCTCGCGAAAGTAGACGTGATCGAAAGTGTGACTGCCGAATCGATGCCCTTCCGCGACGCGCTGCCGCCAGTAGCCCGCCCAGGACGCGTCCAGAGAATGATCGTTGCGGACGGTTTTCTCATTAGCGAGAAAGAAGGTCGCCCGGACATCGTGGCGCGCCAGCGTGGCGGCAATCAGTTCGGCATCGCGCATGTTCCCCGTGTCCAGGGTGAGGTAGACCCGCCCCTTGCAGGCCGCCGACCCACCCGCCCCGGGCGAAGCGGTGGGGCCCGACGGCACGAGCGCATACGCCGCCGGACTGATACCCGTCAGCACGGCTGCCAGGAGCCCCACCCAAAGCCTGCGCGACACGGGAGGTCTCAGAGCAGCGCTGCCCGGTCGTTAAAGTAGATGCCATGGGGGGAGCGCCCCACGGCGATGGTGTGCACGATTCGGCGCTCGGCCAGATTGATCAGCGACACCTGCTTGGCGAAGCGATTGGTGACCCACATGGTCTTGCCGTCAGCGGTAATCTCCATGCAGTCCGGCCCGCCGGGCACATCGATCGAATCCACCAGTTCGAGCCGGGTCATGTCGATGCGCGAGATGCTGTTGGACACCCGGTTGGTCACGAAGATGTAGCGGCCGTCGCCCTGGCCGCGCAGATTGTGCGCGCCCTTGCCCGTGACGATGCGACGAACGCTGCGGCGGGCACGCCAGTCGATGACATCGACATAGTCTTCACCCATGACCCCGACCAGCAGGTGCCGGTCGTCGGGCGTGACGACGATGCCGGCGGGTTGTTTACCGGTGCGGATCTTCCAGGCCACCTCGAGCCGGCCCAGGTCAATGGCGGCCACCTCATTGCTATCTTGCAAGGTGGCAAAGACCATGCTGCTATCAGCCGAAAACCAGATGTGGCTGGGCGCCTTGGGTAGGGCCAGGCGCTTGGCAAGCTTGAGTTCGCCGCCGTCGTAGCGATAGACGTCGACCCGATCGAGCCTGAGCGCAGCCGCCACAAACCAGCGTTTGTCGGGCGAGAAGCCGATCTGGTAGGGGTCATCAATCCCCGGAATGCGACGCTGAAAGGCCGCCGTCACCGGGTCGAGAAAGATGAGGTCATCGCTCATGGCGTTGGCGATGATGAGCGACTTGCCATCCGGCGTGGGGTAGAGGTGATGGGGTTCTTTACCCACATTGATCCGACGGACTTCAGCGCGGGCGCCCTTGTCGATGAGCGACACGGTCGCGTCGCGTGAGTTGAGCACGTAGACCCACTCCACCTGCGCAGAGGGGGCCGTCGCCTGGGCGGGCGTGCTGGCCCCGGAAGCAAGCGGCCATGACGCTGCACCGGCCACCGCTGACACTCCCAACGCCCCCCGGACGAACTGTCGCCGGGAACTCTCGCTGCTTTCAACCACCATTGCCACCTGAAGCGGAATTGCAAACCTCGATTCTGCCGCAAACCGCTACACTCGGCACCCTCATGATTGCTGTCCTCGAAGTCACGCTGCCTGTGTTCGGGCTGGTGCTGTGCGGCTGGATTGCCACTGCCCGACGCATGCTACCCGAACAGACCGTCGACGGTCTCAACGCCTTCGTGTACTGGTTCGCGCTGCCCGCGATGTTGTTTCGCATCGCAGGTTTGCGTCCGATCAACGAAATGTTCGAACCCCGCTTCGCGCTGGGCTTTATCCTCGCCGGCCTGTCGGGCTTCGTCCTCACCCTGGTGCTCGCGCGTCGGGGCCTGCTCGGTGGGCGAGCCCACTCGATGGCCCAATCGGCCGCACTGGCCCTCAATGCCGCGCACGGCAATATCGGCTATCTGGGCATTGCACTGATCGGACAAATCGGTGAGTCCATGCTGCCCACGGTGGCGCTGGCCATCATTTGCGACAACTTCGTACTGATCGCGCTCACGGTGCTGATACTCGAATCCCAGCGGGAACGCACATCCGGCGGATCGGTCGCGGTCACTGCCCTGCGCGGCATCGTCGTCTCGCCGCTCCTGGGGTCCATTCTTGCGGGCGTGCTCGTGTCCCTCACCGGTCAGACGCTCCCTGCAGTCGTCGACAGCTTCACGCGGTTGCTGGCAGGGGCGGCCGGCCCCTGCGCGCTGTTCGCCATCGGCGCCTCGCTCGGCAACCGCCGGCTGGTGCTCGACCGCGAGATCGCCAGCCTGATCGGCATCAAGCTACTCTGGGTGCCGATAGTGGCCGCCGGGGTGTTCCTCGTGGTGGGCGCCGACCCGCGAACCACGGCCATGGGCATTGTCTGTGCGGCGCTGCCGGCGGCGAGCAACGGCTTCATCATCGCCCAGCGCTACGGCATGAAGACCGAGTCCATCGGCGCCTCGATCCTGGGCGGCACGGCCATCTCCGTGATCACGATCAGCCTCGTCATCTGGGCGAGTGGGCTGCGCTAGGGGTGCCGCACGGCGCGCGCCTGACTGCGCGGGCGGCATCGGGCGCCCTGCGCCATCAGCCCTTCATCGACTCCCAGGTTTTCTGCAGCCGCTT
>CAIVPX010000186.1 GCA_903907905.1 uncultured bacterium | reverse complement strand
TCGTCAGTCTTTCGCCACCGATACTGTGTTCCGGGTCCAGCAGCATCACCCACCCCCCCAGAGCGGCGCCTAGCGCCTGCCCGAGGTAGATGCTGGAGGAATGCGACGCGCTCAGTATGCGCGCTGCGCTGGGGGCGTCTGCCAACAATCGCGATTGCTGGCAGACGCCAATGGCAGCGCCGATGAGGCCCCAAATCATGATTGGTATCAGCAGGGACCAGTGGTGGGGAGATGCGACGCGCCAACCTGCGAACGCCAGTGCCATCGCACTGAGTAACGTGATCGCCGCCGGCATAGGACCTATGCGCTCAACCAGACGCGGTAACAGTGCATTTCCCAGGATCCCGGACACACCGAAGCAAAAATAAACGCCCCCCATTCCGACTGGGCTCAATCGGTCGTAGTGCGCGATCAATCCTTCGAGGTAGGTGAAAACGGCCATTTGCGCGGTCGACTGAATCAGCGTTACCAGCAGCAAGGGCCAAGTCGGCATCAGCGCGGCGGCCAAGTGCGGATGACCCAACTGGATGTCAAGCCCGCGCGCTACGGGGTCTGCTGGATAGCGCGAAGAAACGAACAGCACCAACATCGGTAGCAGTCCGGTCGCAGCGAGGCTTAAGCGCCAACCAAGCGCGGGCAAGCCCCTGATTGCACGCGGCCGCAAAGCCTCGGTTGGAGTCGTTCAGAACGAAATCGACCTGCGGGTGTGAGGCGGCCAGTTCGCGAAGCAGTTCCTGGGTGCCGTCTGATGAAGCGTTGTCAACGACGCATAAGCGCTCGATTCCCGATTCAATACACGAACGCACCGCGCCGGGAAGGAATAAGCGGGAATTAAAGGTAACCAGGATGGCGTCTGCGGGCACTGTAGAGATCGGGCGTTAAGAAACTCTGGATGGTCAGATGCCCAGCGTGTACGCAGCGAGCGTCGGAATCATAGCAAGTCGTTCGCGTATCAACGCCACACCCCCACATTTATCCTCTGCGCCCGACTGCGCCCCCCTTACCTGAACAAACTCCGTCCACGTCCGTCCATCCCTTTGCACCGACGGCACCGGCGCCCCTGGGCACCCGAATGTCCCGCCCTCAAATCTTCCCGAATACGGCAGCCGCAATCAGGCTCAGGTTGCCGAACAAGGTTTGGCGATAGATGCCGCTTCGTTTCAAGTGAATCAGACGCGCGACCAGTCGCATCTGTCTGGCCTGGGCAAATTTCTCCAGGGTTTCACGACTCTCCGGAGTGAGCGTGTCCTGAAGTCTTCGCAAACTCGTAATGTTGCTGTCGGTCCAGATCGCGAAACGACCTTCCCACAGCATGCGCAGCCTTGTGGCACGCGCTGCCCACGTGGTATTCATCCCAACCAGATTGCCACCATGCTGCCGATACCGTAGCGATGGATGTCCGGCTCCCACACATCGTCCTGATCCGAATAGGCGAAATAATCTGCCTCGATGCGCGCCTTGAAAGTCAGCGATAGAAAATTCGCAGCGAAACCCTCGGCCGGTCCGAAATGAATGGAGAGCCGGCCTGCAGGCCATGTCCGTTGGTAGCGCTCCAGGATGGCGCGCGTGTCGTCCTGAGAGCCGTCATCCGAGGCCCAGACCTCCCAATTGGCATGGGTCTGCGCAGCGAAGGAATCCAGTTGCTCTGCCAGGTAATGCTGGCCGTGATACGTGCAAAGCAGGATCGCCACTTTGGACAGGCCTGCACGGGTGCCACCCAGAACTTCTGATCTGGCCGTGGTGTCCACGAGCACTCTGTCGAGGCTGACAGGCGCCTTCAGAAAGTGGCTTCCTGCTGAGTTGACCGGCTCAACCTGACCAAAGAGTTGATGATGCAACACGCCGCGCGCGCCCCTACTCCGCCCTCACCCCCATCACCCGAACCAACCCCGTCCACCGCTCCACATCCCGCCTCACGAGCGCCCGCGTCTCCGCTGCGCTCAGCGCGAGCGGCTTGCCGCCGGCCTTGCGAAACACTTCCTGCAGCTCGGGCTGGGCGATGACGCGGCCCAGTTCGCTTCGCAACCGCTCCTGGATGTCGGCGGGAACCTTGGCGGGCACGAAGTAGCCGAACCACGATTCCAGATCGAGCTGCACGCCGCTCTCAAGGAAGGTGGGGACGTCAGGGTGCAGGGGGCTGCGTTCTGCGCCCGAGGTGGCGAGCGCCCGGACGGCACCCGAGCTGATCTGGGTGCGTGCGGTGGATGAGAGGTCGATGAACACATCGACGCGGCCGCCGATCAGGTCGGGGTAGGCAGCCTGCGCGCCCTTGTAGGGCACGTGCACGACCTCCACACCCGCCTGATGCCAGAGGGCGGCGGCCAGCACATGCTGGCCAGAGCCGTTGCCCGCCGAGGCGTAGCTCAGCTTACCCGGGTTGTTGCGCGCGTAGGCAATGAGCTCCCTGAGCGAGGCGAAGGGCAGGTCCTTGCGGGCCATGAGGGTGTAGCCATAGCTCACCGCGAGGCCCACGGGCTCGAAGTCGCGCAGGCTGTCGTAGGAAAGCTTGTCGTAGAGCCCCATGTTCAACGCGATGTTCGACACCGACCCCATCAGCAGCGTATAGCCATCGGGTGCGGCGCGCGCGGCCGCGTCGGTGCCCACCAGCGTGCCTGAGCCCGGACGGTTTTCAACGATCACGCTCTGGCCAATCTGCTTGGCCAGGCGCTCGGCCAGTTGGCGTGCAACGAAATCGAAGCCGCCGCCGGGCGGCTGGGGCACGATCACCCGAATGGGTTTGTCGGGAAAGCTGGAGGACTGCGCGGCCGCAAGCTGCGGCAGGCCAGCGCTCAGCCCGAGGGCGGCAAGGCTCGCGAGATGACGGCGTCGACCGTCTGAGGGCGTGAATGTCATGGCAGGGCTCTCCTTATCGCTCGATCGCTCCGCCCGCCAGCCAGCGCCGGCCGCGCTGGTAAAGCGCTTGCACGTGCTCGCCCTTGAGCATGGGCATGTCCATCTTCACCTTGTAGCCGATGCGCGTCTGGATGTAGGCGAGATGCCGGTAGCCCTCGGGGAAGGTAGCGAGCAGGGCCTGGTCCAGTTGCAGCACGGCTGTAGGGTCAACAGGGTCGATACGGTCTTTCTCGTAAATCGGCTGACGGTGCAGCAGGTTCCACTCGCCCTCGTGTCGCACCACAAAATCATGAAAGCGCCCCGTGCACACCACGTCGCACAATACGGGCCCCGATGCGCCCTCGACCATGCCGCGCTGCGAGATGGTCATCTTGGTCTGCGCGATGGCCCGATCACCGGCCACCTCGATCGCCGAGCCCCCCAGAAAATGCAGGATGCTCACGCCCTTGGCCCAGCCCTCCTGCGTGACGCGGATGAACTCGGTGTAGGGTCCCTGGAACCAGGTGGCCATCATGACGCCCTCGGGGTGCCAGACCGTGGCGAAACGCTCCCAGTCGCCGGCGTCACGCCAGACGGCCCAACGTTCGACCATACGCCGGATCAGCAGTTCGTCTTGCAGGGGATTGCTCATGGGAGGGGCTCCTTACTGTGCCTTGAGATTGGCGGCTTGCGCGATTTGCGCGGCCGCGTCCATTTCGGTGCGGATGAAGGCGTTGAAGGCCTCGATCGTCATGGGCATGGGGTCGGCACCGGCCCGGCTCAGGCGCTCGCGCACCTCGGGGCTGGCCAGTGCCTTGAGTGCCTCCTCATTGAGGCGCCGTTGTATGGCTGCGGGCACGGCGGCGGGTGCGATCATGCCCACCCAGAAGATGTAGTCGGAGTTGGGCACGCCGGCCTCAAGGGTGGTGGGCACCTGCGGCAGGGCGGCCGCGCGCTGCGGTGTGCTCACCGCCAGGGCCTGCAGCTTGCCGTCGCGAATCAGCGGCAACGCGGAGGCCAGCGGCGCGAAGAACCAGTCGATGCGTTCGCCAATGATGTCGCTCAGTGCCTCGGGCGTGCCCTTGAAGGGGACGTGCACCGCATCGAGCCCGGCGCGAAGCTTGAATTTTTCCGCATTGAGGTGCGTGGCGCTACCAGTGCCGGCCGAGGCGTAATTCAGGCTGCCCGGCTTGGACTTGGCGGCGGCGATCACATCGCCCACGCTTTTCCATCCGCGCCCCGGCGGCACCACCATGACATTGGGCAGCGAGGCCAGTGCCGTGATGCCGGTGAGATCCCTCACCGTGTCGTAGGGCAGGTTGGGGTAGATCGCCGGGTTGAGCGCATGCCCCGAGGAGTGAATCAGCAGCAGGTGGCCGTCGGCCTCGCCCTTGGCCACCTGTGAAGCGGCGATGGTGCCGCCCGCGCCAGGGCGGTTCTCGATGATTACGGGCTGACCCAGGCTCTTGCTCATGGTCTCGCCCACGGCGCGCGCGATGATGTCCGTGCCGCTGCCCGCGGTGAAGGGCACCATGAAGCGGATGGGCTTCGAGGGGAAGGCGGGCGCCTGCTGAGCCTGCACGCCGCAGGTGAGCCCCAGACCCAGGAGGCTGATCGAGAGCAGACGGTTCATCTTTTTCATCCATGTCTCCGAACGCCGGTCAAACGCCGGCATGATTGTGTTCAGAAAAGCGCGGCGCCCGTGGGCGCGCGTTGCCCGCAGCCCGATGGCCTCAGTGGCCACCCACGCGCGCAGCTCAAGGCGCCAGCGCCCGGGCAATCTTCCGACCCGAGGCCTCGAGCGCATCGAGCAAGGGCTCGAGCCCCTCGCGCAACAGGCGTCCGTGACGCTTTTTCCATTGGCCCGCCACCATCACGCTATCGATATTGGCAAGGCCCGTCTGCATGACCACCGTGCTGACCGGGTCATGCACCGGTCGCATGTTGAGATCGGTAGCCCGGATGAGCACCAGATCGGCCTGCTTGCCCGGGGCGAGGCTGCCGATGCGGTCGAGCGCGCGCAACATGCGCGCGCCCTCGATCGTGACCCAGCCCAGCGCCTCGCGGGTGGTGACCGTACTGGTTGGCGGGATGCTGCCGTGCGCCTCGCGGTGGGCGGCATTGTCGAGGCTTCGCTGCATGCCCAGCGCCACGCGGGCCTGGCTCAGCATGTCGCCACTCAGCACGCTTTCCAGATCGACGCCGAGCGAGGGCGCCTTGCCCAACGCTTTCAGCCTTCCGGTGATCGGAAACCCGTGGCCTTGGGTCATCTCGTTCTCGGCCGCCGCAGAAAAGCTCATGCCCAGCCCGCAAAAGCGCGCAAGCTGGGTGTCATCGAGCGCATGGCCATGGACGATGTTCACATGTTCGCCCAGCAGGCCCTCGGCTTCGAGCCGCTGCCAGCCATCGGGCGTGCGGGCGGGGCCGCCGCCCTGATGCAGTGAGGCAATGCAGTCGAGCTCTCGCGCCATGCGAAAGTCGTGCAGGGCCACCTCGAGCGTTGAGTAGTGCGGGCCCAGCACTGCCGCGTGCACCTCGAGCAGGCCCTTGCCGTGGTGGGCCGTGCGCAGCCGCTCCAGTTCAGCGCGCGGGTGCGGCACTTCCCAGAACGGCCTCTCGCCGGGCTTGGGGTCGGGCTTGGGCGTGCCATGAAAAAACGCCGCCCGCAGTCCCGCTTCGCGCAGGCCCTCGATTGCGGCATCGTTGTGCTCGGGGGTGCGGTTGTTGTGGCACCAGTCGACCAGCGTGGTCGTGCCGCAGTTGAGCTGGTTGAGCGCACCCACGAGCGTTGCGATATGCAGGTCGGCGGGCTCGAACACCGTGGCCATCCCCGCGTGCATCTTCCTGAAGTACTCGAGCAGGGTCCAGTTGGCCGCAATGCCGCGCAGCGCCGTCTGCCAGGTGTGCAGGTGGGCGTTGATCAGTCCCGGAATGAGGATGAAGCCTTCGGCGTCAATGACCTCTGTAGCCGAGCCGGCGGCGGGCGCAAGCGAAGGCGCGATGGCGGCGATGCGATCGTCCTCCACCAGCAGATCGCCGCGCTCGAGGTCGCCCTGAGCGTCCATCGTGATGAGGGTGGCACCTCGAATGAGGGTGCGGCGCATGGCTCAGCTCTCCAGCCCGTCGCTCACCTTGACGTTTTCGGGCGTCAGTTCCAGCCCCGCGTCGCGCGCCATCTCCATGAGCAGGATGGCGAAGTCGACATCGTCATGGCCCCGGCCCACCAGCCGCGAGATCGACTCGCGGGTGGCGGCGGCCGCTGGCATGGCCACGCCCTGCGCCTTGGCTGCCGCCATGCCCAGGTCCATGTCTTTCAGCAGCAGCTTCGGGGTGAAGGTGACCTGCTCGAAGGTGAGGTTGGTGAGTACGGGCGACTTGTAGCGCGTGTACATCGAGCCCAGCACCGAATCGTTGATGCTTTCGAGAAACAGGTGGCGCGGAATGCCGGCTTTCTGCGCCATGACCGTGATCTCGCACAGGCTCTGGATGATCACACCGAACATGGTGTTGTGAGCGATCTTCCAGACGCGGGCCAGTTCGCCCTCGCCCACCCACATCACCCGCCGGCCCAGGGCGGCCAGCCAGGGCTCGGATTCGTCATAGAGTGCTTTCGGACCCGAGGCGACGATCAGCAGCTTGCCGGCCTTGGCCACCTTGGCGTTGCCGGACACAGGCGCACACAGGTAGGCCACGCCCATTGCCTCGAGCCGCTCGCGCACGTCGGCCGAGCCCTCCTGGGAGATGGACGAACTGTCGATGACCACGCGCGGCTTGCGGCTGCCCGTGACCAGGCCGCCCTCGGCGAACAGCACCTCGATGAGGTCGTCGGTGGTCGAGACCATGGTGAAGACCGCATCGCAGGTCGCGAGATCTGTTTTGCGAGCGACGATGGTGGCACCGTACTCGGCGAGGGGCTGCGCCTTGGAGGCTGTGCGGTTCCAGACCTGCACCTGATGGCCCGCCTTGAGCAGGCGCTTGACCATGGCCTCGCCCATGCGGCCCAGTCCGATCCAGCCGATCGTGTTGCTCATGAGTGCCCGCTCCCGACGCTTGAAAAAGCGCAAGTGTGCGTCAGCGGGGCGACCGATTCAAGGCGAGGGGTTTGGGGGCGGCGGCGCCTCGATGCTGACCACTCCCGTGACGCCGTCCGACAATGCAGCCCGGACTCGATCCGCCGAGGCGAGCAGCGCAGCAAGCGCGAGGTCATTACTGACATTGCCGAGGGCGAGATGCACCAGACGCGGTTGGTACCCCCGCTCGGGGAGCAGCCTCAAGAAATCGATGTCTTTTGATACGAGTACGAATCCTTCCCTTTGCGCGAAATCGCACAAGGCGCGGTCTGAGGCGCGTTCCAGCCCCAACAGTGAGACCTGACTTGTTCCGGGGAAATGGGACTGGAGATCTGGGACGAGTCGGCGAGAGAGATTCTCGTCGAGCAGAAGTTTCACGCGGCGAAGGGCACCTGAACCTCGTGAACCTCGCGCTGGGCGGCGTAGGCGAGGCAGGCCTTGATGTCATCCGGAGTCAACTCCGGGTAGTCGGCGATGATTTGCTCCGGGGTCATCCCCATGGCCAGCCAGCCCAGGACGTCCCCTACGCTGATGCGCAGATCGCGCACGCACGGGCGCCCGCCCCGGCGCTCGGGGTCCCGGGTGATCTGGCTCGCGCGTGCCGTGACGATGTCAGTCTTCATGGGAGCTATGGTGACAGATGCGTGCGCCTCGATCAACGCGCAGATCGGGCGAAGTTCGCGCCCACCCCCGTCAATCGTGCGACTTGATGTCCATGATCAGCGAGAACTGGCTGCCCACGTAGGTGTTGAAGCCAAAGAGCAGCGCCTCACCGGACTTGCCGTAGTAGGTGCGCTTGACCCGAAGACCTGCGGTACCGGTCTTGACCGACAGCTTGCGGGCAAGCCGCTCGGGCAGATTGAGGGCCGACACCTCCTGGCGGATGTCGGTGATGCGTTCGCCATAGCGGCGTTCGACCAGCGAATAGATGGCACCCTGCCAGCCCTCGAGTTCTTCGCGGATACCGGCAAGCGCCTCGCGGATGTAGGTCTCGTTCCACGCCCGCGGCCATGAGTTGCCCGGCTCGCGCGACTCGCGATACGACTCGATTCTCAGAAACCTGTCGCCGGGCTCGCAGGGCAGAAGGCGCGCGAGCGCCTCATCAGCGACGACGGCTGCGGACTGCATGCCGACCAGGTGGGTGTCGCGTCCGTGCTGTTCGACCTCTTCCAGGGAGCCCAGCACCCGAGAGATTCGCGACACCTCCTGCATGGGCAGCACCTCGGTGCCGCGTCCCTGACGGCGCGATACCAGGCCCCGCATCTGCAGGATGCGGGTGGCCTCGCGCACGGTGTGCCGGCTGACGCCGAACTGCTGGCACAACTCGCTTTCGCTGGGCAGCAGCGCGCCGACGGGGTAGCGCTCGGTCAGGATGGCCAGGCGCAGCAGGTCGGCGACTTCGCTGTATCGCGGCCGCTTGAGGGGCATGGAGACCCGGCGCTCGCCCGCGCTGCGTCCGGCGGGGCTGCGTGGCAGAGTTTTCTGAGGCTTCACAATGGGGTGGAGATAGCGTGCGGGACGCAAAAATTGTCCAGCACCACGGTCTTGTCCGCAAAACGGGCGTGCCCTGCCTCGATCCAGACGCCGGCGAGATAGCGGCCGACCGCGTTGAGACTGGCTTCACCCTCGCTGTTGCAGCGGAACACCGCAAAATCGGCCTCGACGCGAATGAGCGTGCCCGCCTGTCCCCGGATGCGCAGACCGCTGATCAGGTGCCGGTCGGTATGGATGTCGTACTCGTTGGCCTGCTGCAGGGCCACCACGCGGTCGCGAAGCATGTCTTTCGATTCGCACAGCATCAGCGCAAGCGGCAGGCCCCGGTCGTAGTTGTTGCGCGGCACGATCTGGTAGCTGGAGGACTCTGCGAAAAGCGCCAGCCAATCGTCGAGCCGGAATTCGTCGATGGCCGAGGCGTACTCGGCGTAAAGATCCTGGATGGCGAGCCGGTGTTCGATCGGGATCATCGGATCGCTCCCTCGGGCTCCATGCCCATCAACTCGGCGTAGTAACTCCAGAAGCCGCGCACCGAGACGTCGGTCACGCGATAGTCGCGGTCGGAAATTTCGCCTGCGCCCCCCATCTCGATCACGGCCTGAGCTGCGCGGTCGGCGTCGCTCGCCTTGTGGGCAATTTCAATGGCCTCGGCGTCCTCCATCGAGACAAAACCGGCCGGCCCGAGCAGATTCATCTGCCGCAAACGATGCGCACGCAATTCGGGTGTGTCATCGGTGTAGCCAAAAAAGGTCCAGACCAGCACGAAGCGGTCGACGCCCTTGAGCTGAATCTGCCGGGTGGCGAGGCTGTTGTTCAGGCGCTGAAAGGCCACGTTGGGGAACATGCTCGAGATGGACAGCGAGCGATCATCGGAAAATTCGGGAAAAAACTTAAGCAGCTCGGGCGCGCGCAGCGTCAGCTTGTCGGCGTTGAGCTGGTTCGCCTTGTAGGCCAGCGCGGCCTCCTCGTTGGAATCGGAGCCCGCCACCGCGAAGGTGAGGTTGTGGCGATGACGCGAGTCCATCTTGACGCCGCCCTTCTGGGTGGCGCGATCGAGCCCGAAGGTGACGAGAAACTCGTGCAGCAGACTCGCGTGATAGGTGTCCCGCAGATTCTCGTTGTAGAACTTCCAGTTGCCGTCGATGGCCTGACGCTGGTAGCCCAGCACCTCGACGGGCTTGTGCATGAAGCTTGCGACATGGTCGCGCAGCAAGTCGCCGAGGTAGTCTTCGATGGGTTCGGTGTCGGGATGGAGACTACCGAAGACGATGTCCCGATACACGCTCACACGCAGCTTGCGCAGGCCATGCTGACGCTTGTCGAAGTCGGCCGACACGCCACCCTGACCGCGTACCCCCCGCTGAAACGGCACGCCGACCAGATCGCCCTGGCGGCTGAAGCACCAGCGATGGTAGATGCAGGTGTGATCGGCTGCGTTGCCGTGCGTCTCACGCCGGACGATGGCGCCGCGGTGGCCGCAGCGGTTGACGAAGGCATGGACCTCGCCGTTGCTCTCGCGGTTGACGACAACGGGGATGTCGCCCATGAAGGTGGTGATGAAATCGCCAGCCTTGGGGATTTCGGCCGCCAGGCACAGGTAGGACCAGGTCGGGCCGCGGAAGATGCGCTCCAGCTCAAGCTCGTACAGCGGTCGGTCGTGATACACCCAGTAGGGCACCCGCGAGTAGTCGGGCCTGGGCCATTCGATTCTTCGGGTCATCGCTTGACTCCGTCGACTGGGGAAAGGGGGCGCGAGCGCTTGTCGCAACAGGCGTCGTGACTCGCGCTTATTCGGTCAGCGTGCGTGCGTCGGCACTTTGCCAGCTGGCGATGACCCGCGAACCCTGCTGCAGGCGGCGTGAGCTGTCATCGGCCGGGGCGTCGGCCGTGATCAGTCCACCCCAGTCGGACTGCACCGTAAAACGCAGAAAGCCGCCCATGTAGGTCTGTTCCTTGATGGTGCCCGCGAACGCGTTGTCGAGGTCGGCTGCGCCAGCCTCGGCGGGCGAAAGCTTCACCTTCTCGTAGCGCAGCACGACCGTGACATCCTGACCCGCGTTGCAGGGGCTGCTGACCGCAGCGCGGATGCGTGCCGCGCCAGCGCCCAGCCCCACGCTGCAGACGCCGTCGCGCGCGGCCGAATCGGCCTTGCCGTCAAACAGATTGGCATGGCCGACGAACTTGGCGACAAAACGGGTGCGCGGGGTCTCGTAGATGTCCTGCGGGGTGCCGAGCTGAACGATCTTGCCGCGATCGAGCACCGCAATGCGGTCGGACATGGTCATGGCTTCGGTCTGGTCGTGCGTTACAAAAATGAAGGTACTGCCCAGCGAACGGTGAAGCTGCCGCAGCTCGACCTGTAGCTGCAGGCGAAGCTGCAGGTCGAGTGCGCCCAGCGGTTCATCGAGCAGCAGCACCGAGGGATCGTTGACCAGGGCGCGCGCCATGGCGATGCGCTGACGCTGGCCCCCTGAGAGCTGCTCGGGCAGACGTTGCTCGTAGCCCTGCAGCTGCACCAGCGCGAGCGACTCGTCGACACGCTTGCGGATCGTGGCGGCGTCAACCTTCTTCATGCGCAGACCAAAGGCAATGTTTTCGAACACCGTCATGTGCGGAAACAGCGCCAGGTGCTGAAAGATCATGTTGGTGCTGCGCGAGTAGGGGGGAACGCCCGAGACGTCCTGACCGTCGATCAGCACCCGGCCAGAGCTTTGATGCTCGAAGCCGGCGATGATCCGAAGCAGCGTGGTCTTGCCGCAGCCGCTCGGGCCCAGCAGCGACAGAAACTCGCCTCGTCGAACATCGAGCGACACCCGGTCGAGCACGGGTGTGCTGCCGAACTGCTTGGAGACGTCGATGATTTCTACTGCTGATGAAGCTGCCATCTCAGGGGTTCCCCGCTTGATGCTGATCCTTCGTTCGGTGCAAGCGCCGTTTACGCCGCCTTGACCGTATTCCAGACCTCGACCCAGATATCCATGCGCAGGGGCAGATTGAAGGGCACCCGTTTGACGCCGCGCTCGACGATATCGAAGCCCACCTTGCGGCGGTACTCGGCCGAGTAGCCTTCCGCAACCTCCTGCGAGGTGGACGGGTACTCGGTTACCTCGGTGAGCTTGCGACCAAAATCGCGCGACAGCATGGCGTTGATCAGCTTGTGGGTATCGGGCGCCGCCTTGCTGTCCTTGGGAATGAAGGCCGACTGCGTCCAGGTCGGCAGGCCCTCCTTGGGCCAGTTGTTGGCCGCCTTCACGCCCTGCTTCTCGAGGGCTGAGCGCATGGCGATCCAGGCATACATGCAGTACACCTCGCCGGAGGCGATGAGGTTGACCGCCTCGGCGAACTTGGTCCACATGGTGCGAACGTTTTTCTTGCGGTCGATGAGCCACTTGCCCACTTCACGCACCTGTCTTTCGTCCATGGCGAGCGGATCGGCGATGCCCATCGCAAGCGCCCCAGTGTAAATCATGCCGTGGGCGTCATCGCGCCAGGCAATGCGGCCCTTGTACTTGTCCGAAAACAGCACGTTCCAGGACTGGGTAAGTGGGTCATCGGGCGCAATCTTGGAGGCGTCATAGACCACCGATTCGAAGCCCCAGACCACCGGCAGCGTGTAGGTTTTACCGTCACGCGTGATGACCTCATCCTTGTGCGTGGGCATGAGTTTGGCCGCGTTGGGAATGGCGCCGAGGTTGAGGGCGAGAATTTTTTCCTGACCGGCGCGCTCGCCCATGGCCGGGCCGCGCACGAAGTTGGTGAGCGTGATCATCATGTCGTACTGCGAGGTGCCGCCGGGCGCCATGAGTTTGGCGAGCGAGTCGGTGGGCGAGACGTAGGGCAGGTTGTCCACCTTGAGCCCACCGGTTTGCTCGGCAATGATCGGCCGCGTGGCATCAGGGATGAACACATTGGGCATGACCGCACGAATGGCTGCGGCCTGCGCGAACACGGAAGGCGGTAGGCCCGCCGCGATCGCCGTGGAGGCAAGCGTGCCGGCTTTCAGCAGTTCGCGACGCGCGGGAAGTACCAGGCCAGAGGAGTCGGTTCCGGGTTTCCTGTCCATGTCCATTCCTTTTTCAGTGCGGTGAGGCGTTGAGTAAAACGAGCATCGTGCTCAGGAAGAAAGCTTACTGTCGGCGCGCCGGCTCACGATGAAGCCCGCGAGTGAGCTCAGGACGGTGAGGCCCACCACCACGACGGCCATGGCGGGGAGTTCGGGACTGAGCTCCTCGACGATCAGCACGTAGAACTGAACCGGTATCGTACGCTCCGAACCCACCGTGAAGATGGTTCGGATGAACTCGTCGAAGGACAGGCTGAAGGCAAAGAGCGCGGTGGCGATCAGACCGGGCCTCACGATGGGAAAAACGATTTCGCGAAAGACCTGCCACTCACGTGCCCCCAGGTCCATGGCTGCTTCCTCGAGGGAGCGGTCAAACTTGTGCAGACGCGGATAGAGCGTGAGAAAGGCGAAGGGCAGCACCCAGTTGACGTGGGCGACCAGTACGGTGGTAAAGAGCGAGGGTCGAATGCCCAGATAGCCGAAGAAGATGAGCAGCACGATGCCACCGATGATGCCCGGGATGATGATGGGCGTGATGATGAGATAGAGCACCAGTCGCTTGGCGCGGAATTCGTGCCGGAAGGCCATGGCCAGTAACAGCGCCAGTGCGGTGGCAATGACCGCAGCCACCACGCCCACATAGATGCTGTTGCCGAGGGACGCGAGCAGTTGCGTATTGCCGAGCAGCGACTCGTACCACTTGGTCGTGAACCCTTTCCAGGGCAGGCCCGTGGTGCGCGAGTCGTTGAAGGACAGCGCAACGATCATCAGGAGCGGGCCGTACAAAAACGCGAAAAAGGCCCCTGCGTAGACCCAGAGCGCCACGCGGTAGCCGTCCCAGCGGCGCGGCTTTGCCGAAGGGGGCCTTGCGTGCGCAGGCGACACCGGGGGTTGGGGGGCGCCGGTGGGCGTCCCGGTTCCGGCGGGCGGCATCCGGGCGTCCATCATGCGCCTCCGGTGAAGACCTGCTCGATCTTCATCTTCCGACCGAGCAGAACAAAGAGCAACAGGGTGATCAGCACCAGTGCCACGGCGAGCGCCGAGCCAAAGGCCCAGTCGTTGTTGCCGAGGAACTGGCTGGCGATGACGTTGCCGTAGAGGATGCCCTTGGGGCCGCCCAGCAATTGCGGCGTGACGTAAGCGCTCAGGGTCAGCAGGAACACCATGATGCAGCCTGACACGACCCCTGGCCAGCTCAGGGGCAGCATCACGCGCCAGAAGATCGAAAAAGGACGCGCGCCCAGATCGGATGCCGCCTCGATCAGACGCTTGTCGATGCGCTCGATCGAGAGATAAATGGGTAGCGTCATGAAGAGTGTGTAGACGTAGACCAGCCCGACCAGCACCGCCCCTTCGTTGTAGAGCAGGCCGTCAATCGGGGTGTCGATGACGCCCATGCCGATCAGCAGGGAGTTGAGCACGCCATTGCGCCCGAGAATGGGGAGCCATACAAAGGCCCGCACCACATAGCTGGCCCAGAAGGGCAAAAAGAGCAGCAACAAAAGCACGATTTTGAGCGCGCCGCGTCCGCGGGAAATGAAGTAAGCAATGGGATAGGACAGCAGTAGCGACAGCAAGGTGACCTCGAGGCTGATGCGCAGCGTCTTGATCAACTGGCCGCTGTAGAGCGGAGACTGAAACAGCTTCAGATAGTTCTTGAAGGTGAAGTCGGGCTTTGTGCCGAAATAGCCCGACGACCAGAAGGACACCGCGACCATGAAGGCCACGGGAACGATCATGAAGAGGAACAGCCACAAGACGCCCGGGGCGAGCAACCACGCTGGCCGGCCAATCGGCTTGACCGTGACCGTTTGACCCATGGCGGTGCCCACGTTCACGCGCGCGCCACACCCGCCGCGGCGCGCAGCGCTCGGGTTTCGTCGAGATTGACCTGCAGGCTGAGGGCATCGATGGCCACGCCATAGTCGTGACGGGCCGACTCGAGGCTGACCTTGCCGTCACGAACGTCGGCGAGCACCCGTTCGGGCTCACGCTCGAGCGGGTTGCCATAGCCGCCCCCGCCAGTCATGACAAAGCGCACACGCTGGCCGGGCGCGAGCTTGCGGTAAACACCGTGCTCGACCGCCTGCCCGTCGAGCCACAGGCCGCCGCCCCGGCCGGTTTCACCGCCACAGCGTCCGTAGGCGGGCATGACCCCCGATTCGACGCGACCGCTGATCCGTACCGAGCTTTCGACGAAATGTGCTTCGGGCGTACCGCCGTCGAGGATTTCGAATTCGAGTTCCTGCCCCAGGCCGCCGCGGTTGTACCCGGGGCCGCCTGAGTCGGCGACGAACTCCTTGCGCACATAACGCACACGGGCCTCGTTTTCGATGACCTCGACGGGAATGTTTCGCGTGTTGTAGGGAAAGCAGAGCGTGGAGTAGCCGTCAAAGCGGGCGCTCGCACCGAAGCCACCCGTATGCTGGGCGATGGACATGAAGGAGCGACCGTCGCGGTGCTTGCCGTGGAGGTAGACCTCGTTGGCGGGCGAGCCCCCGTTGGCGGCCAGCACGCGCTCGGGCATGATCCGCTCGAGCGCACCGAACACGATTTCGGGGAACAGATGCGCGATCATGGTCCGGCCCCAGGTGGCGGCAGGCGGCTTGGCGTTGATGACCGAGCCCTCAGGCGCGATGATGCGGATGGGTTTGAGCCCACCGTCGTTGTTGGGCACGCCCGGATCGAGGGCAAGCTTGATGGGGTAGGACGAGTACGAGCGCACGATGTTGATCGTGCAGTTGATGGCGGCGGTGACCTGCGGCGATGAGCCCGTGTAGTCGATGATGATTTCGTCGCCCGCGACGGTGACCGCAGCCTTGACGTGAATGGGCTCCTTGACACCCGGGATCGGCGGCAGCGTGACGTCATTGCGGTAGGTGCCATCGGGCAGTTCGGCGATGCGTGCCCGCAGGCTTCGTTCGGTCCGGCCGATGACCTCCTCGGCCAGCGCTTCCAGACTGTCGAGCTGGTATTCGTCCATCAGCGTCTCGAGCCCGCGCGTGCAGACATTGAGCGAGACCAATTGGGCGCGAAGATCGCCGAGAATTTTTTCGGGGACCCGGGTGTTGGCCCGGATGAATTCGAAGATGGTGTCGTTCAGTTTGCCCGCGTCGTAGAGCTTGATGATCGGGATCTTCAGACCCTCTTCGAACAGATCCTTCGACTCGAGGGTGGACATGCGGCCGCCCATGTCGAGGTGATGAACGATGCACAAGGTGTAGGCAACGATGTGGCCGTCGCGAAAGATGGGGGCAGCCACCGACACGTCGATGAGGTGACCACTGGCCACCCAGGGGTCGTTGGTGATGATGACATCGCCAGGCTTGAGTGAATCGGCCGGAAATCGACCGAGGAAGTTGCGCATCACCTCGGGCACGATGCCGAGAAACCCGGCCGTGGTGACGGTGCTGTGCGACAGCATGCGGGCGTTCTTGTCGAAGAGCGCGCAGCAGAAGTCGTGGTATTCCTTGACCGAGGGCGTGTAGGCCGTGCGCATCAGACCGGTAGCGGCCTCGTCGACGATGGAGATGAGACGGTTCCAGAGAATCTGGATTGAAACGGGGTCGAGTTTCACAATCGTTCCTCAGGTGGCCCGGGCCTGCCCGGCTGCTCGGGTGGCGACGGCACCGCTGGCGGCCAGCGTGATGACCAGACAGCCCGATCGGTCGACTTCGAGCTGATCACCCGGTCCGATGACCGTGGTGGATACGCGTTCTTCGATGATTGCGGGGCCTTCGACGACTTGCCCCGGTTGCAGATGATCGCGCTCGTAGACGGCGGTATCGATGAAGCCGCCAGCCTGCGCATAGTGAACGGGCCGCCAGCGCTTGGCCGTTGCCGGGTGCGCAGGCACCTCGGGCTCGATTCGCGGCGCGGGCGCCAGCTGGCGCGCCAGCACCCGGATGCTGGCCAGCTCGATCGGGCTGTCGTCATCGATCTTGCCGTAGAACTCATGGTAGGCGGCCACGAAGCGTCGCTGCCAGAGCCCCCGCACATCGTCGCCCAGGCAGCTGTCGCCCGCGTCGATTTCCAGTGAGTAGTCCTGGCCGGCATAGCGCAGATCGACCGTGCGTTCGATGATGGCCTGCGAGGGCTCGGGAAGTTGTGAGCGGGCGTCTTGCTCGATGGCGACGAAATCCCGCTCGATGGTCTGCAGATCAAGGGCGCCGACCAGCCGGCGTACCGCCCGACTGCGCTCGAAGGCGATGGGCGCGGCGAGCAGGCCCAGCGAGGACATCACCCCCGAAAACGGCGGCACGACCACCCGCGGGCAGCCCAGCTTGCGCGCCAGGCTCACTGCGTGGATGGGGCCGGCGCCGCCGAAAGCAAAAAGGGTGAGTTCGGACGGAGCCAGGGCTTTTTCGGCAACATACATGCGCGCGGCCGAGGCCATGGTTTCGTTGACGATTTCGTGGATGCCCGAGGCGGCGCGTGTGAGATCGAGCTGCGCGGGCCTGCCGATGCGTTCGGCGATGGCCGCGCGCGCAGCCTCGAGGTCGAGCGTCATCTCGCCGCCCAGGAAGTAGGCCGGGTCAAGATAGCCCAGTGCCAGATCAGCGTCGGTGACGGTGGGTTCGGTGCCGCCGCGGCCATAGCTGACCGGCCCGGGTTCGGAGCCTGCGCTGTCGGGCCCCACCTGCAAGAGCCCCAGCGCGTTGACGCGCGCGATACTGCCGCCGCCCGAGCCGATCTCGAGCAGATCGTAGACGGAGACGGCAACCGGCAGACCGCTGCCCGCCTTGAAGCGGTGCACGCGGTCGACCTCGAATTCGCGGGTGCGCGAAGCGCGCCCGTTGCTGACCACGCAGAGCTTGGCCGTGGTGCCCCCCATATCGAAGGCAAGGATGCGGTCAAGCCCCGAGAGCTTGGCAAAGAATGCAGCGGCTTCGACACCTGCTGCGGGGCCGGACTCGACAATCTGCACGGGTACCCGCTTGGCGGTGTCGACGGTGGCGGTTCCGCCGTTGGACAGCATGATGAGCAGACGCCGGGCGTAGCCGCGCTGCGCGAGTTGGGCGCTCAGCCGGTCGAGATACCCCTCGACCACCGACTTGACATAGGCATCGACCACGGCGGTGGAGGTGCGCTCGTACTCCTTGGGCTCGGGATGAACCTCGTGCGAGAGCGAAATCATGACGCCGGGCATCTCTTCCCGAAGGATTTGTGCAGCGCGCAGTTCGTGCACCGGGTTTCGATAGGCGTGCAGAAAGGCGATAGCCACAGCCGTGACACCCTCAGCTTGCAACTGCTTGGCGGCTGCGCGCACCTGGCCCTCATCGAGCGGCTTCTGCACCCCGCCGTCGGCCAGCACCCGCTCACTCACGGCGTGTCGCAGGGATCGCGGCACGATGGGCTCGGGCAAGCGGATGAACATGTCGAAGAGGTCGTAGCGCACTTCGCGCGCCATTTCGAGCACGTCGCGAAAGCCCTCGGTAGTGATGAGCCCGGTGCGCGCACCCTTGCGCTCGAGAATGACGTTGGTGACCAGCGTGGTAGCGTGGATGACTTCGGTGGCCGAGGCCAAGAGCCCCGGCAGCTGTCGCTCAAGGCGATCAAGCCCCGCAATGACGCCTTCCTCGGGCGCTCGCGGCGTGGTGAGGGTCTTGTCGATGACCACCGTGCCACGCTCATCATCCACGACCGTGAAGTCGGTGAAAGTGCCGCCGATGTCGATCCCGATACGGTAGGACGCCACGCTCGCTCCTGTCGGCTCGCCTCCTCGCCCGGGCGGCGTGAGCCCTTAACTTGTCCGGACAGCTTTCGGCTCACGATAGGGCCTAAGCTCCGACGCTGTCAAGCACGGCAAGACCAGACCAGATGAAAGTGGGGATATCGAAATCGTCCGGCTTGCGAGGCCGTTGCATCTCAGGACGCGCAGGCTTGACGCTGTCGGAGTTCCGGCGCTACTCTGCACTCGTCCAGTCAGGTCAGCGACGGGTGCGAGCCTTCGCAGCGTCCGCCTTGACCGGTCAGCTTATCCGTCGCCCCTCACCCTCATCGGAAGCGGTCATGCCAGCGAGCACTCCCCCGGTTTCAGCGCAGTCTCTCGCAGAACTGTCCGGTTTTCCCGCCGCAACGCTGTATGAGGCGCTCGGCAAGTGCGGGGGCATGGGGCCGGACATACGGGCCATGCTGCCGCGGCCGCGCCTCTGCGGCCCGGCCTACACGATTCGAATCCTGGGCTGCGAAACGGCTGCGGTGCTCTGGGCGGTCGAGCAGGCACCGGTGGGCTCGGTTCTGGTCATCGACACGGGCGACTCAGGTATTTCGCCGGTGTGGGGCGGCACGTCCACGCTCGCCTCCAGCCTTCGCGGCCTCGCCGGGGTGGTCACCACTGGCCTGGTGCGAGACCTTGATGAAATACAGGCGCTCGGGTTTCCGGTTTACGCCACCGGCGTGTCGGTGCTGGGCACGCTCAAAAACCATGCCGGCTGGACGGGTGAACCGGTGACGGTCGGCGGCGTGATCGTGCGCGCCGGCGACCTCGTTGTCGGTGACTCCGACGGCGTGGTCGTGGTACCCGCCGAGCGGGTCGACGAGGTGTTGATCAAGGCGCGCCAGCAACGGGCCAAGGAAGAGGCGCGCGATGCGCGCATTCGGGCGGGTGAGCCCATTTCAGTGGTGGTGGGCCTGCGCGCCTGATCCAGCACGGCAAGCGAAACCTCAAAGGGCGACATGGGTCAGACGATCAGCGAAAAAATTCTTTCCCGGGTATGCGGGCGCCCGGTGCAGGCGGGCGAACTCGTGTTTCCCGAGCCAGACCTGATCACGACCCACGACTGGTATGTGGTCAATTTCGCCAAGGTGCTCGACGAGTTGGGCGTTGATCGTTTGCATGCGCCCGACAAACTCCTCATCTCCACCGACCATGAGCCCGTGGCCACCAGCCCCCTCGCTGCGCAGCGCCAGCGCCAGGTGCGTCAGGTGGTTGAGCGCTTCGGCATCCGGCACTTCTATGACGTCGGTCGGGGCGGGCACGGTCATGTCTTCCCAATGGAACTGGGCTACATCCGGCCGGGCATGCTGGTCATTGCCTACGACATCCATGTCACCAACTATGGCGCGCTGGGTTGCCTCGGCATTCCGGTGGTGACCGAGATCACCGAGGTGCTGGCCTGTGGCTCGGTCTGGCTCAAGGTGCCGCACACGGTGCGCGTCAATCTCAAGGGCCGGCTGGGTCGGGGCCTCATGATGCGTGACGTCGCGCAGCGGCTCATCGCTGAGCTTAATGTCGATGAGGTCGACTATGGCGTGGTCGAGTTCGGCGGACCTGCGCTTGCCGACATCAGCTTTGCCGGCCGTCAGGTGCTCTGCAACACGCCAATCGAGATCGGCGCCAAGTCCGCGCTCATTGAGCCCGACCAGCAGACCGCCGATTACCTCGCCTCGCGCGTCAAGGGGCCGCTCGATCTGGTTCGTAGCGACCCCGATGCGCGCTTTCACCGCGTGATCGACTTTGATCTCGGCCTCGCCGAGCCACAGGTCGCGGTGCCGCCCACGCCCGACCAGGTGGTGGGGGTGTCGCAGGTCAGCGGCAAGCGCATTCACCATGCCTTCATCGGCTCCTGCGCCGCCGCCAGTTTTGAAGACCTCGAAGTGGCGGCTGCGGTCCTGCGCAATCGTCGCGTTCACCCCGATGTGCGCTTTTTCGTGACACCGGGTACCCAGCAGGTGCTGTCCCAGGCCGAGGCTGCGGGCCTCATGAAGGTTTTCGTCGATGCGGGCGCGGCCATTACCTCGCCCGGATGCGGGGTGTGCGCCGGTGGCAAGATCGGCGGCATGGCCGATGATGAGGTCTCGATCAACACTGGAACCCGAAACGACTACGGTCGTCTGGGGGCCGCCAAATCCGAAATCTATCTGGCCAGCGCCGCCACCGTGGCTGCCTCAGCCGTGGCCGGGCAGATTGTCGACCCGAGGGAGTTTCTGCAGTGAACTGGATCTATCGCGGTCGCTGCTGGAAATTCGGCGACAACATCGGCATTGACGGCGACATGATGCCGCTCGAATTCGCACTCAAGCGCGAACTCGATCCCGCCGTGCTCGGGCCTTTCCTCATGAGCGGCATCGACCCCGATTTCCACAAGAAAGTTAAACCGGGCGATCTCATCGTGGCCGGCAAGCGCTTCGGGCAGGGCAACCCGCACATTCAGGGCTTCATCGGCATCCGTGCCAATGGTCTGGGGCTGGTGGCCGAGTCCATCCCCCGGGGCAGCTTTCGTAATGCGGTCAACGCCGGGGTGCCGTTCCTGTCCGGCTGCCTGGATGTGACGCAATCGGTTGAAACCGGTGACGAACTCGAGATCGACTTCGAGCACGGCAGCTTTCGCAACCTCACGGGCGATCTGCGGCTGAACTTTCAGCCGCTCGATCGGCAATTGCTCGACATCATCGCGATTGGCGGCTGGCGTGCCCACCTCGAGCGCCGCGTGGCGGGCATGAAGGCGGGCCGGGCATGACCGCACTTCGGCCGCGCGTGTCATGACAGCGCCGGCACACCGGCCTCGCCGCTCGCTGGGCGGCCTGCTGGTGGTGCCGGCCATGCTTTGGCTGGCGGTCTTTGCGATCGGCCCGCTCATCTTCTTTGCCGCGGTCTCCTTCTGGACGGCATCCGTCTTTGGCCTGTCGTCCGATCTCAGCCTCGGCAGCTATGCCTCGCTGATCAACGAGCCCGTGTACGGCCGAATCCTGTGGCAGACGCTGCGCATCGCGCTCATCACCACCGTGCTGGCGCTGCTCGTGTCCTACCCCCTGGCCATGTTCATCGCCCGGCTCAAGGGACATCGCCGATCGCTGGCGGTCGTTCTGCTGTTTCTCCCCTTCTGGACGAGTTATGTCGTGCGGACCTTCGTGTGGCTTCCCATGCTGGGCCGGACGGGTCTGGTCAACCAGGCGCTCATGGCCCTGGGGCTGATCGACAAGCCGCTCGATGGCCTGCTCTACAACGAGGGCGCGGTCTACGTGGGGCTGGTCTACGTCTACACGCTCTACATGACCTTGCCCATCTACCTGTCGCTCGAAAAGATCGACCCGGCCCTGATCGAGGCGGCATCCGATCTGGGCGCCTCGCCGCTGCAGACCTTCCGGCGCGTCATCTTTCCGCTGTCCTTGCCCGGCGTGTGGTCGGGTTGCACCATGGTGTTTCTGTTGTCATGCGGCGCCTATGTCACGCCTCAGTTGCTGGGCGGGCCTTCAGGCCAGATGTTCGGCAACATCATCGCGAGCCAGTTTCTCAATGCCAACAACTGGCCGCTGGGTGCCGCGCTCTCGGTGGTGCTGATGGCGGTAGTGCTGGGCTGTCTCTACATCGCCAGCCGCCGCTTCGGGCTGCAGCGTCTCTTCATGGGTGAGCGGGCATGAAGCGCTTCGGTTGGATGCTGCGCGGCTATGTCGGTTTCTTTTTTGCGTTTTTGTATGCGCCCATCTTGGTTCTGATCATCCTCTCCTTCAACGACTCGGAGATGATGGGCTTTCCCTTCAAGGGGTTCACGCTGCGTTGGTACGCCCAGGTGTTCGAGGGCGGCGCGCTGGTTCGCGCGCTGGCCAACAGCTTTGGCGTGGGCTTTGCCTCGGCGTTTCTTGCAACCGCCATAGCGCTCATGGCGGCCTTGGGTTTGCGTCATCATTTTCCCGGGCGCGGTCTGGTGGTGCCGGCGTTTCTGTTGCCCATCATTACGCCGGGTATCGTGTCGGGGGTAATGCTGCTGGTGTTTCTCGGACTGACGGGTTTGCCCTATGGCCTGTGGACCGGCGCGCTGATTGCCCATGTCACCTGGGTGCTGCCGTTTGCCTTTCTCACGCTCTACCCCAGGCTGCACAAGTTTGACCGGTCCATCGAAGAGGCGGCGATGGATCTCGGGGCAACACCCTGGGTGGTTTTTCACCGCATCGTGCTGCCGCTGATCCGCCCCGCGCTGATCGCGACGCTGCTGTTTGCCTTCACCTTGTCTTTCGACGAATTCATTCGCACGCTGTTCGTGGCGGGCAGTGCGCGGACCACGCCGGTGCACCTGTGGCTGCTGATCGTCGAGCAGGTGGCGCCGCAACTGCCTGCAGTCGGTGTGGTCATCATGTCCGTGTCGGCGCTGATTGCCGCCGCGGGTTTCTGGCTGTCCGGTCGAGCCAGTCGTCTGGCGGCGTCTTTCGAGCGCCGCTGAGCTTTCCCTCCGTTCATCAAAGGAGTCCTCAAGTGAAGCAAGATCAGGTGTTCGCAAACGGCGTTGATCGCCGCGCGTTTCTTCAGGCGGGTGCCGCCGCAGCGCTGGCTGGCGCCTCGGGGTCGGCGCTCGCCCAGTCGGTGCCTACGCTCGAGATCCTGGTGGCCAATGCGCTGGTGGGCGGGCCGCTCAAAGGCATTCTTGAAGCCGAGGCCAAGTGCAAGATCAACGACGCACCCTTTCAGTCGTCCACCGACGTGGTCGCGCGGCTGGTGGCACCCGGTGGCACGGGCCGCTACAACCTCATGATGAGTCACAGCATTTTTTCCCGCGGTCCGGTGCTGGGGGCTGCAGCGGGTCAGGAAAAGTGTACGGCGCTCGATCTGGCGAAGATCCCCAACTTTTCCCAGGTGGCCGATACCTTCAAGGAGGACATCCTCAGCCGCGACGGCAAGGTGTACGGCGTGCCCATCATGTGGGGCTATGACACGGTCGTCTTCAACAAGGATGTCGTGCCCGAGAACGATCCCGCCACGCACTCCTGGGGGGCCATCTTTGAGGACAAGTACGCCGGGCGCATCGGCTGGTTCGACACGGCGCACCAGATGATCATGGCAGCCGGTCTGTATCTCGGCAACAAGAAGCCCGAGGCGATGTCCACCGCCGAACTCAACGAGGTCGGCAAGTTCCTGATCTCGAAAAAGAAGAATGTGCGCACGCTCTGGACCAGCTTTGCGCAAGGGGCGAACCTGCTGTCGTCCGGGGAGATCGTGGTGACCTTTGGCGCCATTCCGGTTCGCTATGGCCTGCAGCAGAAGGGTTTCCCGGTGCGCAGCGCCTGGTGCAAGGAGGGCGTGCTGTCCTTCGTACAACCCGCCTATATTCCAAAAGATTCCAGCAACCAGGATGCCGCGCACGCGCTCATCAACGCCATGCTGGGCAAGGGCTATGCGTCGCAGCTCTCGTCGGCCTCGGGCTATCTCTCGGCCTCCAAGCTGGGCGCGCTCGACATGAGCGCCAGCGAGCGCAAGGCCTGGGGTTACGGCATTCTCGATGGCAGCACGACGCACTATCCGCTGCGCATGCCGCCCAACCTGCAGCAGTGGATCGAGGTCTGGGCCCGCGTCAAGAGCGCCTGAGCGCGCCTTTCTGATCGCACCGGTCGGGCCTTAGGCGCTTGACCGGTGCGACCGGGCCTCATCCATTTTCGACTCAAGCAAAGACACCCACCATGTATCGCATCGGCATCGACGTCGGCGGCACCTTTACCGACGTTATCCTCGTTCACGAAGATTCTGGGGCGGTTCACGTCGCCAAAGTGCTCAATGAGCCGGGCCGGCGCTATGCCACCGTGTTGCGCGGCATCGGCCGTGTGATGGAGCTGGCCGGGATCGGCCCCGAGCAGCTGAGCTTCATCGGACACGGCACCACCATCACCACCAACGCCGTGATCGAGCGCAAGGGCTCGCGCACCGCGCTCATCACCAACCGGGGCTTTCGGGATGTGATCGAAATCGGTCGCTTCAGCCGACCCGCCGACCTCATCTATCGCGTGCAACTCGACAAGCCCCGGCCGCTGGTGCCTAGGCATCTGCGCTTCGAGGCCGACTGCCGGGTCAACGCCCAGGGGCAGACGCTGAAGGATCTAGAGGCTGCCGATATCGAGCGTCTGGTCGAAGCAGTGCGCGCAAGCGGCGTGCAGGCCGTGGCCGTCTGCCTGCTGTTCTCTTTCCTTGATCCGACTCACGAGCGACGTCTGCGAGACCGGCTGCGCGAGGCGCTGCCGGGGGTGGATGTGCTCATCTCGTCCGACGTGCTGCCCGAGTTTCGCGAGTTTCCTCGCACCAGCACGACGCTGTTCGCAGCCTATGTGTCGCCCGTGCTTCGCCAGTACATCGAAAAACTCGTGGAAGGCATGCGCGAGCAGAAGATCGACAGCCGGCTGTTCATCTTTCAGTCCAACGGCGGGGTGGGGCGGCCCGAACTCGTCCTGCGCAACCCGGCCACCACCCTGCTCTCGGGGCCGGCCGGCGCGGTGGTGGGTGCGGCCAATCTGGCGCGGGTGAGCGGCCATACCAATCTGATCACCATGGACATGGGGGGCACCAGCCTCGACGTGTGCCTCTTGCGCAATGCCACGGCCGAGGCCACCACGGCCCGCGAGATCGACTACTTTCCAATTGTCACCCCCATGCTCGATGTTCACACCGTGGGCGCGGGTGGCGGCAGCATCGTGCGGCTCGACGATGTCGGCAGGCTCAAGGTGGGGCCCGAGAGTGCGGCGGCCGACCCGGGCCCGGCCTGTTACGGGCTGGGCGGCGATCATGTCACGCTCACCGACGTCAATCTGGTGCTGGGCTATATCGATGCCGACGACTTCGCCGATGGCGCGGTCAAACTGTATCCGGACAAGGCGCGCGCCGTGATCGAGCGCGACATCGCCCGCCCGCTCGGTATCGGCGTGTACGAGGCGGCTGCCGGCATCTTCAAGGTGGCCGCCAGCCAGATGGCCGAGGCGATCCGCTTCGTGTCGGTTCAGCGCGGTGCCGATCCCCGCGATTTCGAGTTGTGCCCGTTTGGTGGTGGAGGGCCCATCCACGCATTTTCCATCGCGCAGGAACTCGGCATGCGTCGCATGCTGGTGCCCAACAATCCCGGGCTGTTCTCGGCAAGCGGCATTGCCGTGGCCGACTTCACCCACGATTATTCGCGTTCGCTCATCAAGGTGCTCGAAGCGGCCGATGGCGCGGCGCTGGCCAGCGAGTACGCACGGCTGCGCGCGCGTGCCGAAGCCGACTTCGAGCTCGAGGGCGTGCCGGCAGGGTCACGTCGCTTCGAGCGCAGCATGGATCTGCGCTATGCCGGGCAGACCACCGAAATCAATGTGCGGATCGCAAGCGATGACGGCTCGGGTGAGCCCGCCATCGCCGCCTTCGTCGCCGAGTTCCATCGGCAGCACGAACTGGTCTACACCTACTCGGTGCCTGATGAGCCCGTCGAGCTGGTCAACGTGCGCCTGCGTGCCGTGGGGCTGGTGAGCAAGCCCCGCCTCGCACCCAGTGCGCGCGTCGCAGCCAAGGGACGCGCCGAGTCGAGCCGCGAGGTTTGGTTCGACGACCGCCTGCACGCTACGCGGGTGTTGCGGCGCGAGTCGCTCGTGGCGGGTGACCGGATCGAGGGCCCTGCCATCATCCAGGAGTTGTCCTCGGCCACCGTGCTGCCTCCGGGCGCCGAGGCCGTGGTCGATGAGCTGGACAACCTGATTGTCACCCTGCGCTGAGAGGATAGAACATGGCTGTCGATGCCTTTACGCTTGCCGTCATCCAGAGTGCGCTCATCGGGGTGGCCCATGAGATGAAGCTCATGACCATGCGGGCCGCCTACACCCAGCTCTGGAAGGAGCAGGGCGACCTGTCCTGCTGCGTGATGGATGCCCGGGGCGAAATCGTTGCCCAGGACCCCACAGGCTTTCCGATTCACGTCACCACCATGCCCTTCCAGTTGCGGGGGCTCATCGAGGGAATCGGTGCGGACAACATCCGCCCGGGCGATGTCCTCATGACCAATGACCCCTTCCTCGGCGGCACGCACCTGCCAGATGTGCTGCTGGTGCGCCCGCTGTTCTGGGAGGGGCAGCTCTACGGTTATCTCTGCAATCGCGGACACTGGGCTGATATCGGCGGCATGGGGCCGGGCAGTTATTCGCCCGCCACCAAGGAGCTGATCCAGGAAGGCATCGTCATCCCGCCCGTCAAGCTCTTCGAGGGCGATCGGCTGCAAAAACCGCTGGTCGATCTGGTCGTGCGCAATGTCCGCAATGCGTCGGTCGCGCTGGGCGACATGCGCGCGCAGTATGCCTCCTGCTTCAGTGGCGAGCGGCGCCTGGGCGAGCTCATCTCGCGCTACGGTCTCGCCACGCTTGCCGAGGCGATGCGCGAGATTCTTGCAAGATCCGAGCAACTGACACGCGTACGCATCGGTGAGTTTCGCGACGGGGTCTACCACGCGCGTGACTGCATCGACGGCGATGGCCTGAGCGAGGCGGCGCAGTGGATCGATGCGAAGGTGACAATCGTCGGGTCCGACATCACCGTCGATCTGTCGGGCTCATCCGATCAGTCGCGCGGCGGCATGAACTGCTCGCGCGCCTCGGCCATCTCCGGCGTGCAGTACGCGATCAAGTCCATCACCGACCCTGAAAATCCACCCAATGCGGGCAGCTACCGCCCGGTGAATGTCATCACGCGTCCGGGTACGCTGTGCGACGCCCTGCCCCCCGGGTCCATGGTGGGCTACGGTGACATCACCTATCGCGTGCTCGACACCGTGATGCGGGCGCTGGCCGATGCGGCACCGCGAGCGGTGCTCGCCAGCGGCTCGGGCTCAACCGGTACCACCGTCATCGGCGGCACCGACTCGCGCCCTGGGGCCAAGAAGCGCTACTTCCTCACGCTCGAACTCTCTTCGGGTGCGTATGGCGCACGGGCCACGAAAGACGGCATCAACGCCATTCGTTACGGAGCCGGCAACGCGGGTCACGTGCCGATCGAGGCCGACGAGATGGAAAACCCGCTGCTCTTCGAGCGCTACGAGGTGGTGGCCGATACCGGCGGGGCGGGCACCTTCCGGGGCGGCAATGGTTTTTGCCGCGTCTTTCGTGTGCTGGCCGATGGCGGGTCGATCTGCCTGTGCGCCGACCGTCACCGCTCCCAGCCCCAGGGGCTGTTCGGCGGGCAGCCGGGCAGCACCGCGCGCTATGTGCTCGATCCCGGCACGCCGGACGAGCGGGTGCTCTCGAGCAAGACACCGTATCTGCCGCTCAAGGAAGGCAGTCTCGTCTGGCTGCAGTCTGCAGGCGGCGGTGGCTACGGCGATCCGAAAGCGCGTGATCGCGCCCTGATTGAACGGGACCTGCTCGATGGGTACATCACCCCCGAGCGCGCCGAGCAGGTGTACGGCTACACCAAGACCTGACCCCATGCGCCCAGGCGTGGTGCTGATCACCGGGGGCAGTCGTGGCATCGGTGCCGCGATTGCCACGGCCGCTGCGGCGGCGGGCTGGCAGGTGGCCATCACCTATCGCGAGCGCGAGGCCGAGGCCAAGCAGGTGCTTGCGCGCATCGAGTCATACGGCGTGCGTGGCCTTGCCGTCGCGGGCGATGTGGCGGACGAGTCGGATGTGAAGCGCGTCTTCGATCAGGCGCAAGCGCTGGGGCCCTTGCGGGCGCTGGTCAACAACGCCGGCATCACGGCGGGCGCCGCCCGCGTGGCCGATGCCACGCTCGAGCAATTCGAAAACGTCTTTCGCACCAACGTCATCGGTACCATGCTGTGTGCGCGCGAGGCGGTGCGGCGCCTGTCCACCGCGCGAGGCGGGCCGGGCGGTGCGATCGTCAATATTTCGTCGGGTGCGGCACGCACCGGATCGCCTGGCACCTGGGTGCACTATGCGGCCACCAAAGGGGCGGTGGATACGTTCACGCTGGGACTTGCACGGGAGGTCGCCAACGAGGGCATCCGGGTCAATGCGGTCCGCGCGGGGCCCACTCATTCCGAGATGAGCGGATCCGATCCGGCGCGCGCCGCGAGTCTGGCCGCATCGCTGCCCATGGGCCGTATGGCCCAGCCCGAGGAAATCGCCGCTGCCGTCATGTGGTTGCTGGACCCGGCGGGCAGTTATGTCACCGCCGCCTTGATCGACGCCGCAGGCGGACTCTGATCAGCCCTTCAGCCCGGTGTAGAACGCAGCGAGTCTGTCGATGACCTGAGCGGCGCTTCGGCCCCGCAGATGGTCGGCAAACAGTTCGAACTCGAAGTAGCCCCGGAAGCCGTCGGCGTGCAGCGCCCGGAGCATGGATGCCACATTCAGTACGCCGGTGGCGGGCTCCTCGCGCTGAAAGTCGGCCGGGTCGCTCAGGGTGACGACATTGCTGAACTGCACCAGCCTGATCTTGTCGCCGGCGCGCGCCGCGACGCCTGAAAGGTCGGCATCCCACCACGAGTGAAACAGGTCGAGCGTGAGCGATACATTGGCCAGTGGTCCGACCAGATCGAGCGCTTGGCGCAGGGAATTGATGCATCCCTTGTTGAGCACGCCCGCCGGATGAATGGGCTCGAGCCCCAGATGAACGCCTGAGGCTGCGGCCAGCCCAGCCAGCTCGGCCAAACCCTCCGCGATGCGTGCGCGGGCTTCGGTGAGCGGGCGCGAACCGTGGTTCAGTCCGCCGGTGATGACCACCAGCGTGCCTGCGTTCAGTTCGGCTGCGCGTTCGATCAGGCGTCGGTTGCGCGCATGCTGCTCGCGGATGGCCGCCGCATCCTCGTACAGAAAGAAGCCGGCGCTGTTGAGCGAGGACACGGACAGACCGTGCGCGTCGAGCAGTCCGCGCAGCCGGGCGGGCTCGATTTCGTCGATGGCACGAACGGTGAGCCCCACCGCGCTGGCGCCGGCCTTTGCGGCCAGCGGAAACAGCGCCTCGATGGGCATGTCGGGCGGGCAAATATAGGTGTTGATCGACAGGGGGTTCATGGTGCGCTTCGCTCTGTGGCAAAGGCCTGATACCAGGCCAGGGCTTCGGGGTTGGCGACGGCATCCGGGTTGAGCACGCGCGCTGCGGGCTCTCCCAGCATCAGTCGCTTGATGGGCACTTCCAGCTTCTTGCCAGACAGGGTACGCGGGACGGCGGGTACCTGCAGGATTTCGCTGGGGACGTGTCGGGGCGTGAGGGCCTGACGGATGGCGGCCGTGATGCGTTCGCGCAGCGCTGCAGTCAGCTCGAGCCCGGGCGTGAGCACGACAAAGAGTGGCATGTAGGACGGTCGGCCCAGGTACTCCAGATCGATGACCAGACTGTCCATCACCTCGGGCAGGGCCTCTACGGCAGCGTAGAGCTCGCTGGTGCCCATTCGGACGCCGTGCCGGTTGATGGTGGCATCCGACCGGCCGTAGATGATCGCACCGCCGCGCGGCGTGATCTCGATCCAGTCGCCGTGGCGCCAGGCATTGGGAAACATGTCGAAGTAGCTGTCCCGATAGCGGCTCTGCCTCGCGTCGTCACCCCAGAAAAAGAGCGGCATCGAGGGCATGGGCGTGGTGCAGACCAGTTCGCCCACTTCGCCGACGAGGGGCTCGCCGCGCTCGTTCCAGGCCGCCACCGCAGCACCCAGGCACCGCGCCTGCATTTCGCCGGCATAGACTGGTTGCGTGCAGTCGCCGCCCACGAAGGCACTGGCAAGATCGGTGCCGCCCGAGATGGGCGCGATCCACACGCTGGGGCCCAATTCGGCTTGCAGCCACTGATACGCTTCGACCGACAGCGGCGAGCCGGTGGAGCCGACGGTGCGGAGCGTCTGGCGCAGCCGCTCGCCTTCGATGCGCAGCCCCGCCTTCATGCAGCCCGCGTGAAACGCTGCGCCCGCCCCGAGAAAATGAAGCCCCACGGTGTCGGCAAAGCGCCAGAGCGTGCCCGCATCCGGCCAGCCGGGATTGCCGTCGTAAATGCAGGCCGTTGCACCCAGCAGCAAGGCGCCGACCTGGCAGTTCCACATGATCCAGCCGGTACTGCTGTACCAGTGGAAGCGGTCGCCCGGACGCAGGTCATTGTGCAGGCTCATGAGCTTGCTCATTTCGAGCACGATGCCGCCGTGGCCGTGCACGATGGGCTTGGGCAGCCCGGTGGTGCCCGAGGAGTAGACGATCCACAGGGGGTGCTCGAAGGCCACCGGGTCGATGACGAGCGGGGCGTTGCCTGCGGTGGCGTCGGACCAGGGGAGGGTCGTGAGGAGATCCGGGGTCGGAACCGCGCGGCCGGGCCCCGGCACCTGCACGAACAGCGTGAGCGAGGGCAGCGATCCGATCAGGTGGACGAGCGTCTCGTCGCGCTCATGGACCTTTCCGCCGTAGCGGTAGGAGGCCGTGCCCACCAGAACCTTGGGTTCGATCTGCCGGAAACGGTCGAGCACGCTGGCGGCACCCATGTCGGGCGAGCAGATCGACCAGATCGCTCCCATGCTCGCGCAGCCCAGAAAGGCCACGATGGCGTCAGAGCGATTGGGCAGGAAGGCGGCCACCCGGTCACCGGGCCCGATGCCGTGGCGCCTCAGTGTGGCGGCAAACGCGCCGACCCGTCGGGCAATCTCGGTCCAGGAGAGTTCTTCCAGTGCACCGGTTTCGTCTGACGCGATGATGGCAGGGGTGTCGGACGGCGCAGCTCTGAGCGCCTGCGCCGCATAGTTGAGCGTGGCGCCCGGGAACCAGCGCGCCCCAGGCAATCCCGTCTGAGTGAGCGCCGGGCCCTCACCGCGCTGACCCGCGATATCGAAGTAGTGCCAGATCGATTCCCAGAAGGCTTCGAGATCGCTGATCGACCAGCGCCAGAGCGCTTGCGTGTCGTCAAATCGCAAGCCGTGCTCATGCTCGAGCCACTGTCGGTAGCGGTTGATCTGAGCGCCGGCGATGCGCGCGGCGTCGGGTTGCCAGAGCGGGGCGGGCCCGTGCGGCCCTGGGTGGGCCTCCTGCGCCCGAATAGCGGCCGGTTCGGCCGCGCCGGCCGGGGCATCTTGATGAGGGGATTCACGCATGTCGTGCTCGCAGGCTGCAGCCCCGCGCGGGGGCCAGACGGTGGCGGACGCTCAGTAGGACTTGGGCAGCCCCAGCGCCTTCTCGGCAATGAAACTCAGGATGAGTTGCGGCGAAATGGGCGCGATGCGCGTGAGCATGGCCTCGCGCAGATAACGCTCGACATGAAACTCGCGCGAGTAGCCCATGCCACCGTGGGTGAGCACGGCGGTTTCGCAGGCCTTGAAGCCCGCTTCGCCCGCGAAGAACTTGGCAGCATTCGCCTCCGCGCCGCAGGGCTTGCCCTGATCGTAGAGCCAGGCTGCGCGCATGGTGAGCAGATCGGCCGCTTCAAGCTCGATCCAGCGCTCGGCCAGCGGATGTTGCACGCCCTGGTTCTTGCCGATCGGCCGATCGAAGACGACCCGGTCCTTGGCGTACTGCGCGGCTCGGCCGAGCGCGGCCCGCCCCAGCCCCACCGCCTCGGCCGCAATGAGCACCCGCTCGGGGTTGAGCCCGTGCAGGATGTATTCGAAGCCACGCCCTTCCTCGCCGATGCGGTCTTCCACCGGAATCTCGAGGCCGTCGATGAAGAGTTGATTCGAGTCCACCGCCTTGCGGCCGTGCTTGTCGATCTCGCGCACCTCGATCTTGCTGCGATCGAGGTCGGTGTAAAAGAGGCTCAGACCGCGCGAGGGCGCTTGCGGATCCGGGTCAGCTGTTCGGGCGAGCAGCAGAATCTTGTCGGCCACCTGCGCAGTCGAGATCCAGACCTTCTGGCCGTTGACCACGTAACGATCGCCCTGGCGAATCGCCCGGGTCTTGAGCCTGAGTGTATTCAGTCCCGTGTTGGGCTCGGTGACGCCGAAGCAGGCCTTCTGCGCGCCGGAAATGAGCGGTGGCAACCAGCGTTGCTGCTGATCCCGGGTGCCATGCACCACCACCGGGTGCAGACCGAAGATGTTCATGTGGATGGCCGAGGCGCCCGACAGTCCCGCGCCCGAGGCCGAAATGGTTCGCATCATGATGGCCGCTTCGGTGATGCCCAGACCTGCGCCGCCGACTGCTTGCGGCATGGCGATCCCCAGCCAGCCTGCCTGAGCGATGGCGGCGTGAAAATCATGAGGAAAGCCGCCGTCACGGTCTTTCGCTCGCCAGTACTCGGCGTCGAAGGGTTTGCAGAGCGCGCTCACCGCGCGTTCGATCTCGAGTTGCTCGTCGGTGTAGTCGAAATTCATGTCTGAAGCGATCCAGTTTCGTCGTGAAAGAGCGAGACCGTGTGCAGGTCCGCAGAGGGTGCTCAGCCTGGGGCGCGGTGGGGGCGGACGATGCCGCGATCGATCAGGGACTGTATCGCCTCTGCGCTATAGCCCACCTCACGCAGCACCGCCTCGGTGTGTTCGCCCAGCGCGGGCGGCGCGGCGTTCATGGCGAGCCGTGCACCATCGACCCGAAGCGGCATGGCCACGCCCTTCAGGGGCTGGCCCGACGCGGACGGGTAGTCGATGAGCATGCCCGACGCGAGCGTGTGGGGATGGGTGGCCAGTTCCCCCAGCGTATGCACCGGCGAGCATGGAATGCCCGCCGCATCGAGCAGGCCCAGCCACTCGGCCCGGGTTCGACGGGCCAGCAATTCGGATACGGCCGCCACGGTGGCCGCCCGGTTCGCCACACGTTCGGCGTTGCTTCGAAAGCGCGGATCGCTGGCGAGGTCGGGCGCCTCGGCCACGCGGCAGAACGTGGACCAGAGCGAGTCGTTGGCCACGCCCAGAATCAGCGGCTTGTCGCGCGTGTCGAAGGCCTGATAGGGGCAGAGCGACTCGTGCCCCGACCCGGGCCGCATGGGTTCGGTGCCCCGTTGCCAGTAGCCCTGCAGAAAGTACGCAAGGAAAGCCACCGCCGTATCGAAGAGCGAGGCCTCGACCCGCACGCCGTGACCTGTCCGTGCGCGCTCGAGCAGTCCACCCATGATGCCGATGACAGCATGCAGGCCTGTGCCCTGATCAACCGGCGAAAACGGGCTTCGCATGGGCGCGCCACCCGGCTCGCCCGTGATCGACAGCATGCCCGAGAAGGCCTGCAGAATGACGTCATAGCCCTTGCCTTCGCGCATGGGCCCCACTGACCCGTAGCCCGAGATGCTGCAGTAGACCAGACGCGGGTTCGCCGCCGACAGGGTATCGAAGTCGACTCCCAAGCGGGCGGCCACGCCTGGTCCGAAGCTCTCGATCACTACATCGGATTGCTGGGCGAGTTTGGCACAGAGGGCTCGCCCTTCGGCGGATTTCAGATCAAGGGCCAGACTTCGCTTGTTGCGGTTGGCCGACAGAAAGATCGTGCCGGTTCCGGCTTCGAAAGGCGGCCAGACCCGCGTGTCGTCGCCCGAGTCGACGGGCTCGACCTTGATGACGTCGGCCCCCAGTTCGCCGAGATATTGCGCGCACTGCGGTCCGGCGAGGACCTTGGAAAAGTCGAGCACCCGAATACCCTGGAGCGGGCTGAAATGGTTCGTCACGTCCGACCTGAATCGTCTGAGTTCTTCGAAGTCTGCGATCTTAGGGCAGAACATTGCCAAGTGTCGCTTTCGACTTGGCGACAGACGGAGGCGCAGGGCCGGTCCACCGGCGGTTTGCGTCGGCCGTCGGCTTGTCACATCACCGTAACATTTGCCGGCTAGCCTGATCGAGTCTTGTCACAAGCCCGTTTTTCAAGGAGCTTCGCATGGTTCGTGTTTCAGCTTGGGCCGCTTCGCTGCTGACCGTCGCCTCAGCGATGACAGCGCCGGTCGCTATCGCCCAGATCGTCAAGATCGATGGTTCCTCCACCGTGTTTCCCATCACCGAAGGTGTCGCGGAAGACTTTCAGAAAGCCAAAAAAGGCGCCATCAAGGTGACCGTGGGCATTTCCGGGACGGGGGGGGGATTCAAGAAATTCTGCCGTGGTGAAATCGACGTACAGAATGCGTCTAGGCCCATTCTCGAAAAAGAGATGCAGGACTGTCGCGCGTCGGGGGTTGAGTACATCGAGCTACCGGTGGCCTTCGATGCGCTCACCGTGGTCATCAACCCCCGAAACAACTGGCTGAAGGCCATCACGGTGGCTGAGCTGAAAAAGGTCTGGGAGCCTGCCGCCCAGGGCAAGGTGACGCGTTGGAATCAGGTGAATCCCGCCTGGCCGGATGCGCCCATCAAGCTGTTTGGCGCCGGCTCTGACTCGGGCACCTTCGACTACTTTACCGAGGCGATCACCGGAAAATCCAAGGCAAGCCGAGGTGACTACACGGCCTCTGAAGATGACAACGTGCTCGTTCAGGGCGTGTCTCAGGATGTGAACGCGATCGGCTACTTCGGCTACGCCTACTACGCCGAGAATACAGCCCGGCTTAAAGCGCTTCCCATCATCGAAAAAGACGGCAAGCCTGCGGTCACGCCCAGCGAGGCGTCGGTGCTCGATGGCAGTTACCAGCCCCTGTCGCGGCCGATTTTCATCTACGTCAATGCGAAGGCCTTGGCCAAGCCGGAGGTGCGAGAGTTTGCCGAGTACTACCTGCGCCAGGCCGCGAAGATTGCCAAAGAGGTCAAGTATGTGCCCTTGCCCGACAAGGCGTATACGATCGGTCTGCAGCATATCGCCAAGGGTAAGAAGGGAACGGTCTTCGGCGGCAGAAACGAGGTCGGCGTGCGGATTGAGGACCTCCTGGCGCGTGAAGCTAAACTGTGACCTTCTTAGACGTGTCATTTGCTCCGGCCGGCTCCAAGTGAGCCGGCCTTCTCTATGAATCCACGTATCGCTTCGACCCGGCGCGGTCGCCAGTTTGCTCAACGGAGGCCCGAGTGCCCGAGGTCAGTTCACAGTCTGTCTCAGTGACCGCAGGTGGTCCGTCCTCGACGCTCGCCGCCTACGCCAGGCTCAAGGCTCGCCGTAAGCGGCGCGAGCAGGCAATCGAGGCGGCGCTGCTGCTTGCGGCCTGCGTCTCGGTTTTTACGACGTTGGGCATCGTCTATGTGCTGCTACGCGAGTCGCTGAGTTTCTTTTCCGAAGTTTCGATCTGGGCCTTCCTGACGGACACGCAGTGGACGCCGCTTTTTTCCGATCCTCACTTTGGCATCTGGGTGCTGATGTCGGGAACGATCACCAGTTCGGCCGTAGCGCTGATCATTGCGATTCCTCTGGGCACCATCATCGCGGTCTACCTGTCTGAATTCGCGGGCTACAAGGCCCGTGAGGT
>CAIVPX010000185.1 GCA_903907905.1 uncultured bacterium | reverse complement strand
TCGGGCGGCCCGACCCCTTAGCGCCGGAACCCTCTTCATGCCAACGCTTGCTCATTACCTCACCCTCGGCGCGATCCTTTTTGCGATCAGCGTGGTGGGCATCTTTCTCAATCGCCGCAACGTCATCATCGTCCTCATGGCGATAGAACTCATGCTGCTGGCGGTCAATCTCAACTTCGTTGCCTTTTCGCATTTTTTGGGTGACATGGCCGGACAGATCTTTGTCTTCTTCATCCTCACCGTGGCCGCCGCCGAGTCGGCGATCGGCTTGGCGATCCTGGTCGTGCTGTTCCGCAATTTGCGCAGCGTCGATGTCGAGGATCTTGGCAGCCTGAAGGGTTGATCCAGCATGCAAGCTGACATGAAGACCGCTTATCTGCTGGCCGCGTTTGCGCCACTCGCCGGCGCGCTGGTCGCCGGATTGTTTGGCCGTGCGATCGGCCGCACTCTGTCTCATTGGGTCACGATCCTTGGTGTCGCGGCCTCGTGCCTGGCGTCATTCTGGACGCTCTCCGATGTGTTGGCCGGCAACACTTTCAACGGCACGCTTTACGAGTGGGCCGTCATTGGCGAGGTCCGCCTGGAGGTGGGCTTTCTCATCGACACGCTGACGGCCACCATGATGTGCGTGGTCACCTTCGTATCCCTGATGGTGCACATCTACACCATCGGCTACATGGCCGATGACCCCGGCTACCAACGCTTCTTCAGTTACATCTCGCTCTTCACCTTTGCGATGATGATGCTGGTCATGGCCAATAATTTCCTCCAGCTGTTCTTCGGCTGGGAAGCGGTGGGCCTGGTGTCCTACCTGCTTATCGGTTTCTGGTTCACTCGGCCCACGGCCATCTATGCCAATCTAAAGGCCTTTCTGGTCAACCGCGTCGGCGATTTCGGCTTTGTGCTCGGTATCGGTCTCGTACTGGCCGTCTTCGGCAGCCTCGACTACGCCGAGGTCTTCGATGCGGCGCCCAGCCTCGCGGGCAGCACCATCAGCCTGGTGGGCAGCGCAGAGTGGTCGCTGCTCACGGTGACCTGCATTTGCCTATTCATTGGGGCGATGGGCAAATCGGCGCAGTTTCCCCTGCATGTGTGGCTACCCGACTCCATGGAGGGCCCCACGCCCATTTCGGCACTGATCCACGCGGCCACCATGGTCACCGCTGGCATCTTCATGGTGTCGCGGATGTCACCGCTATTCGAACTCTCCGATACGGCGCTGGGGTTCGTCATGGTGATCGGTGCCATCACGGCGCTTTTCATGGGCTTTCTCGGAATCGTGCAGAACGACATCAAACGGGTGGTGGCCTACTCCACCCTGTCGCAACTAGGCTACATGACAGTCGCCCTCGGGGCCTCCGCCTACGGGGTGGACATCTTTCACCTCATGACCCACGCATTCTTCAAGGCGCTGCTGTTTCTCGCGGCGGGCTCGGTCATCATTGGCATGCACCACGATCAGGACATCCGCAATATGGGTGGCCTGCGTAAGTACATGCCCATCACCTGGGTCACGTCGCTGATTGGCTCGCTGGCGCTCATCGGCACCCCGTTCCTGTCGGGCTTCTACTCCAAAGACCTGATCATCGAGGCGGCGAAGTACGCCACGGTGCCGGGTGCAGGCTTTGCCTATTTCGCGGTGCTTGCAGGCGTGTTTGTCACAGCCTTCTACTCATTCCGCATGTATTTCCTGGTCTTCCACGGCGCCGAGCGCTGGGGGAGGCAGAGCGATCACGCCGCCCATCATGCCGATGAGCACGCGGCGCAAGATCATGCGGGCGATGATCACGCGCATCACGGTCTGGCGGCCGGAGACAAACCCCACGAGTCGCCGTGGGTGGTCACCCTGCCACTGGTGCTCTTGGCGATCCCATCGCTGGCCATCGGTTTTATCGCGGTCGGGCCCATGCTGTTCGGCGACTACTTCGACGGCGTCATCGCCGTCATCGACAGCCACCCGGCGATGACCCGCATTGCTGAGCACTTCCACGGCCCCGTCGATCTGGGTCTGCATGCCTTCCAGACGCTGCCCTTCGCGCTGGCACTGGCCGGCGTCTTGTGCGCCTGGTTCCTCTACCGCGTGAGCCCCGACCTCCCGCCAAAGATCCATGCGCGCTTCACCGGTCTGCATCGCCTGCTCGAGAACAAGTACTACCTCGATCGTTTCAACGAGATCGTGTTTGCCGGCGGCGCGCGCTTCATCGGTGGCGCACTCTGGAAGCGTGGTGATCAGGAACTGATCGATGGGGTCGCTGTCAACGGTAGCGCCCGTGTAGTGGGTGGATTTGCATCGCTCTTGCGCTTGGCGCAGACCGGTCGTCTCAATACTTATGCCATCACGATGATCGTTGGCGTCGCACTGCTGCTGATGTTCGTGGTCTTGCCGATGTTGGCCCGCTGACCCTTGCTCCCGAACCACCGACGCCCAACATGAATTCAATCCCGATACTGAGCGCTGCGATCTGGCTCCCCATCCTGTTTGGCGTGTTCCTGCTCGCCTTCGGCAAGGACCGCAACGCTGGTGCCGTTCGAGCCGTGGCGCTGGTGGGCGCTGTCATCGGCTTTCTCGTGACCCTGCCCCTCTTCACCGGATTCGACCGTTCTTCGGCAGACATGCAGTTTGTCGAGCAGTTGGTCTGGATTGAAATGCTGGGGGCGAACTACCAGTTGGGCGTCGACGGTATCTCGGTCTGGTTCGTGTTGCTCACGGCCTTCATCACGGTCATCGTGGTAATTGCGGGCTGGGAAGTGATTGAGGAGCGTGTGGCACAGTACATGGCGGCCTTCCTCATCCTGTCGGGCCTGCTGATCGGCGTGTTCAGTGCCCTCGACGGCTTGCTCTTCTATGTGTTCTTCGAGGCGACGCTCATCCCGATGTACATCATCATCGGCGTGTGGGGCGGGCCCAATCGCGTCTATGCCGCGTTCAAGTTTTTCCTCTATACCCTGCTTGGCTCGCTGCTGACCTTGGTTGCGTTGGTGTATCTCTATTTGCTCGCTGGGTCATTTTCGATTCTCGACTGGCACACGCTTCCTCTCACGCTGCCCGAGCAGACGCTGATCTTCATTGCATTCCTGGTGGCCTTCGCAGTCAAGGTGCCGATGTGGCCGGTTCATACCTGGCTGCCCGACGCGCACGTTGAAGCGCCAACCGGCGGTTCGGTCGTGCTGGCGGCCATCATGCTGAAGCTGGGCGCGTATGGATTCCTAAGGTTTTCCTTGCCCATCGCGCCCGATGCCAGTCACGAACTGGCCGGTTTCATGATCGCGCTCTCGCTCATCGCGGTGGTCTATATCGGGCTGGTCGCGCTGGTGCAGACCGATATGAAGAAACTGGTGGCCTACTCGTCCATTGCGCACATGGGTTTCGTGACCCTGGGCTTTTTCATTTTCAACCAGATGGGCATGCAAGGCGCTCTGGTGCAGATGATTTCCCACGGTTTCGTGTCGGGCGCGATGTTCCTGTGCATCGGCGTGCTCTACGACCGGGTCCACTCCCGCAATATTGCCGACTATGGCGGCGTGGCCAACACCATGCCGCGGTTCGCAGCACTCTTCATGCTCTTTGCGATGTCCAACGCGGGGTTACCCGCTACCTCGGGCTTCGTTGGCGAGTTCTTCGTCATCCTCGGGGCGGTTCAGTACAACTTCTGGGTTGCTGCGCTGGCCTCGACTACCCTGATTTTCGGTGCGGCGTATTCGCTCTGGATGTACAAGCGCGTGATCTTCGGCGCAGTCGCCAATGAGCACGTCGCGGGCCTGTCAGACCTCAGCCGTCGCGAGTTCTCCATGCTGCTCGTGATGGCACTGATGGTGCTGGTCATGGGTCTCTGGCCGCGACCTGTCACTGACATGACAGAAGCTTCGGTGGATGCGCTGCTGCGTCATGTGGCGGTGTCCAAGATCAGGTAATGCGAAATGACCGATGATTCGATGAACCTTCTGCTCGTGCTTCCGGAGATTCTGCTCCTGGCGGGTGTGTGCGCGCTCCTGCTGGCCGAACTGGGGTCGGGGGCACGCCGGTTTGGCACCCTGGCGCGCAGCTTGTTGGTGCTGGCTCTGCCGCTGTGCGCGTTACTGGCTCAGCCCCCGGATGCCACCCAGTCGACCTTCGGTGGTATGTATGTCGTCGATGCACTGTCGCGCTTACTGAAACTCTGCGCCGTTCTGGTGGTGGCGGCGACGCTGGTGCTGTCATCGCGGTATGCCGCAGACCGGCAGATGTCTCGCGGTGAGTTCCATAGTCTTGCACTGTTCTCGCTGCTCGGTCAGTTCGTAATGATCTCTGCGGGTAATTTGCTCACTGTGTACCTAGGCCTTGAACTGATGTCTCTCTCGCTTTACGCGCTGGCAGCGCTACGGCGCGATTCGGGGGTGGCGACCGAGGCGGCCATGAAGTACTTCGTACTCGGCGCGCTGGCCTCGGGTTTCCTGCTCTACGGCATGTCCATGATTTATGGTGGTTCGGGCACGCTTGCGATCGACGAAATCGCGGTTCGTTTTGCGGCGGGCGAGGTCGATCGGTGGGTCTTTGTGCTGGGCCTCGTCTTCCTGGTGGCGGGGCTTGCGTTCAAACTGGGTGCCGTGCCGTTTCACATGTGGGTGCCCGATGTCTATCAGGGAAGCCCCACAGCGGTCACCCTGCTGATCGCGGGCGCACCCAAACTTGCGGCCTTCGCGATTGCGTTTCGCCTGTTGGCCGAGGGCTTGCTGGGCGTCTCGGCTGACTGGCAACAGATGTTGCTGGTGCTGGCGGTAGGATCGTTGATTCTGGGTAATGTGGTCGCGATTGCTCAGCACAATCTCAAACGCATGCTGGCTTACTCCACCATCTCGCAGGTGGGCTTCGTTCTGCTGGGCATGCTGTCCGGGGTGGTTGACGGAGATGCCGCAGGCGCTGCCGACGCATGGGGGTCGGCCTTGTTCTACATCGTTACCTATGTGCTCACCACGGTTGGCACTTTTGGCGTCGTGATGTTGCTTTGCCGCGAGGGCGTCGAGATTCAAAATCTTGACGATTTGCGCGGGCTGAATCAGCGCAGCCCCTGGATGGCGCTGGTTATGCTGGTACTCATGTTTTCGCTGGCTGGGGTGCCGCCGCTCGTGGGGTTTTATGCCAAGTTCGTCGTGATCGGTTCGGTGGTGGCTGCCGGCATGATCTGGCTGGCCCTGCTGGCAGTCATGCTGTCGTTGATCGCTGCCTTCTACTATCTCCGGATCGTCAAACTGATGTACTTCGACGCGCCCGCCGACACTCATCCGATCGAGGCCGGTCAGGGTCAACGTGCCGTGCTTGCTGCCAACGGTCTTCTCGTCTTTGGCTTCGGATTGCTCCCGGGCCCGCTGCTGTCGTGGTGTCTGGAAGCAGTCCGCCAGGCGCTGGGCTCCTGATACCGAGCAGCCGTGAATTCTCTCGAGGAAACGCCACTCTCTTCCGAGAGCGTCTACGAAGGCAGCTTTCTCAAGGTACGCCGGGACCGGGTCCGCCTGCCAAACGGGCAGGAGAGCGCCCGCGAGTACGTCGTTCATCCAGGTGCTGCGGTCATGGTGCCCCTGCTCGGTGACGGCCGAATTCTCATTGAGCGCCAGTACCGATACCCTCTGAGGCAGGTCTTCGTCGAGGTGCCCGCAGGAAAGCGTGATCCGGGTGAGAGCTTTCTGCAGACGGCGCAGCGCGAGCTGCTTGAAGAAACCGGTTACGTCGCTGCGCAGTGGGCCTTCATGACCCGCCTGCACCCTGCGATCGGCTTTGCCACTGAGATCCTGGACATCTACCTGTGCCGCGGTCTTGAGCAGCGGGGGCGCAAACTCGACGAAAACGAATTTCTCGAGACGGAAGCGGTCACACTGGACTGGTTGCTGAGCGAACTGCGTGGCGGTCGCATCACCGACGTCAAGACGCACATCGTGACGCTCTGGCTGGACCGCTATATCAGGGGCGAGTGGCCCTGGCCCGACTTTCAGCCTGCCTGAACGGCGACAGAGCGGCGGCGAGTGTCTGTGCGTGGCCGCTCAGGCGCCATGCCTGATTTTGTGGAACCCCGCCGACTTGCCTGCCCTTAACGAACTTCCAGCCGGTGGGTGAAGACATAGCCCTTGCCATGGGCTGCCTTCAGCGGGTTCCCGCCGATCGGGGCAAGTTTTTTGCGCAGCCGGCTGACCAGCGCTTCCAGTCTCTGCTCGTCGTAGTGAAAGTAGTCGTGGCCCAGGGCTTCGATCAGATCCCGCCTGGATGCGAAATGCCCCTTGCTCCGGGCCAAGGTGCTCATTAGGCTCGACTCTTGCAACGTGAGCGTGACCGAATCGCCGCTGGGGGAAGTGGCTTGAAGCGTGCCCGTTTCGAGATACCACGACGAGGTGGGCGATTCCGCTGGCTGTCGTCTGACCGCTGCGCTGACCAGCGCCGCCAATTCGCGCAGATCGATCGGCTTGACCAGATAATTGTCGGCGCCGGCGTTGTAGGCGTCGAGTTTGACGTCGATTTCGCCGCGGGCCGACAACATGACTGCAGCGCATCCGGGGGCATGAGTGCGCAGCGTGTCAAGGAGCGCGATTCCCGAGCCATCGGGTAGCATCACGTCGATGATTGCTGCCTGCGGCGCTTGAAGGCGCACGGCGTCGTGCGCTTCGCTCAGGTGGCCACATTCGCGAACGGCGAATTGCCGAAAGCGCAGAAAGGTAGCGACCTCCTCACGGAGGTCTTTATCATCTTCGACGAGCAGGACATCTGGCGTTTCCACAGGCGCAGATTGTATCGGAACACCCTACTTCATGGACATTTTCGGGACTCTGCACCGCTTTGCGCTCGCCGTCGCCCTGAGCCTGGTCGCGCTGTCGCCGGTGGCGGGCGCCGCGTCCCCCGCGCTGAGGGGTGTGACGCTGACCGAGTCGCCCATCGGCGTGTCCTTGACCCCCGAAGTGCAGTTGCTTCGCGATCCCTCCGCGCGACTATCGGCGTCCGATATCTTCCAAAAGTGGGATGAACTTGCTTTCGAGGATCGGCCGAGCGGATTGTCGGAGGGTTATCTGCGTGGGGCTGTCTGGGTTCGGCTGCAGCTGAACCGCTCCGAGGCTTCGCCCTCGCGCTGGTGGCTGACATTCTCCAACCCCCTGATCGATCGGGTCGTGCTTTATGCGCTCAACCCTGACGGCACGGTGAGTGAGCAAAGGACAGGCGAGGGGCTGGCGCGTTCGCAGCGGGCTGCGCCAACCGTGTTGTCCAGTATTCCGCTTGATTTGCGTACGGGGCAGACGCGGCTACTGATAAGGCTCGAGTCGCGCAATGCCTTGGCGACCCGGCTGACTCTGCGTGACCTGATGGGTGTGCTCGAGCAGGAGCGCCTCAATGCGATGGAGTCAGGTCTGTTGGCGGGTGGGCACCTGGCGGTGATGATCGCGTCGCTCGCGGTCGCCTTGTCCTCCCGGAACAGGGTTTGGTGGTTGTTCTCGGTGTTCGTGGTGAGCAATGGGCTGCTGCTTTTGTACTCGCTCGGGCACCCCTCGTGGTGGATCTTCGAGGGTGCCTCAGAGCTTGGAGACATACTCAACGGTTTGTTGCTGGTGGTGGCTACGCTGACAGCTGCCGAATTTTGCGCGAGACTGATCGGCTCGCCGCTCAGCGACCCCGGAGCCTATCGCGCCTGGTCTAAGGGGCTCTTGATCGCGGCGGTGCTGACTGTGGCTGGGCTGGCGATGGGGCACTTCAGTGAGGTGATGCCAATTTATCTGGGTGCCATCGTGCTGACCGTTCCGCTCATGCTTGCATCAACTTTGCGGCAGTGGCGGCGGGGTCTGCATCAGGGAGGCTACTTTGCCGCCGGGATGGGAATTTACGTCATCGCCTCGGAACTCCGGTTGTTACGCAACTTGGGCTTTCTACCCAGCGCATGGTGGACTGAGGGGCTACAGGAACTCATGTCGATCGGATATTTGAGCATCCTCGCCCTGGGGATCGGCCTTCAAGCGAGGACGCTGGCCAGCGATCGGGAGCGTTTGACCGGAGAACTGCAAGCTGAGCGCCGTAGTCGTGCGGCTGAACGTGACTTCCTGGCGATGCTTTCTCACGAATTGCGAACGCCGCTGGCAACCATCGACGCGACCACTCGGGTACTTCGCGAGGTGACGACGCTCGACGAGGCTGGGCGTGATCTGCGCTATCAAAAGATCGAGCGATCCGCCGGGCGGGTCAGGGCGTTGTTTGATCGTCACCTCGGTGGAACGAGAATCCGTGACGATTGGCATCTGCCGCGGTTCGAGTCGGTGCCGCTCAACGGCTTGCTCAGCACGCTGCGCGACCAGGCACTCGCCGATCGGGCTGATCAGCGAATCAACTTGAAGCTACCGCCACACGATGTCCTGATTCAGGCCGATCCGGGCCTGATCAGCATCGCGGTTGACAATCTGTTGGACAACGCGTTGGCTTACGGACCCCCCGACGCGCCGGTCGAACTCAGCCTGGCGTCTCGCCACGGGTTCTGGCGAATCCTGGTCCGTGACCGCGGACTGAGCTTGCCGCAGGCTGAACACAATAAGTTGTTCGATAAGTACGTTCGGGGGTCGACCGGCTTGTCCCGGCCGGGGGTAGGGCTGGGACTCTTTGTAGTGAGACGGATCGCCCAGTCTCACGGGGGGGCCGCAGGCCTCGACCTACCGCCCGGTGGGGGCAACGCATTCTGGATCGATCTGCCAATCGACCCGGCCTCGGGGCTGACCGCGGCCGGCCCCAGCCGGGTTGAGGCCTCAGGTTGACTGATGCTCGGTCAGGGCGATTGCAGCCCGCCGCCTGGGCGAGTCGCACCCTGTTTTGTTCCCCGCGGATACCCGGCACCGCCTACGCGCTTCGGGAACCTCCAGTTCTCGGTATTATCGGTTACCTATAGACTTGCAAAAATGTCACATAAAGTCTCGAGTGCGGCTTATCGGCTTCGCCGACGCCGCTTCGATGCGTCAGAACTGATCAGCCTTTCAGCCGAAAGTTCACTTAGACTTCAAGGCGATTTTGCGGGTAAAACCGCAACCGCTATCGCTTGGCCGCAAAACCCCTCAAGGGTCACGTTTTGAGCGGCTAGCGACGAATTCAATCGATCCTCCATTTTCGAATGTGTCGAATACGCTTCATGTCTAATTACTGTTCGATCAACGCCTCCGCACGCTTGCCGCTTGCCGTCTGGAAAGGTTGTGTCGCCGCTTGGCGGCATGCCGGGTACCTGCCCCCGAAGCATGATGAGCGCACGTTACAGCCGGACGCACTGTGGCGGTCCGATGAAGCACTTGGAGACTTGGGGCGCTCGGTTGCCCTATATCGATATCCGCTCCCCCTTGCCGATGCAGGTGGGGCCGCACATAACGCCCGTAGGACGCTGCGTGAGCACCTGACTTCGGGTTGCCTGGTACCTGCGGCCGGGCGAGAAACTGACGGGGAACTTCCTTGCGTGCTTTGCTGAAATCTCGCTCCAAGTTCAGGAGCCTTGGCCGGGCGGGTTCGTCGCACGGCAGGACAGTGTCGCCGCTGGGCGTAAGTTCGGGATCTGCTCGCGTGCGCGATGCCTTCAGGGTCGAACTGCTCGAGCCCCGGGTTCTGCTCTCTGCAGATCCCGTCTTCTCTTCACTTGCCGCGCTTTTTCAGCCCGACGAGGAGCAGTTATTGCAGAACGCGTTGGGTAGCGTTCGGGATCAAACCACGGGCCATATGGTGGCTGCCTCGCCCGAGGCCTTGCTGAGCAGCCTACCCAGCACTGCAGTAGACCTGGACACCAACGCAGCCACCCAGGCGGTCTTGGCGCTGCCCAGTGCCCCGCAGGGCGGTCTGGTCATCGATTTGGAGAGCGTTGCGGCCTATTTGTCACAGGGCGCTGCCATTTCTCAGTCGGATCGTGGGCTATCCGCCGCCCCAGACGAGTATTCCATTTCGTATGAGGCGGATGGCGAGCGGGGCCTGACGGCTACCCTCGGCCGTGCAGTACCGGAATCGCTGTTACCCGATTGGCAACTGGACCTGCAGGCCGGCTCAGCTCCCGAGCCTGCAGAACCCCTGAACTTTCAAGGCTTTGACCTGGCCCGACTAACCCGCGAGATTGGCAGCGCCAACCTTCGGGTGACCTCAGGCGCCGCGCTCAAGGGCAGTGGTGCGCTTGGCGGTGAAGTGATCGTCGAGGGTTTGCTCAGCCCCGGCTACTCGCCGGGTCAGCAAGACTTCGGCACACTCACCCTCGATGCCGGCTCCGCCACCCTCTTCGAGATCGGCGGCGCAACGGCGGGTACGGGCTACGATCAGATCAATGTCACGGGCTTGGCGTCGCTGGACGGTCAAATCCAGGTCGACTTGATCAACGGCTATAAGCCGAGTGACGGGCAGATGTTCAATGTCCTCAACTACGGCAGCGTCAGCGGGGCCTTCGCCACAGGCACGGGCCTGATTGACGCTGGCGAGGGGGTGTTCTTCGAGCTTGTGTCGGGCGCGACGAGCCTCAAGCTCAAGGCTCATGTGCTCGACACCAGCACCGCCGACCTGATCAACGCCCTGCGATCGACGCTGGCTGCCGACGACCAGGCCCTGCAGGACCGCGTCGGCCAATGGCTTAACTTTGACTATTTTCGCAACAACGCCAGTTTCAATTTCAGTGGCAGCATCGCGCTTGGGCAGGGCTTTACCCTGTCGGGCGCGGCAACGATTGGTTTCACCAACGATGTCCTCATAGCCGGCCAGACGGTAGACGTTTTCACGCTGGGCCTGGAAAACGCAAGCGGATTCATTGGAATGGATCCGAACAGCACCACCCAGCCTGGTTTGAAGTTTCTGGATGCCGACCTCGGCGTGCTGTGGTTGCGAAGCGAAAACGCGGCTAACGACGGGGGCTGGGTCTGGGCCGAAGGAACGGTGGCAGGGCTGTCCATCGTGGGCAGCAGCAATGTATCGCTGACCGCCAGTTCCCTCACCCTGGACTTTGCCCAGGGGCTGGGGACCCTGGGCGGTCAGGTCAATGACACGTTGCTGGATCTCTCCGCAGCGCCCCGTACCCTAAGCGTGGGCGGCACCACCTATACGTTCGACAGTAGCGATACCACTGAGCGCGCTGCCGCCTCAGGCGCAGTCAGTCTGAGCATCAACAGTTTGGTGAGCCTCTCGGGTACGCTGGGTTTTGCATCCTCAGCCAGCGGGCTGATGGCCGCAGGCAGCGATATCACTGCCCGAATGAGCGCGGGTGGCGTGAGCCTGGGGCTCGACCGCGCGAGCTTCGGCCTGGTCGTCTACACCAACAACACTTACCAGCTTGAGGCGAGTGGCGCTTTCTTTGTGAATGGCGGTGACTTTGCCGACGTCAGCGCTGACATGGCGGTGCTGCGCCTCAACACCACCGGATCGGCGCAGAGCGAGCGCGTGCTTCAGGTCGGAGGCTACAGCCACACACTGTCGGCCATGAGCGGTCTGGCCGACCCCGTGCTGCGGGTCAGTGGTCTGCAGGCCCGCATCGGCGAGTTTCTGCAGGTTTCGGGTGACCTGTCATTTGAGCGCGACGCCACCTCTGGCAATCTGGAGGTGCTCGCGAGCGGGGCCAGTGCCTCGGTGCGGGTCGGTGCAATGCACGCCGGCGTGCAACAGGCCAATCTGGCTTTGGTGATCCGTGATGCCAGCCAGGGCCATGGCGGTGTGCTGGTCGAGGCGTCGGGTGCGGCCGAGATGGCGCTTGGCGAGTCGATCCAGCTTTCGGCGACAGCCTCCACCGTACGCTGGAACAGCACCGACCTCGATGCCAGCAGTCGCGCGATCAATGTGGCCGGCACCGCTTACACGTTTGGCGATCTCAAGGCGGGCGTGCAGGCCGTCGGGGTGAGCGGCGCCAGTTTGGTTCTGGGTGATTTTTTCCGCGTGACCGGTGACTTTGCCTTCCTCGCCGACACCACCAGCGTCAAGCTCGCGGCCGACACGGTTTCCACCAACAGTGTCAACGAAGCCACCTCCGGACTCGATGTCAGCCTGCTTAGTCTGGGCGGCAAGAATTTGAGCGCGCAGTTGGGCGCAGCCGGTGGTCCGCAGCTGGCGCTGACTGGCGTGGAATTCGGTCTCGCCTTGATGAGTGCCAAGAGCGATGCCACCCGGCGCTGGACCAGCGCGCAAGCCTCGGCCGCCGGGGTCTCGTTGAGCGGTCTCGGTAGTGTGAGCGTGAGCGGGCAAGACCTGGCATTCGCCCTGAATCAGGCTGAAGGCGCGGGCGATGCGGTGGTCGACTATTCGGTCGGTAAGACTACGCTTGCTGTGACCACCGGCGCGGGTCAGTCCCTTGGCTTGAGCATGAATGGCGCATCGGGCGAACTGCTGCGCGCGAGCGGCAACGTCACCCTGGACCTCTTTGGCTTTTTCCAGACGACCGGCAACTATGCCTTCGAGCGAGGCCTTCAGTCGGTGACGCTCGCCGATGGCAGCGTGGTGCAAGCCCAACTGATGACGGTCGGTGCGAGCGGCGTCAGTGCTTTTGTCGGTGTGGGGGGCGTAGCAGCTGGTCAGGGCCTCAACTTGACGGGTGTTGACCTGGCCCTCGCCTTGGCGACCGACACCGCCAACACTGCGCGTAGCTGGACCAGCTTGTCTGCGAGTGCCAGCGCCGCATCGTTTACCGGTATCTCTGGCCTGACCCTGACAGCCTCCAGCATCGGTGTGGTCATCAATCAGGCCACGCGCGCTGAGGATGCGGTCATGGACTCGCTGGTCGCCCCGATCAGCGTGGCGACCGGCACCGGTCAGAGCACCGAACTGAAACTGGACGGCAAGCAGGGCGAGCGGCTGTCGGCCAGCGCTACTGTCACGCTCGATGCCTTTGGTTTCCTGCAACTGCAGGGTGGGCTCGCTTTCGAGAAGAGCACCGAGTCCGTCGTGCTGTCTGGCGACACCTTGGCGACCTCGGTGGAGATGCTGCGCCTCGGTGCCTCAGGGCTCTCTGCATTTGCCGGGATCAATGGTGGCACGGCAACCCAAACCGGGCTGAGCCTCACTGGCTTGGACCTCGGGCTTGCGCTCATGGTCGAGAAGGTTACCAACTCGCCGCGTCGCTGGCTGAGCCTCGAGGCTACGGCGACCAGCGCTGCCTTCCAGGGGGTACAAGGCCTGACCGTAGCCGCGAGCAATGCGGCAATCAGCATCAACCGCGCATCGTCCGACGGCAAGGTGGTGGACTTCAGCGCGGGAAAGACTGCGCTTTCGATTGCGACCAGTTCCAGCACCTCGCTCAATCTGTCCATGCCGGGCGCCGCTGGTGAACTGCTGCGCGCCAGCGCGCACCTGGATCTAGATCTTTTCGGGTTTATGCAGATCTCTGGCGATTTCGCTCTGGACAAGCGAAGCGGCAGCGTCAAGCTCGATAACGGCAACACGGTTCAGGTCGATTTGCTCACCCTCGGGGCGCAGGATGTACGTGGCTTCGCCGGGACGCAAGGTGGCACGGCCCAGGCCGTAGGTCTGTCGCTCAGCGATATGGATCTGGCCCTGGTGATGGCTGGCGAAAGGGGCGCAAGCGGCACGCCGCGCCGCTGGACCAGCCTGCAAGGTAGTGCAGGTGACGCGGCCTTGCAGGGTGTTGATGGCATTACCCTGGCAGGCCATGATCTCTCACTGCAGATCAACCAGGCCTCTGCTGACGGCCGCTTGATCGATTACCAGACGCAGAGTCTGGTCGTACCCACGGGTACCGGCCAGAGCATCGCACTCGATCTCAACGGTCAACTGGGCCCCTTGTTGCGTGCCAGCGGTTCACTCGACCTGGGCGTCATGGACTTCTTCCAGGCGCAAGGCTCCTTTGCGTTGGAACGCAGTCAGGCCACGTTGCACACCGCTGACAGGGCGGGCACGGCCGCCGACGAGGCCGGAGATGTGGCCGTCGACCTCCTCACAGTGGGGGGCGCCGGCGTCTCGGTCTTTGCGGGCTTGAATGCAGGCTCGGACGCCGCAGCCGGCCTCCGACTGGAGCAGGCTTCGTTTGGTTTGGTGCTGGCGCAGGATAAAGCCACCGGCCTTCGCCAATGGAGCGCGCTCAAGGCCTCGGCCGGCGCGGCCAGCATGGTCGGCATAGACGGTCTGACGATGTCGGGCAGCAGTCTGTCTGTAGCGGTCAATCAAGGCGACGCTCAGGGCGTGGTGCTGGACTTTGCCGATACCCGGGCGCTCAATGTCGCGACGGGTACCGGGACGTCCCTGGCCTTGGACCTCTCCGGATCGGAAGGCGAACTGTTGCGCGCCTCTGGTCAGTTGAGCGTCGACATGTTCGGCTTCGCCCGCTTTGAGGGCGCCGTGGCCCTGTCGCAAAGCGATGACGCGGTGCGAGTGCAGGGCGACAGCGTTGACACTGCGGTGCGTCAACTTACGCTGGGTGTTTCAGGCGCCAGCGGCTTTGTGGGTCTCAACGCGGGCACTGAAAATGCGGTGGGTTTGGGCCTGAGCAGCGCCGAAATCGGTCTGGTCATCGCGAGCCAAATCAACGATCCCACGCGACAGTGGACTGCGCTGCAAGCCGAGGTCGGTGCGGCAAGTTTCAGCGGCGTCGACGGCCTGACCATGTCGGCCAAGGACATCGTCATATCGATCAATCAGACCGACAACGCCGACGGCAAGGTGGTTGACTGGGCCACGAAGAATCGTGTGATCAGCACCGGCCCGTCCAACACCCTGACGCTCAACCAGTCGGGTGCTGTGGGCGAGCGCCTGAGCGCGGCCGCCAGTCTCGACATCAACCTGTTCAACTTCGTTCAGCTTTCGGGCAGTTTTGCATTCGAGAGCCAGACGCAGGAACTGAAGCTTTCCGACGGCAGCACCATTGATGCGCGCACGCTTACGATTGGCGCTGCAGGGGTCGATGCGTTCGCAGGGCTCAACGGCGGCAGCGCCGACAAACTGGGTCTGAACCTCGAAGGGGTGGACTTCGGATTGCTTCTGGCCACTGACACCCAGAGGCCAGAGCGCCATTTCACCAGCTTGCAGGCGGGGGCTGACACCGCAGCGTTCGTGGGCGTTGATGGCCTGACCCTCAGTGGCAGCAAGCTCAGCGTTGCGGTCAATCGCGGTACGGTCGTCGCCGGCACGCCGTCTTCATCCGACATCAAGAACACCCGCTACTTGCTCGAACTGGGCGGAGCGGATGCTGGGAGCCTGCGCTTCTCCTGGAATGGCGCCAGCGCCACCGCAAGCTTCACCGCGGTCGACAGCGACACGGCTCTGCGGCAAAAGATTACCCAGACGCTGCAGAGCCTGGCGGGCGTCGGTTCGGGCAACGTCAGCGTCAGCGGCAACCGGCTGGCTGGGTTTTCCATCGAGTTTGCCGGAGCCTTGAGCGGAACGGCAGTCGATGGCCTCACCGTTACCGCGTTGGCACCCACGGTTACCGCCTCGGTGAGTACGGACACGGCTGCGCAGGCCGCGATCAATGAGTCCAAGCTGATCGTGATTGAAACCGAGCGCGTCATCGCCGCGCCGGTCAGCGTCAATGTCTCTCAGGTGGTAACGGCCGGTATCGGCAGCAACGAACTCAAGGCGCTGATTTTCACCACGCCCTACAACACCAAGGGCAGCTATCGGATCAGTCTTGGCGGAAGCGCAACTCAGGCCGATGTGCGCTTTGTGCAGAACGACGTCACCAACAACGCTGCCAACATCAAGGCCGCTTTGGTGAGCTTGCTGGGCGCGTCAGCGAGCGACATCGCGGTGACTTTCGATAGTGGCTACACGGGCGGTGGCCATCGGTACAACATCGGGTTCTCGGGGGCGTTGGCCAAGCAGGATATTGCCGACATCGTGGTGACCGAGGCCCTGACCGGTGACATCCTGCCGGTCAACCGTCAGCAGGGATCTGCCACCACCGGCGAGGAGCAGCGGGTGGTGATCAGCACCACCGCCACCGCAAGCTTCACTTTAGCGCTGACCCACTCCGGTCAGACCTACCGAAGCGGCGCAATCGCTCTGGGGGCAGGTGCGGGGGCTGTACAAAGCGCCTTGAACAGCGCGCTCGGCAGCGTGGGCAGCGTGAGTGTCACCACTGAGTCCTCTGGGATCTATCGCGTTGCGTTTGGTGGGGCGCTTGCCGGACAGGATGTGGCAGATCTTCAGGTGGCAGTCACGCCCGACAGTCTGGCTGCCTCAGGGAGCTTCACTGTCAGCCTGGCGGGCAACAGCACCGGCGCCATCGCCTACAGCGCCAATACCGCCACCCAGGCGGCCAGCATTCAAAGCGCCCTGGCTGCTGCGTTCGGTTGGAGCGGCGTCACCGTGCAATACGACGCCGCCCGCAGCGGTGAGGATCGTGCTGCGTACCAGTTGGCGTTCAGTGGCGCGCAGGCTGGTCAGAACATCTCAGATATCGGTACGAACAGCGCGAACCTGGTTCGCGCTAGCGTCAAGCCCTACAACCTCACCCAGGGTCGGGCAGCGGTCGCCGAAGTGCAGCGGGTGGTTCTCGATACCCAGGCTCAGGAGGCAAGCTTCACCCTGACCTGGAATGGCCAGACTACTGCGGCAATATCCACCACCGCTGACGCGGATACGGTGCAGGCTGCTCTCAGCGCCGCGTTCGGCGCGGGCGTGACCTTGGCCTTCTGGAACGGTAGCGAGGCCGTGCTGCGTTTTGCCGGTTCCCATCAGGGCACGGATGTGGCGGCGGTCGTCGTCTCCGCTTCCGCTCAGGCACCGACGGCGAGCCTCAGCAAGACCCAGCAGGGCGCCATCAGCGTCACTGCGGCGGTTGGTGAACGCACGTTGGTGATCGACTACAAGTCCCAGGGCGTTGATGTGCCCACGGGCGTCAGCCCTGACTTCAGCCTGTCCATGGATGGTTCCAGAGGGCAACTGACAGAAGCCAGCGGAACGCTGAATCTGGATGCCTTCGGGTTCCTTCGG
>CAIVPX010000184.1 GCA_903907905.1 uncultured bacterium | reverse complement strand
GAATCGAGTCAAAGAGCGCAACCTCTTCTTCGCTACCCGGCTTGGCGAGTACCGACGGGTCTTTGGCCGCGCGCGTGCCCAGGTGCAGCAGCAGGGTGGCGTCGCCGCCATCGTCGAGAATCATGTTGCTCGTGCCGCCATCGGCCCACTCGAAGATGCGGTGGGTGAAGTCCCAGTACTCGACCAGGTTTTCGCCCTTGTAGGCGAACACCGGGATGCCGGCGGCGGCAATGGCGGCGGCGGCGTGGTCCTGGGTGGAGAAGATGTTGCAGGAGGCCCAGCGCACCTGCGCGCCCAAGGCCGCCAGTGTTTCGATCAGTACGGCGGTCTGAATGGTCATGTGCAGCGAGCCGGTGATGCGGGCGCCCTTGAGCGGTTGCGAGGCGGCGTATTCCTCGCGGATGGCCATCAGGCCCGGCATCTCGGTTTCGGCGATGCGGATTTCCTTGCGACCCCAGTCGGCCAGGGACAGGTCGGCAACGTGAAAGTCGGTAAAGGGGACAGGCTTGAGAACGGCAGACATGAGACAGGCTCCATCGGTGATGAAGCGGACAGGTCGGCCGGGGCTTGTCGGAGGAGGGGCTCGCCGGCCGCGGCAGTCCGCGGGTCAACGAGCGCCGTTTGAATCCGGCGCGCCGCCGGGTGGAACCGATGGACACAGCCGACGCTTCGAGCCTGGCAGCGGCATGAACCGCGTTGCAGCGCTCCTCGAAGCAACTAAAAAGTATATCAGCGCCCGGCGAGCCGCGCCGGTCAGCCCTTTTTTAGCCCTGATGCGAGCTCAGAAATCGTGGTCGTTGTCGGCGGACGGGCCCGCCGCAGCGGTGGCGACCTGACCGCCCCGCACAATCGCTTCACCGGCAAAACCGAAGCCTGCCGCCGATCGCTGCGCGCAGTCCCGGGTGCAGCGCTGACCAAAGCGGCACGCGGCCTCAACGATTTTGAGGCGCTCGAAAATGGACGACCGGCAGTCGCCCGCCAACGCGTCGGCAACGCTGCAGCAGGCGGGTTCGGGTACCGCCGCGCGCTCGTGCAGCGGCGCCGGATCGATCAGATGTTTGAGTCGGGCTGACATGAGATGCATTAACGCAAATCCTGGCCACCCCGACCTTGATGCGTATCAAGCCGAAGCTTTGAGCGCCGCTGCACGGTCTGTGCGCTCCCAGCTGAACTCGGGCTCGTCACGACCGAAGTGCCCATAGGCTGCGGTCTTGCGATAGATCGGGCGCAGCAGATCGAGCATGCGCACGATGCCCTTGGGCCGCAGGTCAAAGTGTTCCTGCACCAGTTGTGCGATGCGCTCGTCACTCACCTTGCCCGTGCCTTGCGTGGTGACCCAGACCGAGGTGGGGCGCGCCACGCCAATGGCATAGGACACCTGAACCAGACATTTGCTGGCCAGACCCGCCGCCACCACGTTCTTGGCCACGTAGCGGGCCGCATAGGCCGCCGACCGGTCGACCTTGGAGGGGTCCTTGCCCGAGAAGGCGCCGCCGCCGTGGGGCGCGGCACCACCGTAGGTGTCGACGATGATCTTGCGACCCGTGAGGCCGCAGTCGCCCTGCGGGCCGCCCACCACGAAGCGCCCGGTGGGATTGATGAGGTACTTGATGTCACCCTTGATCAGCGAGGCCGGGATCACCGGCTTGATGATCTCCTCGATCACGCCCTCACGAATGGTTTCCATGGAGACGTCAGGCGAGTGCTGGGTCGACAGCACCACCGTGTCCACCGAGACCGGGCGGCCGTTCTCGTAGCGCAGGGTCACTTGCGACTTGGCGTCGGGGCGCAGCCAGCCGAGCTTGCCGCTCTTGCGGATCTGCGACTGCCGCTCGACCAGGCGGTGCGCATAGTAGATGGCCGAGGGCATGAGCTCGGGCGTTTCGTCGCAGGCGTAGCCGAACATCAGGCCCTGGTCGCCCGCCCCCTGCTCGAGGTTGTCATCGTGCGCGGCATCAACGCCCTGCTTGATGTCGGGCGACTGCTTGTCATAGGCCACCAGCACCGCGCAGCCTTTGTAGTCGATGCCGTACTCGGTGTTGTCATAGCCAATCGACTTGAGGGTGTCGCGGGCGACCTGGATGTAGTCGACATTGGCCTGGGTCGTGATCTCGCCGGCGAGCACGACCAGACCCGTGTTGCAGAGCGTTTCGGCGGCGACGCGCGAGTATTTGTCCTGGGTGAGGATGGCGTCGAGAATCGCGTCCGAAATCTGGTCGGCCACCTTGTCGGGGTGCCCTTCGGATACGGACTCGGAGGTGAAAAGATAATCGTTGGCCACTGCATTCTCCTGGGGAAGGTCGGCTGACGGGGGCCGAGGCCTCGTTGCGGGGCGACTGCGGCGAAGCCGGTCCTGGAGAAGCGGCGACGCTTTAGCGGAAATATCCGATGTGCGCAGATCGCGCCATCGCTCGCCCCGCAAGTTGTCTTTAACTCGGCGATCGCGCAATTATATGACGGCCAAGCCGGCCCGGCTCGGTTTCGATGTCATGGCGCAACGTCCTCCGTCGGCCTGGTGCCCGCAATTTCCGCGGCCGCACCGCAATCGCATAGACTGCGCCGGCTATCCGCTCGCGCCTGTTATGACCGCCCAGCCCCCCATTGCACCCGCCGCGCCGCCCGCCGCCGAGCTACCGAGTTCGGCGGTTGACCCGCTTGCGGGCAAGGCAGACGCTGCGGCCGAGGTCGCGCCCTCGGCGGGCGCCCGTAGATTGCTGATCATGGCCCGGCTGATGGCCTGTCTTCCTCTGCGCCTGCTGCGCGCGATCGGTGCCCCGCTGGGCCTGATCGTCTACGCGAGTTCGGGCGCCTATCGGGCGAAACTTCGGGGCAATCTGGCCCGCGCCGGCGAGGGCTCACGCCGTGCCGCCTGGCGGGCGGCCAGTCAGGCGGGGCAGATGGTGGCGGAACTGCCCTTTGTCTGGCTTCGGCCACCTGAGGCCCTGCAGGCCCGGGTCGTCTGCACGGACCTGGCGGTCCTCGAGGCGGCCGAGCGAACTGGTCGCGGCATTCTGTTTCTGACGCCTCACCTGGGCGCCTTCGAGGCGACCGCCCGCTGGTACAGCGCCCGGGCGCCGATCACGGTCATGTTTCGCCCGCCCCGGCAGGCGCTGCTCGCGCCCCTGCTCGATCGGGCGCGCAATTCGGTCGGCATGCGTGCGGTGCCGGCTGCGCTGTCGGGGGTGCGGGCGATGCTTCGCGCCCTGCGATCGGGCGAGGCGGTGGGCCTGCTGCCCGATCAGGTGCCGGGGCGAGGCGAGGGGCGCTGGGTGGTTTTCTTCGGCGAGCCGGCCTACACGATGACGTTGCCGCTTCGGCTGGCTCAGGCCTCGGGCGCTGCGGTGGTCATGGCGGTGGGCGAGCGTGTGCCCGGGGGCTGGCGCCTGCATCTGGAGGCGCTGGAGGCGCCGCCCACGCCCGAGGCGCTCAACGCCTTCATGGAGCGGGCGATCCGCCGGCTACCCGATCAATACCTGTGGGGCTACAACCGCTACAAGCAGTTGCCCGACGTGCCCCCACCCGAATGATGACCGAGACCCTCATCCGGGTGGGGCTGCTGTGCCTGCGGGCGCTCGCGCACCTGCCCTATCGCCTGCTCAGCCTGCTCGGCAAGACGGTCGGTCTGATCCTGTATGGGCTCGCGCGGCCCCGGCGTGTGGTGGCCCTGACCAACCTCGGCCTGTGCTTTCCGCATTGGACCGAAGCCGAGCGCGGGCGCTTGGCGCGCCGGCATTTTCAGGCCTTCTCGCGAAGTTTTTTTGATCGATTCATTTTCTGGTATGGCTCGCCTGAGCGGATCCGGCGTCTGTGCCGGCTCGAGGCGACTGAGCATTTTCTGACGCCGATCCGGGCCGGGCGACCGGTGATCGTGCTGGCGCCCCATTTTGTCGGGATCGATGCGGGTGGCATCCGCCTGCTGCTCGAGCACCCCCGGCTCGCCTCGATGTATGCCCGGCAAAAGAGCGAGGTCCTGAACCAGGCCATGACGCGGGGGCGGATCCGGTTCCAGGGCACGATGCTGCTCAGAAACGATGGGCTCAGGCCCGCGGTACGGTGGCTGCGCGACGGCGGCGCCTTCTACTTTCTGCCTGACATGGACCTCGGCGCCCGGGATGCGGTGTTCGTGCCCTTTTTCGGTGTGCCGGCGGCCACCGTGACCTCGGTGGCGCGACTGGCCCGGCTGACGGGCGCGGCGGTGGTACCGCTGGTGACGCAGCTGACCGATCAGGGGTATGTGGCCCGGTTTCATGAGGCCTGGGAGGGCTACCCGGGCGATGACCTCGAGGCGGCGACGCGGGCGATGAATGCCTTCATCGAGGCCAGAGTGCTCGAGATGCCCGAACAGTACCTGTGGACCCACAAGCGCTTCAAGACGCGTCCGCCCGGCGAGCGCTCGCCCTACGACCCCCGCGCATGACGGCGATCGGTGTGTGCCGCGGGGCCGATCAGCGATAATCGTGCCATGACACTGCAATTCACCAAGATGCACGGCGCGGGCAACGATTTCATCGTGCTCGATGGCGTGCGCCAGACGGTGCGGTTGGCGCCCGCGCAACTGCGCCGGCTTGCCGACCGTCACCTTGGAGTCGGCGCCGACCAGATCCTTCTGGTGGAGCCTGCGCCCTCGCCCGATGTCGATTTTGTCTACCGCATCTTCAATGCCGATGGTGGCGAGGTTGAACACTGTGGCAATGGCGCGCGCTGCTTTGCGCGCTTCGTGCTCGAGCAGGGGCTCACCGACAAGCCCATCATCCGGGTGCAAACGCTCGCCGGGGTGCTCGAGCTGCAGATGGGCGAACGCGGCCGGGTCAGCGTCGACATGGGCCTGCCGATCTTCGAGCCCGAGCGGGTGCCCTTCGACCACGCGGGACTCGAGTCGCGCGCGGCCGGCAACGAGCAGCTTTGGCCACTGGATGTCGGCGGGGCCACGCGCTGGATCGCGGCGCTCTCGATGGGCAACCCGCATGCGGTGCAGCAGGTCAGTGACCTCGAGGCGGCCCCGGTGGCCACCGAAGGCCCCTTCATCGAGTCGCACGGGCGATTTCCACGGCGGGTCAACGCGGGCTTCATGCAGGTACGTGGCCCGCATGAGATTGCGTTGCGCGTCTGGGAGCGCGGCGCGGGCGAGACGCTGGCCTGCGGAACCGGCGCCTGTGCGGCGGCGGTGTCGGCCATCCGGCAGGGGCTGGTGCGTTCGCCCGTTGACGTGCACACCCGGGGCGGGTTGCTCACCATCGAATGGCAGCCCGGTGCGCGTGTGCGCATGACCGGCCCCACCGAAACTGTCTACCAAGGCCAGATCGAACTTTGAATCCGACCCCCGAATCCGATCCACGGAGCGTAGCCCCGATGACCGAACCCGTCCTCAGCGATGACCTGGTCGCGCGCCATCTGGCCGACCATCCCGACTTCTTCGAGCGTCGTCCCGAGTTGCTCGCTGGTCTGACCTTTGCCTCGGCCCATGGCGGCCGGGCCATTTCCCTGCACGAGCGTCAGCTCGAAGTGCTGCGCGACAAGCTGCGCCACACCGAACGCCGGCTGGGCGAACTGGTGCATATCGGCAAAGAGAACGATGCCATTGTCGACCGCCTGCAGCGCTGGGCACGCGAGCTGCTGCTGGTCGAGTCTGCCGAGCGTCTGCCGGGCGCCGTGGTTGACGGCATGCGCACGGCCTTCACCGTGCCGCTGGTGGCGCTGCGCCTGTGGCGGGTCCGGGAGGGCTTCGAGGCGCCCGAGTGGGTGCGCGCCGTGCCGTCCGAGTTGATCGAGCAGGTTGACGCCATGCGCCTGCCTTACTGCGGCCCCAAGGGAGACCTGCGCTTCCCCGGCTGGCTGCCCAACGGCGGCGCCGATGCGCAGTCCATTGCGCTCTTGCCCCTGCGACGCGGCGCGAACCCGCTCAGCTTCGGTTTGCTGGTGCTCGGGTCGGGCGATCCCGACCGCTTTCAGGCGGCCATGGGCACGGCGTTTCTCGAGCGCATCGCCGAGCTCTCCAGTGCGGCGATGGGGCGGCTGGCCGCGTCCGCGTGATGGCCGTTTCGCCCGGTCGCCTGCAGGCCGCCGAGGGCGATATCGAGCCCTACCTCGGGCGACTGGCGCGCGAGCGGGCCTACTCGCCCAGAACCGTGGCCAGTTACCGGATTGACCTGGTCGAACTGGCCGGGCTGGTCGGGTCGGCGCCTGCGGCCGCGGGCGGTTCGGAAGGCCTGGCGGCTCAGGCGGGCGGCCCCGACTGGGCTTCAGTGGACGCGCATGCCGTGCGCCGCTGGGTGGCTCGCGCCAGCCGCGAGGGCCTGTCGCCCCGCACTATCGCCCGCCGGCTCTCCGCCTGGCGTGGCTTCTTTGACTGGCTGGCCGAGCAGGGTCGGGTGAGCGATAACCCCGCGCGAGGCGTGCGTGCCCCGCGTGCCCCGCGTCGTCTGCCCGGCGCGCTGGCACCCGATCAGGCGGTTCGACTGGTCGAGGGCGATGCGCGGGCGCCGGCAGGGTTTGAGGCCTCGCGCGACCGCGCGATGTTCGAGTTGCTCTACTCCTCGGGGCTGCGCCTGTCCGAACTCACCAGCCTCGATGTCCAGCACTTTCCCGGGCCCGGCGCGCGCTCGCGCAGCTGGCTCAGCCTGGACGAGGCCGAGCTGACGGTCACCGGCAAGGGCTCGCGCATGCGAACCGTGCCCATCGGCAGCCATGCGCTTGCTGCGCTGCGCGACTGGCTTGCAGAACGTGAGCGCTTCCTTGCGTCCAACCCCAATGCGGACAACAAGGCCTTGTTTCTGGGTCGCCGTGGCGGGCGAATCGCCAACCGCAACGTCCAGCTGAGGCTCAAGCGCCAGGGCATTGCCCGGGGTGTACCGGCCAGCGTCCATCCGCATATGCTCAGGCACTCGTTTGCCAGCCACCTGCTGCAGTCGAGCGGCGATCTGCGTGCCGTTCAGGAGTTGCTCGGGCACGCAAGCATCGCCAGCACCCAGATCTACACCTCACTTGATTTCCAGCGCCTGGCTGCCGTGTACGACGCCGCGCACCCACGCGCCCGGCGCAAGGCCTGAGCCCCCATGACACCCACTGCCACCCTGTTTGTGAAACCGGGCAAAGAGCGATCGCTACTGCGGCGCCATCCCTGGCTCTATGCCGGTGCCATCGACCGGATCGACGGGCGCCCTGCCAGTGGCGATCTGGTGCGCGTGGCCTCGCCCGATGGTCGTTTTCTCGCCTGGGCCGCCTTCAGCCCGGCGTCCAGCCTGAGGGCCCGGGCCTGGAGTTTTCGTGAGCAGGAGCGTCCCGACGAGGCCTGGTTGCGCGGCCGCATCACCGAATCGGTCGCCCGCCGAGCCGCGCTGTCGGCCCGTACGGATGCAGTACGGCTGGTGTTTGGCGAGGCCGACCGACTGCCCGGGCTGATCGTCGACCGCTATGACGGCCAGTTGGTGGTCCAGTTGATGGCCGCCGGCGTCGAGGCCTGGCGCGAGGCAATCGTCGATGCCCTGGTGGCGGCCACCGGTTGTGCCGACGTCTACGAGCGCTCTGATGCGGCCTCCCGCGAGCGCGAGGGGCTCGCCCCCCGCGAAGGCGTATTGCGGGGCCGCGCGCCACAGGCGCCGGTTCCCGTCACCGAGGACGGGGTGCGCTACCTGGTGGATGTGCTGCGCGGTCACAAGACCGGCTTCTACATTGATCAGCGAGACAATCGCAGGCTGGTGGCATCTTTGGCGCAGGGCAAGCGCCTGCTCAACTGCTTTTGCTACACCGGAGGCTTCACCCTTGCAGCCCTGCGCGCCGGCGCCGCCGAGGCCGTGTCGGTCGATTCGAGTGCGGACGCCCTGGCGGCCGGCCGCGCCCAGCAGGACCTGAACGGACTGCGGGCGCCGTCGGATTGGGTGCAGGCCGATGTGTTCGAAATCCTGCGCGCGCTGCACGCCCAGGGTCGCCAGTTCGATCTGATCGTGCTCGATCCGCCAAAGTTCGCGCCCTCGGTGCAGCATCTTGAGCGGGCCTCCCGCGCCTACAAGCAGCTGAGCCTCGCGGCGCTGCGCCTGCTGGCTCCCGAGGGGCGGCTATTCACCTTTTCCTGTTCGGGGGCGATGTCGGTGGAGCTCTTCCAGAAAGTGGTAGCCGGGGCGGTGTTTGATGCCCAGGTGGATGCGCAGATGCTCGGGCGCCTGCAGGCTGGGGAGGATCACCCGGTGGCCATGACCCACCCCGAGGGTGAGTACCTGAAAGGGCTGATGTTGCGTCGGATCTGACGCCAGGGTCGGCCGGACTGCGTAGAATCACGCGCCTGAATCGGGTCAGGCGCCCCTTGAAGCGGGTGTCTGGCGGCATTAAAGGAAGCAACATGTCGAGCACACACGTTCCGGTGACCATCCTTACTGGCTTTCTTGGCAGCGGCAAGACCACCCTGCTCAACCGAATTCTCAACGAGCAGCACGGCCATCGCATCGCCGTCATCGAAAACGAGTT
>CAIVPX010000183.1 GCA_903907905.1 uncultured bacterium | reverse complement strand
CCGGTAGGCCTCGGTGCTTCGGTCGGCCTCATTGCGTGCATCCGCGACGCCGGCAGCCAGATCAACACGAATCGCGAGCATCGACGATTCGTAATTCAGCCGCGTGGCGCCATTGCCGCTGACACGGTCGTCTCCACCTTCGCCAGAGAACTCGTTCAGCCCCCACCAGATGCTCCCCACGTTGAAGTCCTGGTTGGCATCGCCGCCGACAAAGCCCTTGGCGTAGTAGGTGTCGTCGAACATGGAACCGCGCACGGCCTCGATGCTGCGCAGGGTGTCAGCCCCTTGGGTCGCTGATTCCACATAGCCGTCCGCCAGGTAGACCGTTACCCCCTCGATGAGGCCTCGATAGTCGGCGCGGTCGTAGCCGCTGCGCCCATCGATGAAATCATCGCCGACATCCCCGCGGAAGCTCTCGAAGCCGTCATTGCCCCCGCCCAGCAGCGTGTCATTGAAACGCGTGCCATGAATGGTTCGAACGCCCTCGAAGCTCAGCGACCCCAGGGCTTTGCTGGTGCTCGACAACAGGTTCGAGAGGCTGACCGTTTTGAGCGCGTCGGAGGAGCCCGCGAGGTCAATTGTCAGGCCGGCAGAGCTATCATTTACCGTGCCCGAAACGGCCCCAAAGTTGAGGGTAGTCTGGCCATTGCCGATCACCGTGTCGTTACCGCCGTAGCCCATCAGCACTGTGTGCCAGGTGAGGTCAGCAAGCGGGTCGGTGGCATAGCCGAGGTGGTTACGCGTGGCCGCGGAGAAGTCGAGCCGATCGCTGTAAGCGGATTCGCCGAAGGTCCCGACGTTGACGAGGGTATCGACGCCTGCCACCTGCGTCGTGCCCGACGCGGTATAGGTCACTTTGGCCGTGTTGCCCACGGTGAACGCGAGCTGGATGGGGGTGGCTGACCAGTGATAGCCCACCGTGACGCCATCGGACCAAACCTGCTGATACCCCATGGGGTCGGCAGTGATGGTGTCGCTCCCGCCCTGCAGCCACAGGTAAAGCGAGGTGCCTACCTGCGTGGCCTGCGCGGCCGTGGCACTCAAGCGGCCGGTGACGAGATCACTCACGCCCCTGCCGCCCTGAACCTCTTCCATCCCCTTGAGCGTGTCGGTGCCGCTTTCGCCCACCACCGAGACCGAGAGCGTGTTCAGGTCAAGACGAATGCCAGCGCTTGCGCTGTAATCGGCCCGGTCGTAGTCGCCCGTGGTGACGGTCCAGGGCAGTCGACGCTGTTCGCCGCCATCCAGCAGGTCGTTGCCAGCGCCGCCAAACAGCCGATCATTGCCCAGTCCCCCATAGAGAGAGTCGTTGCCCTCGTTCCCGAACAGCACATCGGCACCGTCCTGACCGAAAAGCTTGTCGTCGCCGCTTCCTCCGAAAATGGAATCGTTTCCAGTCTCGCCCTGAACTTGATCGTTACCGGTGCCGCCATACAGGGTGTCGTTGCCTGCCCCCGCCGCGATGAGATCGTTGCCGGCCTGTCCGTCGATGAGGTCATTGAGCGCGCTGCCACCGACCGTATCATTCCCGGACCCGGCTTCGACCAGACCTGCCGGCCCCGCCACCAGAGCATCGCTCCCTTCGCTGCCAAGCACCGCAACTGGCCGGGCTTGTGTAGTGCCGATCTCGATCACAAGGTAGGCCGACGAGGTCACCGATACATCGTTCCAGCCCGCGAGATCACCCGAGCCCACCAGCCACTTGTTGAGTTCGAGCATCGCGCCGTCTTCAGCGCCGCGATAGTCATCGGGCATGCCACCGCCCCAGTCACCAAAGAGCACCCGATCACCGTTGTCCCAACGCCAGGCGCCTTCCTCAGTGGCGTCGCTCGCCCCCAGCCAGACACTCGTGATCGACCCGGCAGTGAAGTTGGCCGAACCCGTCTTGAGCCAACT
>CAIVPX010000182.1 GCA_903907905.1 uncultured bacterium | reverse complement strand
GAACTCGGTATCACCCCGGTCCGTGCGCACAGACCATGTACTCGGGGTCGCAAAACTCGAGACCGATTTGATCGCCTGGATCTCGGGCACGAACTCCCGGCTCGCCAGATGCTCCTCGATCAGCACGCGCCGGGCAGGCTCCAGTGCTTCCAATCTGGCCACCCAGGCCAACTCATGACCTTCCGGACTCATGAGCGCAATACCTTCATCAGGCGCACCGATCGGAAATGCCCTGACCGCCACGACGCCGACATGCCTCGCACCTTCTGCAGTCGTCAGGACCAGCCGGGCGAAGGCATCGCGCTCCAGGCCGAACTCAACCACCGCCATCTTCATCCACCTCGGTTCGCCACAGCTTGGGTTCACCCGGACCATCATCGTCTTGCCTGGCCTGGGCCTGATACAGGCGGAAATACGCGCCTTCTAGCGACATGAGCGAATCGTGGTCGCCCACCTCGACAATCTGACCGCGATCGAGCACGACCAGCCGGTCTGCGCGTCGCAGGGTGCTCAGGCGATGGGCGATGGCGATCGTGGTACGCCCCAGCACCAGGTTGTCGAGCGCCTTCTGAATTTCCTTTTCAGTTTCGGTATCGACCGAAGAGGTGGCTTCATCCAGGATCAGGATCTTGGGATCGATCAACAGCGCGCGGGCAATCGAGATGCGCTGACGCTCACCTCCCGACAGCGCCTGGCCACGCTCGCCCACCAGTGAGTCATACCCGTGAGGCAGCCTCAGAATGAAGTCGTGTGCATGAGCGGCGCGTGCGGCCGCCACGATCTCGGCACGGGTGGCATCGGGTTTGCCATAGGCAATGTTCTCGGCGATCGTGCCGAAAAACAGAAAAGGCTCCTGCAGCACCAAGCCGATATGGCGTCGGAACTGAGCCACCGGCACCGAGCGCACATCCACGCCATCGATGCGAATCGAGCCATCCGAGACATCGTGAAACCGGCAGATCAGGTTGACCAGCGTGCTCTTCCCGGAACCGCTGTGACCGACCAGACCGATCATCTCGCCAGGCTTGATTGACAGGTCGATGCCACGGATCACGGCGCGGTTGCCATAGCGAAAAGCAGCGCCCACGATATCGATGCGGCCTTCGACGCGCTCGAGGTTCACCGGCTGCGAGGGCTCCGGGACACTGGACACATGGTCCAGGATGTCGAAGATGCGTTTGGCGCCGGCCGCGGCCTTTTGCGTGACCGACACAATGCGGCTCATCGAGTCCAGACGCAGATAAAAGCGGCTGATATAGGCCAAAAAGGCCGTGAGCACGCCCACCGTAATCTGGTTGCGTGAGATCTGCCAGATCCCGAAACCCCAGACCACCAACAGCCCCACCTCGGTGAGCAGCGTCACCGACGGGGTGAACAGTGACCACACCCGGTTCACGCGATCGTTCACGGCCAGGTTATGCCGGTTGGCTTCGCGAAAGCGTTCGGTCTCGCGCTGCTCCTGAGCGAACGCCTTCACCACACGAATGCCAGGAATTGTGTCGGCCAGCACGCTGGTCACTTCAGCCCAGATGCGGTCCACCTTTTCGAAGCCGGTACGCAGCTTGTCGCGCACGGTATGAATCATCCAGGCAATGAAAGGTAGCGGCAGCAAGGTGACCAGAGCCAGCCAGGGATCGATCGAAAAGAGGATCGCCGAGGTCATGAGAATCATGAGCACGTCGGTGGCGAAGTCCAGAAGATGCATGGACAG
>CAIVPX010000181.1 GCA_903907905.1 uncultured bacterium | reverse complement strand
TGTGGCGGCGCTGCAGGCCTCGTTTGGCTCGGGTGACAACACCGCGCAGCTTGCGCGCGTGGACGGTGGCGGGGGTATCGACACGCTGGCGCTGGACGGGTCAGGCATCACGCTCGATCTGACCGCCATCGCCAATCAGGGTGGCACGCGGTCTGGTAGCGCCTCGCGCCTGGAGTCGATCGAGCGCATGGATCTGACTGGAGGTGGCGATAACAGCCTGCGACTGACGCTTCGCGATGTGCTGGATATCGCCGACCTCAACAGTGTCAACAACGCGAACGGCTGGACTGACGGCACCTACAACCTCGCAGCGGGCGGCCTGGGCGCAAGCAATCCCGAACAGCGCCACCAGTTGGTGATCGATGGCGATGCGGGGGATACCGTCTATTCGAGCGGATGGGGTGCGTCGGTGGGCACCGTTGCCCAAAACGGGGTGAGCTACAACGTCTACAACCAGGGGCTGTATGCGCAGTTGCTGATCCAGGCGGGTCTCACCCAATCCGTGCTGTGATAAGCCGAGAGGCATCGGAGGCGATTGCTTCGCTCTGGCAGCAGTTGCGTCGCCTTCCAGTTCGCGCCGACCTCTGGCTTGACCTGGCGCGCTGCTATGCAAGGCTTGGCCTGCCGTGGCAGGCGTGCTACGTCGCGCGCCAGACTCACCGACTGGATCCATCGCAGTTGCCGCAGTTGAACGCACTCGCCTTGGGAGCCTGGCAGGACACCACGCGTGGAGACGCTCTGCTCGGAAGCATCCCGCTGACAGAGACCGCTGAATTGACCCAGCGCTTTACTGAATGCGTGGCGCACTGCCCCGGCGATTGGTTGACCTGGCTCTATCTGGCCCGCCTGCACGAACAGATCGGTGCGCCGAAGCAGGGCCATCCCGCCTCTGGCCGGCACGCGCTCGAGCAGGCGCAGAGTCTCGAGCCCATTGCCGGCGAGACACTCCACTGGATGGGCGTGTGGCGTCTGAACGCGCATGACGCTCAAGGCGCGGTGTCCGCGTTCTCGGGTCTGCTGAATGTACGCCCGGTCCGCTTTGGCTCGATGATGTATCTGGGCGAAGCGCTCCTGCGCGTGGGCAATATTGCCGCCGCCGAAAAGGCTTTTGCGCGAGCCTCGGGCTCGAACAACCCCGACTTCCTGCAAACCCTGGCCGCCCGGGTGTTCGCGCAGAATTACTGGCAAGAGGCGATCGAGATTCTGAAGAAAGCGCTGAGCCTGCGCGCCAACAGCGTGCCCCTCCTGCTTGCGCTAGCGACCATCCAGTCGCAGGTTTATGCGCTCGCCGACTGTGAGGACAGCTTGCGCCAGATTCAGGCGCTGGCGCCCGACCACCCCGAAGCCTGCTTGATTGCTGCAGGCCTGAAAGGTCGTATGGGTGACGCTCACGGCCATCTGGCCGCGCTTCAATCGGCTCTCGATGCCGGTGCCGACCCGCTATCGCGCCTTGCGTCCAGCGTGGCCATGACCTCGCTCTATCACGGCGCACTGCCGAGCGCCGAGGTGGCCGGCCTTCACCGCAGGCTGTGCGCACCGATTGAATCGTCCGTTCAGGAAACGCGGGCATTCTCGAACGCACGCGCGGTCGGCAAGCGCCTGCGCATTGCGTACCTGACCGGCGACATTCATCGCCAGCACCCGGTAAACCTCTTTCTCCTGCCCATGCTGCTGCGCCATGATCGAGCGCAATTCGAGGTGTTCGTCTACCACACCGGCACCATGCACGATGAGTACACCCGCCAGGCGAAGGCCTGCGTCGATGGCTGGTACGAGGTTGCAACGCTCGATGACGCCGCGCTGCACCGGATCATTCTGGCCGACGAAGTGGACATCTTGATCGACCTTGCTGGCCATACGGCCAGCCACCGCCTGGGCGTGTTCGCCATGCGCGCGGCACCGGTGCAGGCCAGCTTTCTGGGCTATCCGCACTCCACCGGCATGTCGCGCATCGACTGGCTGATTGGTGATGCCACCGTCAGCCCGACCGATCAGGCTCACCTGTTCAGCGAAGGTATTGCACAGTTGCCGGACAGCGTGTTTTGCTGGGCGCCCGTCGATGATTACCCACTCCCGCCGCCGCGCCCTGCTGCAGCGGCGCTGGTATTCGGCTCCTTCAACAACGCGATGAAACTGTCGCCCAGAACGATCGCGTTGTGGTCAAGCGTATTGCAGGCCCTTCCCGATTCGCGACTGCTGCTCAAGGCCCCGTCCCTGCGTGATCCGGCCGTTCAGGCGCGCTTCATCGATCTGTTTGAGAGACACGGCGTCGCACGCGAGAGACTGATGCTGCGCGGGCCAAGCGCTCTGGCCGAAATGATGCAGGAATATGGCGAGGTCGACATTGCCCTCGACCCCGCCCCTTACAACGGCGGCACCACGACGCTCCAGGCACTGTGGATGGGGGTACCCGTGCTGACCCTGGCGGGCGATAACTTCGTGAGCCGCATGGGCGCGAGCTTCATGACCGCCTTGGGTCGGCCCGCCTGGGTGGCCGAACACGGCGACGCTTACGTGGCCGCAGCCCTCAATCTGGCCCAACAGCTTGGTGAGTTGCGCCTTGGCCGGGCTGCCCTGCGGGCGCACATGCTAAGTTCGACCTTGTCTGACATCGACCACTATGTGCGTCAGTTTCAAGCGCTGCTCCAGCGCATGTGGGCGCACCACTGCGAGGGTCGCCGCGAGCGGCTCCTGCCTGCTCTGCGCGCGGGCGCATAGAGCGCCTCGCCCTCACCCCCCGCGTGCAAGCGACACGCGCTGCAAGGCTCACCGAGGGATGAGGAAGTGCTTCCCGGCAAGCGCTTTCAGCGTGTCTTCCGACTGTTCCGAAGGGCACGCCAGCAGCCACAACTCGAACCGAGGTCGAAGGCGCATGGCCGCATGAACCGCATAGCCCGCTTCATTGACCAGCGCACGCAAGCTGCTGAGCGTATAGCCACTCTTGTGCTCCATGAAGTGATGGCCTTGCGCGCGCCCCTGGGCCACCAGGCCCTGATGGCTGAAGATGATGTCGTAGGGTCTGATGCCCGCATAGGCCACCTCGAACAGGCGGTCCTGGGCCACCATTTCGGCCGCAGCCTGCAGATCGGGGCACACCAGCAGCAGAAACCCATCGGGTTTCAGCACGCGGCGCCATTCGCGCAAGGCCGGCACGGCCTGATCCAGGTACAGGTGCTCGATGCAGTGCGAGGAAAACACGGCATCGATCTGTGCGTCTGCGATCGACGACAGATCATGCGCTGGCGCCAGCACATCGGGCTGGACAGCGGGGTCGGCATCGAGGCGAATCTCTCGCCAGTCGGGGCCGCCAAGCCCCGGCGGGCGCAAGCCGCTGCCCGCCGGGCCAGCGCCGACATTGAGCCAGGTTTTGGGTGGCGTCATGCTTGGCTCAGCGCTGATCTGATCAAGACCCGGCCTCAGCACGGATCGCCGGCGCTTGGCGCGAACCCTCATCCACCCTGCCCCACCCCGCCAGCTCACTCACCGGGAGCAGCCAACGAACCTCCTTGCCGGGGGCTTCGGCGGCGGATTCGGTGACAGCTTCGGTGACAGCTTCGGTCGGCGCCTGCCGGGCATCGGACGAAGGCTTGCTCGAATCATCGTTCTGCTGTGGGCTCGACTCAAGCGGGCCGGGGCTGGGGCTAGGACTAGCCGGCGCATCCGGCTCAGACCTCGGGCTGGACTCCAAGGGGGCCGAGGGGGTCGGTGCCTCCCGCTCGATCCGGTTCACCCAGGTGCCCAGGCTTTCGGTGTCACTCACCGCTGCACTGCGCCCCTGCAGCGAAAGCGTCATGGCGGCATCCAGAAGCTGATGAGTGCTCGCGATGCCGCTCAGGGCATCGACCACAGGCGATGCGACGGCAAAGCCCATGCCCGAAAGGCCAGACGCGGTCGCGGCGGCACGCGCGCCCCCGAGTTGCACGGACGCGTCGGCCGTGAGCGGCCTGAGCGTCGTGGTGAGACTGCCCTCGTTCGCCCCAGGCGCCCCGTCACGCCAGCCCGCTCTCAAGCGCTGATTCATCTGCGCCAGGGGTGACTCCATAGCCCGTGGTCCCCGATCATTGCCGAGCATGTCCAACAACATGCCCGCAGCAACCGACTCCGAGCGGCTGATCCAGGTGGTGCCGGTCAGTCTGACGACCCGACCACTGGCCGCGAACACTGGTCCGGAATCATGCACCGCGCCCATCCCGCTCAGAAGCACGACCGGGCCCTCGGAGTTCGACTCCACGCCCTGAGCCGAGATCGTCAGATCACCGAGCGCAGCAATGACCACGTCGCCCTGCGAACCGTTGATGGCAGTCAGCGATGCACTGGGGCCCTGTGTCTGGACGAGGACGCGCTCGAAGTCGAAGCCGCCGATGCCCGTACTCGCCTTCAGCGTGAGTTCGCCATCAAACACGATGGGGTCTGGACGCTGAACAGCCACGCCCTTGATGGCACCCCCGGCTTGCAGCAAGACGGTCTGGCCGAGCAAGGTGGTACCGGATACGACGAGATCGCCCGATGCGATGACACTGACAGTGCCCGCGTTCGATTCGATCCGTGACGGCGATGCCAGGGTGAGGCTGCCCTGGCTGCGCACGCTGACCGTGGATTGGGCAGAAATGTTGACGCCGCCCACCGGACCGTTCCCGACATCGAGGCTCAGCGCGTTGATATCGCGCAGTGTGACCTGGGCCGCCGACGCGCTGACGGCGCCCACGAAGTCGTTCGCGCTGTCCAGGGTGATGCGCTGGCCCGCCGCGCTGAGGCTGGACGTGCCACCGACCGTCAGCACCCCACGGTCGCTGATGTTGCCCGCTGCCGTGACTGACAGCTTGCCCGGGACGCTCACCTGCCCGAGCACCACGCTTGCGCCCGCGATGAGTTGCGCCGAGCCGGCAGGCTTCAGCGACACATCCGATTCAGTGGCCCCGGTCTCAAGGTAGATGTCCCCCGCCCTCGACTGAGCCGAGACGAGCGCCGCATTCACTTTGAAGGGCGCGCTGGCCGAGCCAATGCTCGTATCGGTCGCAATGGTGAACTGCCCCAGGTTGAAATCGGCCGTAAACCCGGGCGTGCTGGACACGGCGAAGCTGTCGGCCTGCAGGGTCAGACTGTCCAGATTCAGATCAACGCTGAGTCGCGCGGTGTCCGGCAACTCGCCCAGCACCAGGGCATGACCACTGACCGTCAGACTGCCCTGCTCGCCAGCCGCCTCGGGCGAATGCGCGGTGAGCGCAGTGACACCCGTCCAGCGCATCGCATCGGCTGGCCCGGCGAAGAGGCCGTCCATGAAGCTCACCGTGGCGTTCGTTGCGTTCAGAATGAGTTCACCTTTCTTGCCGGCCGCATTGGATTCGAACTGCAGGCCGCCCAGGAAGCTGACCTCGCTCGCCCCCTCAATGCGCAACTGACCGCCGTTGTGCAGCACCACTTCGTCGGTGAACACCACCCTGCCGTTGGCCCGAATGGTGAGGTCGCCGTCGACATACACCCGCTCACCAAAGGTGACGTCGAGCGCATCGGTGATGGTGAGCGCTTCCACGTCCGCAAGCGCCTCCACCCGCACGTCAAATCCCGAGGCCACACCAAGGAAGTCACCCAGGCTGGAGCGCGCTGCGCTCAGGCGATCACCCACCTTATAGCCTCCGCCCACCGACACCAGGGTGACCTGCGTGACCGTGCCGCCCTCGACGATGATGTCGGCCGTAGCGCCCGCTCCCGAGCCCCCGAGCAAGGTGATGCCTGTGTACTCGCCATCCGCATACCCGCTGCCGCCGCTTTGAATCGTGGTGCCACCGGTGTAGGCAATCCCGTCGCCTACCCGACCGTCGAGCGCAATGCTTCCACCGTAGGCGGAGAGCAGCAGGTGGTCTGCCGCGCCGGGGCTACCGTTCAAGCGCCCGGTGACCTGCAGGTTCGCTGCCAGGTCGACCGTGCGATCTCCGGCATTGAGCGTGACCGTGCCGTCGAATCGCACGGCATCGTTGATCGTGAGGCCATCGCTCATGGACAGCACAGTGCCATCGGCAAACACGGTCGTGTTACCGGGCCCGAAGATCGTGAGCGACTTGCCTTTGACCGCACCCATCACCTCGATCTTGCCGCCCGCGCCCTGGGCCTGAATGACGAGCGGGACGGGCACGGAGAGTGCCGACCCACCCCCACCGACCGTCACGGGATTGGATCCACCTGCCGCCCCGATGACGAGCGACGGCACATTGGCCAGCGTACTTGGGTCGAGTGCGAGACCGCCGCCCGTACCGCCCAGAGAAATGGACTGACCGGCCTTGGGGACCACCTGCAGACCGACCCCCTCAGTAGCGAAGCTGCTGAGATTGACCGCACCCCCCCCCACCGGCGCGGTGATGGAAACGGGCTGAATGATCTGCGCCAGCACCTGCCCATTTTCCCCTCGGGAGAGCGCGCTCTGAACCGAGAGGTTGGTATCGGCGGCGCCGTTCACACCCGCCTGCCGAAGCCCGCTCAAGGTGACACTCTCGCTCACATTGAGCTGAATGTGCGACGCACTCTTGACGCGCACAGCGCCCTCGAACACGAGGCGCTGGGCGTCAACCACCAGGCGGGTATCACCCAGATCGATGGGCTGATCACCCGACCCCTTGATGACGATGGTATCGCCCACCAGGTGCAGGGTACCGAGGGTGTCGTCCCAGACCATTTTCTCGACGCCGCTCAACAACTCGCCCTGGGTCAGCGTAACGATGTTCTTGGTGGACGATGTGGCCACGGGTTTGAAGCGCAGGGTGAGCGTATCGTCGTCGAGCAGGCTGGTGGCCGCCGTCGCGCCGGGCAGGTCCTTCAGGAGCAATGATCGAGGCAGATTGTCCGCAGCCTTGGTGGAGCCGAGGTTGACGAGCACTTCGTCAGCGCCCTGCGAGGCGCGGACCACCAGCGGTTGATCGGCCAGACCTGTCACGAGGAACTGGTCGCCCAGATCGCTCAGCCGAACCTCACCCAGCGGCAAGCGCCCCATGCGCATGGCGTTACCCCCCACGACGAGCACCTCGAAGGCGCCCGAGGTGTAGGTCGCCTTCATGGCCACCGGTTGCTCGACCACCAGGGACACTTCGCGGCGGGTGGTATTGACGCCATCCTGCAGCGTGAAGACAAGCGGGCCCTTGATGCCCGAGGCGCCCGGACCGAATTGGAGATTGCCAAGGCCAGCAAGGAAGCTTGACAGCACGGTGGCCGCGCCGGTGAGCTTCAGACCACCGCTGATGGGCGCGATCGTGATGCCCGTGGCGTCGGCCGCCGCCACACCGAGGACCCCTTGCGCCACGGTGAGACTGACCGAGACCGTCGCCGAGTCGGCGTCATGCACCGATCCAGGCGGGAAAACCAGGGGCGTGAACGCATCAGCGGCGACGGAGATCGACGCAGGCAGATTGAGGTTGGGGGCCGCCGAGCCCGGCACAGGCACGAACTCAAGTACGCGTTGAGCCGAGGTGCCGACGCTGCTCGAGTGCTGCCCCGTGACGCTGGCCGCCACGGACACGCTGCCCGTGACCGGGTCGAAGTAGGCCGCGCTGAGCGCTTTGCCTGGATCCGCCCCCAGATCAGCGGCACGCGTCAGCATCCAGGTACGCCCCTGATCCAGGCTGATGCTGACCCCATCGCTGGCTGCGTTGGTGGTGAGGGCAATCGTATTACCGTCGTCGCTGAGGGTCACACGCGGGCTGCTGCCGCTCAAGCCGCCTGCGGCGCGCACCATCTTCCAGGTCCAGGTAGCCGACTGCGTATCGGCCAAGAACACAGCGCCAGTCGACGTGGTC
>CAIVPX010000180.1 GCA_903907905.1 uncultured bacterium | reverse complement strand
TCTGGTTCGAGCGCCCATTCCCGGCAAGGCCGCACTGGCCGCCTTCATCACGTCGCCGGTGGCGGTGCCGATTGTCGCAGTCGGCATCGCCCTGATTCAGTTCTTTATCTGGATGGGCATTGCCTTCACCTGGTACAGCCTCCTGATCGGCCATCTGGTCCTGGTGATCGCCTATCCCGTGCGCACATTGGTCGCGTCGCTGGCGCTGTCCAACCCTGCGCTCGAGGAGGCCGCCGCCAGCCTGGGCGCAAGCCCGCTGACGGCCTTCCTCACGGTGACCCTGCCGCAGATGAAGGCGGGGCTGATCAGCGGTTTTCTGTTCGCCTTCCTGATCAGCTTTGACAACTACCCCATCAGCATCTTCCTCGTCAGGGGCGAGCTCACCACCCTGCCCATCGAGGTGTTCAATTACATCAGCCAGAATTTCGATCCGACACCGGCGGCCTTTTCCACGCTCTACATCCTGTTGTTGAGCATCGTGATCATGGGGTCAGAGCGCCGCTGGGGAATCATTTCCCTGTCGGTCGAATCCGAAGGAGCAGCCGATGGCAAGCGTCGAGCTCGATGAACTTCACCTGAGTCTGGGCGGCAACGCGGTTCTGAATGGCGTCTCGCTCACGCTCGCTCAAGGCGAATGCCTGGCGCTACTGGGGCCCTCGGGGTGCGGCAAGACGACCACGCTCAGGACCATCGCCGGCTTCGTTCACGCGGATCGCGGAGGCGTTCGATTTGACGGCCAGCCTGTGGACGGTCTGCCACCGCATCGTCGCAATGTGGGTCTGGTCTTTCAGGACTACGCGCTCTTTCCCCACATGACCGTTGCCCGGAATGTGGCTTACGGCCTGCGCATGCGCAGGTGCGCCGACACCGACATCAGCCGTCAGGTGCGGCAGGCGCTCGACATGGTGCAGTTGGCCGGCTTCGAAGACCGCTTTCCTGCGCAGTTGTCGGGCGGGCAGCGGCAGCGTGTGGCGCTCGCGCGAGCCATCGTGATCAAGCCGGATGTGCTTCTGCTCGACGAGCCCCTGGGCGCGCTCGATCGAAAGCTGCGCGACGGGATGCAGGTTGAGCTCAAGCGCCTGCAGCGCGAACTCGGGATTACCACGCTCATCGTGACGCATGACCAGGAGGAGGCTTTGTCGCTGTCCGACCGGGTCGCGGTCATGTTCGGCGGGAAAATTGCCGCTGTTGACGCACCGGCCCTGCTTTACCAGCGTCCGGCGCGCGCCGATGTCATGGCTTTTCTGGGCCGCGCCAACTTTTTCGATGCGCAGGTCGAGCGCCAATCGGGCGTCGGGCAGTTGCGCACGGTCTTCGGAACCCGCATGCCGCTTGATGCGGCGTCCGACCGCGAGGCCGGCACTCGCGTACGCGTGGGCATCCGACCCGAGCACCTTGAATTGCGGCAGGCTGCGCCTGATCCGGTTCGCGGCGAATTCGGTGCAATCGTCGCCGATCTGATTTATCGTGGCAGTACGGCCGAGGTGCTGCTTCGGGTTGAGTCGGAGCACGGCGCTGGCCTGTCTTTGAGCGCAGATCTTCCCGCCAGCGGTTTGTGCCTCACGCGAGGCGATAGGGTGGCGGCGAGGCTGCCCGAGGCGCACTGCCTGACTTTTGACGAGAGGGAATCCGTATGAATCCGTCCCCGGCTGACACGACCCTTGCCCGGCGACTGCACGATTTAGGCGGTCTTGAACTGGGTGCCATCGATCGACATGAGCATCCCCGAACACTGTTCGAGATGCGCGTCGACGCCATGCTCATGCTGCTGACCAGTCCGGCCTGTGGCGCCTTCAAGGTCGATGCCATGCGTCGCGCCATCGAGAACTACTCGAAACTCGAGTACGAGACGCTTCCCTACTACGAGCGCTGGCTCAAGGCGGTACGTCAGCTGTTGGTTGAGCAGGGCGTTCTCTCCGATGCGCAAATCGACGAGCGAATCGAACTCATCCGCCGGCAGCGTGCCGCAAACGGGGAGGCCTGAGCATGTACGCCGAAGGCGATGTGGTTCGCGTGCTCGACCATACGATCACGGGCCACTGCCGCACGCCCCTTTACCTGAAGGGGCGCGTGGGGACGATCGTCTGTGTGGCGGGGCGCTGGCGAGACCCGGAGCTCCTGGCCTATCACAAGCCGGGCCTGCCGCTGCGCAGGCTCTACCGCGTTCGGTTCCGCCAGGCCGACCTTTGGCCGGGTTACGCGCACGGCGCTGACACGCTTGAAGCCGATATCTATGAACACTGGCTTGCGCCCGCCTCAAGTGGCGCCAGGGAGGCAGCGTAATGAGCGGCAAGCATCACGACCATGATCACGATCACGACCATCACGACCACGAGCATCCGCACGCCGCGATCGAGGATCACGATACGTTCACCGAGTACCACCTGCTTGAGCAGGCCTTGCGCGAACTGTTGATCGAAACCGGTGTGCTCAGCGCGGCGGATGTTCAACGGCAGATCGAAAATCAGGAATCGCGAACCCCTGCGATGGGAAGCCGCGTCATTGCCAAGGCCTGGACGGATCCGGGTTTTCGCGAGCAGTTGTTGAGCGACCCCAAGCCGGCCATCACGGCCTTGGGTATCGACGTCAGTAACACCCCCGAACTTCGGGTGCTCGAAAACGGAGAAGGCGTTCATCATGTGGTCGTATGTACCCTGTGCTCGTGCTATCCGCGAATGATCCTGGGCATTCCACCTGCCTGGTACAAGAGCCGCGAGTATCGGGCCCGCGTGGTGCGAGAGCCCCGCGCCGTGCTCGAAGAATTCGGTGTCGCGCTTCCGGCAAGCACCGAGATCCGGGTGGTCGACAGCACCGCCGACTTGCGTTATCTGGTCATCCCCGAGCGGCCCGCCGGCACCGAGGCGATGGACGAGGCGAGCCTGGCGGCGTTGGTCAGCCGCGATTCAATGATCGGGACTGCGGTGCTCTCCAATCCCGCAAGCTGAGCGGTCGGTATCCAGAGGAGGTGGGTCGCATGCGAGCTAAAGTCGTCATTGCCCTGTTTACAGCCTGCCTGTGCAGCGCCAGCGCGTTCGCGCAGGAGGTTTATCCGAGCAAACCGGTCCGGCTGATCGTGCCCTTTCCGCCGGGCGGGCCTGTCGACACCGTGTCGCGCATGGTCTCGACCCAGGTCCAGGACCGGATCGGGCAGCGTATCGTCGTCGACAATCGCCCCGGCGCGGTGGGTACGCTGGGCACCAACATCGCCGCCAAGTCGGCGCCTGACGGCTACACCCTGCTGATGACGATCGGTGCCTATACGATCGTTCCGGCGCTCATGGCCAACATGCAGTACGACGCCGCCCGCGATCTGGTGCCGATCACCCTGCTGGCCAGCGCGCCCAACATGCTGGTCGTCAAGCCTGATTTTCCCGCTCGCACGCTGGCCGAATTCATCGAAATGGCCAGGCAGAGCCCGAACAAGTTCACCTACTCCACGGCGGGAAGCGGCAGCACCACCCACGTCATGACCGCAATGCTCGGGCAGGCCGCAGGCATTGCCCTCGTGCATGTGCCCTTCCAGGGCGCGGCGCCCTCGCTGCAGGCGGTCCTGGGCGGGCAGACCGACCTCAATGCCGCAGTGTCCACCACCGCCGCGCCCATGCTCAAGGCGGGCCGTTTGCGCGCGCTGGCCATCGTATCGCCGCGCCGCTCCGAGCTATTTCCGGACGTGCCCACCTACGCGGAACTGGGCTTTCCTGGGGTACGCGGCGATAGCTGGATCGGGTTGTTCGCGCCTGCCGGTACGCCGAAACCCATCATCCAACGTTGGCATGATGAGATCAAGCGATTCATGGATCTGGCCGAGACACGCGAGAAGATGGGTGCGCTGGCGCTCGAGCCCGTTGTGGCGGGGCCCGACGAATTCGAAAAGATCGTTCGCGCGGAGTTGAAAGACTTTGCCGACCTGGCCCGGTCGGTCGACCTCAAGTCGCAGTAAGGCTTTACCCCGCCGCGCGATCGGCCGCATGCTCGGCGGCCAGGTAGCCGAAGATCATGCCGCTGCCGATCGATGCCCCGCCTTGATAGCCGACGCCGGTATCGGCAGGTGAGGCCGTGTTGCCGCAAGCGTACAGCCCGGCGATGGGTTGGCCTCTGACATGCATGACCTCACCGTGATGTCCGGTCAGCAGACCGGCACTGACCATCCCGCCCACCCGCAGGCGAATGGCGTAATAGGGCGCCGTATCTAGCGCGCCGAGCTGAGCGCCGCCACTTTGTTTCTTCGAGTCGCCCGCGGTGCTGCGTGAAAAGGCCGACTTGCCCCGTCCGAAATCAAGATCTTCGCCGGTGGCCGCAAAGCGATTGAACCGGGTGACGGTAGCTTCAAGTCCGTCGGGGTCCACGTCGATGATTCGTGCGAGTTCGCGCAGCGTGTTGGCGCGAGGAATCCAGTCCGGAACGGGCGCACCCGGCGCACCGCCGGCCACCGAGTAGCGTTGCCGGTGGCGGTCATCGAAGACCATGTAAGAGGGCAGATTCACGAAGCGGTGGGAGGCTCGGTCGAATTCCTGGAAGCCGTGCACCACCTCCTGAAACAGCGATTCATCGCAAAAGCGTTTGCCCTGGCGGTTGATGCCGATGGCACCGGGGTAGGGCATGCCGTGCAGGCCGATCGAGAAGAACTCGTCGTTGCGGCTGGCAATGGCGCAGCCGACCAGCCGCCGGTGATTGACCGGCAGCCGGTAGACGGCAGCGCCGAGTTCGGTCGCCATGACCATGCCGTCACCGGTATTGGTGGGGGCAAAGGCATTGAGCCAGTCGGGCAGCCCCTCGTACTGCTTGACCAGCGCATCGTTGCCCTCATAGCCACCGGTCGCAAGGATCACGCCCCGTCGGGCCATCAGGCGTTGGCCGGTGGTGGTGCGAACTCCCACCACCCGATCGCCCTCCGTCAACAATTGCGCTGCGCCGGTTTCCAGCATCACCTGCCCGCCATGGCGCAGGTAGGCCGAGAGCAATTGCGCGACCAGCCCCTGGCCCGCGGCCAGCATGCCCAGGCGCTCCCGGCGAGCGAGCTCATCGGGATCCCAGTTCTTCTTGTTCGCAAAGCCCCCCCACGCAATGACATCGCCCCAGCTCACACCCGGTGCGATGTAATGCGCCGGGCGGATGGACTGGCCCCAGGGCCCGAGCTCGGCCCGGGTGATGGGCGCGGCTTCGATCATGCGGCGCCCATCAGGGCAACTGCCCGGTGCATGCGGATGAAAAATTTCGGGCAGACCGATGGTCAGCTGAAAACGAACCCCCAGTTGCAGGCATCGTTCGACGGCCAGGGGGGCCGCCCGCACATGCGTCTCGAGCAGCTCGGGGATGGCCGCGCCGCCCGCCACATACTGGGCGTAGGCCAACCCGGCTTCGAGGCTGTCGTCAAGCCCGGCCTCGCGGGCCACGGCGTTGGCCGGCGCCCACAGGGTACCGTATGAGGTGGCGGTCCCCCCGCCCAGAAGCTTGCCTTTTTCGAGAACGCATACCGACAGGCCGCGCCCTGCGCCGACCAGTGCGGCGGCTAGCCCCCCAGCGCCTGAGCCTGCGACGATGAGATCGAATTCGGTGGTGTCGGACACACGGGCCTCCTGTCTGGCATTCATTCGTTTTGACCATCCTAATCGGTGAGGGGCCGCCCCGTCATCCTGTTTGCCTTGAAGCGGTACGCGGGGATACGCTTGCCTGCTGTCGAAAATAATCGCTGCATAGGGGGAGTCGATGTCGAAAACGGTGTGTGTGGTGGGGTCCGAGGGGGCTATCGGGGCTGCGGTCTGTGAGCGGCTGTCGC
>CAIVPX010000179.1 GCA_903907905.1 uncultured bacterium | reverse complement strand
GGGCGGATGGCACGAGCTTCGAACTCGAGGGCGGTCTCGAAGTGCAAGCCGACTACGCCGGCAGCGTCGAGGCGGTGATCGAGAGTTCGGCCGTCGCCCTGTCGCTCGATACGGTCAAGCCGCCCGCGGGGGGTGCCAGTGGGGGCGGTACAGGCGGTGCAGCGGGCGGTGCGGCCTCGGGCCAGACCGCGATCACCATCGCGCCGGTGGTTGCGCTCAACCGCATCGCGGCCGATACCAGTGCCCGCATCTTCAACGCGCGCGATACCGAGGCGGGTGGCGACATTCTGGTGGAAGCCACAGGCGAGACCGCCATCAATGCCGAGGTGTCGGCCAGCGCGCTGTCGGTGGCCGCCGGCTACAAGGGCGGCTCCAAGTCCATCTCGGTGGGCCTGAGCCTTGCGCGCAACGACATCGACAGCAATGTGGCGTCCTTCATCGCGGCGCCTGCGCCGGCGGCATCGTCTACCGCGTCCGATCCGGTCGAGATTCGCTCGACGGGTGGCGAGATCCGCATTGCAGCCTGGCGCTCGGGCGACATTACCGCGCTGGGTACCGCTTCGGCCATTGCGATCAGCGCCAGCCCCAACGGCGGGCCTGCGGTGGCCGGGGGCGGCACGCTTGCCTTCAACCGCATCGGCGGCAGCACCGAGGCCTATGCGAGCCGGGTGCTGCTCGCCACCGATGGCGAGGACGAGGGCAGCGGCGACATCACCATCCGCGCGCATGACAGTTCGACGATTGACGCGAGCCTGCGATCGGTGGCGGCTGCCGTCTCGGTGGGTCGGGGCGCGGGCAAGGCGGTGGCGCTGGGTGTTTCGGTGGCGCGCAACATCATCGGTCAGACGCCGGTGTCGGTCGATTACGACTACAAGGCCTCGGACTACGAGCCTGACGACCAGATTCTGGCCGAGCTCAAGCCCGGCAAGCGGGTACTCCACGACACCGCGCTGATGGGTCGCGAGGTCTACGAATACATTGGCGAGACGGTGAAAGACGCCGAGGGCATTCGTCTGCACACGCAGAACTTCTCGGACGAAAGCCTGTGGAAGCTGGTGAGCTATTCGCCAGCGGTGGCGGCGACCCGAGCGTTCCTCGATCGCAGCGAGGTCGAGGCGGCGGGCGCTCTGAAACTTCGTGCGCTCTCGAGTGCCGGCATCAATGCCAAGGTGCTCGCGGGGTCGGCGGCGGTGGGGGCCGGTGCCACCGGCTCGACCACGGTGAGTGCGGCCGGCGTGTACGCCGAGAACCGCATCTACACGAGCGTAGACGCGTATGTCTTTGGTACGGATGATCGGCGTATTGAGCTGGCGGCGGCGTCGGCCTCCATCCGCAGCGAGTCGCGCACGGCCATCAACGCCATCGCGGGCGCGGCCTCGGTGGCGGCCTCGTTTGGCGCATCCGGCCGGGCGATGTCCGTTTCAATCGGCTTGTCGCTGGCCTTCAACAGCATCGATGCCGATGTCACCGCCAAGCTGCAAAACGTGCGCCTGGTCACCGACGACGGCGATGTGGATATCGGCGCGCGTTCGGCCGGGCTCGAGAGCGGCCCGACCATCGACTGGGAAACGATCGAGGACGCGGGGCTCGATGGCGATGCGATCGATGCGGCGGCCAAGGCCTCGGCCGAGACCAGCTACACCAGCGACGAGGGCCAGGTCTGGGACTACCTGCCCGAGGACGGCGAAACCGACCTGACGGATGGCGACATGGTTCGTGCGGCCGATGGTCGCATCTACCAGTACGTGGGCGATGACGACACGGTCGATCTGTCGGATGTCGACTTCAGCGATACCGATCTCTGGGAAGAGGTCGAAACCGATACGCAGACGCTCAAGACCGGCTACACCGTGCGCGTCGATGAGCGGCACGAGTATGGCGGTCTGGCGGGCCGGGTGTACCGGTTCATCGGCAGGTCTATCGATTACTCGACTCTCGAGAGCGAAACGGCCGAGGGTCGGGAGGTCACGCTCGAGCCGGGCCAGGTCGTTCTGGTCGGTGTGAACCACATCGAGGCGGGTTGGGTGGGCCGCGTGTTCGAGTGGAAGGGCGCGTCTGGTGTGGCGCTCGACCTCGCCACTGCAGACTTCCAGGACGAGGATCTGTGGTCCGAGGTGAGTCTCGAGGAAGAGGAGGTCGAGCTCTGGCGCGAGGACTACTCCGATACCTCGCGCTGGCAGCTGGCCGAGGACTTTGCCGACGCCGAAACGCTCGAGACGCTGGTCACGATCATCGAGGATGCGGGCATCGATCTGGCCGACCGCGACATGTTGCGTGCCAGCGCGCTCTATTCGTCCGAAGACGGCACCATCTGGAAGTACACCAACGAGGACGGCGAAGTCTCGATCGAGCAGGGCGACCTGGTCGCCGATGCCGGTGCGGATAACGCCATCTACGAATACCTCGGTGATGGCGAGGACGCCTTCAATCTCGATGAGGCCGACTTCAGCGACGAAGACCTGTGGTCGCTGGTCGAGCCCGATACGGTCGAGCTGAGAAAGGGCGACACGGTCAAGGTGGCGGCCACGCACGGCGAAGGCGGCACCGCCGGCGAGGTCTATCGCTACATCGGCAAGAACAACCAGAGTGTCAATCTGTCCACCGTCGACTATTCGGATGAGGCCGAGTGGGAGTCGGTCAAGCCCGAGCTCAACCTGGCGGTGATCGAGCCGGGGCAGAGCTGGCGCGTGGTCGATGGCGCCGGCGACAGCTACACCATCGTGCGGCGTCTGCGGGCCGACGGCAGCTACGACGTCTCGATGGATCGCGTCAACATCAACGCCGTGTCGGTGGCGGCGTCGGCCGCCATTGGCGTGTCGGCAGGCGGCCAGGGCATGGCCTTCAGCGGCGCGGGCGCCGTGGCGGTGAACACGATCCGCGGCAACATCGATGCGCTGATCGTGGGCAGCAGCATCGAGAGCGCGGGCGATCTGAGTGTGCGGGCCTCGAGCGATGCCCGGATAGCGGCCACCATTGCCGCGCTGTCGGTATCGATTGCAGGCGGCATGGGCGGCGCGGTGGGCGCCTCCATCGGCATCGCCGTGGCGCGCAACTTCATTGGCGCCGAGGGCTTCGGGCTTGCGGGTGATGAGGCCATTGCAACCATTCGCGCGCAGGCGATCGACTCCGAGCTGAGCGTTGCGGGCGAACTGGCCTTCAGCGCGGAGGGCAACCAGGGTATCGATGCCTTGGTGGTGTCAGGGTCGGCGGCGGTGGCGCTGGGCGGCGGCAACGCCATCGGCGTGAGCGGCTCGGGCGTCTGGGCAGAAAACTACATTGGCACTCGCCTGTCAGCGGGCATTGCCACGCTCGAGCAGCCTCGCGAACGGATCAACGTGATCGAGGCGGGCAGCGTCGACATTCGCGCGGTCGATGCATCCACCATCGATGCATGGGCGGGTGCGGTGTCGGTGGCGGCCGCCCTCGGTTTGGGCAACGGGGTCGCGGTGTCGATCGGCGTGACGCTTGCGCGAAACGTGATCGACGGCGTGGTGTTTGCGGGCATCGCCGGGGCGCAGCTGCAAAGCGCGGGCGATGTGGGCATGGTGGCGGTATCCGACTACACCATCGATGCGTTCGCACTGGCCGCTTCGGCTGCCATCGGCCTGGGCGTGGGCAACGGCGTGGGTATCAGCGGTGCGGGCGCATCGGCGCTCAACGTGATCGTGGGGGATGCGTTCGCCATCATCGACGACAGTGCCTTGGCTGCCACCGGCACGGTAACGGTCGATGCGCAGTCCACCAGCCTGATCGAGTCCACCATCGTCTCGGCCTCGGTGGGCGTGGGCGCGGGGGGCGGCGTGGGCGTGGGCGCCTCGGTGGGCGTGTCGATCGCGCGCAATTACGTGGGCTACAACCCCTACGAGTACGGCGGCACGGTCACCTTCCGTCAGGGCGAGGACAACCCCAGCCTCGTGCGCAAGGGCGACACCGTGCGCATGGGCGCGAAGTCGGGTGCGCGCGCCAACGAGGTGTACGAGTACATCGGTGATGACGACATCGAGGGCGCAGACGCCAACGATGACGGCACGCAGGACGACATCTTCCTGACCCAGGATCTGTCGGACACCAAGAAATGGCGACAGGTGCTCACCGAGTCGGCCAACGAGATCAAGGCGCTGGTGACGCGGTCCTCGCTCACCCGGTATGAGCCGCCTGTCGATGACACGACGACGGGCAGTGAGGCCAGCGGCGGCGTCGCCGACATGACCGATCCGCTGGATGACCCGGTCGTACCGGTCGTCACCACGAACCTGGTGATCAGCGCCATCAACCGGCAGGCGATCGACACGCGGGTGTTTGCCGGCTCAGTGGCCGCCTCGGTGGGCGGTACGGTGGGGGTGGCCTTGTCGGGGGCGGGTGGCAGTGCCTTCAATCGCATCAACACCGATACGCTGGCGGCCCTGCGCGACACGACGCAAGAACTCGATGAGGATGACACCCCGACGGTCACCGGCGTGGAGATCGACGGCGACGTGAGCGTGAGCGCAGCCGACTTCGCCAGCATCTCGTCGTCGGTGATGGCGGTGTCGGTGGCCGCGGCCTTTGGCACCTTCGGGGGGTCACTCGCCATTGGGGTGTCCACGGCGGACAACCTCATCGACGGATCGGTGCGCGCGCAGATCGACCGCGCCACGATCGACACCTTTGGCAGCGTCAGCGTCGAGGCCTTCGACAAGCCCTCGATCGAGTCCTACTCCACGGCCGTCGCCGTGGCCATCACCGGCGCCATCGGCGTGGCGTTCGCGGGGGGCGGGGCCAATTCCTACAACACGGTGCGTACCGAGGTGCAGGCTTTGATCGACCGTTCGGGCCTCACCCGGGTCGAGAGCAGCAGCCCCCATGGCTGGACCGAGATCGTGGCCGATTCCGGCGTGTCGGTGCGGGCGGGCAATGAGGTCGACCTGTACAACGAGGTGTTTGCGGCGGCGGCGGCTTTTGGCCTGATTGCGGCAGCGGGCGCGGGTACGGTCACCGAAAACCTCATCGAGTCCGTGGTCGATGCCGCCATCTCGGGTGCCGAGGTGATGACGGCGGCCGCAGGCACGGTGGAGATCGTGGCGCGGGCCGACCAGGGCTCCTGGGCCGAGTCACATGCACTCGCCGTCAGTTCGGGCGCGTCGGTGGGGGTGGCATCGGTCAGCACGATCGACCGGGGCCTGATCCGCGCGGGGCTGGGCCATGACGTCAAGGCCGATACGGGGACGCTGCGCATCGACGGCTATGCGGTCGACAACATTTACCAGTTGGCCACGGCCTCGAGCGGCGGCCTGTTTGTGGGCGTCGCGGGGGCGGATTCCACGCTTGCGCTGCAGGGCGTGGCGCTCGCCACGGTGGGCGATCGCAACCGCATCGCGGCCGACGTGGTGCAGATCACCTCGGCGCGCGACAACAATTTCGATGCCCGCTCGGAAAACCTGGCCATTGGTGGCATCGCTTCGGGCAGTGGCGCGGCCATGTCCAACCTGGTGCAGGGCGTCTCGAAGGTTGATATCGGCAAGCTGTCGACCATTGATGCCGAGACGGTGGTGATTCGTGCCAAGAACGCGGCCGACAAGACCGCGATGTCAGCCGGGCAGGATTCACTCGATTCCACCTCGGCGGGTCTGGGCTCGATCAGTGCGCTCGAAATCCGCACCGCAGTGGGCTCGGCCTCCAGGCGCTTTGGCGCGGTGGTCAACATCGGCGAGGGTACCGACATCACGGTGCAATCCGATACGGCCACGGGCGGCACGCTGGCGATTTCCACCTATACCAACGTCGACATCATCGACAAGGTGCGGGTCGATGGCTATGGCGGGCTTGCGATCAACTTTGCGCGCGCCGACCAGTCGGCCGACCTGATCTCGGGCGTCAATCTGAACGGGGCGAGCCTGCGCAACTTCAGCGGCGACCTGCTGATCAGCACGCGCACCGATGCCGACCTGACGGCCGCCGCCAACGTGGGCTCGGGTGGATCCATCGCCGGGGCCAATGCCGACGCCTCGAGCGACCTGTCCAGCGACAACACGATCACGGTCAGCAATGCCGAGTTGCTGGGCACCGATGTGAAGCTGCGCTCGGGCCAGGACGCCAGCCGCGTGACCAACCTGCTGATGAACACGGCACGTGCCGACATGAAGCTGGTGGCGTTGTACGGGCTGAGCGTGCCCACGGTCCAGGCCACGATCGAGGAAATCAATGCTGTGCGTCTGGTGGGCGATACGGCGGTGCGCGCGGTGCGCGACATCGAGCTCATCGCCGAGCCGGGGACGGGCGGCGACGAGCGCGCGCGCCTGCGGGGCATGTACCTGAACCTGGCGGTTCCGCCGTATGGCGGCGACCTCGACGGCGACGGAACCGTGACGAGCCGCAACACCGTTGACGTGGATTCAGCGGCCAGGCTCGAGGCGGGCGTCAACTACCGCACCCAGGTGCTGGTGCGTCCCATTCTGGTCAATGGCGAGCTCGACAATCCCTACCCCGAGGGCGTGACCGGGGCCCCGGCCTTCACCAAGGATCGACTGGGCGAGGACCTGACAGCGGCCGAGAAGCTGGCCTTCGGTCTCGATCCGGCGCAGCGCTACGAGTTCGCGCGCATCGAGATGGAGGAGGTGGCGATTGGCGTGAGCCAGGGCACGATCGTCGAAGCCGTGCCGGGCGCCTTTGCCAAGGCGGTGCCGGGCAAGGCCTACTACCGGTACATGCCGGCGGCGGCGAGCGATACCGATTCGAACCTGGTCCTCGATCAGCAGGACTACACCAACACCCGCCTGTGGACGCCGGTCGAGCCCGATCACCAGATCAGCGAGACCACCACGACGCTGCGCGTCGAGAAAGGCCAGACGGTTCGCACCGCCTCAGGCCAGTGGTACAAGCGCACGGGCGAGGCCACCACGATCGGCCGTGCCGAGAGCTTCTCGAGCGGCTGGAGCGACATCGTCTCGATCGCGAGCGACAAAGGCATCAGCCTTGCGATGGCGCTGTCCGACGACTTCTACGTCGTCAAGCCCAAGGACCTGGCGCTGCCGCAACTGGTGTACGCCAATGTCGCCAGCGCCCTGTTCGAGGATCGCGCCAAGCTGGTCGGCTGGATCGAGAGCCATTCGGGTAACGCCGAAATGGTGGCGCGCTATCAGGCGCTGCTCGATCAGATCGATGCCAAGCTCAAGAAGCTGGGGCTTGCCGAAACCGTCAACGGCGTGACGGCTGCGCGTTCGTCCTTCGATCAGCTCTTTTTGCGCTTGCCGGCGGTGCAGGCTTCGGGCGGCGGCATTTATGTGTATGCCGATGACACCAGCAAGCCGGCGCTGGACGCTGCGGTCGAGGCCGGTCGCGCGCTTGCGCACGGGAGTGCAAGCATCACGATCAGCAACGCCACGCCCTTTGGCCTGGTGGTCAACGAGCTGGGGATTTTGCCCTCGGGACGTACTGATCTGATCGGCAAGGAGCTGGTCACCATGGCGGCGGGCAGCGCCTGGTTCAAGGGTGCCCGGGTGGGGTCGGCCGGCACGGCGCCGGGCGCAAGCGTGATCACGGTCACGCAGGATGCCTTCCCCAAAGACTGGTACGACGTGGGCGGCAGCTTCAAGATTCCGGACGCACCGCAAGACCTGTATGTACGCGGGCGCATCAGCAACGCCGACGGCGCGCTGTTCCTCACCAACATGGAAGGCAGCATCAACGTCACGGGCGAATTGCGTGCGGCCTCGGTCAAGCTGACCGCGTTTGGCGATTTCAACCTGGCCACCGACGACTGGTACCACAGCGGCGCCGATCCGCAGCAGTACATGCAGTGGTTCGAGCGTTACGGCAAGCCGCTCGGTCTCCCGCTGCTCAACCCGAACGCCCAACGCCAGGAAGACCAGATTCTCGAAGGCGATGCGCGCGGCAAGGCGATTCTGGACGCGATCGCAGGCGATGCTGCGCGGGCGTCGGTGGTGTTCGCGCTGGGCGAAATCAACATCAATGCGCGTTATCTGAACGTCAACGGTCTGATCCAGTCGGGCGTCGACAGCATCGATCTCACTTTCACACCGCAGTTCAGTCCCTCGCGAACCGGCAACTTTACCGACAGCCAGGGCAGGCTCATGCCCGGCATCGAGTTCGGCGGACCGCTGCACCTGCAGTCGGTGGATGGCGCCTTCGATGCCGAGCAGGGGCTCATCCTGCTCGATGACATCAAGCCCTCGGCGGGCGTCATCAACCTCACGGGTCAGATCGTCAGCACTGGTAACGGCAAGCTTCGGGTGGCCAGCGGCTATGCCGCGGTGAACATCGTCAACCAGAGCCGGTACCGGCTGGCGGTGGGGGCCATCGATGTATCGGAAAACCGCGTCGGCCGGATCACGATCACCGACACGGACAACCTGCGCCAGGAGGTCTTCACGGTCTCTGATGGCAAGATGGATCGTGTGCTGCGGCAGGGGCGGCTCGAGCAGTTGCCGGGCGGGGTTGCCAGCATCACCTACACCGAGCAGAGCCGCCAGACGGGGCTGCAGGCCGACTCGAGCGCGGCCGATTACACGCCGATCCTGTATCAGCCCGAGCTCGATCGCTATTACGTCTGGGCGACCGGTCAGGCCAAGACGCGCACCAGCGTCAAGGTGTACGAGCAAAAGAGCTTCAACCTGGTGGGCTGGGACTGGGACTGGCTCGCGGCCGATGCCGAGGCCAAGTACACCGACACCAAGTTCACGGACGGAGCCCCGCTGAAGGAAGCCGAGCTGCTGATCGAGGCGGGGTCCAGTGTGACCGACATCCTCGACGGCAATGAGCTGTTCACGGCCGTCTACCTGCAGAAATCCAATCCGGCCATCACGCTCACCAAGGGCGTGTCGCTGGTGCGCGATGTGTTCACCAACACCCTTTATCGCTGGGCGGGCGCGACGGGCACCGTCACCTTCCCGGTGCTCGAATTTACCGACGCCGCAAAATGGGAGTTCGTCGCGAAACTCGCCGGTGGCGTGCAGATTCTCGATGAAGAGAAGGTGGACCTCTACCCCAACGAGCCCCAGCGCCAGACGGTCTGGGAAAGCACCGAAGACGAAAAGATCCAGTACGACGGCAAGGACTGGAAGCCGGCCACGGCCGACGGCCGCTTCGACAGCGACTTCAACAATCAGGAAATCATCGAGGACCCGCCGGTGGTGACCGGGGGCGGCTGGCTGCGCGAAAAGACCGTCACCACCAAGACCACGACCATCACCGGCCTGAAAGACTTCTATACCTACGCGCTCCAGGCCGATCAGCCGATCGCCATCGAGGCGATGCTGGGCGCGAGCCGTCAGACGATCAACATCCAGACCCCGGGGGCGCTCGAGCTTCGCAGCAGCATTTCGTATGGCAATGCCATCGGGTCGGATGACTACGACAGCTTCACGCCCATTGCGATGTCCTCGGATGCGCTGGAGATCTCGGGCACGGTAGTGTTCTCGGGTGCGGTGCCTGACATCAAGGCCAATGACGACGTCACGATCCGCATCAAGGATCCGCGCGGCAAGCTCAATGTGGTGGCCACGGGCGACATCACCATCGAGCAGATCGACAACAAGAGCCGCAGCGCCCCGCTGCGCATCGGCCAGATCATTGCGGCCACCTATGCCTACGACGGACAGCCGCTCAAGGCCGGCGAGATGCTCGACCAGTTCGCGAACCTCTCGCTCGATGAGGCGCACGAGGTGCGGGTACTCTCGACCGACGGCATCCTGGGTATCAGCGGCACCTCCCGCATCATCGGCGGCATCATTCAGCTCGACGGGGGCGAGGGCCTCATCGCTGCGCGCATCGACAGTGCGATTGCCGGCGACGGCGGCGTGGCGGCGCGTGCGCTGGGCAGCATCAACCTGGTCGAAACCAATGGTGATCTCCTTCTGATCGACCCCACGGCCTGGGACGACGCCACAGCCTCGATCGAGGCAGGGGGCATGCGCCTCGACGCCAAGGGCGATCTTGTTTACTCGCCGCAAGACGTCACGCTCGAGATCACGCGCGGCGCGCTGCTCGACGCGAGCTTCGAGCGCAACGTGATCAGCGCCGAGCAGATCGCTGCACTGAACGATCTGGTGCGGCCCGGCGATACGGCGGCCATCGAGCAGACCTTTGGCAGCGCCGAGGCCATGGCCGAGGTGGCGCGCCATCCGCTGGCGGCGGACGTGATGGCCCGGCTTTTCCCGCACCTGAACGTGCAGGTGCCCGACACCGATACCACCGAGCGGATCAACATCCGGGGCCGCAACCTGGTGGTGTCGGCGTCGGCCGGCATGTCGGGCGCGCCGGCGGGGTCGGTCACCGAGGTGCCGACGGTGTTGCTGGCGCAGTTCGACCCGGTGGGTGAGCAGGATGCCGCTCAAGGTCTCGGCGGAAGCTCCCCCGTACCGGGGTTCAGGGTCTCCGATCTTGTCCAGACCGACCGCAACTATCTGGCCGATCCGACCGAGGCGTCGGGGTCGGTGGTCAACACCAATGTGTTGCCGGCGTTTGCGCGGGCCATCAGCGAAACCATCGATCGCGATGCATACATGAGCTTCACGCTCACGCCGGCCGAGGGCCAGGCGATGCGTATCGACCAGGTGTCGGTGAGCACGCGGCACTACGGCACGCTCGGTGGCGCGCGGCACGCAGCCCTGGCCACCAGCGCGGATGGCTTTGCGCGCCTCTTCGAGATCGACCTGGACATGGTGTCCACGCAGGAAACCTGGGTCTTCAACCTGGGTCGCGTGGTGACGCTCGATGACGTCGAGTTCATGGCCGGGGGGGGCCTGCAGTTCACGGGCGAGACCGAGTTCCGCGTGTATGCCTGGGGCATGAGCGCCGAGCAGGTCGACCCGATTACTGGCGAACTGGTGCCGCTGCCCGCGGACCAAGCCGACAACTTCGAGGACATCACCTCCAGCGAAGCAGGCGGCACGGGGGTGCGCGTACTGGGCGCCATGTACGAAGCGCCCAGGCTGCTGGCAATCTTTGATCCCACCGGCGAGCAGGCGGGCAATGAAGCGCTCGCAGCCAGCAGCGTGCTTGCCGGCCTGAGCGTCGGCGACCTGACCCAGTCTGCGCCGGTGGCAGACCGGGCGGCCGGGGTCTGGCCGGCGTTTCACGACGAGGTGGGCGATGCGCTCGATGACGAGCGCTATCTGAGCTTCACGCTCACGCCTCAGGCCACGCAAAGTGGCGACCGGATCATTCGCGTGGCCGCTATCGAACTCGCTGCGCGCAGTGTCAATGAACAGGGCGCACGCTACGCGGCGATTGCCCACAGCGGCGACGGCTTCGCCAGCCTGGTCACCATCGACCTCGATCCGCAGGCAGGCGACGAAACCTGGCGCTTCGATCTGGGCAATCTGGAGGTCGCCGAAGAGACCGAGTTCCGCATTTACGCCTGGGGCATGGGGGCGCAGTTTGATGAGGTCGGCAATCTCACCCAGAGCGACACCGAGGATCTGCTGTCCACGGCCGAAGCGGGTGCGGACGGTGGGGGCGTCCTGGGGGGCTTGCGTATCCACGGCTGGCTCGAAAACGCGCCGCCCACGCCGATCGACGCGGGCGTGGGACGCGCCAGCGAACGTATCGTCATCCTCAATCCGGGCAACTTTGCTGCGCTGCCCGAGTCGCAGCGCGCCCTGCTCGCGCAGGCGCGCCCCGAGGATATCGTCGAGACACGCTACCAGCGCTGGGAGTATCTGGGCGAAGACACCACGCTCGATCTGGCCGACGAGAGCGCCTTTGCCAGCCCGGGTCTTTGGCGCAAGGTCCGCATCGATGAAGTGGCCGGCGGCGACCTGGCGGTGCTTGCCTCCACCGACGGTGTGGCGGGCATTCAGCAAGGCCAGTGGGTCGAGGACCGCCGCAACCTGCTGGCGGTGGTGCTGCAAAGCTTCGATGACGTCAATCTCAGCGCCAGCGGCATGGTGGCCATCGCCTCCGAGGGGGACGTGGTGGTGCGCGCCGAGGGCGATCTGCAGATCGACAACGGCAGTCGTAGCGGGCTCACGATCAGTGGCGTGTCGGCCGCGGGCGTGGTGCGCCTGGAAGCGACCGGCGGCATCTATGTGGTCGACTCGAGCGCCATCCAGGGCGCGGTGATCCGCGCGGGCGGCGATCTGACGCTCCTTGCGCACGGCGAGGCCGATCGCGACGGCAACGCCTCGGCGATCGAAGGCGGCGTGATGCGCCTGGGCACGCGCGCGGTCCTTGGCGATGACGGCGAGACCACCAGCGAAATCATCGCGCTGCCGCTGAGCTTCGATCTGCCCGCCGATGCGGTGCTCAAGGTCGAGGCGGCGGGCGACGTCAGCCTGGACCGGCTGTCGCGTGAAGCACGTGGCGAGGCGAGCACGCTGCTCGTGGGCGGCGTGCTGGCCGGGGGCGATCTCACGCTCCGGGTGAGCGATGGCAACCTGCTGGCCTCCAACCGTCCCTGGGACCGGGACGTGCTGCACCTGTCGGCGCAGGCGATGAGCCTCGATGTGATCGACACGCCGCGCAGCGTCTTCTCATCGGTGGCGATCGGCACGCGTGCGGCACCGCTGCGCATCGATGCCGACACCCTGCAGGCACGCACCCGCACGGCGGGCTCATCGGTCATTGCCATCGACGACCTCGATGATCTGGTCATCGCGGGCCCGGGCTGGACGGCCGCGAGCGGCGCCCCGATTCCCGGCGGACTGCGCATGGCCTACGAAGGCACGGTTCTGGTCCGGGCGCAGGGGTCGCTCTCGGTCGAGGGCCTGATCGAGATGAGCTTCGACCCCCGTGGCGGCATCCTGCTGCAGGCGGTCGAAGGTGACCTGAGCTTTGATGGTGGCTCGCTCATGATGGGCAGCGGCACGCTCAGCCTGCTTGCGGGCGGTGACGTAAGCCAACGCGGCGCATCGAGCATCACCAACCCCAACAGCTCGCGCGAGGGCCCGGGAAGCATCGACATCGAAGCGGGCGGCCGCTTCATCCAGGAATCGCAGAGCCGCATCGCCACACGCGGCGCGCGCGCGGGCGACATCCGTATCGTGGCCGATGGCGACATCATCGTGTCCGATATCGACGCGGGCAAGGCCTCGATCGGTCTCATGTCGGCCTCAGGCAGCGTGCTGGAGGCGCCGACGCTCGTCCATCCCGACGGCACGCCGCTGCCCGCCGGCAATCGCGAGGGCACCAACCTCACCGCGGGCGAGATTGCCCTGCAGGTGGCGGGCAGCGTGGGTGGCGTGGGCCGGCATCTGAGCCCGATCGGCATTGCCGGCTGGCAGCCATCGAGTGCGGTCACCCTGGCAGTCGCCAGTCCCGACGGGGCGGCGATCACGGCCGCCGGATCGGTGACGATTGGCGAGGCTTATGTCCAGGTCAACCGCATCAGCTGGGGGCAGCTCGGTCTGTCGCAGGCGCTGCCTGCCGAGTCGATGAGCGGCATCGAATCGGGCAAGGAGCCCGAGGCCTTGTTCGCTGCCCAGACCGAGTTCGTCAACGCGCTCGCCTTGCAGACGCTGGCGCCTGACGCCGGGCTCGGCAGTGTTGCCGACAGCGCGGATGAGGTGGCCACAACGACCGACGCGGCCGCTGACGAAAGCCTCACCGACACCTCGATCGATCTGCCGATGCCGACGATCGCCCCCTACGCGGGCCCGACGCGTAGCGGATCGGGCTCCTTCACGCTTCGCGCAAGCGGCGCGCTGGTCGTCTCAGGGGACGTGAGGGTGCAGGGCGGCGGCCATCTGCGACTGCAGGCCGATGGCGCGCTCACCGTATCCCAAGCGGTTGGCATTTCGGTGTCCGGTGGCGAAGGCGCTCCGTCGGGCACCCTGAGTCTGCTGGCCGGTGGGGCCCTGACGCTCGCCGGCGGCAGCGCGCTGGTGACCGAAGGCGGCGACATCGATCTCGAAAGTTTCGGCGCGGGCCTCAGCATGGCCGCGCAAGGGTCTGCCGGGAGCCAGGGCGCAAGGTCGCCGATTGAGGCGGCGCGCGCGAGCATTGCCAGTGCGGGCGGCAACATCCGCCTCGCAGCCAAAACCTCGCTGGGGGTGTCGGATGTCGACGCCACCGGCGATGACACCGCCGGCCACCTCTCGCTGATTGCCCTCACCGGCCGCATCACGGGCGAGGTCGGGACCGACGCCGAAGCTGTCAGCCTGCGCGGTGCGACGCTGCGCCTGCAGGCGGGCATGGGCATCGGCGGGCAGTCGGC
>CAIVPX010000178.1 GCA_903907905.1 uncultured bacterium | reverse complement strand
GCATATCGAGTGTTCGGCCATGTCCACCGCGTTGCTCGGCCACACGCTGGACATTCACGGCGGTGGGGCCGATCTGCAGTTTCCCCACCACGAAAACGAAATCGCGCAAAGCGAGGGCGCCACGGGCGAGTCCTTCGTGCGCTACTGGATGCACAACGGCTTCGTACGTGTCGACGACGAAAAGATGTCCAAGTCGTTGGGTAATTTCTTCACCATCCGTGAAGTGCTCAAGAAGTTCGATCCCGAGGTCATCCGTCTGTTCATTCTCCGCGCGCACTATCGCAGCCCGCTCAACTACTCGGATGTGCATCTCGATGATGCGCGGGCCGGGCTTGTGCGCCTGTACGGCGCCCTGGCAGACGCCGGGCCCGGCGGTGCGGCGGGGGGCACAGGGCTTGCAGCGGCTGGCGCTGCTGGCCAGGCAATTGATTGGTCCGACCCCCAGGCGGCGCGCTTTCGTGAGGCCATGGACGATGACTTCAATACGCCGGTGGCGCTCTCGGTGCTGTTCGATCTGGCCGCCGAGGCCCATCGTGGCGTGGCGGGCGCTCGCGATCTGCTGCGTGCCCTGGCGGGCTTGCTGGGCCTGCTCAATCGCGATCCGCTCGAGGTTCGGCATTCCGGCCTGGCGGGCAGCGAATCGGCGTCAGCGGCCGCAGCCCTCGACGAGGCCGCCATCCAGACGCTCATTGCCGAGCGGGCTGCCGCCAAGAAGGCCCGCCGGTTCGACGAGGCCGATCGCATCCGTGCCAGCTTGAGTGCCCAAGGCATCGTGCTCGAGGACTCCCCGTCGGGTACGACCTGGCGTCGCGCGTGAAACCCGATTACTGGGACTCCGCCTGCCGGGACCTGTCTCACGCCGACCCGGTCATGGCCGGCATCATTCGCGCGTGTGGCCCGGTGCATCTCGTGTCTCGGGGCGACGCCTTCATGACGCTGGCGCGCTCGGTAGTCGGCCAGCAGATTTCGGTCAAGGCGGCACAAACGGTCTGGGAACGGTTCAGCGCGGCCGCCCGCGAGGTGGAGCCCCTGCGGGTCTCGCGCATGCGCCTCACCACGCTCAGGGCGGCCGGCCTGTCCGAGCGCAAGGCCGAGTACATCAAGGATCTTGCGCGGCGCTTTGCGTCCGGTGCGGTCGATCCGGCACGCTGGCCCGATCTGCCCGACGAGGCCATCATCGACGAGCTCACCGCTGTGCGTGGAATCGGACGCTGGACAGCCGAGATGTTTCTGATCTTTAATCTGCTCCGTCCCGATGTTTACCCCCTCGATGATATCGGTCTGCTGCGGGGTATCGGCAGGGCCTACGGAGACGGCGAGAAGGTCAGCCGGGCGCGCGCGATCGAGATCGGGCACACCTGGCAGCCTTGGCGAACCGTCGCCACCTGGTACCTGTGGCGCAGCCTCGATCCGTTGCCGGTGGAGTACTGACGATGAAGACGACCTTTCTTGATTTCGAAGCCTCGGTGGCCGATCTCGAGCAAAAAATCGAGGCCCTGCGCTTTGCGCAGGAAGACTCGGCCATCGACATCGCCGACGAAGTCGACCAGCTGCGCAAAAAGAGCCAGTCGCTGCTCAAGGACACCTACGCCAAGCTCTCGCCCTGGCAGGTGGCCCAGGTGGCGCGGCATCCGCAACGCCCCTATACGCTCGACTACATTCACGCGCTGTGCACCGACTTTCACGAGCTGCATGGTGACCGCGCCTTTGGCGATGACCCGGCGATTGTGGGTGGGCTGGCCCGGTTCAACGGCCAGCCGGTCATGGTGATCGGCCACCAGAAGGGGCGCGACACCCGCGAGCGCGGTTACCGCAATTTCGGCATGCCGCGTCCCGAGGGCTACCGCAAGGCCCTGCGGCTGATGAAAACCGCCGAGAAGTTCGGCATCCCCGTGTTCACCTTCGTCGACACGCCGGGTGCGTTTCCCGGTATTGGCGCCGAGGAGCGCAACCAGTCCGAAGCCATCGGACGCAACCTCATCGAAATGGCAGCGTTGCGGGTGCCCATCGTCACCACCATCATTGGTGAAGGGGGCTCGGGCGGGGCGCTGGCCATTGCAGTGGGCGACACCGTGCTCATGCTGCAATACGCGGTCTACTCGGTCATCTCGCCCGAGGGCTGCGCGGCCATTCTCTGGAAGAGCGCCGACAAGGCGCCCGATGCCGCCGAAACGCTGGGTATCACCGCTCACCGGCTCAAGGCGCTGGGGCTCATCGATCGCATCATTACCGAGCCGCTGGGTGGTGCCCACCGCGATCCCCAGCACATGGCGCAATTGCTGCGTCGCGCGCTCTCCGACGCGCTGCGTCAGTTGCAGACGCTCGACATCAAGACGCTCATCCGGCAGCGTCACGAGCGCATCATGGCCTACGGCAAGGTGAAGGAAGTAGGCGCCGCCTGACGGGAGCGGGTGCGGGTCGCGGGCCCGCTCTCCTTGCAGCTCGCTCAGGCGGGCGGGAGAATGCGCCGGTTCTGTAGTTCGCCGATCAGTTCCTCGAACATGTCTTCCGAGTCGATGCAGTCGGCAAAGCCATGCTGCCGGATCTTGATCGTGCTCATGTGATGCGGGTTGGGTCGCTGGCCGTAGCCCAGCAGAAAGTCGGCAAACTGCCAGGACACTACGATGTCCTTGTAGGCGTGGGGCACCAGCCCGTAGCGCGCCACCACCTTGTCCCAGATCGCTTCGTTCTGAGGCATGACGCGGGCGAGTGAAAATGGATGCGCAGGGCCGGTTTCCATATTGAAGAGCTTGGCCACTTTCGGAAAGACATGCTCCCAGATGTACACGTCGCCATTGGTGATGTTGTAGATCTGGTTGGCGGCGATGGCGTGGGTTCCCGCCCATTCCATGGCCTTGGCAATGAGCCTGGCGTCGGTGGCTTCGCCCACTCGCTGGTGACCGCCCGGAAAGCGCAGCGGCAGTCCGTATTCGCGCGAAATCGCCGCGAATACACCGATGGCCGTGATGATGTTGAGCGGGCTGCCTATGGCAATGCCGCAGACCAGTTGCGGGCGCAGGATGGTCCAACTCCAGTCCTTGCCCTGCTGACGCTCGGCCAGCCAGTCCATCTGGTCGTAGTAGAAATTGGGTCCCATGTAGCGCGCATCGGTCTCACGCGCCGGCATGCGGAAGGGTCCGAGGTGACCGCCATAGGCCTTGGTGCCCTGCATCAGCGTGATGTGTTGAAGATTGGGCGAGGCGCGCTCGATCACCTCGACCAGGTTTTTCAGCATGGCCAGGTTGATCTGCACATGGTCCATCTCGGACCAGCCGCGCGTGACGTCCTGCTTTTCGTAGACCGCTGTGTAGGCAATGTGCGTGATGTCTTTCAAGTCACCGAGCTTGGCCTCGCAGTCGGCGCGATCGCGCAGGTCGGGCGACACCCACTGGGCGCGGGTGGGAAAGTCAGGCTTGCGGCGCGCGAGGCCGACAATGTCCCAATCGAGGTTGCGTTCGAAATGCTCGAGCGCGCAGCGGCCGACGGCGCCCAGCGCGCCGACGATCAAGATTTTCTTTTTCATGACGGGTTCCTGGCGAACATTCAAGGACCGGGTTGCAGTGATTGAAGAGACTCGATGCGGGCCACTCGCATTATTTTTTGCGATCGAGAAAGCGCCGGATGGCCGCCTGGGCCTCGGGGTGAGTGGCCGTGGCGAGCATTTCGGGCATCAGTTGATCACGCAGCGACGCACTCTGCTCAGTGCCCAGAATGCGGGCAGCACGTTTCAGATGGCGTTGTGCCGAGCGCGGCGAGCGGGCCAGGCCGTCGAGCACCTGTTTGACCTGCGCCTCAAACGATTCGGCGGGGATCACCCTGCTGACCAGGCCACCCTGTCGGGCCTCATCGGCCGAAAACCAGCCGCCCGTTGCTGACCACAAGACCAGGTCTCGCAGGCTGACTACCGGGGCCAGCGCCATCATGGCCAGCACGGGAGCGATGCCCAATTGCACCTCAGGCAAGGAAAAGCGGACGTCAGCCCGCGCGAGCACGATATCGGAGGCTGCCGCCAGCGCGCAACCCGCGCCCAAGCAATCGCCATCGACGGCTGTCAACACCGGCACAGACGTAGTACGCAGCGCGTCGACGCAGCCCGTCAGCAGTGAAAAGTGGTGCTCGAGCGCGGCTGGGTCGGGGTTGGACAGGGTTCCAATGTCAGCACCGGCGCAAAACTTTCCCGATAGGCTCGAGCGCAGCACGATCACGCGCACCGCAGGATCCTCATCGGCCTGTCGGGCGGCGTCGCGCACAGTGGTCAGCATGGCGGCCGACATGGCGTTGCGCCGCGCGGGTCGGTTGAGCGTGAGGGCCATCACGCCCTCGCGGATGTCCTGCAGGATGTCGGCGGCCGCGTGGGCGGAAGTGGGCGTGGAAGTCATCGGGTCGGGTTCCATGAAGCGCGTCGCGCTCAGTGCTGATCGAGCTTGCCCAGATAGGCCTCGCGTGTGCGGGGGTCCGCCAGCAAGGCGTCGCCACTGCCTTCGAGCACGATGCGACCGTTTTCGACCACGTAGGCGTAGTCACACAGCGCAAGCGCACCCTTCAGATGTTGCTCGATCAGCAAAATAGTAAGGCCCTGGGCGCGCAGCGCGCGGGTGACCTCAAAGATTTGCTCCACCACCAGGGGGGCCAGACCCAGAGAGGGTTCGTCGAGAATGAGAAACGTGGGCTCGGACATGAGGCCGCGGCCAATGGCGAGCATTTGCTGCTCGCCGCCGGACATGGTGCCCGCTAGTTGTGTGCGCCGCTCGGCCAGGCGCGGGAACAGTTCATATACGCGTTCGAGGTTTCGCTTTCGGCGCGAGCGCACCGGTTCGAACGAGGACGAGGCGACCAGTGTTTCCTCCACCGAGAGCATTGGAAAGAGCCGCCGGCCTTCGGGCACGTGAATGATGCCCTGACGCACCCGCTGCCAGGCCGGTATCACGTTGGCGTCCTCGCCCCGGTAGCGCAGGCTGCCCGCGCGCAGATCGATCAGGCCCGAGATCAGCCGGGCGATGGTTGACTTGCCGGCTGCATTGGCTCCCACCAGCGCCACCAGCGTACCGGTTTTCACCTGTAGCGATACCTCGTGCAGTACCACGCTCTCGCCGTAGCCGGCCACGACGCGGTCGAGTTCAAGCATCGCTGCCACCCCCGAGGTAAGCCGCGAGCACCTTGTCATTGCGCTGTATCTGGGCGGGCGTGCCGCGTGCCAGTAGCGAGCCGAAGTTGAGCACGATGATTTCGTCGGAGAGCGTCATCACCGCATCCATCAGGTGCTCGACGATCATGAAGGTGAGGGCGCGTTCGCGCCTGAGCGTGAGAATGGTCTGCACGACGCGCTGAACCTCGGTAGGCCGCAAACCCGCCATCACCTCGTCGAGCAGGATGAGCCGGGCCCCGCAGGCACAGGCCTTGGCCATTTCGAGCGCTTTCTTGTCGGCGAGTGTCAGACTGCCGACCAGCATGTCGCGCTTGGCCGACAGCCCCGTCCAGTGGAGCGCCTCTTCGGCATGCGCTTTCGCTTCGGCCCGTGATCGTGAACGGCTGACCGCCGCGATCATGGCGTTCTCGAGTACGCTCATACCGGCGAAGGGTTGCACGATCTGGAAAGTGCGCACCATGCCGCGATGGCAGATGGCCTCGGGGCTGAGACCTCGGAGGCTTTGTCCATTGAGCGACCACTCGCCGGCGCTGGCCGTGTGAAAGCCGGTCATGACGGCAAACAGGGTACTTTTTCCCGCACCGTTCGGGCCGATGACGCCGACGATCTGCCCTGCCTCGACCTGAAAGCTCAGGTCGTCGACCGCGCGCAGGCCACCGAAGGTTTTGGTGAGACCCGACACCTCAAGCAGCGGCATCATTGGCCTCTGCTTTCTGCTCAGCGACTTGTGCCGCGCGCCGCGCCTGGGCGCGCTCGATGAACCAGTCGACGATGCCGACCCGCACGCGCATCACCACAAAGATGACGACGACGCCGTAGATCAGTTGCGCCAGGCCGTTGACCTTGGCGCCGAAGGCCAGTCGGCTGATGTCGGCCACCAGTCCCAGCAGCAGGGCGCCCACGATGGGCCCCGACCAGTGGCGCGTGCCGCCGATGATGGCAGGCAACAGGAACACCACCGCCTCGCTCCAGGAGAAGGTGGCCTTGGGATCGATAAAGAGCGTGTACTGCGCCATGAAGGTTCCACCTAGCGCAGAAAACAATGCACTGAGGGCGAACATCACCTGCATATTCCAGATGACGGGCACGCCCACGGCGCGGGCTGCCTCTTCGTTGTTCTTCAGACCATCGAGCATCAGGCCGATGCGACTCTTCTGGATGGCGATCATCACCAGGGCCACTACCACTACCATGGCGAGAATGAAGTAGTAGTAAACCTCCCGTGACTCGAACTGCATGGCTGCGAGATCGGTGCCCCGTACGGGGATCAGCAGACCATAGGCCGCCCCGAGCGGCTTCAGGTTCTCGACCAGCACCTGTGCCATCTCGGCCAGCGCGAGGGTGACCATGGCGAAGTAAAGCCCGCGCAGGTTCAACCGGAAGGTGGCCGCGCCAATCAGCAGCGCCAGCGCCACGGCAAGCGCTGCGCCGGCCCACATGCCGAGCCAGGGCGATATGCCGTACTGCACGAAGAGAAAGCCCGAGGTATAGGCCCCCGCACCGATGAAGATTGTGTTGCCCAGCGAGAACTGCCCGGCGAGGCCGCCGATGAGGTTCCAGGCCAGCGCCTGATAGGCCAGATAGAGCACCGCGATGGCGGTGGTGAGTACGAAACTGCTGTTGATCCAGGGCAGGCCAATGAGCGCAAGAGCCCCCAGGGCCCATAACAGCCAACGCATTGGGGCAGACATCAGACGGTTCCCCGAAAGAGGCCACTGGGACGTACCAGCAGGAGCGCCACAAAGACGAAGAGCGGAATCAGCAGGCCCAGTGACCCGGGAAACAGCACCACGCCCAGCGTCTGGCTCAGGCCATAGACGACCGACCCCACCATGGCACCCCGCACGCTGCCCATGCCGCCCAGGATGACGATGATGAAGGAGGGCAGCAGATAGGTGTGCCCAACCGACGGCGAGATGTAGAGCATGGGTACGAGCCAGGCGGCTGCCAACCCAAGGAGGCCCACCGATACGGCGGCCGAGACCATGAGGATTTTTTCGACATCGATGCCAGAGAGTGCGGCAGCGTCGCGGTCTTGCACGGCCGCGCGCGTGATGACGCCGAAATCGGTGAAGCGCAAGAATAGGTACAGGGCTACGCAGGCACCCATGCCGACGATGAAGCCGTAGAGCCGGGTGGCGGGCAGCACCACTGGGCCGAGCAGAAAGCTGTCTCCGGCCACCGGCACCATCACTGACCGGAAGTCGGCGCCGTAGATCATGGTGGCGACACTTTGCAAAATCATCGAAACGCCGAGTGTGACCAGCAATTGACTGGTTTCGGGCGCGCTCGCCAGCGGCCGCAGCAGGTAACGATAGGTAGCCAGTCCCAGCAGGGCTAGCGCAGGCACGACGATGAACACTGACAGATAGGGGTGTACCTCGAGCGCGGTAAACAGCGAGAAGCTGATGAACATGCCCACCATCAGCATCTCGCCGTGTGCGAAGTTGACCACCCGCATCACGCCAAACAGCAGCGTGAGCCCGACCGCCGCCAAGCCGAAGATGCCCGCGTTCAGCAGACCGTCAATCAGCGCCTGCAGCAGAACCAGCGCGTTGATCATCGCCTGTCAGCCTGGGTGCAAATCGCCCGATCGGGCTCGATTGCCGGTCGGGTCTTCAGCGATTGCCGGGGACCCACTGGCCGGGCTTGCTGGGCGCGCTGCCCACGTCGCTGGGCCACACCGAGACCCATTTTCCGCCCTGCGCCTGCGCCACCAGAATGACGGTATTGGCCTGGCCCTTTTCATCGAACTTGAGGGGGCCGCCCACGCGCGGTACCAGGTTGGCCTGCGCGGACACGAAGGTGTGTGAGGCGAGCACATCGCGCACGACCTGCGGATCGTTCGAGCGCTTGACCTCAACGGCCTCCTTGTAAAGGTAGGTGACCGCGTAGGCATAGGCGATGTCGTCGTTGATCTCGATCTTGAACTTATCCTTGAAACGCTGACCCAGATCAGCCGCGCCAGGCGCCTTGATGTCGGGCAGCCAGGCCGTGGTGCCCACATGGCCCTCGGCCAGTGCCCCGAGCTGGAAGAAGCCTGCATCGACCTGTCCCGTACCCAGCGTCATGTAGGGACGCTTGAACTGCAGCAGGTTCATGGTCTGCACGGCCTTCATGGTGTCGTTGAGGTAGGACGCTGCCAGCACTGCCTCGGCACCGGCCGCCTTCAACTTGTTGATCTGAGAGGTGAGGTCTTGCGCGCCGCCGCGGAAAGTTTCGGTGGCGACGATGGTTTTGCCATACTGCGCGCCCAGTGCCTTGATGTCCTCGACCATGCCCTGGCCGTAGGCCCCGTCCTCCGCGAGAATGCCGATGCGGGTGATGGGCTTGCCCGAGGCGCTGGCTGCCGTCTCCAGGTACTTGTACATGGCATCGACCCAGAGCCTTGAGGGCGGGCGTGTACGAAAGGTGTATTTCAGACCGGATTCGGTAATCCGGTTGGCGGCCGAGTAGGGCACCAGATAGGGCACGCGCCGGCGTTCGGCCACCTGCGCCACGGCCAGCGTGACGCCGCTTTCATACGAGCCTGTGAGCGCGACCACCTTTTCCTCGACCACCAGACGCTCGGCCTCGCGGGCACCGATATCGGGCTTGCCCTGGTGGTCGGCAAAGACGAATTGCAGCTTGTCGCCGTTGACACCACCCGCCGCGTTGATTTCCTGCTCGGCAAGCTGGTAGGCCATGCGGACCTTTTCGCCGACCTGCGCGGTGAGGCCGCTGAGTGGAATGACCACACCGATCTTGGTGAGCGCATGGCTGGCAAGGGATACCGATCCCAGGATCGCAGCGGACAGCGCGCCCGCCAGCAATTTCGTGAGCTTCATGTTGTTGTCTCCTCGATTTGGGCCCGGCTCGTGCCGGGTCGGTTGACCCGTCGCGGGTGCGCGGGTCTTTGATCTGATCGATGCGCACCGAGAATGAACGCATTCGGGGGCTTTGGCAACGCTGCGCAGGCGCCCGCGTTTCGAAGATCGTTATCATCCGGGGTCATCTCCCCGAGCCTGACCGCGATGGAGTCCGACCGCCGGTTGGCACGCGCCAGGCCGCCTGATTGCCTTGATCCATACAGATCCCGATGCCAGGGTGCTCGGTGCCCTGGCTGCCGCCCTGGCGAGTGTTGGCGCCGATGCCCGCCTCGTCGTCGCGTTCAGCGGTGGCCTCGACTCGAGCGTGCTGCTCGACGCTGCGGCGCGCTTGCTTGTGCCCGGTCGCCTCGTCGTCTGTCATGTGCACCACGGATTGCAGGCGGCGGCCGATGACTGGCCTGCGCACTGCGCGGCTCAGGCCGCCCGTCTGGGGCTGCGTTTCGAATTGAGACGCCTGCAGGGACGACCGGGGCCCGGCGAGTCGGTCGAGGCCTGGGCACGCGAACATCGCTACAAGGCGCTGTGGTCGCTGGCACGTGAGCATCACGCCGAGGCCATGCTGGTGGCGCATCACCTGGATGATCAGGCCGAAACCCTGTTGATTCGCGTTTCGCGCGGCAGTGGCCCTGAGGGGCTGGGTTCGATGGCTGGCCTGATGGGCGTCGACGGTGTCGCCGTGTTGCGTCCGTTTCTCGGCTTGCGTCGAAGCGAACTCGAGCGCTACGCGCGACAGCGTGGACTCGAATGGATCGAGGACCCGATGAATACAGACGAGGACCTGCTCCGCGTCGCGATCCGGTCCCGGGTGATGCCCGTGCTCGAGACGGTCGCGCCGGGCTTTGTGACGCAGGCCTCGCGCAGCGCCGGACTGCTGCGCGAGGCGACGCAGTTGCTGGGCGAATTTGCGCGCGCCGATCTGGCTCTGGCTCGACGGACTGGCCTTGGGCCCCCGGCCCTCGATCGCGGTATGTTGCGGGGGCTTACGCCGGCGCGGCGGGCGCTGCTTGCGCGCGCCTGGATGGCCGAGCTCGGCCTGCCGATGCCCAGCCAGGCGCGGCTCGAGGCGTGGCTTGCCCAGATGGTGGAGGCCGCTTCGGCCCATGCGCAGTGCCGGCATGCCGGCTGGGTGTTTGTGCGGTATCGCGACCGGATCGAGGCGTTTGCGCCCCAGGCGCGGCCCGGGCCGCTGCAGCCTGCGCCCGCGCCGCAGGTGATTGACTGGCGTGGCGAGGGCTGCGTGACCCTCGCCGACTGGGGGCTTCGGCTGCGGTTCGGCGCATTGGAGTCATCGGCGGTATCGGTGGCATTCGCCAGTCACGCGGACGAGTCAGGCGAAGGACCGAAAGGCGAAGCGGCGGGCCCTGGCATACACGGGGGCAGCCTGAGCGTGGTCGCCGGTGTCGGCGCCGAGCGCGTGCGCCTGCCCGGAGCTTCCGTGTCGCGAAGTTTGCGCAAGCTGTGGCAGGAAGCGGGGGTGCCGCCGTGGCTGCGGCCCTGGCTGCCGCGCCTGCGCTGGGAGGACGCTGCGTCTGCGCCAGCGGTGCAGATCGAGCCAATCGACCCTGACGACCCACGGGCGGGCTGGCTCAATCGCTGGTAAGTCGAGTGTTGTGGCGACGGGCGAACGCGGGCAGCGGCGCCCCGTCTGCCATTCGGTATAATCAAGGGTTTTGCGAAGACAATCGCCGGATCGGCCATGGCTCTGATCGTTCACAAATATGGCGGCACTTCGATGGGCTCGGTTGAGCGCATCAAGAATGTCGCGCGCCGCGTCGCCAAGTGGCATGCAGCCGGGCACCAGATGGTAGTGGTGCCGTCTGCCATGTCGGGTGAAACCAACCGCCTGATCGCGCTCGCCAAGGACATTCAGGAACAGCCCGATCCGCGCGAGCTCGACATGATCGCCTCCACCGGCGAGCAGGTGTCGGTGGGCTTGCTGGCCATGGCCTTGCAGGCCATCGGGGTGCCAGCCGTGAGCTACGCCGGCTGGCAGGTGCCCGTGCGCACCGACGAGGCCTATACCAAGGCGCGCATCGAATCGATCGACGACACCCGGGTGCGTGCTGATCTGGCCGCGGGCAAGGTTGTGGTCATCACCGGGTTCCAGGGCGTTGATGGCCACGGCAACATCACCACGCTGGGGCGGGGCGGATCCGACACCTCGGCGGTGGCGGTGGCGGCGGCGCTCAAGGCGGCCGAGTGCCTCATCTACACCGACGTGGATGGCGTCTACACCACCGACCCGCGCATCGTGCCCGAAGCGCGCCGGCTGGAGCGAGTCACCTTCGAGGAAATGCTCGAAATGGCGAGCCTGGGCTCGAAGGTGCTGCAGATTCGTTCAGTGGAATTCGCCGGCAAGTACCGCGTCAAGACGCGGGTGCTGTCCAGTCTCACACCGCCCGACATCGATCTCGCCACCGAGGCCGAGTCAGGCACCTTGATCACTTTCGAGGAAGACGAGCAGATGGAGAAGGCGGTCATTTCCGGCATCGCGTTCAACCGCGACGAAGCGAAGATCACCGTGTCGAACGTGCCCGACCGGCCCGGCATCGCGTATTCAATCCTCGGGCCCGTGGCCGAGGCGAACATCGATGTCGACATGATCATTCAGAACGCCGGGGTGGGTGGCAACACCGATTTCTCGTTCACCGTTCACCGCAACGAGTATCAAAAAGCCCTGAGCGTGCTCGAGAGCCAGGTGCGCGACAGCATCAAGGCTGGCAGCATCGGGGGCGACCCCAAGATCGCCAAGGTGTCGGTGGTGGGCATCGGCATGCGCTCGCACGTGGGCATTGCCAGCCTCATGTTCCGCACCCTTTCCGAAGAGGGCATCAACATCCAGATGATCTCTACCTCCGAGATCAAGATCTCGGTGGTCATCGAAGACAAGTACATGGAACTCGCCGTGCGCGCCCTTCACAAGGCCTTTGGCCTCGAACAGGCCGCCTGACGGGTTACAATACAAGTTGAGCCGGCATCGAGGACGAAAGTTATCGAAGCCAGGAGACGTGGCCGAGTGGTCGAAGGCACTCCCCTGCTAAGGGAGCATCCGGGCAAAACCTGGATCGAGGGTTCGAATCCCTCCGTCTCCGCCAAGCACCTAGCATCCATGCGCCTTTCGGGCGCTTTTTTAATTCGGCACACCATAAAACATACCAAACGCTGGCGCGGTTGCTCGGTATGCGCCGGTAGTTTCGGTCGGACGATGCGGTGGTTTTCGTTTGGCGATATGTCCACGCTAGGACAACTGCTCGGTGATTGCAGCGGGGGTTCCGCCGCTCCTTTCCAAATCCCCGCCAGCCGACCCCCACCCCCGGGGCACCCCCCCTAAATCTGTGGATGGGACCCACGAGACTACCTGCACTCGAAATTGGACGAACGATATCTCTCTGGAGATGATTGGCCGGTAAGCAGAGCTCGAGTAGTCGTCCTTGCTTGACGGCTATGTACCTGCGCTCTTGGCCGCCTGCTCATTTCGCGGCATCGTGCCCGACCTCTAGAGGCGGCATGGTCTAGTTCGATGCTGCATCAGTCGGTCACGTTCGGCGTGAAATGAAGGGTATGCATTGACGAAACGACGGTCACGATTGCGCGAAATACGTAAGCGTCCGCCGAACCCATCTTGAGCCGATGCTCTTGATGTAGGAGCCTGTGTCCCCCGCGACCCCGGAGGAGCAGGACAGATGGACGATGTGCACCCGATTGCGGCGCCGGTACCGAAAGCGCGCCGCCACCACAGCCCTGGGTTTCGGGCTGAGGTGATCAAAGCGGTCAAGCAGCCTGGAAAATCATTGGCCGCGGTCGCACGATCGTTCGATCTCAGCCCGAACCTTGTCAGGCGCTGGGTTCGTAAGAGCGAGGATGGGAATCGCCGAAGCGCACATGCGAGCGCAGCGAGGCTGGCGGCGGTTCGCGCCCAATTGGTTGGGCAAGGCGCTGCCGCCAGCGCGAACAGCTTGGCTGGCTCGAAAGCGCCCCCCGGATTCATTCCATTCGCACTTAAGTCGCCTCCATCGTCTGCAGCGATCCCGTCAAGTGATATCCGTATCGAAGTCACTCGAGGATCGACATCGGTGACGGTTGCATGGCCGGCGAGTGCAGCAGAGCACTGCGGGACGTGGCTCTGCGAGCTGCTGCGATGATTCGAGTCGATGAGATGTGGCTCGCCGTCGAGCCGATGGACATGCGAGCGGGAACCGAGTCGGCACTCGGCATTGGATAAGGCGCCGGAGGTGGCGCTCGCGGCTTTGCGTTGAGGAGCGCCACCGAGACACAGCGCCGCTGCAATGCACCAATGATATGATGTATGGTGCGGTTTTGTGTTACCAAATAGAGGCCTCGCCATGAGCACTGTGCGAAAAACCATCACCCTGACCGATCAGCAAGACAACTGGATCAAGGCGCAGATCAGTGCCGGGCACTACACCAACGACAGCGAGTACATCCGTGATCTGATCCGTCGCGAGCAGGAGCGCAATGCGGAGATCGAAGCGATCCGTGCCGCACTGATCGAGGGTGAGGTCAGCGGGGAGCCCCGCCGTTTTGATCCTGCCTCGTTCAAACAAAGGATGCGGGCTGCACATGGCTGAGTATCGGCTGGCGCCAGCGGCCGAGCATGACTTGGAATCGATCTGGAGCTATACGATGCATCGATGGGGTGTCGAGCAGGCGACCCGGTACTTTGATGAATTGACAGCGGCGTTTACTGCGTTGGCTGACTCACCTCAAACAGCGCCAAGTTGTGAGCATATCCGGCGAGGATATCGCCGGTGGCGCGTTGAGCGGCACCTGATCTATTTCCGAGAGACCGATTACGGGATCGCCATAGTCCGGGTATTGCACGACCGCATGGATGCGCCGCGTCACCTCTGACAGGGGGGTTATTGCGACACAATCGCCGACCCGTATTGGTTCGCCGCAGGCAATCAACAGTGGGCCAATCATTCCTGAGCGTTCGAATCCCCGCCGCCACGACAAATCGCCTGAACGCACCGTTTTACAGAGGAGAAACGCCATCTCACGAGTCTGGCCTTGACTTCGACTTTTCTACCGATAATTCGAATCACCAGCGAACCAAAAAACACCGCAACCTGAGTTGAGCAAGTTATTGGGACAGTACTTTCAGAAGTGGTTCCGCAAATTCGGACACTGGGGTAAAAGGTGACGGCCTTGCTCAACTGGGCGAAGATTTCGCCCATACGAGGAGAGCAGACCGTGAGAAGACCCCGTCGCAACCACTCCGCAGCCTTCAAGGCGAAGGTCGCGTTAGATGCCATTCGAGGCGAGCAACCGCTGGCCGAACTGGCCACCAGGTACGACGTCCATGCCACGCAGATCGCGCAGTGGAAGGCCGATCTTCTGAAGGGCGCCGAAGCCGTGTTCGATTCGGGCAAACCGCCGCCAGACACGGCCCCCGAAACCCGTCTCAAACCTCGTACTTGTCATGACGTTGTCCGGACGCTATGATGGGGTCAATCGCAATAAAAGCAGGTGCCCCATGACCACAGCCACCCCCTCCAAGTCCGAGCGGATTGATGTCCGCGCCAG
>CAIVPX010000177.1 GCA_903907905.1 uncultured bacterium | reverse complement strand
GAGAATTCCGTAGGCAAGTGCCACGACCACCAGGTAGGCGGGGATCGTGATCGCATGCTCGTCCCCCAGGCGCAGGGTGTAGCTGCCGCCTACGGTCCACAGAATGGCGATGAAGGCGGCTGCATTCACCACAGCGAGCACCAGGCCAATGCCGAGATCGACCAGCGGCTCGGTGGCCCAGCGGGTGTCATCGGCGATCCGGTACTCGGGGTTTTGCGGCTCTTTCCCGCTTGCGCTCAGGCGGTGAAAGCGCTGCGACGACAGCCATCGGTCGAGCATGCGGGCCACGATCCATTCTCGCCACCTGACCTGCAGCGTTTCACGGCTAAACACGATGCCCACGCCGATCGAGGCCATCGACACAATGATGATGGCGAACATCACGACCGCACGGCCAAGGGCACCCACATCACGCGATTCGAGGCTGTCGAAGAACCAGCGATTCCAGTGATTCATGGCGATCGTGGCTGCAGTAGACAAAAGCAACAGCACGAACAGGGCGAGTGTGAGGAGCCAGGCGCGCGCGGCCCCGTCATCCGTCCAGAACCCCCCGGAAAAGCGTGCAAACGCGCGGGCCACACGCGGCTCGAGCCGGTAGCCGACACTGTCCTGCGGGGAGGCGCTTGCGGTGCTCATGGGGTAGGGAAAAAGCGTAGTACGGGGAGGGGAAAACGCTGTGCAGTGTAGCCGTCAGCACTGCGCAGGCCGGCACAGTCCGTGCGGGTCCAGGGGCCTTCTCTCGTGGCGAGTTCCTGGCGGGTGCGTAGGGCGCGACCGGGGCGCGACCCCTCAGGGCTCTCGCAGGCTCTCTACGATCTGATTGAGCGCACCATCCAGCGGCCGAAATTCGAAGCGCACCTGGTGCCTGCCAGGCTCCACGGCGACCGCTCGAAACAGCACATTGGCGCGCAGGAGCGGCAGGGGCGATTCGGTGCCAGCGCCCAGAGTCGAGGCGAACCACCAGGGGTGCCAGATGTCGTTGAGTACCAGCCAACCCCCGTCCGGGCTGTCGACTTCGATATCAATGCGGGTGTTGCCATAGCGTGTGATGCGCGCCTGGCCGGGGCGTCTGGGCTTGTCCGGGCCGAGGCTGTCGGAGTCAAGCAGGACGGTTGACTTCAGATCGTGCTGGGGCCAGCGGCCGCTAGCAAGCAGTTCGTCGAAATCGACTTCAAGCGCGCGGGTGGCAAACAGCACCCTGGGCAGGGCATTGGGGTTCTCATAAATCCAGGCTTCACGGGTTCGGGCCACCAACCGGACATCGCCAGGTTTCAATGCGGGATCGATGGATTCGATCGGCACCCCTGTGGCGATGAAACGCAGGCCCAAAAGATTGGCGAGTGTGCAGCGATAGGACGGAAAGAGCGGCGAGAAGCGCCGCTGGTCGGGTAGTCCAACGTGATCCTCAGCGCCTGTGGCCGCGCTGTAGTGGCCGAGTCGAAGCGGGTTATAGCCGAGGATATTTTCCAGTCCGTGCGTAAGGCTCGCATTGGGCCAGTGAAAGCCCAGGCCGGTGAGTTCGATCCGGTCACGTCGCGTGTCGTTGGCCACCACTCGCGATTTGAGCGCAGTGATGGTTTCATTGCGCGTGTCCGGGGCCAGTACCTCATAAATGGCTGCAGGTTGTGCGGTGGCCGAAGACGGTCCGTTGTGATGGGCCAGATCGATCACCGTGAGGGCGGCGAGGGCGGCGAGTCCGAAGCGCGCGGGAGCCTCCCTGCGGCCAACCGAACACCCGAGGGTCGAATCCGTTCGCCCCGCACATCGCGCCACCCATCCGAGCGCGAGCGCCGCGAGCAGCAGGCTCAACAGGCTCTCGCCCAACGCGGGCAGGACCTGCGGCAGGCGCCCGAAATGCAGTGCGAGGCCGATCGAAGCACCCGCGGCGGTTCCGCCCAATAGCCACGCACAAGCGCCAATCGGTAGCCTTCCCGGATCGGGCTCGGTAACCAAGCGATGCACCGCATAGCCCGCCAAAATGGCAAGTAGAGCGCCGATCAGAAAGCATGCGTCCGCCGGGCGTCTGAACAAATCAACCCCGGGCAGCGCCGAATGCATAAACTCGAAGGCGGGCGTGTACCAGCCCAACGCGTATAGGACCATCAGGCCTGCCGCTACCGAAAAGAAGCGCACTTCGCGTGCCCATAGCCAGCCTCGTACGCCGGCGCAGACCAAGAGCAGCGCCGGGGCTGCGCCGATGTACAGGCCACCCATGTTCTGCGCGAGGAAGAGACCGGTAGCCGGCCACGCCGCGCTTGGGGGGCCCCAGTACTCGGCCGCGCGTCCGGTCGCGCCAAACACGTCGGGTACGAGCAGGGTAAGAAGCAGGGCTGGGTGGAGCGACCCGCGGCCCGCATCGAGATAGCCGATTACCGGACGGTTGGAATCCCCAGCCATGAGCGCGGTGAGCAGTACAGGCACCAGGCTGAGCGCAATTCCGATCACGCCGGCGACGCAGAGCGGCACCAGGCCCACGAGACGGTCCCGCCAGCCGGCGTGGCTATCGGTGGCGGTTGGTTCGGGGGAGGCGCTCAACACCCGCCACAGGCTGAACGCGGTCAGAACATAAAGTGCGAGGAGCGCCACCTGGTCGCGTCCCAGGGCAATTCGCGCGAGGACAACGCCTGCGAGCAGCGCCCAGAGGAGACTGCGCCGCGTGATCGTTCGCTCCAGGCACAACATGGCGACTGGCAGCCAGACCAGACTCAGTACCTGGCCCACATGCTGGATTCGCCAGGCCATGGATGCTCCCCAGCAGAAACAGAGCGCTGCGATCAGCGCAGCACCCCAGTGCCATCCCTGGTCGCGAATCCAGAGCATCAGGCAGGTTCCACCGAAGACGATCATGCCCATTTGCAGCATATCGACCACCCAAGCCTCGGGCGTGCTGTCGATCAGGGCCAGCAGCAGATACGTGGGCGAAAACAGCAAGGATT
>CAIVPX010000176.1 GCA_903907905.1 uncultured bacterium | reverse complement strand
GGGCGTTATCCCGACAAGCCCATCAGACTGGTGGTGACGGTCCCGCCGGGCGGCGCATCCGATTTCGTTGCGCGAGCGATGTCCGATGGGCTCGGCCGCGAACTGGGCACGACCATCGTGGTCGAGAACCGTGCCGGCGCCAACGGCACCATCGCGTCGGCGCTGGTGGCCAAGGCACCGGCGGATGGCCTCACCTTTCTGCAGGCGGCCATCTCGACCCACGGGATCGGCCCCTACTTCTACGAGAAGCTGCCCTACGATCCGTTCAAGGATCTGGTGCCGGTCGCGCCGATCGCCGAGTTTCCAATGATCCTCGCGGTCAATGCGCAATTGCCGGTGCAGTCGGTGCGCGAGTTGCTGGCACTGGCCCGCACACGAGCGCTCAGCTACGCGTCGGCGGGCACGGGGAGCGCACCGCACCTCTGCGGCGAGCTACTGAAGATCGAAACCGGGGTCAATCTCAATCACGTTGCCTACAAGGGCTCGGGCCCTGCCGTGCAGGACGTCGCCGCGGGCCAGGTCGACATGATGTTCGACGGGATCCCGTCGCTGATGCCTCACATCCGCAGCGGCCGGCTTCGGCCGATCGCTGCGGTGAGTGCCCTGCGCAATCCGACCATGCCTGATCTGCCCACCTTCGCCGAGCTCGGCTACCCGAGCATGGTGGCGTCGATCTGGTACGGGCTGATGGCGCCGGCGGGTACGCCCGCGGCGATGACGACGCAGGTCAATGCCGCGGTCAATCGCACCCTCGCCGCGCCCGAGCTGCAGAAAAAGCTCGAGGAGGCAGGGGCCCTGGTCATGCGCGGCTCGGCGGCCGACTTCGGAGCCTTCATGCAGAAGGATCATGCGCGCTGGGGCGACGTGATTCGCAGGGCTGGGGTGTCGACCCGTGAAAACTGAGGACCTGCTGGATCGCCCGCTGCAAGGGCCCCCGCGGGCGAGGCGGGGCGTACGGGGCGGGCGCAGGGCGAGGTGGTTGAAGCGGTAAGCCAAAGGGGCTGCTCGAAGGCATGTCGGAGGTTGTGGATGAACTCAGTTTGGGGGTTTCGGGCGGCAGCGATCCTGCTGGGGGGCTAGCTGCTGCGCGGGCTACTGTCCTACATCCCGGGTGATACCGCGACGAGCATTGCGCCGGGCGTTGCGGGCGTCGCCAGTACATGGCGGCTGCCCTGGCTGATCGGGGCCAGCGGTCTGGCGGCTTTTGTCGACGCCCTGGGCGCGGGGGGCGGTTGCGGCTGTACTGGTCGAGGGCCTGCGCCCTTATGGCGGGGGTGAGTGTGACCGGATTCGTCACGGCCTGGATGTGGGTGGGCGAGCCCCTGCCCTGGATCAGAACCTGGGTTCATGCGTTCGTTGGCGTGTGGGTGGGGGCACTGCTTGTCACCCCGTTGGTCATCGCTTACGCCAACTTCCGCGCTCGCCGCTCCGGCGGCATGACCATGCTGAAGTTCGGCGCTGGTGCGCCCGCCTTCGCAGCGTTTCTGACTTTCGCGAGTCTCGTCTTTCAGGGAAATGTTTCCGAGCGTTTCGGACCGTCGCTCGGCCCCACCTTGACGTATCTGCCGCTCGCTTTCCTCGTGCTCGTGGCACTGATCTGGGGCGAGCGCGGCGGCCTGCTCGCGATTGCGCTGGGCGCTGCCCTCATGATCGGGTGGACCGCCGCCGGGCGGGGACCGTTTGCCTCGAGCGAGGGCTTCCCGGGTGAAGCCCTGCTTGAGGTGCAGGCCTACGTTGCCGTGATCGCGCTGTTGTCCGGGCTGATGCTGTCGTTGCAGGCGCGCAGCGCGCTGGCGATTGCGCTACCTGCAGGTGCTTGAGAGCGGCGCTGGTCGCCCGTGCTGATCCCTCGGTGTAACCGCTTATGCGGGCAAAGTGGCAGGCCCTGCGCGAAGGCGCTCGGACGTCGGTGACCTGGGACTGGCCTGATGGGACGAACGCTACCCTGAGCGCGCTGGCAGGGCCCAATGGCCGGGTCGAGATCGTCAACGCCTTGCTGCGCAAAGACGGGCGCGCCTGAAGATGGCAGATCCCGCCGTCCTGCTTGTACATGGCCAGGGGGCACCCAGTACGACCTCGGCTCGATGCACAAGCGCCTGAAGAACGCAGGCTTCGTCACGCATTCCCTCACCCTGCCCGGCCACGGCACGCGGCCCGGGGACCTGGCCGGCGTACGTGCGCAAGACTGGCTTGATGCGGTCATGGCCAAGTATGCCGAGGTTGAGCACGGGGGAAGAATTTCTTGCCGCCGCGGTTGATGATCTCCTTGCGCCGACCCACGATCATCACATTGCGGTCGGCATCGAAATAGCGCCCCTTAGTCTCTTCCTGTCTTGGGGGGGCGGGACCGTCTCGCGTTTCGATTTATCGTTTCGACGCTCGGCTGGTATCGGGCGCCTCGATGGCCTGCGGCAAAAGGGACGCAGGTCGCCGATCGAATTGAACGTAGAATCGACGATTGCGTCTCCTGACGGTCAGCCATTCCATGAACGATCCGCACCAGCCCCCCGGCCAGCGCTTGCCGGGCGATCTCGAATCCCGGGTGGCGTCGCTGGGCGCGCTCTTCGAACCGCGTTCGGTGGCCGTGATCGGCGCCTCCGATGACCCCATCCGCATTGGTGGGCGGCCGCTGCGCTATCTCAAGCGGCAGGGCTTTCGCGGGGCGGTGTATCCCGTGAATCCCCGGCGCGAGCAGGTGCAGGGGTTGAAGGCCTATGCATCGATTGAGGCCATTCCCGGCCCCGTCGATGTCGCCATCATCGCCCTGCCTGCCGAGGCCACGGTCGAAGCGGTTCGGGCGTGTGCCGCCAAGGGCGTCCGGGTGGCGCTGATCTTTTCCGCCGGCTTTGCCGAAACCGGCGAGGCCGGTCAGGCGCGACAGTCCGAGGCCGTGGCCATTGCTCGCGCGGCAGGCATGCGTCTGCTGGGTCCGAACTGCCTCGGCAGCTTTAATAATTTCGATGGCTTCTACTCGACCTTTGCGAGCGCCTTCGACCTTCAGGCACCCGTCCCGGGTCCGGTCTCGGTGCTGTCCCAGAGCGGCGCCTGCGGCAGTCACCTCTGCTATCTGTTGCGTGAGCGTGGGATCGGGGTCGGCTATTTCGCCACCACCGGCAACGAGGCCGACGTCGAAATTGGCGAGGCGCTGCTCTGGATGCTGCGTTCGCCCCGGGTGAAGGTGGTGGCGCTGTTTGCTGAAACCATTCGCGACGGCGCGAGTTTCATCGCGGCGCTCGCCGAGGCCAGGCGCTTGCGCAAGACGCTGGTGGTGCTCAAGGTGGCGCGCTCCTCGATCGGTGCGAGTGCGGCCGCTTCGCACACCGGGGCGCTGGCCGGTCAGGACGCCGTGTTTGACGCCATTCTTCGGCAGTTCGGTGCCTGCCGCGCGCGCAGCACCGATCATCTGGTGGACGTGCTCGAGGCCTGCGCGCTGGGGGTTTATCCGGCCGACCGCCGCCTGGGCATCTACACCGTATCGGGCGGGCAGGGAATTCAGGCGGCCGACGCTGCCGAGACCGATGGTCTTGAGGTCAGTCCGCTGCCCGAGTCGGGTCGCCAAAAGATCCTGTCGCTGCTGCCCTTTTCGGCCCCCAACAATCCGATCGATGTCACCGCTCAGGTGACCAACGAAGAGAGCCTGATCGGCCGCACCCTCGAGATCGCGCTGGCAGAGGGCGGTTACCCGGCCATGGTGTGCCTGCTGTCTACCTTGCCCGAAGCGCCCCGGTTTGCCGATCCGGTGCTGGCCTCGCTTCGGGCACTGCGTGAGCGATTTCCAGATCGCCTGATCGTCCCGGTCTTTGCGGCGCCGCCTGAGGTGGTCCAGCGTTTTCGCGAGGCGGGCTTTGCCGTCTACCGCGATGTGGACGCTGCAGTGGCCGCCCTGGCGTCGATGGCGCAATTGGGCGAATGGCTGCATGCGTCCGGTCAGGCTGGCACTGCCAGCACCGAAGGGAGCGGGGCTGCCGCCGAGTCCGAGGCGGCTGAGGCGCTTGCCGTGCTGCCCCCGGTGCTGGACGAGCAGTCGGCCAAGGCGATCCTCGCAAGGGCGGGCATCCCGGTACCGTGTGAGGTGCTGGCGCGTGACGCCCGGGCCGCGCGCGAGGCAGCCCAGGCGCTGGCTCAGCCGGTGGCGATCAAGATCGTGTCGCCCGACATCGCGCACAAGACCGAGGTGGGCGGGGTCGTGCTGGGACTGAGCACGCCCGAGGAGGTCGAACGCGAAACCGAGGCAATGTTTGCCCGCATTTCACGCGCCTGTCCGCAGGCACGCGTGTCGGGCGTACTGGTCACTCCCATGCTCGGTGGCGGTATTGAAACCATCCTGGGCGTGTTTCGCGATCCCGTCTTCGGGCCGGTGGTGATGTTCGGCCTGGGCGGCGTGCTGGTGGAAGTGCTGCGCGATGTAAGCTTCCGGCTGGCTCCCTTCGATCGGGCCGAGGCGCGGGCCATGATGACCGAGTTGCGCGCATTCAAGCTGCTGCAGGGCGTTCGAGGAGCGCCCCCCCGTGATCTGAATGCGATCGCCCACGCGCTGGCAAGGCTTTCGCAATTCGCGCACGCCAACCGCGAGCGCATCACCGAAATCGACGTCAATCCCTTTCTTGCCATGCCCGAGGGCGAGGGGGCGGTTGCACTCGACGCGCTCATCGTCGCCCGCGAACCCGATGTATCCGTTCAAACTTCAGTGCAGGTGACGCCCTCATGATTCTTCGCTCGCTACTCAAGACCCTGGTGCTGGCGCCCCTGCTGGCCTGTGCGCTGGCTCAGGCCCAGTCTGACTGGCCCAACCGCCCCATCCGCTTCATCGCGCCGTTTGCGACGGGTGGCCCCAGTGACCAGGCCGCGCGCGTGCTGGCACCCCGCCTGGCCGAGGCGCTGGGCCGGCCGGTGATCGTGGAAAACGTCGCCGGGGCGGGCAGTACTCTGGGTCTGACCCGGGTGGCGCAAGCCGAGCCCGATGGCTACACCATTGGCCTGGGGCATGTCGCACCGCTGAGCATGGCGCCGCACATGTACGACAAACTTGCCTACGACCCGGCCAAGAGCTTCACACCCATCACGCTGCTGAGCGACTACGTCAACGTGCTGGTGGTCCGAAGCGATGGCCCCTATCAAAGCGTTGACGATCTGCTGCGCGCAGCGCGAGAAAAGCCGGGCGCGCTCACCTACGGCTCGGCCGGCGTGGGTTCGTCGAACCACCTCTCGGGCGAACTGCTGGCGGCGCTCACGGGGCTGCGCATGACTCACGTGCCCTACAAGGGATCGGCGCCCTCGATGGTCGATCTGATCGGCGGTCGGCTCGACTTCATGTTCGATGTGCTGCTCAATTCGATGCCGCACATTCAGTCGGGCAAGCTGCGCGTGTTGGGGGTCACCAATCTGGATGGCATCGCAGCCCTGCCCGGCGTGCCGCCCATCGCCCGTTGGGTCTCGGGCTTTGAGGTACTGGGCTGGGTGGCGCTGGTGGGACCGGCGGGGATGCCCGCGCCCGTCGTGGCGCGGTTCAACGCGGAACTGGTTCGCATCATGAAACTGCCTGAGGTTATCAAGGCCTTCGCAGGCATCGGCTTTGACGCCCGCACCAGCACCCCCGCTGAGCTCCAGTCGGTGATCGAAAAAGACCTCAAGCTGTGGGGGCCGATCATCCGTTCCGCGGGCGTCCGGGCGAACTGACGGCCCTGCCGTCGCCAGGCCTTGCAACCCGCGCTCTCTGGTCGCCCCGCGGGTCCGCTCTCCGGCCCAGGGGGTTGAGCCATTCGACGCGAGCGCATACCATCAGGCGAGCGGGCGATGGTTGCCCGCAATAAAGGCGCAAGGTATAAAGCTGCATGACCCGTCCATCGCTTTTTTCCCGCCTCGATCGCGGCCTAGAACTGCTGCTGTACTACCTGTCCGCCCTGCTCATGATCGCCCTGACCGGCGTCATCCTGTATGCGGTGGCGGCGCGCTACCTGTTCAACAATGCGCCGGCCTGGTCCGAAGAGGTGCCGCGCGTCATCTTCCTCTGGGTCACCTATCTGGCGATTGCCGTAGCCGTGCGTCGTGGGCAGAGCCTGAAGGTCACCCTCATCATCGACCGGTTTGCCCCTGTGCCCAAGCTTTTGCTTGAGCTCTTCATGCACGCGGCCATCTTCGTCATGCTGGGTTATCTCATCTGGTTCAACGTACCTGTCATCGAACTCAACAGCCAGACCAAGATGCTGGCCTCGCAGTGGTCGGATGCCGTTCGGTACTGGCCACTGACGGTGGGCTGCGTGCTCATGGGGTTGTATCAGGTGCGGCTGCTGCTCAAGACCATCGAAGAATTTCGTCAGGGGAGCGCCAAGTCATGATCCTGGCCGCGATGCTCATTGTGCTGCTGATCTTCACCATGCTGGGCATGGAGATCGCCTGGGCCATCGGCCTGGCGTGCTTTGCCTACATTGGCCTGTCGGGCTTCACCGACCATCCGACCGAGTTTGCGCTCTTCAGCCAGCAAATGACGGTCGGGCTCGACGCCTTCGTGCTGGTGGCCATTCCGCTGTTCATCTTCGCAGGCGAACTGATGAACCTCTGCGGCGTGACGCAGCGGCTCGTGCGGGTGGCGGCGGCGGTCGTCGGTCACATGCATGGCGGCCTGGCCAACGTGGGCGTGGTCGCCAACCTGCTGATGTCGGGCATCTCCGGGTCTGCGACGGCCGATGCTGCGGCCACCGGCACGGTACTGGTGCCCGAGATGAACCGTCGCAAGTTTCCGCCCGATTTTTCCTGCGCGGTCATTGCGTCGGCGGCCACGGTGGGCCCCATCATCCCGCCCTCTATTCCGTTCCTGTTGCTGGGCTCGATCATCAATGTCTCGGTCGGCCAGCTCTTTCTGGCCGGAATCGTGCCTGGCCTCATGATGTTCGTGGCGATGTTCGTGGTCACCTGGTGGATCTGCCGCAAGAACGGCTATCCCCGTGAAACCCGGGCCACCACGCCGGAACGCCTTCACGCCTTCAGGGATGGCATCCTGGCGCTGTTTGCGCCGGCCGTCATCGTCGGCAGCATCGTGGGGGGCATCGCCACGCCCACCGAGGCGGCGGCCATTGCAGTGGCCTACACCCTGTTTCTGGGCCTGGTCGTCTACCGCAACACCTCGATCAAGGCGGTGCTCGAAGCCGCGGGCTCGGCGGCCATTGCTTCGGCCATCGTGATGCTCACCATCGCCACCTCGCAGATCTTTGCCTGGCTGGCGGTGCAGGAGCGGCTTGGCGAAATTCTCACCCAGGCCATGCTGGCCATTTCGAGCAACGTGTATGTCGTGCTGCTGCTCGTCAACATTCTGATGCTCGTTCTCGGGATGTTCATGGAGCTCGTGCCCATCATGTTCATCATCGGCCCGATCATGTTCCCGTGG
>CAIVPX010000175.1 GCA_903907905.1 uncultured bacterium | reverse complement strand
TCGAGCGGAATCGAACGATCCTGGTCGACAAACCGAATCAGCTCGATCCCACGCAAGATGTCCGTACCGTCCTGATCGGACCAGGTCCCAGTGGCAGCATTGAAGCGCGCAGCCTGCCTGAGGTCGCTGACACGCCACTCACCGTTACCGAGATCGCTCACGGTGTAATCGGAGGCCCTCCCGGAGTACACCGCGATGTCTGCCCCCCCATAGCCAAACAATCGGTCATTCCCGCCACCGCCCTGCAGCAGGTTGGCTTGATCATTGCCGAACAGACGGTCCGGGAAGACACTTCCCTGAAGGTTCTCAATGGACAGGAGCAGGTCACGGCCGCCCTCACCATCATTGTTAAGCCTGGTGCCCGCGATCAGGCTGACCGTCACGCCCGCGAGCGCATTGTCGTATTCGGCCCAGTCGCTGCCTGCGCCCCCGTCGAGGGTGTCGTCGCCCGCCCGACCATCCAGTCGATTTTCAATGGAGTCGCCAACGATCAGGTCGTTGAAGGCCGAGCCTTCCACGCCTTCGATGGAAGAGAGCAGGTCAACCGAGCCTCGGCCGTCGAGCGCCTTTCCAGTGAAGCGGATTTCGCCCGAGGGCAGATTCAATCTCGCAAGTTCTGTCCCGGTATCGAGCGTCACCTGCACCGCCTGAGGCGAATCGGTGTAGCCGACCTTATCGAATCCGCCTCGGCCGGCAATCGAATCATTGCCTGCGCCACCCTCGAATACATCGGCGCTCGAGGCGCCCGAATTGTCCCGTCCGAGCAGCAGGTCGCCGAAGGCAGATCCGACCACCTGCTCGATCGAGATGAGCGTATCGATGTCATCGTAGCCGTCGAGCGCACGCCCCAGGCTGAGATCGACCTCCACCGCTGCGGGATCTGAGGCGTAGGAAGCGATATCAAAGCCACCGCGTCCATCGATCAGGTCTGCGCCACGCTGCCCCTCGAAAAATTCGGCGTTCGTCCCGGGTGAACCATCACCCGATCCGCCACCGATCAATTCGTCCGCGTACAGGCTGCCACTGACCCCAGACACGCCCGAGAAGACGTCTCGGCCGAGCGTGCCGTACCGCGCGTCCTCGCGATCGTCAAGCCTGGCGGCATCGGCGTAACCCTCCGCCAGATCCACCCAAACCGGCTGCATGGACAACCCGTACACCAACCGAGTCGCGCCATTGCCGTAAATAGTGTCGTTCCCGCCGGACGGTTCGAACAGATTGAGGCGGCCCGATGCGCCCATGTCACCCGAGTTCTGGCTTTGAGCAGAGAAGCCCCGCGCGTCAAAGACGTCGCCGAGCATGGTCCCGGTCACCGCCTCAACCTGACGCAGGCTGTCGGATCCGGTTGAGGGACCACCGCTCACGGTACCGGCTCCAAGGTGCACCGTTATCGGCTCAGTACTGCCCCGATAATCTGCCCAGTCAAGGCCTGCGGCACCGAGAATCCGATCATCGCCCGCGCCTCCCCGGAAGCTCTCACGGTCGTCGTACAGGCCACCCACCAGCGTGTCATTGAAGGGGGTGCCGTAAAGCGCATCAACCCCCGAGAACACGATCGTTCCCAGGCGGGCGCCAATCGCCGTAGTGAATGCCGTGTCGGCCCCAGCATTGGTGAGACCCGACAAATCCGCGCGCCCTATCTTGAGATCGATGTAGACACCTGCATTGACCTGATCGGATATCGTCGCTGTGATTCCGATAGCCGTATCGCCGTTTCCATGCACCGTATCGGAACCGCCGCCCAGCATCACGATCGCATCACGCTTGCCCTGCGCGTTCTCCGTGAATCGAGACAGATCGAATCGGTCGTTGCCGGTCGAATCTCTAAGCACACCAACGTGGATGAGCGTATCCAGCGCCGATGCAGCGGTTTGCCCCACTGTGACGCTTATCGTTGAGCCCGACGCCCGAGCCGAAAGCCCCTCGGATGACCATCGATAGTCCGCAACCACCCCCTCATACCAGGGATCATCGCTGACGACATCGAGGGCTATGACATCACCGCCGCCGAATCCGCTGAATCGAAGCGACTGCTGCGCTTGCAGCCCCGTGCCCCCGGCCAACACGCCCAACACGGCATCGGAGCCGGTCGACCCGTTGATCTGCTCGACGCCGAAATAGGTTTTGTCGAGTGTTTGGCTCCCGCCGCCCAGCCACGCCGTCAGAGAGTTCGTATCGAGTTGTACCTTGACCGCGGAGATCGGCTCGGTTAGCGCAAGCACATCCCAGTCGCTGACGAGGCCCGTACGCCAAGCCAGACTTGACTGCTCGCCACCCTCGACAACGGAACTGCCAGGGAGATCTCCCATTGACGCAGCCAGCGAGAGATTGATTTCGCGACCGTCAACGAATTGCAGACGCTCGATGCCGTAAAGCAGGTCCTTGCCGTCGGAAGCTACGCTGCCCACGGATAGCGCAGTGCCGCCGGCGGTCGTACCTTGCGCGGCGCTGCTACTACGCAAATCGCGAACGGTCCACGATCCGTCTGTCAAGGGCTGAATCTCGTAGTCGCTTCGCGTGCCTGAGTAGCGCGCAGTGTCGATCCCTTTCCCGCCGATCAGGGTATCGTCGCCTGCCCCGCCCTGGAACACGTTGTCGTCACCACTGCCGGTAATGTGGTCGGCGAAGGCGCTGCCGAGCACGTTTTCGATATGGGTCAGGACGTCTCGCGCACCCGCGGTCGAGTTGCTACCCGACCCCTCGGCCACGACCGTGAGGGGAGTCGCGGAATCCCCCCAGCGTTCAAGTTGTCGCAGGCCATAGTCGCCTCCGTCCTTGAAGGTCAGACGCAGCCCGTCACCCTGGCTCGCCCCATGATTCGAATACGAGTCGATGGTGTACGGCGATATTGAATAGTTAGGGAGGCTCCTGAACGCTTCCGCCATCGCCTCGATGCTGTCGAACGGACCGCTGACCACGAGGCCAAATTCAGCACTCCCCTTGTCGGGGCTGTAAAAGGAATAGGTTCGGTTGTCCCAGTAGGGCAGGACGCCGGTCTGTTGAACCTCGTATATTTGCTGGGCAGCACCTGAGCCATCCACCTGCCCATCGTACTCGGCGACCTTCGCCAACAAATCAACCACGACCCCAGACGAGGCCTGGTCGTATTCAACCCAGTCGACACCCGCACCACCGTCGATCGTGTCAGCCCCACCACGACCATCGAGGCGGTTGGCACGTTCGTCCCCAACGATGAAATCGCCGAAGGCCGAACCCTCAACGCCCTCGACCTCCGCCAACAAGTCAACGCTGCCCCAGCCATCAACTGCGTAGCCGCGCCACCCGCTCGGCAAGGCTTGGCCATCGGGTCGCGATGCGGCCGAAAGCAGAACGGTGACGCCGGCCGGATCAAGCGTGAATAACGACCGATCAAGCCCGCCCCCGCCCCGGATGCTGTCGTTGCCATTCCCGCCATCGAAGCGCTCGTCGGCGCTGCTGCCCTCAAACGTATCGGCGAAAGCACTGCCCCGCACGCCTTCAATGGATATCAGCGTATCGACCGCCCCCCAACCGTCCTCGACAAGGCTGAGGCGCGGCGTCTCGCCCTCGAGGCTCACACTGTCCTGTGCCTGAAGAACGGCCCTGATGGCACTGGGCGAATTCCGATAGTCGGCCAGATCAAACCCACCTCGTCCATCGATCAGGTCATTGCCCGCCCCACCGGAGAACACCTCAAGGCCAGGGGTCCAGACCTGCATGCCCGCGCCGCCTCCAATCAGCTCGTCGTCGTAGGCACTGCCCCTCACTTCGTAGACGCTGCTCAGCGTGTCACGACCGATGCCGAGGATCTGGGGCTTGTCGAGGTCGGCTTCCAATCGGGCGTCGGCATAACCCTGACCGAGATCCACGCGGACGGCCAGCATGGCACTGTCGTACACCACGCGTGTGCTGCCATTGCCGATGATGGTGTCCGACCCGCCTGCGGACGCATCGAAAGCGTTCAGCCCCCACCAGTAGCTTCCCGTATTGGCCCCAGACTGGAAGGATCCTCCGAACCCGGTCGCGTCAAACTTGTCGTCACCTGCGGAACCGTCGATGGCCTCGATCGATCGCAGCGTATCGGTGCCAAGCGAACCGGCATATACGAGCCCCTGCGCAAGCATGACCTGAATGCCGCCGGCCCCCGAGTAAGCCGCGCGATCAAATCCGGAACCGCCAACGATGGAGTCGTCGCCACCGCCGCCGCGAAAGTACTCGTATTCGCCGGCACCGCCTCCAAGGAGCGTGTCTGCAAAGTTGCTCCCGATCACGCCGCGGATACCCGACAAGGTGACGCTGCCTGCATTCGCACCCAGAGTCGTCAGGTGCGGCATCCACACCGTGGTGGTTTGCGCCCCCAGATCCACCTGCACACCTTGCCCAGAGGTCGAGGCGTCGGGTGTACTGAAATTGACAAAGGTGTAGCCGTTGCCCGTGACGGTGTCATCGCCGCCTCGACCAACCAGGACCGTATGCCATCCCCAGGAGGCCGGAAGCGGGTCGGCTGTGCCGCGGTGGGAACGGGTAGCCCCACTCAGATCAAACAGGTCGCTTCCGGGCGAATCGCCGACCGTGGGCACCCGAACCAGGGTATCGACACCGGCCTGCTGTGATCCGATTGCGTCGTAGGTGACCTGCGCCTGGTCTCCTGAGTAGTTCAGACGGATGCCGCCCTGCGCCCAGAAGTACAGGACACTGACACCGTCATTCCAGGGTTGCTGAAACCCCACTGGATCAAGTTCAACCCGATCGCTGCCCCCCATCAGGGCGATGGTCAGCGAGCGCCCGGCGACCATCGCATCGTCGCTGTCTCGGGCCACCATGCCCGTGACCAGATCTGACCGCCCGGTGGCGCCCCGAATCTCTTCAACCCCATCGAATGTGTCAGAGCCCGACTCGCCGGACACGGTGACGCTGCGCTCGGCCAAGTCAAGCTGGATCCCAGCCGTAGCGCTGTAATCGATGCGGTCGTAGTCCCCCAGCGAGGAGAGCCACGGCAGGTTACGAACCTCACCGCCCAACAGTTGGTCGCTTCCATCCCCTCCGTAAAGCCAGTCATTGCCCAGACCACCCAGGAGAATGTCATCGCCGGCACCACCCCTCAGCGTGTCATTCCCGGCACCACCATCGAGCCGATTGGTCAACCCATCGCCGGCAATTGAATCGCTCCCTTTCCCCCCGAGCACATTTTCGATGTTGCGCAGAACGTCAACGCCACGAGCCCAGTCACCGCTCGTAAGCGCGACGCCATCGTCGGATGCAAGCTCCGCCGCGAGGTCTACCTTCACACCAAAGCTGGCGTTGTCGTACTCAACCAGGTCAACGCCATCACCGCCGTCGAGAGTGTCGTTGCCTGCGCGTCCGTCGAGCGAATCAGCCGAGGCCCCCCCGGTGATGAGGTCCGCGTAAGCCGAACCTTCCACGGCGGAGACATTGAGCAGCAGGTCCAGGCTTCCCCAGCCATCGAGCGCTGCGCCGTTGAACCCCGAACTGAGGGGGCGCGAGCCATCCACTGCCCCGGCCAGGTTCACGACTACAGCCCCAGGATCGAGCGTGAACAAGATCTCGATCGGACCGGTACTCGCGCTGATCCGATCGGCCCCACGACCACCAACCACATAGAGCGCCGTTGACCCGCCAATTACGGTGTCATCGTAGGCACTGCCCTGAATGCCCTCGATGTTCAAAAGCGTGTCGTACCAGACCCCGCCCAGCCCCGTTTCTGGGTCTAGAAATGACCAGCCGTCCTGAACCTGATCGCTCGGCTTTCGCAGGTCCGCCTCGATGCCTCCAGGCGACAAGACATACGCGGCGTAGTCAAGGCCATTTCGTCCGTCGATCAGGTCGTTGCCTGCCGCGCCCTCCAGAACCTCGATGAAAGACCCATCGGTTGTCCGGCCCGTATCGCCCCCGAACAAACTGTCGTCGTAGGACGAACCACGAACTGCTGAAACCCCAGAGAACACGTCGCGGCCCACCGATGCGTATAGCGCGCTCGACCGATCCTCGATCCGGCTTGCATCGGCGATCCCTGCGGCGAGATCAACCACCACCGCCAACATGCTGTTTTCATAGCTGAGGCGCGTATTGCCATTTCCGATCACGGTGTCCTGGCCCCCACTCGGGCGAAACTCATTCAGCGCACCAGAGAGATTGCCAACATTGATAGCGCCGGACTGAGCGCCGCTGCCTGACGAGACGAAACCCGTCGCGTCGAACAGGTCGCCGTGCGCCGATCCGGCCACCGCCTCGATACCGCGCAGGGAATCGGTCCCTTGGGACGTCGTCGTGACGGTTCCTACCGCGAGGCGGACGGTGATTCCCCCCGAGTCGGCACCGTACTCGGCCCGGTCGTAGCCCGCCCCACCGTCAATCCAGTCGTCTCCTGGGCCGCCGTTGAAGAACTCAGCTTCGCGCGCACCGCCCGTCAGCGTGTCGCTGAACCGCGTGCCGATCACACCCACCAACCCACTGAAGGTCAAACTGCCTACAGTCACACCTGAAGACTGGAGACCGGAGAGATTGACGGTCCGCTCGACAGCGTTGCTCTCCAGGCCGGCCAGGCTGATCGAGACCCCCTGGCCTGTCGAGGATTGATCGACCGCACTGAAATCGGCAAGGGTGGCGCCGTTGCCCCGCAACGTGTCCTGGCCACCGAACCCCAGCAGCACATTGAATGGTGCCTTGTCGCCCAAGGCGGGCATCGCATAGCCCAGGTTGCTGGTGGTCGCCGCGTGCAGATCAATCAGGTCGTCAAAGGCCGTGGTGCCTAAAGTCCGAATATTCTTGAGGGTGTCGACTCCGGCCAATTGCCCGCCCGCAGTGCTGCCGTATCCAACCATTCCCCAATTACCGGCAAAAACTGCGGTGATTGGCGAACCGGACCAACTGTAGTGAACCGCGGGACCCATCGACCAGAATTGCTCTGGCCCGTACACCGAGCCATCGACGGTGTCGTTTCCGCCCTGCAAGATCAGGGAAATCGACGCTCCCCCCTCCAGGGCCTCCAGCGGACTTGACGACAGCCGCCCGAACACGCGGTCAGGTGCATTGAGACCGCCACGAAGCTCCTCAACCCCCCGATAGCGGTCGGTCGCCCACTCTCCCGCCACCTCGACGGTCCTTCGGCCCAGATCGACCACGATGCCAGGGCTATCGCTGTAATCGATCCGGTCATAGTCCCCGCCCCACAGGAACCACGGCAAGCGCCGTTGTTCGCCGCCATCGAACCAGTCGCTCTCCGGTCCGTGGAAAAACGCATCGTCACCGGCCTCCCCGAGCAAGGTATCCCGCCCGTCGCCGCCGTAGAGGGAATCGTTCCCCGCGCCAGCACGGATGCTGTCGTCGCCGGCGCCGCCAAAAAACATCTCTCCGGCTTCAAGCGCGTCAGCGGGTGTCACCCGGCTGATCAAGACACCGAAATCGCCATCGGGGTCGGTGTTGTCTGCGTTGTATGGGTCGATGGCTGCAAATGCGATCGATACGGCCCCCGTTGGAACCCGCATGAGTACGGGCGACGCCGCGAGTTCGAAATCGGCTGGAATCGAAAGGCTACCGAGCCCCTCTTCCGTAAAAAACTGACCAGTCAGGTCTGAAGTAAAGACGTTTTGCCCGGGCCCCTTGAACTCAAACGACAAAGAACCTCCACCCCCGTCCTCGCCAAAATTAATCACGATGGGATAGATCTGACCCGCTTCCACCACCTGCGTCGCACCAACCACTGAACGAGGACCGTACCAACCACTATTTCCAACAACTAGCCCCGACTGTGGGTCAAGCCCCTTCCGAACTTCCAAACTACGCAGATCCTCGCCAGCCCGACCCATCCACACGTACGAAGCGTCGTCGGATGTCGTTTGAAAGCCATAAGCCCCGCTTTCCACCGGCCGGAAGTACCCCACGTAACGAATTGAATACTGATCTCCAAAGTCGCCAATCGATATATTATCTACAGTTCCATTAGCAAAGGACGTACTAAGCCTGGGCACCGCAGTATCGAACCAAGCCAACCGATTTGAATTGGAGTCAAAATACCCTGAATATATCTGACCTGAAAGCCCCTGCGATCCCTTGCTGTAAACATCAGCAAGGCCAATGAATGTATCCGGGGCGACAACCGAGCCATCGGCATCGATAAAAACGGCCGCCAATCTACTGGACGAACTTGAAGTTTGCAAATCCGGACGAAACGAGCCCTTTTGTTCCAGACGAACAAAATCCCCGGGCATGGCCCCAATCTCGCTCAAACCGGAACGATGGACGGTCACCGATGGGGCGCCCATTAAGCCGCTTAAGCCCACCGTTGGATCGATGGGGTGGAAATTGGGACTGGTGATCCATTCAGCGGCGGGGCCAGAACCATCCGAAGTGCCGGGCCCTATCACCTGAAAAGTAACCATGGCCGCCGAAAAATAATCAGGATAAGCCCCTGAAGAGCCGTTCAGAAACCCATACCACGTCGAATGCCAGTCCGCAGCAGTGGCCGATGATGACCAGTAATGATAGGGGGACCAACCGGCTATACCCCCACCTGCAGTCCGAGCGACGGAGGGATCATCAAAGAGTGCCTGCAATTCTTGCCGGGTTGGCAGGACCAGCGTGTAATCACCTACGACTATCGAGCGCGCATCGTCGACACCCCGTTGCCCCAATGGCGTATCCGTTGTGTCGGCCCCGTTATTCAGCAAGTCGTCGAGTTGTTGATGTTTAAGATAGTCATTGGTGTACGAATCGCCCGGTGACGCGTCAAGAAAGTAATACGTTTTTCCATTGCTCTGAACCGGGTTTATCAGCCTGAGGTTTAACCCTTTGATCACCCCCAAATCAATTGTCTCACCAGCATCGGCGAACCCGCTCGTACCGGTAACTAATATTGTGAATTCGCCGGTGCTCATTGCCCCTTGATCGTCGATCACACCGTAGCTAACCGCCAGCTCCAGCGGCTGCCCATCGCCTAACCATTGGTAAGCCGGGTCCGAAGCGTTGAACGACCACTGGCCCGAATTGCTGATAGTGAGACCCGGAAGCGGAGCTCCCAGATGCTGGTAAACCGCTGTGCTGGCCACGTCAACGTCCACCGAAGTCAATTGCCCATAAATCGCCCCGCCCTCGAACACCGACAACAAAGGCGAATAGGTCGCAACTGGTACGTCGTTCGTCCCCACAACCAAAATTAAAAGCGTCTCGCTATCAGACGCGCCGCTTAAATCATTCACCCGGTACTTCACCGACAATTGATAAATCTGTCCGGCGGAAAGATGTTGGTAGGCAACGTCTCCTGCGTTGAAAATCCACGCGCCTGAATTCTCAATATTCAACCCCGAAATTGGAGGCCCGTCCAGCCAGTAACTCACCTGACCATTCGAATCGCCCACGACTGACCTCGTCAACTGCCCGAAAACCAAAGAGTCTTCAGCCAAATGCACAGGGTTCGCATAGGTTGTAATAGGTCCGATTAGGGTCGAACCAAATTCTGGCGGCGCCTCAAGAACAGCAAGCCAGTTAGTGAGGCGCTGCTGTTTCATGGCCTCGATCTCGGCGTCAGATAACCCGTGATCGTCCGGCAGGTAGAGAGCATCTTGGAACTTGCCATAATCCGTTTCAAATGAAAAAAAAATTTTAATCATGGTCAAAATCCAAATTTATTAGTAACCAAATTTCATTTCAACGTAGAGCTTTGGTAAATGACCAAAATAATCCGTCTTGCTGCCGCCGCTGGTTGGAGTAAGTATCGTCCCAATTGGGAACTGGGTTAGCGTAGTAGGCATCGATGAATGCGAAGCACCCGAGTCGCTCGGGTTCAACCACGAACCGCTCATACCCCCTGCGCTGTTCTCGTTCTGAATATAAGAAACGATCCAGGCGTTGAAATGGCCGTTGACGGTCGATCCTGTCGATGCGCCTAGCCAGAAGGTGCTGCCATTCTCCGGGCCCCCCATCCACTTCCAGGTGCCCTCGCTGACGTAATCCGAAGCGGCAAGGCAAACTGAACCACTGTCCCAACCTGTGGTGATCGAGGTGCTGACAAAGTTTGTCGCCCACTGATTGCCCTCGGTGCTTGTAACCGTGAGAAGGTAGCCCTTGAGCCCAAGGTAGCTTTTAGCACCCGCAAGGTTGAGCGCCTCAGTCCACGTTACCGCAGTGTTGACGGGCTCATAGTAGTGGCCGTTTGTGAGGTTTGAGATAACCATTCAGTCGTCCCGATGAACCTCGCGTGACCGATCTGGTTTCTGCATGAGACCAGTCGACTCCTAGGTTTCATTTCTCGTCAGCGGACTTGATCGCAGACGATGCCACTCGCATAGGCAGGCGCCCCCCGACTGTTGCTGCTCGTGTTGTTCGACCGCCCTGACTTGCCTATCAGGACAACGCATCCGCGCACTGGCGAACGCGACAACCGACTGGCACTCAACGAAGGAACCGCACCGCAGTATAGGCCCCGAAGACACCGGAAAAAATGATTACCGACCTGCCTGCGGGTGTAACAAAAATGCCCGGACTCGGAGGAGACCGAACCCGGGCGAATCAACTGCCTGCAATGAGAGAATCGAAGGCGATCGAGCCGTCGGCGGCCCGATCGCTTAGAGCGCTTACTGCAACAACTTGAGCACCTGCTGAGGCGCCTGATTGGCTTGCGCCAACATCGCCGTGGCCGCCTGCTGGATGATCTGCGAGCGGGCCAACTCGGTCGTCGCCTGAGCATAGTCGACGTCCAGGATCCGGCTGCGCGCTTCCATCAGGTTGGTGCTGGTCGAGGACAGGGTGTCCACGGCTGCCGTCAGGCGGTTCTGGAAGGCACCCAGGTTCGCCCGCTCGGTCGCGACATTGTCGATCGCCTCGTCAAGCTTGGTGATCGCATTGCCGGCCGACTCTTGCGTCAGAATCGTCAGCGCGCCCCCCAGACTGGAGCTCGAACCACCCATCTCGTTCAAGCCCAGCTTGCGCAGCGAAATGTAATCGCCCTTGAGGTTGATCTCGGCACCCACCGTTGAAGAGAGCGTCAGGCGTCCGCCGAAGGTAACACCATCGGTGAAGTCAATGTCTGAGCCGGTGGCCACATCCAAGCCGTCAGAGAAATCACTATCGCCGCCACCTGCGCTGTTAGCACCTGTCCAGGTATTGTCGAAGGCGTCTTCCGCTGCGAGCGTACGTGTTCCGATCGTCGGCTGGGCCGAATCGTCAAACGCGCTCACGAACGTACCCGAGGTATCGATGATCGTGACGTTCTGACCCGTATCCGAGGTCAGCTTCAACTCGCCGGTCGCCGTGGCGGTCGCGCTGACACCCTGAGGGCCTGCGTACTGGATCGCGGCGATCACGTCGTTCAGGTTGGTCGCCTGCGTGCCGGCACCATCGATGTCGGTCAGGTCGATCACCGTACCGTTGACGCTGAACTTGGCCGTCGTACCGTCGAAGGTGGTCAGGTCGGTGGTGCTGCTAAAGTCGAGCTTGACAATCACCTCGGTGTAGGCGGTCGCCTGAACGCCGGTGTCCGCAGTCACGAGGTTGATGGTCGAGGCCTTGGCTGCAGCCGAGCCGTCCGCAGAGTTTCCGATGTTGACGCCGTTGATCTGGACATCATCATCCCGCGTGAGTGCGCCGAAGCGATCGGCATCATCGGTCACGTTGTACCAGAGCACCTGCTGTCCGGTGACAGAGCCATCGGCTTTGACCTCGTTGAAGCCCATTCGGCCAAGATCATCCAGCAAGCCGCCGCCCGACTCGAAACCATTGGTCGGGTTGCGAACTTCAATCGAGATGGGTTCATCCGAGGTACTCTGCAGCGCCACGTAGCCGGTAAACGTGCCATCGCCGGCGAGGCCACCCGAATCATCGAAGCCCGCCGTCAAGGGCGCATTGCCGGAAATAACGATGTCATCGCCTGTGTTGTTCGACAGGTTGATGGTGCCGTCTTTCTCCAGCACAGCCGTGATGCCACTGACATCGCGATTGATATTAGCGACCAGTTCTTCAACGCTGCCTGCGGCGCGAACATCCGTGCCATTGATCGCCAGGTCTCCCGCTGAAAAACTCGACACCGTTGGCAGAAAGCCCTTCACCACGTTGTAGGCAGTGGCGCGAACCTCGGTCAAACCGGTGTTGTCGTTGATGATCGACGCAAACTCGGACGCATTCGCACTGCCCGCCGTGTAGTCCGTCTTGGCCCATGCCCGCCCGTTGATCATGACATCGTCATATTCAACGTTTGAGAGGTCTCCAATCCGACCCGACTGCAGCTCGCCTTGAATCGCATAGCCCTGAATACCCAGAGCCTTGCTGGAAGCCGACTTGATCGCAACCGTGACCTGATCACCTTCTTTGACACCGGTCTGAATCGCAACACCGCTCGCAGTACCGTCCAACAACTTGATGCCGTTGAAGTTGGTCACGCGGGCGGTGTTGTCGATCTCCGCGACCAGTTGATTGAACTCGGCCTGCAGTTGTTTGCGGTTGGCCGAGGTCATGCTACCCGTGGAAGACTGCACCGCGAGTTCGCGCATGCGCTGCAGCATGTTCGTCACTTCTCCGAGCGCGCCCTCGGCGGTCTGCATCATCGAGATCGCATCGTTGGCGTTCTTCATCGCCATCGACATTCCGCGCAAGTCAGCGGTCATTCGCGTGCTGATGGCGAGACCTGCAGCATCGTCTTTGGCAGAGTTGATTCGCTTGCCGGTTGACAATTGCTGCATGGCCGCGCTCAGCGAGCGCTCGTTGACCCTGAGCGCGTCGCTCGCGAGGGTCGACTTGACGTTGGTATTGATCACTGGCATTTCAGGCTCTCCTTAGTTGCCGGTGTACGAGACCGTGGCAGATTCTTGCCGCTGCGCCGGCAATGCCGCGCCGCTGCAAGCTTTCGCCCGCTCGAACATCATCTTGGTAAATTCGGATGCCCGATCGCCCTGAATCGCGATCAGACGCGTCAAAAGATCGACAGCCCGATCCCATTCACCGCGAACGCAGGCCACCAGGCTGGAAATCGCCAGGACGCCCTCGTTATCGGGATAGGCCACAAGCCCCTCTTGAGCGAGAGAACTTGCGGTATCGACGTCAGCATCAGCAATGAAACGCTGAATGGTGAGTCGAATCTGATCGGGAGTCAGTTGCCCGGAGGCAGATGACTCGCTCGAAGCGCTGTGAAACACTGAATTGCTGTTTGCCGGATGTGTCATGGATTGCCTCCTGGTTCGGTAGTCCCTTGATAAGCAACCACCGTGCCATGTCAAAACACCCACGGTCGGAAGCTCTGTCCGACACTCCGCAAATTCCGGGCCAATCGTTAAATGCCCTCGCGCGCGTGCGCCGCGAGGGCTATGCGGCCCTCCCGGGACCGAAACGAAAAACCCCGGCTCGGGAGTCGCCTCCCGGCCGGGGTTTGAATGCGCCCTAAAATTACAGGCGCATGGACAGCCAGCCTTGCGGCTGGCTCGCCAAACTTACTTCAACAGACCCAGAACCATCTGCGGCATCTGGTTCGCCTGCGCGAGCATGGCAGTACCCGCCTGCTGAATGATCTGGGCGCGAGCCAGTTCCGTTGTCACCTGAGCGTAGTCGGCATCGAGCACACGGCTGCGAGCTTCAGCCAGGTTGGTGCTGGTTGAGCTCAGGTTATCAACGGCTGCGGTCAGCCGGTTTTGGAAGGCGCCAAGCGTGGCACGCTCCATCGCAACGTTGTCGATCGCCTCATCAAGCTTGGTGATCGCAGCGCCAGCTGCGTCTTGCGTCAAAATGGTCAGCGCGCCGCCCACGCTGGAGTCGGAGCCGCCCATTTCGTTCAGGCCGAGCTTACGAAGCGACTGGTAATCACCTTTGATGTTGATTTCAGCACCAGTATCCGAAGAAAGGGTCAGACGGCCGCCGAAAGTCACGCCATCGGTGAAGTCCGCATCCGCCGTGGACGTGAGCCCGTCAGTGAAGTCGGTGTCACCACCGCCATTGCCGTCATCGCCGCCATAGGTGTTATCGAAAGCGTCTTCCGCCTGCAAGCTGCGGGTACCGATCGTTGGCGCATTGGCATCGTCAAACGCCTGAACGAAGGTTCCGACATCGTCGACGATCGTAATATTTTGACCGGTGTCGGAAACCAGTTTCAGTTCGCCGTCCGCCGTCGCAGAGGCGGTCACACCCTGGGGACCGTAGTATTCAATCGCGGAAATCACATCATTCAGGCTGCTGGCCTGCGTACCCGCGCCGTCGATGTCCGTCAGGTCGATCACCGTGCCATTGATACTGAACTCGTTAGTCGTGCCATCGTCATAAACGGTCAGATCAATGCCTGTATCGAAATCCAGTTGAACAACAACCTCGGTATACGCGCTGACCTCGACACCGGTTTCCCCGGAAATGGCGTTGATCGCAGAGGCCTTGGCCGCCGCGGATCCATCCGAGGAAACACCCACCTTAACGCCGTTGATTTGTACCGCATCATCGAGCGTGAGTTTGCCGAAGCGGTCATCAGTGTTGCTGACGTTGTACCACATCACCTGCTGACCAGTGACCGACCCGTCGTCCCCAACGCTATTGAAACCCATGCGCGCCAGATCGTCGAGTTCGCCGCCACCGGAACTGAACCCCGTCGACGGATTCCGAACCTCCAGTGAGATGGCTGAGCCATCGACGCTTTCCAGTGCAACGTAACCCGAGTAGGTCCCGGCGCCGTCCAGGCCACCCGTGGCATCAAAACCCGCGGTGAGCGGCGCCGTACCGGCGATCGTAATATCATCTCCAGTGTCGTTCGACAAAACGATGGTTCCGTCCGTATCGAGCGCCGCAGTGATACCGTCAATATCACGATTAATATTTGAGACCAGTTCTTCCACGCTGCCAGCCGCCCGCACATCGGTGCCGTTGATTTGCAGGTCACCTTCCGAGAAGCTTGACACTGTCGGCATGAAGCCCTTCACGACGTTGTAGGCCGTGGCGCGCACACCGGTCGCTCCGGTATTGGCGTTAATGGTCGAAGCCAAATCAGACGCGGTAGCCGTCGCTGCGGTATAGTCGTCCGCCGCCCACGCCTTGCCGTTGATCAGCACATCGTTATATTCCACGGCGGACATGTCGCCAACACGGCCCGACTGCAATTCGCCTTGTACCGCGTAGCCCTGAATACCCAGCGACTTGCTCGACGCTGATGCGATACTCACGGCAACCTGGTCGCCCTGATTGACGCCAGTCTGAATCTTCACGCCATCGGCAGTGCCATCGAGAAGTTTGATACCGTTGAAATTCGTTGTTTGAGAGACGTTGTCAATCTCAGCAACCAACTGATCAAACTCGGCCTGAAGCTGCTTCCGATTCGCCGAGGTCATGCTACCCGTTGACGACTGCACCGCCAGTTCCCGCATGCGCTGTAGCATGTTGGTCACTTGACCGAGGGCACCCTCAGCAGTTTGCATCATCGAGATGCCGTCGTTGGAGTTCTTGATCGCCATGGACATGCCGCGCAAGTCAGCGGTCATCCGGGTGCTGATTGCCAGGCCCGCGGCGTCATCCTTGGCTGCGTTAATACGCTTGCCGGTCGACAGTTGCTGCATGGCCGAACTCAAAGATCGAGCCGTGGTCTGCAGCGAGTTCTGCGCGTTAAGCGCATTTGCATTGGTATTAACAACAGCCATGATTGAACCCCCTAAAAAGAGTGAGAACCCTTTGATGTGCGAGCGGGAATGCCGCTCTCACTGCTTGAATCGGCGCGTTTTAGTCAGACTTTAGGTCCGGCTTTGCGCTCGATGTCAAAATAAATCTTCGAACAACAATCCCTTGAGCGCTTCCATACGGTGCGCAATCCGGAGAACGTCCTCGCCTGGGATTTGCCTGACCACCTCGCCGTCATTCGAATTTTTGACAGTCACGACAAAGCGGTCAGCCACCTGATCGACTCCGAAGGCGAGATCTCGGTTTCCGCTCTTGATCATCGAATTCAATTCGTCGACAACTTTCTCAAGGCGCTCTCGCATTCGCGCAGGGTCGACCTGAGGCGGCGGCTCCCGAACTGCTGCGGGCTTCTCGACGACTGCAGACGCAACGACTTTCTGTACCGGCGTTGCGGAGGTAGCCTGATGAGCCGCCTGCCTCGCCCCGCTTTGCACCGCCGCAGCAGACTGCCCCACCATCGCAACCAAGGCGCTTGCCTGAACTGTTGACATTCGAACCTCACGCAACGGGCAATCGCACGCGGGCGAATGCCGATAATCGACGCAATCGGGCGGTCGCGGGCTGAAAAAACGAAAACGCCGGCAGCGCCGAAACCTTCCCTCCAGGTGGGAGTCGGCGCGAGCGAGGCGAACTTTAGCGGGTGGTCAGGGCAGCGCTTACTTGTTCGTGTACATGGCCGCCAGCCCCTCAAATTGGTTCTTGAGTGACTCTTTAAGCGAATTCATCTGGGATACAAGACCATCCATCACCGCGAATTGGTTGAGGTAGCGGTCGTAGGTATCGGACATACGGGTCTCGAGATCCGCCAGATCCTCTTGCGCATCGGTTAACTGTGAATTAGCTGACGCATTACGCGAAAGAATCGGGCCGTTGTTTGCCATGATCCCGTCGAGCTTTTTAAGCGCATCTCCCGCCAGGCCGCGCGGCAGGTCGCCGAGCATGGTCTGGTTTTCAGTATTGGCACTGAAGGCCATAGCGATATCGTCGAAACGGGCCAGCAACGATACATCGAGCTTGATTTGATCGATTTGCAACCTACCGTCACGATCGAGCGCGACGCCAATGTCGCGCAAGGCGCTCACCGTTCCGGCCGGCGTCGACGATGTGGCGATCACCATCGAGCGAGCCTGATCCCGCACATAGCGAAGGACCGAATCGTTCTCCAGGATGCCACCATATTCTTCGTCGTCAGACTTGGGATCACCCAAGGTATTCAGAAAATCCTGAAGATCGTTGTAGGCCGACACCAAGGCTTCGATCTTTGCCTTGGCAGGTCCTGTGTCCCGCCCGATTGTCAAGGTTCCCGGCCCGGTGCTGGTCGGCGCCAGGAGTTCAAGTTTGACCCCTGGGATAACATCCTCGATCGTATTGTCGGGCCTCGAGACCGCAATGCCATCGATGACGGCGCTTGAATCGGTTGCAGTCTGAAGACGGGTGTTGAAGGACAAACCTGCTACGGGAGCCTGCCCTGGGGGTTGAGTAACTGTGAAAGCGTTGGCGGCACCTGACTCGCCCGTCAGAACAATCGTGATCGGGTTGTTGGGGTCGCCCGTGTTGACAAGTCGCGCACTGACGCCTGTCGCGGCACTTTTGCTGTTGATGGCGTCCACCACGCCCTCTGGCGAGCGACGGGTCACGCTCACGTTGGTGACGGTTCCGCCGAGGTTGATATCCAGGCTGAACGCATTCCCGCCATTGAGGGTGACGTTGGCCGCAGAAAACGAACCGCTCCGGGAAATCTGGCCCCGCGCGAGCGAGATCACCTCGACACTGTGCTGATCCGAAGTTGCCTCGGCTCCCGCAGACGCCTCGAACGCCAGCGGGGCACTGTTGCGGACGGTAGCGCCACTGAAGTCGGACCGGTCGTTGAGATTGGCAAAAGCCTCCCGAAATTGCTTGAGGCCGAACATGACAGCGCCATAACCCGAGATACGTTGCTCGCTTTTGTCGATTCGAGCCTGGATGGCCTCCTGCCGCGGCTTTTTTTCGACATCGGTCAGGTTCTGGGCCAAGGTCTTGATATCAATTCCAGATCCCGCCTTGAGCGCAGTGGTGATATCAGTCGTCACAATTCAACTCCCGAGGTCGCTATTCTGAAACACAAGTAGCGCCCAATTTGAAAATGGCGCAAGCAATTCGATCAGGCTGACTCATCGGATGTACTGAAACAGGCTCAGTTGGGAAATCTGGGCAAAGCTGCGCTGCGCGGCCTCGAGCGCCATCGCCTGCTTTTGCATCCGCGTGACTGCCTCCGCGTAGTCCAGATCCTCGACGTTTGAGAGCACAGCCTTCATTTGCAATTTGGTTTCCTCGACCATATCCACCTGCATCTCGGCGACGCCAAGATCAGTGCCCACTTCAGAGATCGCATAGCCGATGCCCCGAATCATCTTGTCCAGCTCGCCCACACCCCGTTGCATCACGCTATGGTCTGCTTCGCGAATACCTTGCGAGACTTGCTGCAGAGCGTCAAAAAAACCGACTGCCATTTCGGGCTCGCCAGGAATGGTTGCCGGACGCTCAAGGTTGGAAAAAATATCAGTGCCGCTGCGGTTCAAGTTGATGTCGCGGTGATCGCCAACTGCCACCTCCATCCGGGTTTGATCGCCCGCATATTGAATCACGCCGTCGGCGTCGGCCTGAAAGGGCTGGGTGCGAACACGGGACCCGGCAAACAAGTAGTTCTCCTGGGTATCCCGGGCATTGGCAATGGATAGCAACTGCTCCCGCAGACCATCGATTTCGATCGCGATCACCTCGCGGTTTCCAGTGTCGTAAGTATCATTGGCCGCCTGCAAGGTCAGTTCCTTGATACGAACCAGCAGATTGCTGGCGTCCTGCAATGCGCCCTCCTCTGAACCGAGCCGATTTTTGGCGGCAATCAGCGCTTCCAGGTGGCGATCCTGGCGATCGACAATCGACTTGATCCGTAACACCGCGCCAGCCCGATCGGGCTCATCACTGGGCTGAACGATCTGCTTGCCGGTCGACAATTGCGCCTGCACCTGCGACAAGGAATTTTGTCGCTCGGTCATTTGAAACAGGGCTCGCTCAAAAAACTGGTTTGTTGAGATCTTCATTATCGAATCGCCGAAATGGCATCAAATAGGGTGTTGGCCATTTGAATGACCTTCGCCGAGGCTTGATACGCCTGCTGAAACCGAATGAGATCTGCCGCCTCCTCGTCGAGGCTGACGCCAGAAACCCTGTCACGCGCCTCGACGGCCTGCTGGTTGACAACCGTTAACGCAGCCTGGGCGATCTTGGCCTGATTCCCCAGATTGCCGATCGCATTGAGGCGGTCCAGCCAAGCCTCAGGAAGGGTTCGCCCGCCGGGGATCATGTCCCGCGATTTTTCCAGTCCTGCCAAGCGAATGATGTTGGCGTTGTCGCCCACACCATCCTGATTACCGTCAATGATGAAGCGATCGCCCTGCACCGGGGGACGGGATAGACCGATATGCAGGCCGCGATAGTGGACACCGTTGACCGGATCGTAGTCACGTTCCGCGACCACTGTATTGGTATCCGTATCAAGGAGTTGCCAGCGCGTATCGCTGATGAATGTCAATTCGAGCGTGCGATCACGCAAAAACGGGAGGGCCGCCGGGGCCCCTTCAACAAACTCTGCCGACAGCGGGCCAGATCCCTCGCCGGTAGTCAGCACGATCAGGTCCTCGGGAACTTGCCCGTCAATCCAGACGCCGGTCGAGAATCCAAGCTTGGCCAAATCTGACGGGCTCCCCTGCGCACCAATGCCCAGATGGACGTCGGCAGCACTACCCACTGCCTCAATCCGAAGTTGCCCTGAATGGCGCCCGGAAAATTCGCCCAGGGCGCTCTTCGATGCGCCGTCGAACTCCCCGTTGTCGGGGCCGATCCGGATATCCTCGCCTTCATGTCCCGATGCGTTCGAGAGCACCAACTCGCCGTCCACCCCGACGTAAGCCTGAACGTTCGTGAACCCCTGCGCGTCATTGATCAGCTCCGCCAATGCTGCAAGATCCTGAGGGGTGCCAGAACTGGCCGGAAGCAGGGGAATCCCGTTGATCGTCAAATCCTTGTCGAGGCTGAGCTGCGACGGTGGAATACGGAACTCATTGATCGCGGAAACCTTCACCTCTGCCCCGAGATCAAGGCGCGCCACTTCGGCGCTCAACCAGGCGGCCACATCACTGGCCTGGAGGCTCGTTGAGGTCGCGGTCGTCACCAATTCGCCCAGTGCGTGACCGTTGAGGGTCAGTGCGCCGGCGTCGATCAGGACAGCACCGCCGGCGATGACCTGGTCGGGGATCGCGCGGGACTGCAAGAGGGCCGGCAGGATCTCGGTGCCAGTGACACGGCCCTCGAAATTTCGGATGTCGAGTTCTCGGGGTTGAGCCCGAGCGCCATAGAAAATATCAAGGCCAAGATAGCCCGAGTCGCCCGCACCATTGAGGTAGGCGTCGGAATATGTGGCACCGGGGTCAAAGCCGGCGGACGGATCAATCAAGGCATCCCGCTCGAGGTCGGTCAAGGATCGACCCGCAATATGCCGCCCATCTCGGGTGAGAATCTGGATGTCCATCGGCAGCTCAATCGCACTGCGCAACTGGAGAGAAACCTCGGAAAACCCTGCAGGAATTTGCCCGATCAGGCTGGCGGGGCGGCTAGCGGTATTCTCGATCGAGATTCCTTCCGTTTGCCAGGCACTGCTCGGGGGGAAATTAGCGACACTGCGCAGCGCCAGCGAGTCGCGCTGGTCGGGTTGCCAGGCAATCACGGCGTCAGCGCCACTCGGATTGGACGGATTTTCGATCACGCGAACGGGAGACGCCGCCGCGACATCACGAGGATCATCAATCAAGCGGCGAATGCCCGCGGCGGGCCGGCTGGTCGCTTCAAGTACGCGAAGCTCCGGCCCGGTCGGGTTGCCATCCAGACGAATGATCATGCCGTTCAGGCTCATGGTTTCTTCGCCCCGGGCCTGCTCTCCGCTGATGAGGTCCTTTGCTGTCCAGAGCTTGGTATTCGGATCGAAGGTCAACTCGATATCGTGAAACTGCGTGGCGGTAGGATCGACCACCTCCCACTGAACCGCGATAGGCGTCTTGCTGGTGGGCGACTGCAGCTCAAACACCGGATCAATCGTGAACAAATCCCGACCAAGCTTTCCCCCCGCATCCATTCCCACCTCGTGAGCCGAATTGAAGTGGGTCACCATGGTTTGAGCGAGGTAGTCCAGCTGCGATACGGCGGGCGCCAGTATTTGATCCCGAAACGAGATCAGCCCTCCAAGGACGCCACTGTTGACGCCGCTTACCGTCTCGCGAGAACCAGTGGGATCGACAATCAGCTTCACTCCGAGCGTCTGCTCGTCAAATGATGCCTCCAGAAGTCGAGCATCACGCCCAGCAACGATTCGCCCTTCATTCGCCGACGCCCCAAGGCTCACATCAACCGAACCATTGTCGCTTTCGGTCACACGAATGCGAGCGAGCTTCGCGAGGTCGCGCAGAAGCTGGTCGCGGTGATCGAGAAGCGCTGGGGCTTGCTGACTGACGATCGACTTTCGATCGAGTTGACGATTGACTGTGGCCAACTCAAGCGCCAGCGTATTGATGCTCGCCACCTCAACCCGGACCGCCTCGGCGGTTTCGCTTTCAAGCGTTGCGAACTGCCCATTGAGGAAGCGAAACCGGGCGCTCAAGCCCTCGGCCTCGCTCAGAAACTGTGTCCTGAGTTCGATCGACGCGGGATCGGTTGAAAGGGCCCTAGCCGAGGCGAAAAAGGTGTCCAACGAAGTGGATAAGCCCGTCTTTTGGCTACCCATGATGTCAACGACGCGGTCGGTGTATTCCACCAGGGGTCCTTGCGTTTCGACATCGCTGATACTGGAGCGTAGTCCCGACTCTACAAATGAGTCGTACTGACGCTGAACCGTATCAATTCTTGACCCGGTTCCGAAAAACATCACGCCCGATTGACGCGGTCCGTTATCGACGATCACCGCCTCCTGGCGGGAGTACCCCTCCGTCGCCATGTTGGCAATATTGTTCGACACGGTTGCCAGAGCACGCTGATAGACCTGAACCGCCTGCCCGCCAATTGAAATAAGGTCGCTCATCGGGACTCACCGGCTCGTTGCACGGGCGCGGCCACCGAGCCTGGCATGGTGAAGATCTGCTTCAGCGGGAAGGCACCTGGCTTCTTGGGTAGCGAAAAGGACGGCTCCGGCGGCTGTAGCGCCATACCCGGGCGGGCGGGATTGAGCGGGAGGCCCGCCTTTCGAAGGCGCATGCCGGAATCACCCTGCGATTGGGCCTCACGCGCAGCGAGCACATCGGCCGCGGGCGCTGCATCCTGCCGCTCCATCGCTCGGACCAGCATGTCGGCCAAGCCAAAGCTGCCTCGCTTCGCCATTTGCAAGGAGATTTCTCGATCGTGCATCGATTGGAAGGTTTCCATCGCCTGCGACTCGACCAAGGCGCCACCCTCGAAGCCGGCGTCGCGCATGGTTTTCATCATCTGCTGCACGAACATGGCCTCGAACTGCTGCGCAGCCTCGCGAAGCGCGCCCCCTTCTCGACGCTGAGCCTGGCCGCGGAGTTCGCCCAGGCCCTGGAAGTCGAGGTGGGAGCTGACCCGTGACGAGACCTCAGACATGGTCAGATCACCACCAGTTCGGCACGCAGGCTGCCCGAGCTCTTGAGTGCCTCGAGAATGGCCATCAAAGCCGAGGGCGTTGCGCCAATCTGATTGACTGCGTCGACGATGGAGCGCAGGTCGACGCCGGCCTGGAACAACACCATCGGGTTCTTCTGTTCCGATACCTGAACGTCGGCATTGGTTACCTCGGTGGTCTGCCCCGCGCCCAATGGGTTGGGCTGACTCACCTCGTTGGTCGCCGAAATCTTGACTGAAATTGATCCGTGGGTGACCGCTGCGGCCGTGACTCGAACATTTCGACTGATGACAACGGTGCCAGTTCGAGAATTGATCACGACCCGAGCGACCGGTTCGGGCGCTTTGACATCCAGGTTTTCGATCATGCTGAGAAAGGTCACGCGCTGGTTCGGCCCTGATGGCGCATCAACGGCGATCGTGACTGCATCGATAGCATTGGCGACACCATCGCCGAATTTTTCATTGATTGCTAGAGCGATGGCGGCCGCCGTGGAAAAATCGGCCTCTCGGACATTGAGGATGATTTTTTCGGCGGTTTCAAACGGCGAATCGACCACCCGCTCAACCAGCCCTCCTCCAGGGACGCGTCCAGCGGTGGTGACCCCCACAGAGACCCGGGAACCCGCAGCACCCGCGTCGACGCCTGTGACTGTCAGTGCCCCCTGAGCAAGGGCATACACCTGGCCGTCAACGCCGCGTAGGCGGGTGAGCAGCAGGTTGCCACCGCGCAGGCTCTCAGCCTTGCCCATCGCCGATACGTTGACGTCGATCCGTTGACCGGGCTTGGCGAAGGGCGGGAGTTCAGCCGTAACCATGACAGCGGCGACGTTCTTGAGGTTGATGGCGCCCGTATTGAGGCGCGAGGCATCGTAGTCAGACAGCGGCGCGGTCACGCTGACACCCAGGCGGTCTAGCATCGCTCTGACGCTTTGCCCGGTAAACGTGATGTCCTGACCGTCGCCTGTGCCCTGGAGGCCGACAACCAGCCCGTAGCCGATGAGCTGGTTAGCCCGTACGCCGCCAACGGTCACCAGGTCTTTCACCCGATCAGCGTGAGACGTCGCCGGCATTAGACACAGCGAGACGATCACCAACGCCAGCGTGCGCGCCAGTCGATCGAAAAAGTTCTCAAGCAATGGGTTCATGTGCCGATTCCTTCAGCAGGGACGCAGATCAGAAAGGCCAAACCTTGTGGAGAAGCTGGGTGCCCCAGCCGCCCTTGGAGGCGTTGGCCAGTTCGCCCGTTCCGCGATAGGCGATTTGAGCGTTGGCCAGTCGACGAGATTGAACGCTTCCGTCGGGTGCGACATCTTCAGGGCGAACGATGCCGGCAACCTGCACAAACTCGCTGCCCTCGCTCAAGGCCAGCTGCTTCTCGCCTCGAATAACGAGGTTACCGTTGGGCAGCACTTCAGAGATGGTGACGGAAATGGCCCCGGACAGCTCGGCCAACTGATCCGCCCGCCCCTTGCCCTCACTTTTCAAGGTGCTTTCGGCGCCCAGGTTGAGCTTCGACAGCCAGCCCGATGTTGCAGGCGACTTTGCGCTCGCCTCGGAAGATCTCGAGGTGTCGGTGGCGGACGATCTCGAAGCCGACGTCCGCTCTGACAACAAGACGGTGAGGACGTCTCCGACCCGGTACTGACGCTTGCGTCCGAACCAATCGTCGACGCCGCCCGCATAAATGGAGCCCGTTGCAACCCTCGGCGGATCGGCGACCGGCATGGTGGGCGCGAATGCAGGGCTCGGTGCCAGCACGGGTTCGTTGGTCGCACACCCGGCCAGGGCGGCCAGCACAAGCGCGACCGGCGCTGCAACAGACAATAAGCGTTTCATCGTTGTTGTACTCAGAGATTGTTGTTGAGGAATCGCAGCATGCCGTCGGCGGCTGAGATGGCCTTGGAGTTGACCTCGTAGGCCCGCTGTGTCTCGATCATGTTGACCATTTCCTCGACCACATTGACGTTCGATGCCTCGAGAGCGCCCTGAACAAGCTTGCCGCCGCCGTTCTGACCGGGCTGCACCACCTGCGGCTGACCGCTTGCTACGGTGGCCTTCGCAAGGTTTTGCCCAAGCGGCTGAAGACCCGACGGGTTCAGAAAGCGCGCGAGCTGGATATTTCCGAGCTGTTGCTGGCCGCCTCCATACAGCGCGACAGACACAGTGCCGTCGGCACCCACCGTCACACTTTCCGCATTGGGGGGCAATACGATCGGCGGTTGCAAAAGCGCGCCGTTGGCGGTGACGACCTGCCCGGTCGCAGACAGCTTGAAGCTGCCATCGCGCGTGTAGGCGAGTGTTCCATCGGGCTGGAGCACCTGAAAGAAGCCCTCGCCACTGACCGCCAAATCGAGCGCGTTTTGCGTAGAGATCAGGTTTCCCTGCGCGTAGAGCTTTTCCGTGGCGACCACGCGCGTACCCGTTCCCAGCATCATGCCGGTCGGCGCCTGCTCCGTGGCCGATGTCTGCCCACCAGCCTGCTTGACGTTGTGATAAAGCAAGTCTTCGAAAAGCGCACGATCGCGCTTGAAGCCATTGGTATTGACGTTGGCAAGGTTGTTCGAGATGACACTCATGCGCTTTTGCTGAGCATCGAGTCCCGTCTTGGCAATCCACATCGAGGCGTCCATCTTTCAATCCCTTCCTGCTTAGCTGCAGAGACCTGGTGGCGACCCGTTAGCGGGAGCGCAACATCGTCGCACCCGACTCATCGAGCCCGCGACTTTCCTTGATGATCCGAATCTGAGTTTCAAACGAGCGGTTCTGGTCGAGCATGCGGACCATCGCCTCAATCGGCGAGACGTTGCTCCCCTCTAATGCGCCAGACGTGACCGAGGCGACTGCCGGCCCGTTGGTGAAATCACCGTCGCCGACGACCTTGTCGGCATAGGGCTTGTAGAGGCCATCTTCACGCCGGCCCAGAGGGGTCTCACTGGCGTCCCGAAGCATGAGGCGCCCGACTTCGATCGCGGGTTGGGCTGGATTGTTCGGGTCCAGCGCGAACAAGGTTCCGTCGCGGCTGACGTCGATGTCGAACCCTGCAGGCACATTGATCAGCCCGTTCTGGCCGCGAACGGCAAGCCCCGATCCCGTCTCGAGCGTTCCGTTGGGACTGATCCGAAGATCACCACGGCGGGTGAAGGCGAGGTCGCCGTTTTGGGCGGTGACCCCCAAGACCGTGCTCCCATCCATAGCGATGTCGAGCTTGCGGCCCGTCACCATCCGAACACCGGGCTCAAGGTTGATCCGGTCGCGATGCTCCATGACTGGCATCAGGCGGGAATCGAATCCCGGCCCCTGCACCTTGATCGTCCGCGCCGCACTTTCATAGCTGCGCTTGAACCCGACCGTCGAGACATTCGCCAACTCGTTGGTCAACATCTCGCGGCGAACGCGCTCCTCGCTCACAGACTTCAGGGAGGTGAATGCCAGCCGGTCCATCTCATCAGCTCCTACCCCTCAATCATCAACTGCGAATGTTGATGATCGCCTGGGTCAGCGTGTTGTTGGTTTCAATCGCTTTCGCGTTGGCCTGAAAATTTCGCTGCGCCGTGATGAGATCGATCAGTTCCTGTGTCAAATCCACGTTGGCGCGCTCCCTTGCACCAGCACGAATCGTGCCAAAGCCGGCTGTTGCCGCTTCTCCGACAGTCACCGTGCCCGAGGCCGACGTCGCGAGGTAGCTTGCCTCGCCCACCTGTCTGAGACCCGTCGGCGCGGAAAAGTTGGCAAGCACCACTTTCGCAAGGCTCTTTTGAGTCCCGTTGGAGTAGTTCGCGCTGACTAGACCGGCGTCGCTGATATCCAGTCCGATCAGGTCACCTTCGGGGGCACCATCCTGACTTTGAGCGATCACCGAGAACGGCGATGAGAACTGCGTCGAGCCCTCGTAGTTGATGCCAAACTCAAGCGTTGCGCCGGCGTCGCCAATGGTCTGGGCATTGAACGCGATTGCCTTGGCGGGCGAGACGAGTTTTCCGGAGGTGTCGAACGTGAGTTCTCCCTTGTCGAGAAAAATGGGCGTCCACAGATTGCGATTTTCGACCGTGTCAAAGTCGCCCGGACTACTCGTTTCCCTGCCGTCGCGATCGACGTAGAGCGGACGAAAACCGCCGTCAGAGGTCGCCTCGCCCGCCTGCGGCGGGTTGGTCCATTGACTGGTTTCACCCCGAGCGCTCTGATCGTCTGTAAAACCCCAGATATTGTTGGCGCTAATCTTGATGAAGGATGCATTGCCGCTGGTTCCGGACGTGACCTTGAAGTAGCTTTGTCCCAACGCGTTTCGCTCGACCGCAACCGACACCCCACTCACCGTGCGCCCCTGGCTGTCGGCCAAGCTGTTGATCCGCCGCTCCATTTCCAGACGGAAGGAGTCGATGGTGTAATCGCCGCGCGGCGGCATCACGACAGTGCCTGTGACATTGTCAATCGTGACGACGAACTTGTTGTTGAGGGTATCCACCGAGAACTTTCCGCTGGTATTCATACCGATGGGCGCACCCTCCAGAACAGCGGGCGATGACGCAATGCCCCGATCAGGAATGTCAGACACAACTTTCGAAATCGGCGTTGAGCCGACTGGCGGAAAGCGGAAATAGGTGGCCATCAAGTCGCTTGCATCGCTGATCGAGATGGAGGCCTGATCTCCCGTGGCCCCCGTCGAGACTGTGAACGCCTTGCTGAAATCATCGAACTCGACCTTGATGCCGTAGCGGTGCTGGTCGGTGTCATGAATCGGCAAGCCGTTGGGCGGCATGTCGGCACCGTAGAACCCGGTTTCGAGGTTCACCTCCACGGGGGCTTGCCCCAGTCCGAATAATTCGTTGTCTCCGTCGCCAGCCGAACTGATGAAGACCTTCTCGCCCTCGCCCGCCTTGTAGGAGAAGCTTCGCTCCACCGGGTCGTACTTCACTGTCAGCGCCTCGAGGCGATCAGCTGCTGCAAGCATCTTTGCCTTGGCGACCGGATCTACCAGCGCATCAGCCTTGGCCCTGAGCGCAGTGGCCTGAACGACCACCTCTGCAGCAATCTTCGCTTCCACTTCCTCAACCTTCATCTTGGCGAGGGTTCCCTGTCCGGTGTCATCGGCCGTGATGGCGATCTCGACCAGGTGGTCCGTGTTGACGGGATCCTTCGAATTTGCCTCGCCAATCGCGACGCGGAAGATGGCAGCGGATTCGCCCGTTGCTGAAGCCAGGGAACTGAGGTCGAAATAGCGCTCATCACCGAACGCTTTGTTGAGTGCGTTGGACAGTTTTCGGGCGATTTCAATCCCGGTGTAGCGCGTATCGATCGTATCCTCGCCCAACAGCTGCGACGTGAAATCAACTTCGCGCACGGCACCGTCCACCTCGATCTTGAACTTGAGCCCCCCCTGATTCTTTGCCAGTTCGGTGGTCTCGGACCCCGTGGTGGTTGAGAGCGAGACATCGGACAGACCGGCGCCCTCATCGAGCCTGAACAGGCCGGTGGTCTCTGAATAAGATGCCTCGAGACCCGAACTCGAGGTGGTCGCGTTGACCTTGGTCACCAGCGCATCCGCCACGTCGTCCCAGGATTGACCGGTGGTCGCCGTATGGGAGAACGCAACTGAGCCGATTCGAAGTGAATAGACTTTTCCGACATCTGGCGCTTCGCCGCTCTTGAGGCTCGACAAGTCGATCGTTCGGGCGGGCAACGTCAGATCGCTGCCGCTCAAACCGGTCTTCCAGGCAGACACCAACTGGTCCGACAGAACGGGGTAACTCATAACCGTGGCCGGCACGGAGGGCTGGAGGTTTTTCAGGTCGTCCGGGTGAAAGAGCTTGACCGTACCGCGGGCGATCAGTTCCGCCTCGACGGGGGGGTCAGAGTTTTCGGAGCGGATCTCACCATATTTGTTGACGTACTGGGGCTTTCCCGCGGTATCCGTTGATTGAATCAACTTCTCATCGAGCTTGGTTTGCCCGATATAGACATGGGTTTGCCACTTGTTGTTGGGGTCAGCCGGCGTCGCCACCTGGGTTTTCGCGTAGTAAACGGTCGCCAGGTAGTCGTTACCGCCGGTGTCATAGACCGTGACTGCCGTGCTCAGGCTGTAGGTATTCGGATCTGCCGGGTCGAAGGCCTTGGTGATCACCGGTGCGTCAGCGGGCAGGTTGAGCGCCAGCTTGATGTTTTCCGTTTGCCGAGCGTCGCCCGTCGTCGATCGCGGAATATAGAGCTTGCGCAGGTTGGCGAGATCGGCCTTGCCGCTTGAATCGACCGAGGCTGCCATCAGCGCCTGACCCGCCGAATTCACCACTGCAAATGAATCGTTGAGCACGAAAGTGCCGTTGCGCGTGTAGATGTCCTGAAGCCCGTCGGCGGACTTCATCGGGAAGAACCCGTCACCCGTAATCGCCATGTCGAGCGAACTGGAGGAAAATTGAACGTTGCCCTGACTGAACTCCTGCGTGACCGATTTCAAGGCAACGCCCTGGCCTACCACGCTGGCGGCCTTCTGCAGCGGGGAAGTCGCGAAGATGTCACCGAAATCGGCTCGCGAGCGCTTAAAGCCGGTCGTACCGACGTTGGCGATGTTGTTGCTGGTGACCGCCAGCTGGGTGGTCGCTGCGTTCAGACCCGTCATGGACGTGTAAAAGGACATAGCTCAAACTCCTGCAGATTCGATATTCGGTTTTGACGATTAATGAACGGCCCGCTTAGCCGTCAACGCGTTTGACCTGGGACAGCGGCACAGAACCACCGCCCTCAACCTCAACCATCAGCTCGTTGGTCGTACCGTTGAAGGTGACGCTCTTCACAATGGCTGGCGTACTGATCGGCACCTGAGTGACCTTGCCAAAGCTGCTGACCGTCGCCAGCACCTTGTACTGCCCCTCGGGCATGCGCTCACCCTGCTGGTTGAAGCCTTCCCATTTCAGCTGGACCTCTCCGGGGGCCTGACGGCCCAGGCTCTGGCTGTAGACCTTGCGACCGACTTGGTCGTAGACATCCAGATCAATTTTGTCGGCACCTGTCGGGACAGCTATCACGCCGGAGATGCTTGCGCCTTTGAGCAATTGCGCCGAACCGTTCGGTGCAGCCACCCTCTTGCCGATCAGGCCTGTTCCGGCGAGCATCCGATCGGTCTGCATCGACGACGCCATCGTGGCCATCGAGTCGGACATCTTCGTCGTGGCCTCGAGCTGGGAAAACTGCGCAAGCTGCGCCACAAACGCCTCGTTTTTAACCGGATCGAGCGGGTCCTGGTTTTGAAGCTGGGTGGTGAACAGCGTAAGAAACGCCTGCTGCCCCATCTCCTGTTTGCCGTCCGTGACGGTCGGGTCCTTCTTCTTCAACTCCTCATAACGAGGTAAGTTGGAAACGAAGCTGCCCGACCCTGTTACCGGAGAAGCCATGATTGATCCCTTCGCTATCAGGTCTTGATCACTTCGAGCGTTCGCATCATCAGCTCACGGGCTGTGTTCACGACCTCGACGTTGTTCTGGTATGAGCGCGCGGCGGCCATCATTTCGACCATTTCAGTCACTTCGCTCACGTTGGAGGCGAACACGAAGCCGTCCTTGTCCGCCAGGGGGTTTCCTGGCGAGTAGACCTTGCGAACCGGCGTGGCATCGTCGACGATCTTGTCCACCTTGACCCCACCCACATGCTGGAAGCCCGAGTTGGTGGACTCTTGGTCGACCAAAGCCTTGAAGACCGGACGTTTGGCGCGAAACGCTTCCTGCTCGGTACCGGTCACAGTTCCGGCGTTGGCCAAGTTCGAAGCCGTCGCATTCATGCGGATCAGCTGCGAGTTGAGTGCCGTCCCGGCAATGCCGAAGATTCTCTCGATCGACATGAATTACTCTCCCCTCAAGGCCTTGCGAACGCCGCTGATCCGGTTTTCCAGAAAGGCCAGCGTGGCTTGGTAATCGCCCGCCGCCTTACCGTAGCGCGCCTGCTCGACGCTCATCTCCACTGTGTTGCCGTCGGCCGATGCGTTGAAGGGCGTGCGGTACATCATGCCGTCTGCGCCAGGCAGATCACCGGCGCGAAAATGCCCTGCGTGGGTCGCGCCCATGGGTGATGACCGGGCCGAATCGAGCACTTTGGCGAAGTCGAGGTCTTTGGCCTTGAAGTGCGGGGTATCCGCATTGGCAATGTTTTCGGCAAGAACCTGCATACGGCGGTTTCGCACGGGCAGCGCATGCTCGTGAATTCCCAAGGCGCCATTCAGTAGATTCATTACCTGCCTCCCATTTACTCTGCGACTGACCGTTTCTCGACAGACTCAAGAAACCCCATGCTCGGTCGACCCAGTGCAAGTTACATGCCATCGGCTATCACACGACCGCCCGCTCGTGGCGGCGAGACCATTCGACGAATAAGCGGCAAGTTTTTGCCGCTCGGGTTGCCGCTCACCTTGCCGCTTCAACTTCATCCCTGCCTCGGCGCTCTTGGGAGGGGAGGAGGCAAAACGCCAGTGCTATCCAGCCCGGCCAGTCGCTGATTGAAGTTGTTCGGATGCCATCCGCGCATCGCGGTCACCCTGGCAGCCGCGGCGGACGGGGCGAGTCCGGGCGAGGCTGGCGCGCCCACGGCAGCGAACTGCCCGCCCACCGCCCCCAGACGTTGAGACGCGTGCGACTGGAGACCGGCGAAAATCGAGTTGCGCGTCATCGGAGACGTCCGGTCGCCCTGATCGTGCAGCACCCTGGCTTGGGAGCCTGCAATATCGAGCGCTGCGTTGGGTCGCCGTTCGCTCCGGGCGGCGGGCGTCAGGATTGTTAAATAGAGGTCGACAAGAGAGACCGGCCCCATTTCCCTGAGCCCGGTGTCTTCAAAGTAGCGGTCCACCAGATTCAGTTGCTCAAGCACGCTTTGCTTGCCGATCTCCTGGGCACGCCCCTGCATTCCGACCGAGGCGGCACCGCTCCCGCCCCCCTCGCAGAACTGAATGATTCCGTGACAACGGCCATTTGTGGCCCGTGGGTTGAGCCCGTCACTTTCCATCAGGGATACCGTGGCAAAGTCATCCGGTGAAAACCGGTACTTTCTGCCCAGTTCGACGATACGATCGCGTACCGCCGGACGCTCTTTCGCCTCGATGTAGCCGCGATCCACGGCGCGATCCAGTGTTTTTTCCAGCTGGGGAAAGACCGCGCCTGCAGGTGCCGCACCGGCCCGCTGTTCGATTGGCCGCAACGGTGCAGGAGGGCCGATATTCGGCTCGACAAAAGGCGCGCCTGCCCTGGCTGAAGCGGGAGCCGCGCTCGGGTTCAGGGCCCCAAGGCTCAACCTTTGCCCAACGAAAATTCGATCCGGGTTATCGATGCCATTCGCCACTGCAATCTCTTGGACTGCTCGATTGATGGCACTCCGCCCCACGGGCTCGCCGGCCTGCCGGAGTCGTTCGAGTGCGATTGCGCTCAGGGTGTCGCCCTCGCGGACGACGTAAGCGGCCGGAGCGCTGCGTAGTGAATCCGCCGGCTGGCTGGCAGAAAGCAGGGCCTGACGAAACCCAGCAGCCGTGGTCGTTTGCGGCGTCCCGGACCGAGCGCTGCGCGGCTCTCGAGCGTCGTTGACGAGCGGATTGGTCGTTGAACGGAATGAGGCTTGCATGGTTCCACAGGGGTGTCATGAATCAATCGCTGGCCTGGTTTATGCAAGGGGTGTGCCACGCCGGGCTGAATCGACGTTTTTTCGTCAGCCGATATGTTCGGCCGGCAGGAGCATCCCCATGAGAGATTTAAGAGATTTGATCGTTTCTACATTCACGACGCTGGCGCTGTGCCTCCCAGCGCTGGCGCAGCAACCCACGCCTAGCGCCATGGCCTCGGCTTCGCCCCCCCCTTCCGCACTCAACGCACGCGAGACGCTGCGTCATGAGGCCCGGCAGTGGGCCGCCAGCCAAGCCGGCGTGGCGCCCGAAATGATCGAAATCGGCGCGCTCGACGCACGAACCGACGCCCCTCACTGCACCACGGGCTTTCGGTTCGACTACCCCTTCGAGTCGCGTTCGACCTTGCGGGCCCAATGCAGCCAGCCTCCCAGACAGTTTTACCTTCGCATCAGCACCGAGCGCCCCAAACAGCGTTTAGTCGCCACCCGCGCGCTGGCCTCAGGCGCTGTCATCCAGCCTTCGGATATCGCCTTGAGGCCTGCCACAGCCCAATCGCAGGGGATTGAAGATCCCGCACAACTTGTCGGACGAGCGCTCAAACGCCCGCTCGAGCCCGGGGAGTCCCCGTCCCCGCAGGATGTCGAGGAGGTCGTTCAGATCGTCAGGACGACTGGTGAGCAGCGGGCCGGTCAGGCCCTGGACGCCGCGGCGACTCGCATCGACATCATCCCGCGCAGCCGCGCCCCGGCGGGTGCCCTGGCGCCGCGGGCCGATATGTCGGCTGCGCGACTGCGGCGCGATGTGCCCTCAGATCGGATCTTGCTCAACGATGATCTGATCGATTCTCGACAAACTATCGTGGCCAAAAGGAACCTGATGCGCGGGGAAATCATCGACGCCAGCATGTTTCAGTCGGTCGAACTTGACAGGCGGGCGCTGCCGCCCGACTACCTGACCAGCACTCAGGGGCTGGACCAGGGGGAAGTGATCACGGCGGTGAAAGCGGGCGAGCCGCTTCGGAGCAGCCACATCCGTCCGTCAATGCTGGTAAAGAAGGGGCAGCAGGTTGTGCTGACGGTTGCGCTGCAGGGTCTCGAGATCAGTGTTCGAGTCGAGGCAATGGAAGATGCCAAGCTTGGGGACCAGGTCAAACTTCGCAATCCGGACTCGGGCAAGACGCTGGCGGGGGTCGTGACGGGACGAGGCGCAGCGCGCGCACTTTGATGCTAAAGTTCAGCGGGCTTCGGTCGATACCAACTGTGCCAAAGAAGTTTTCCTGAACAGCGGGGATAAAAATGACCAATCCAATCAATAACTTAGGCGGGACAGCGCGAGCTCAGACGGCGACCGTGAGTCGCCCCTCCGCCAAAGCGGAGGACAAAGGTCGGCCCCAACTTGCGGAAGCAGGGCAGGAGCCTCGGCAGGCGACCGAAATGGTCAAGGCGGCGCTATCGAAGCCGACTGATTTCGACGAAGCCAAGGTCGAATCCATCAAGCGTGCCATCAAGGAAGGGAACTACCCGCTTGATCCGAGGCGCATAGCCGAGAGTTTCCTGTCACTCGAGAGCCTGATCGGGCCTGGCAAGTGACCAATCTCAGCGTTCAGCTTCAGATCGCGCATGACCGGTGCGGACGACTGCGCCGCCTGTTGGACGAGGAGTTCGATGCCCTGCGCGGGCAAGATCTCGCGCGCTTTGAAAAATTACAACCGCCCAAGGCGCAGTTACTTCAAGAACTCTCGGACATCGTTGAAAGTCACCGCACAATCCTGGAGTCCGCCGACTCAACCGCCAACCAGTTGCTCACCTCTTGGGAAGCGTTTCGCGCCTCCATGCTTGAATGTCGCGACCTCCACCGCCGTAACGAACTGCTCATCCTGAGAAAACGCGATACCATCCGCGGCGCCTTGCAGGCCTTGGTCGGGGGCGGCGATGCGGGGAGTAGCGTCGAGGTGTACGACCGTCTCGGGCGGGTCGGCCGATCTGGCAAACGGCAAGCTTATACTCAGGCCTGAAACCGACGCTTCGATGCAAGCGGGTTGTCAGGCGGGGACCCGCCCCCTCAATCGAAACGCCCACGCCAGCACGACCGCAACGGCAGCGTAGCACTCGACTGGGATTTCCTCATCGAGCTCCAAGCGGGACAGCATCGCCAACAGTTGCGGGTCCTCGGCGACATAGACGCCCTGCCGCCTGGCCTCCTCCAGAATGCGCTCGGCGAGTTCGCCACTCCCCTTTGCGACAACCACTGGCGCGTCCCGAGACCCATATTCCAGCGCGATCGCCTGCCTTTTCTTTCGCATCGCTCAGGCCTTGAGGTCAAGCATTCCGCTGGCGCCCAGCGCCGGGCCGGTACTGGACTGGGCATCCGGCCTGACGCCCTCCAGCACACGAAACGCGCGCAACTTCAGCCGGGCCTCAAGCAACTCCATCTCAAGCTCCTGCCCCGCCAACACGGCGATTGCCGCAATTGCCGGTCGCTCAGTCCAGACGGTGACGTCGACCAAATCGGCATCGACGGTCGTCTTGACCCAGAGATCGCCCAGCACCGGAGGCGCAATATGCAGATCGATGGTGTATGACGGTTGCCCACGCTGCCCTCCAGCGCTTTGTCGTTCGAAACGCACCAGTGCGGGCTCAGCGTCGGCAAACGGCAGCATCATCGAAATCGCGTAGCGCCCGTCAGACTGCGACTGTACCGACTCCAACTGCTTGCGCTCGATCTGGTCCACGACCTCATCGACTTCGGCACCCGAGCTCGCCGATCGAGCACCCAGCACTCGACCGATCTGACGCAGCAAAGACTTCAGGTCCAACGCGGAGAGCGGCCTGCCCATTGCCAGCATCGCCTCCGTCCAGACGCCGCTTCGGGCCAGAGCCTGTTGCAGCGTCTGCGCAGACAGCGACTCGGTGCGAACGCGGAATAACGCGAGCGCCTGCGCCAGCCCTGGTTCCCCAGCATCGATGAGATCCGACTCGAGCCTACCCGGAACGAGCAGTTGGTTGAGAACCTCGATACTGGCCGGCCTGGCCATCAAGCCGGCATGCCGCGATGTTGGTAAAGGCTCGCAAGGGTCTATCTGTACGGCAGTCGATGCAGGGGCGAGCGACGAACTACTGGTTATCGAGGGGCTTGGGCCGGTGCCGGGTGGCGGCGCGAGGGCTCGCAAACCGAATGAGTCGCCCTGCCGGACAACCCGGAACCATCTCAGGTCGCCCGGCGCAGGCCTAAAGGACGAAGGCGGCAGCGAGAAAAACCGCCCCCCGAGCTCAAACAGCAACGCTTCGCCCCGCGCCTGAACGACCCCCTGCACCACCTGCCCCTCACGCAAACCCAGTTCTCGCGCAACGGGCTCAGCCAGTTGGATGACCGGGACGTCGGCGATCAGCGCGGCATAGCGCGCCAGCGGACTGATGCCATCCGGGGCAATCATGCGTGCTCAGGGATATCGAACCCAGTGTTGCCGCTCGCGCTCGAGCCGCTCCTGGGCCGAGAGGGGAGCCGCGGCGCCGGGAAGTGACTGAGCAGACCGATCGATACAGTCGGTAGCCGTGTCGGCGAACGCCGCCTGGCGCAGCATGCAGGCGTCGGGTACCTGCAGGACCGCCCCGGCAAGGAGAACGCCTCTTGCGCCCTGCGGCAGCGCATGCGGATTCAGCCGGGCGAACAGATCTCGGAGAAAAGGGGCTGAAAACGCTGTGTTGCCGAGGGTCTGGGCAATGATCCGATCGAGGGTATCGCCGCTGCGGACCGTGTACTGGCGAACCGCATTGGCCGGCGGTGCCACGGCGGACGGTGGCACTGCGGTAGCAGGTCTAGCCTGATTTTGAGCCAGAGCGGGACTGCTGGAAAAAGTCGCAATAGCCCCAAAAATACCCGTGATCAGGAAGCATCGAATTGTTTTTACATCGGTGTGGCGAACCATGTCACTCCCCTTTCCGCAGCGAGGCGGCTGGCCGTCTGACTCGCATCAGGCGTGAATTTGAGCACAGATCGGTGTGGCAAGACTGTCACCACTTCCGCGAGGAGCGCGCGATCGATCGCGCCCTCCTCCAGAACCCTGGATGGAATCTTGGACCGATCCGCGACCAGCCACTTGTCACCCAGCCGCACGCCGGCCCCTGCGCCCATAGGAATACTGACTCGCCCACCCGAGCCGGCATCGGCTCGCACCACGATTGGGTCGCACGACAGGCCACTGACGACCTCGGCCCACCAGGTTTTGGCCGCCATCCGCAACGCCTCAACCGAGACGTCCGGCAGCGACTGCGAGGTGTGGCTAGGTGACGACCCAGGCACGTGAACCACCGCAGTATGGCGTGAGACGACTCGCTGACTGACCAACTCGCGCAGCGCCACATCAAGGTCCAGCCGCCGGGATGGCAGCAATGCGAGCGGCGAAGCACTGAACTCTCGCGAGACCTCGGCCAGCGCATTGATCGTTTGTCGAATTGGGCCTTTACCCGGGTGCGCCCCCTGGCCGTGGGGTGGAACATCCTCCCGATCGGAACTGAGGCGGATCTCCACCCGATAGGGGGTGTCGGCAGCCCCTGTGCTGCTCAGAAGCCGATCGTAGGCATTCATCGGAATCGCCGCAGACGCCGCCAGGACAACCCCGCCGGAACTGGCCAGGCGGCGCAAGGCCTCCTCATAAACGCGGGCCGCGTCGTGCAGCACGGCGTGACCCCGGGCCCCATCGCCTGGCACCAGCTCTGTGTGAACGGCGGCGACCCGCTGCAAGCCCGACCGCTCCGCCTGACAACTGGACTCGAGCGCCCCCCCCTTGTTAGCCAACGACTGCTGCCCAGCGGACACACTCCTCTGGGACAAAGACTCATGCGGCGCGGATGTGGTCATCGCAGCGTGGGTCGCATGGGCCTGTGGCTCCTTGAGTCCGGCGGGCGCCTCGCCGCCTTCCGCGGAAAACGCTAAGTCGGCAGCCGACCGGGCACGCACCTCGGAGAGAAACCGGCTGACATGCCGCATACGACCACTCTCGTCGATCCAAGCACTCGAGCTGACACGCACGGGAGCGGCCAGGGCCTGGTCGATCAGCGAGTTCCGTAGCGATTCGAGCCTGCTTGCGCTGGGCGCTGCAGAGTCAGCAGCCAAGCGATCGCGTCTGAACTCCGGACTGGCATCGGCGCCCTGTGCGAGGGACTGTGCCGACGCCAGCGCGGCGCAAAGCAGCACGGCGTGCGGCGCGACCTGAGCAAATGGCGATCGCATTGGATCAGCGCCCGAGGCGGGCCATTTCTTCGAGGTAGACGGCTCGGAGCTCAAGCACGATGTCGCGATCCAGCGACAGCGTGGTCTCGTATGTATCGTTACCCACCGGCACGATACTGACCACCTCGGCGCCGTGGATCATCCCTTCCACCCTCGCCCGCACCCGATCGCTGCGCAAGGTGGCGTCAGCAATGGTTGTCGCACCGTCGAGATACTGGCCGTAGACCTGCTCGGCAAGCCCGCGGTACGCGTCAAGTTTCGCGGCTCGTATGGCCAACAAGCGTTGCTGAGCCGGCAAGGAGTGGGGCTGAATGCTGATGACCGCATAGCCCGTTGCCGTCATGGGGCGGCGACGCTCGCTGCTGGTCAACTGGGGCGGCGTCACGACGCGCGGCGCCGGTTTCGCTGCGGCCTGGGTGGCTGGCGAACCACGACCGCTGGAGTCGGCACTGGCTGCAGCCAATGCCGGATCAGACTTCGGTCCCAGCCCGAGGTCGATTGCCGAACAACCGACAATGAGGCTTGCACCCGCCAGCAAACCGATCAAAGATTTTCTCATCGTAAGCTCCCTTCGATTGTCCCGACCCGCCCCGCGAGCGACGGGGAAAATTTCATCCCGGTACGTAATCGACCCGAGGGCGGAGCTCTTGAGCCAACTTCCTGCCACAACCCGCCGCTCGGCACAAAAACGCTAACGTTTTCAGTGGTTTCCCACCTATACTTAGAGGTTTGCGGCGAACAGCGTCGCAAGCAGTCCCCTCCACCGCCCTTCAGAGAATTCCGGATTGAAAGGTCTCGGCACGATCATCGGTCACAGCCCGGCCATCCAGGCTGTCCGGTCACTGATACAGGCAGTCGCCCCATCTGGCTCGTCCGTGCTGATCCTGGGCGAAAGCGGTACCGGCAAGGAACTGGTCGCCAAAGCGTTGCATGACTTGTCCGACCGCGCTGGAGCGGGATTTGTGCCGGTCAACTGTGCCGCCATTCCCAAAGAACTGATCGAGAGTGAGTTGTTCGGACACCGGAAGGGTTCATTCACCGGGGCATTGACCGACCGAACGGGCCGCTTCGAATTGGCCCACGGCGGGTCACTTTTTCTTGACGAAATCGGTGATCTCGCCCTCGACATGCAGGTCAAACTGCTCCGGGTGCTTCAGGAAAAGTCCATTGATCCCATCGGCGCCTCCAAGCCGGTTCAGATCGATGCGCGAATCATCGCAGCGACTCACCGAGATATCGAGGGGGAAATTGCGTCCGGGCATTTCAGGCAAGACCTGTTTTATCGGCTGAACGTCCTCCCCATCGAAATGCCGCCGCTGCGCGACAGACTGGAAGATGTTCCAGCGCTGGTCGAGGCGTTTGCGCGTCGACACGCAGCAACAGGCAAGTCGCCAATCGCGCTTGCACCGGATCTGATGCACGCCCTGCAATGCTACGACTGGCCAGGAAACGTTCGAGAGCTGTCGAATCTGATCGACCGCTTCAGCGTACTGTTCCCGGGGCGGCGACTGAACCTGGCCTGCGTGCCACCGGTCATGCTGCCGCGAGGTCTGCGTCCGTACGCCGAGCAGATGCTTCGGCTTGCCGAGCCCACGCTAACGGCAGGCACGCCCCGCTCCGATGCGCAGGCCCCTAAGTTTGAAGGCCTGCCGGCGATCGAATCGGCACCGGCCTCGGATGAAATGTCATCGCCCGCTTGCAAGGCCACGGCACCCGATGCCTCGGCCGTTTGTGACACCGGTCACGACGATGATGCGTGGTCCGTTTTATCTGCAACCGAGCCTGCGCTCAGCCCCGCCCCAATGCTTGACGCGCGGCTATCCAGCCCTGAAGGAGCGCTCTCGGGCGCCTCGGATTACACGATTCCTGCAGGCCTTCACTCGGTCGAGGAAATCGTGATGATGGTCGAAGACCAGGAGAGCCTGCCAGACGAGGGCCTTCACCTCAAGCAGCACCTCGCTGACATCGAGCGCTCGCTAATTCGGCAGGCACTGCTTCGCTCGGACGGAAACATCTCGCAAACCGCCCGATTGCTCCGTTTGCAACGCACCACCCTGATCGAAAAGATCAACAAGTACGACTTGCGACTGGCCTGAACTCAGGGCTTGGCACTGGCAGCGGGTACCCCGTCGACCGAAGCCCCAGAAGCAGGCCCGGCTCCCTGCACCGGAAACTGCACGAAACGTTCCCGCTCCCGGCGCAGTTGCTCTTCTCGCTGGCGGTCGGTCATCGCCTGCGTCACTGAACTTGCCCGTTGCTGCTCCAGCTTGAGAATCGCCCGAACGTCCTGCCTCAGGTCGGGCAACCCGACCAGGCTTTGCTCGATGGCGGTCACGCGATCAGAGATCGACGATAGAGACCGCGCCTGGGCGCGGATCGATGTATCGAGTGCCTTGGCCTGGACGTTGAGGGCCTGCGCAGCCTCGGCGGTTTGCTTGATCAATTGTTCGCGTGCCGCTCGCTGCTGGGCGGTCTCCGGTGGCTCAGCCGAGCGCACCGGCGCGACTGCCGGAGCAACGGGTGCCGCGCGCGGACCAGCATTGTCGATTGACTGCAACGCGGCCTGCATCGATTCACGCAATCGATTTTGTGACTGGGTCACCGATTCGACCTGAGAGGCAAAGGCCTCAAGCCGCTCAGAGACAGACCCCAGGTTATCGAGCCCGGTCTTGAGATCCACCGTTCGCTTGGCGATGACACCCAGCACTGTATTGATCTGGACCACGCGACCTCGCAATTGAATAGCAGCTGCGAGAAAAAGAATGAGGGACAACACAGCAATGCCCGCACACACAGACATGATGATCGTCATTTGCTTGCGGTGCGCGGCGAGTGCCAGATCGAACCGACTGGCGGCATCCGCCACCCGACTGGCCGTTTGCGCAGCCATTTCGGCGGATCGGTTCGCAACCTCGGCTGAATCGAGTGCAACGCGCGCAACCGCCTCGATGTCCCCGCCTGCATCGGAGTCGGCCGGATTAGCCGTCTGACGATCTGCTGTATCGCTCATGACAATTCCTTCAACTCAAGTTGATGACGATCGGATCACCTGTCAGGCGCTCCGATCGACGCTCTCCATCTGGGCAGCCAATCGTGCAGTCTGCATACGGATTTCGGCCGCGCGCGCCATCAGCCCCCCCGAGAGGCGATAGCGCTCGGGCGGCCCGCTCCCCCCCGTTAGTGGGGACGAACCCGTTTCTGATGACGTTTCCGTACTTGCGGCCTGAACGATTTGCTCAGGCGCGGTATCGCCAACCTCCGCGGGTTCAATCACAGGGACGACCCGAACGCCATCGACCGCTGGCGGATCGTCGAGCGGCGCAAACACCGTCGTGGTTTGGAGTTCCCGGGACTCCCCCTGCCCTGCATGTCCCAACTTGCCAATCGCGTCCGAGCCCCCCTCGGGGAGAGACACCTCGTGCGGTACGCTGGAGCGAAATACCTGATCGTCACTGCTCATCGTTTCACTCCGGGCACCGTTTCGGTCGGTGTCGCAAGCTGCGCCGCGACCGGCACCGACGGACTTTTCTCTGAGCGACTGGACGTCCCTCCGACCGGTACGGGCGATCCCGTGCCCCTGTCACGGTGCAGCAGCACCACGACAAGTACCGAGATCAGCATCAACGCAAGCGCCACGGAAAGCCACGTCACCCAGGATGGACGCCCCCGCGGCGCGGACGACAAAGGCTGATTCGACGCATCGATCTCGACGGCCGCCGTGGCCCGCACCGGCTGCGTGACCGCCTGGGCGTCGTTCTCGGTAGAAGTCGCTTCAGTGCGCTGCGCGGGGGAAACCGGACTCTCAGGATGCCGGGCGGCACTGAAATCCTCACGACCCTCGAGTTCGATTCGGCGAAGCCGCCGGCCGAGGGCCTCCAGAACTCTGCTGCATCGGTGCAACCCCTCTCGGTCGCCAAGAACCACCAGCCGCGTATTCGCCCCCGGGAAATCACTTACCAGCCGGCACAACAGCATGCCCTCCGGCGTATCGAGGCTACGAATGTCAGGAACCAGCAAGACCTTGGCTGCGAGTTCCGACGCGACATCCCCACGCGCAGCCTCAAGCGTGAGGCTGGCCAGCGATTGATTGAACCGGCTCACCAGGGACTCGGCACTTGCCGGAATATAAATCTCAAGCTGGATATCCGTCCGTGCCCGCAGCGCAACCGCCAGTTGACGTCCCCATCGATCGAGATGCTGGTCATGCCCGACGACAAGCACATTGAGTCGCTCGGTCGTTACCGCTTCAACCGCCCGGCGCATCGTAGGGTCTGCCCGTACCGCTCTTGCCCGCGGGTTGGTGCTTGCACCGGCACCAGGGCGGTCCTCTGAGAGCATCTGCCGTGCGGCGAAAATCATGCAACCTCCCGTCGGCCGTCAACATCAAAGCGCATGTCAGCCGGCACTTTCGGGTTGGGTCGCTGCATGGGCGCAACGCCGGGCCGAACGCTGCTCAGGTTGAACACATACGCAATGACCTGAGCAACCGGAACGTAGAGCGCCTCAGGAATGGGTTTCTCAAGTTCGGTCGTGTAGTAGAGCGATCGCGCGAGCGGAGGCGCCTCGAATATCTGCACGCCGTGCGAGCGGGCCTCGTCCCGAATGCGAAACGCCAGGTGATCGATACCCTTGGCAACGACAATCGGCGCGCCATCAGAGGTCGGGTCATAGGCCAGGGCAACCGAGAAGTGGTCAGGGTTGGTGATGACCACGTCGGCATCCTTGATCCGGGTCATCATCTTTCGGGTCGCAATTTCACGCTGCCGTTTGCGAATCTGCGCCTTGACCTCGGGTTGCCCCTCCATGTCCTTCATCTCGTCGCGAATATCCTGGCGGCTCATCCGCATGCGCTTCATGAAGTCGAAGTACTGGTAAGGCACGTCGAACATGGCGATCAGGACCAGGCCCAGCGCAACGATCAGTGCCGATCGCGTGATCAGGTTTCCAGTCTTGGCGAGCGCTGGTTCCATGCTCATCGCGCCAAGCGCAGTCAGGGTCGCAATGTTGTCCTTGAGGACCCAGTAAAGCAGCAGACCGACGATTGCGAATTTCGCAAGCGCCTTGCCGAGTTCAACACCCGCTTTGATGCCGAACATGCGCTTGAAACCCTCCATCGGGTTGAGCTTTTTGAACTTGGGCGCGAAAGCCGAGCTGGAAAAGTTAAGCCCACCCAGGGCGAACGAGGCCAGTACGGCAACCACAATCGTGACGGCAAACACCGGCGCAACGAGCAGGAGCCCCTCGCCAATTCTCGATATGAAAAGGCTCGGAAGGAGGTTGGGCGACTCAAGAATTTTCCGGTCGAAGACAAACCCTGAAGCAAAGAGATCAGCGAGCCGAGATACCAGGCCACTGCCCGAAAAGGCAAGCAGCGCCAAGGCACCCATGGTGACCGCCGCGGCAGACAGTTCAACCGAACGGACAACCTGCCCGTCCTCGCGGGCCTTCTCGAGTCGTCGCGCAGTTGGTTCTTCGGTGCGTTCGCCCGAGTCGCTTTCTTCAGCCACCGCTCACCCCCAGTAGGTTGCGAACCCTGAGGAAGGACTGGAGCCAAAGCCACTCGATGCGACTGCCAACATGCGTGAGCGACAGGATCAGGACGAGGAATCCGGCGGGGATCATCGCGGCAAATCCGATGGCGAAAATGTTCAGGCTGGGAGCGGCACGGGTAACAACGCCCAAGCCGACGTTGACGAACAACAGAGCCGCCATCACCGGTAGCGCCAACAACAAGCCGCCGACGAACATCAGCGAACTCCACGACAGCAGGTTGGTCATGGCGGTGTCACCAACCAGCGACTGCCCGATCGGAAGGCTACGAAAACTCTCGAGCAGCATTGAAATGACGACCGCGTGCCCGCCCAGGCTGACGAAGATGAGCGTGGACATGATCACGATGAACTGTGAGATCACCGGCACATTACCGACATTGGGGTCAATCATGTTGGCCATGCTCAGACCAATCGCCGAGGAGATGGCCTGGCCGCCCAGTACCAAGGCCGCCGTGACGATCTGCAGAAAAAGCCCCATCAGGGCGCCGATCAAGACCTGATTGAAGATTTCGTACAGCCCCTTGGCACTGACCGGGTCGATCACCGGCCACTTCGTGAGTGGATAGACAAGGAGAGTCAGCGCCAGCGCAAACAGCACCCGGACACGCACCGGCACCGCGTCAAGCGAGAAGACGGGGGCGGTCATCAGGAAGGCGGAAATCCTGAGCATAGGCCACAGAAAGGTATAGAACCCCTCGATAATCTGTGCGTAAAGGACGCTCATCGCTGGCATGACTGGGAACCCTGATGGCTCGCTGAGACCGCTCTCGATCAGTGGAAGAGCTGCGGAATGCGCTCGAAGATTCGACGGGTGTAATCGACCATCATGCCGATTTGCCAACCGCCCGCCACGATGAGGACGAGCGCAAGCGCAGCGAGCTTGGGAATAAAGCTGAGCGTCATTTCGTTGATCGAAGTGGCCGCCTGAATAACACCGATGAGCAAGCCGGCGGCCAAGGCTACGCCTAACAAGGGGGCTGAGATGAGAATGGTCATCCAGAGCGCCTCGCGGCCAAGATCTACTACGGTTGCGATATCCATCTGATTCTCCGAGCTTGCGTTGGCGTCAGGTATTGCGTGGGGGCGCAAGCTACTGCGCGACATTGAAACTACCCGTCAGGGAGCCCATCAGCAGACTCCAACCATCGACGAGTACGAAGAGCATGAGCTTGAACGGCATCGAGATCATCATGGGCGAAAGCATCATCATGCCCATCGACATGAGCACGCTGGCCACCACCAGATCGATCACGACAAACGGAATGTAAAGAAGGAACCCGATCGTGAACGCGCTACGCAACTCGGAGGTGATGAAGGCAGGCATCAAGGTGAGGAAGGGAACTGACTCGGGACCCGCGATGTCGGTCTTGCCCGAAATCCGCATGAACATCGCGATGTCATCTTCGCGCGTCTGCCTGAGCATGAACCCGCGGATCGGCCCCTCGGCAAGCTTCAAGGCCTGCTCGAAGCCAAGCTTGTTCGCGAGGTATGGAGAGATCGCCTCGTTGTAGATCTGCGAGAGCACCGGGGACATGATGAACAATGTAAGAAAGATCGCCAGACCCACCAAGACCTGGTTGGGAGGCGTTTGCCCGGTACCCAGTGCCTGCCTCAGGAGAGACATCACAACGATGATCCGTACGAAGGAGGTCATCATCAGCACGATCGACGGCAGCAGTGTCAGCACCGTCATCAGGGCGAGCAACTGCAGCGACAGGCTGTACTGCTGCTGAGCCCCGGTACCGGTCACGGTCACCGCCGGCAAGCCCTGAGCCCACGCGCTGATAGGGGTCAGGTTGAAGATCCCCATCAGCAGAAAAATCAGCGCGACGCGCCCGATATTTCGGCCGTTCCTTACAAATCGACGGGTGTTCATGTTCAATGAGCCCCCGGTGTTCGCTGGGTAATGGCACGCATGGCTTCGGTGAACCGGGTCCGCGCAGTCGCGGCCGGCGGTTCGACCCGGGACTGCGCTTGAACCACGGACTCACCGGCGATGCCCTCTTGCGCGCAAGGGGGTGAGGCCGATTCAGGCAAAGCCCCGATCACTGGCGCATCCAGCCGCGTGACCCCCTGGGCGGATACGCCCAACAGGATTTCGCGCTGATCGACCCGAACCAGAACCACCCGCTGGCGATTACCCAACCAGAGTGACTCCACGACTGCCAGACGCCGCCCCGACTGCGCTCGCAGACCCGACGCGCCGATGCGACGAAGAACCCAGAGGGTACCCAGCAGCAAGACGAGCACAAGCGCGAAACTGGCGACGAGCGAAAGCCACTGAGAAGGTTCGACCGCTTTACCCATGGCAGATCCGATCAGAGGTTTCGAAGGCGCTCGCTCGCCGGAACCACCCGGGTGAGACGAATGCCGTAGCGGTCATTGACGAGGACGACCTCGCCCTGCGCAACAACGGTGTTGTTGACCAACAGATCGAGCGGTTCACCGGCCATTCGGTCGAGTTCTACGACGCTGCCCTGGGCCAGCCGAATAAGGTCGCGAATCTTGAGCACCGCCCGCCCAACCTCGACCGAGATGGTCACGGGGACGTTCTGGACGACATCGACGTCGATTTGAAGCGATTTGGCATCGTCGGCGCCATCGGTGATTTCATTAGCAGGCATGTCTATTCTCCGATTTCCGGTCACTTTTCCGGCGTGATGGTCCGCTCGATCCGGATCGCCTTGGCGGGACCCGCGCGACCAACCTGGGCCTCATACGCAGGAATTTCGTTGATGAGGACCCGAACATGATCGGGCTTCCTCAGGTAGAGCACGTCGCCTTGCCGAAGCTCGGTGAATCGGCCCAGGGTTGTCTGGATCTTTCCGAGCAAAACGGACAGTTCGAGGGTCGAGTCCCCGACTGCCGCGAACAACTCCTCACGCCAGACACGCTCAGACTCCGCGCTGCCTTCTGCCGCCTGAACCCGGCTGCGCAGCAAATCGCGAATGGGTTTGAGCGAGCCATAGGGGTGAACAATGTCGATGTAACCCTTGGAATCGGTACCGATCTCAGTCTCGAATCGGTTGAGGATGACCAGATCATTTTCATCGACGATCTGAGCAAACTGAGGGTTGATCTCGGAGCTAGCCACTTCGAAATCCACCTCCAACAGCGGCGACCACGCATCACGCAGGGACCGGAAGATGACATCGAGCATCATCTTGATGATGCGCGTCTCGGTTGGAGTAAACAGCCTGCCGGGCGGCAACTGTCCAACACCGCGACCGAATCCGCCGAAGAAATTGTCCAGCGCGCTGAAAATGACGGTAGGCTCGATCGTCACCAACGAGTAACCCCTGAGCGGATCCACCCGGGTGATGTTTACAGACAGCGGCGCACGCAGCATCTGCGTGTACTCGCGAAACTTGAGCATCTGGGTCCGGGCTGGCGTGACCCGCGGGTTGGTTCGAAAAACCTCGAGCAGTCCCAGACGCAGAAGACGCACGAAGCGCTCGTTGATCATGTCGATCGCGGAGATATTGATCCCGACGGTGCTGTCCTCGCTGGCCAGGTCATGCTTGACGACCCGTGCACCGACATTGAAGCCCGTGTCAACCGGGACGCTCCCGTCGGCGACTCCCGCGCTCAGCGCCTCAATTTCCTCCGAGGTCAGAAGATTGCCTGTATCAGCCATGAAAGTGCCCGGTCGAGACTGCTGCGGCGAGCGCGGTCACTGGACCACGAATTCGGTGAAGTGCACCTCTTCGATCCCGCCAAAATCCTCGTATTTCTCGAGCAAGGCGTTGATCGTGAGGCGGATTTTTTCCGCAAGTTCGGTGCGAAAAACTGGCTTGTTGATGTCGGCCTCGGTCGCCTGGCGCATCACATCGAGCACTGCAGAACGGAGGGCAAACTCATGCTTCTTGACGTTATTGAACACCCTGTCGTCGTAGTAAGTCATGATCGCCAGCTTGATCTGAATCACCTTGCGCGAACCGGTCACGTTCGCCAGCAAAGGCCTCTCGAGTTCAAGGTAGGTTTGTTCGAAGCGCACCTTGTCAGGCGTGGCCTTCTGCTTGGGCGCAGGCTTGCCACCCTTTGAATCCCCCTTGCCATCGCCCTTGCCGTCACCTTTGCCCGCGGCATCGGCGGACTTGGCGGCTACCGGCTTTGCGCCTTGCAGGCCCGGGGCCTCGCCCTGCTCTTGCTCGACAGCCTCGGCAACCGCCTCTGCCGCCTTCTTGTCGAAGAAGCCGGTGAAAAACAGCGTCGCAGCCACAGCGACGCCAACCAGAACGAGCACGACCACCACCAGAAGAATGATCTTCAGCAGCGGGCCCTTTTTCTTTTCGCCTTCTTCCTGTTCGTCAGCCATGTCGGCCCCCTCGATCAAACTCAGACCATCACATCGAGACCCTCACTGCCGTTGCGCTTGCGCGCAGTCGGCTCGCTTGAGGCTTCGATCCGGACATTACCTGCCGAATCGGCAGTCGGCTCACGTTGCTCGCCTGGTGTCGATTTTCCGCCACCCGAGGCCCCAGAACCGAAACTCAGGCCGAGATGTGCAACGTTCATGCCAGCTTTCTGCAGTTCCTGCTTGAGCCGGTCCAAACCTTCGGTGATCAACGCCCGCGCATTGGCCTGCCCCGCCTCGAAGACCGCCTCGAGCCGACCGTTATTCATCGCCATCTCGACCGCAATGTTGCCAAGGTGTGCAGGGCGCAACTCAAGGCTGAGCTTCCAATTGTTGTTGGCCAGCTGGGATGTCATTCGCTGGGCCAAACCCTCAGCGAGACGCTCGGACAACTTGTCGGCACGGCTCTCCCCGGCGCCATTCGATTGACCGGCCAGGTCGCCGCCGAGATCGAGCACCGACTGATCGCGGCCGGCGGGAGCCTGGTGCCCGCTCGAGGCTTGCGGCCGGTGAATGCCCAACCCAGAGTGCTCAGATTCGGGGCCAACAACGCTTGACCCCAGCATCTCCAAGCCAGACCCCGTGGCGGATGCATGGTCATCGGACTCCGAGCCCCCGAGCCGGAGTGCCTCGCCCGCCAGGCTGAAAGCCTGATAATGCCCAGGCTGCAACACCCACTGAGCCGGAATGCTCAAGGCGCCACTGGGTGTCGTAAGGCCGGAGGACCCGACCGAGGCCATTCCCCCAACGATCGCCGACACCGATCCGACGTTTGCCCCCACCAAAGAGCTGCCAATGGAAACGGTCGGCGCGCCAACAGAGCCGCCAGTAACAGGGATGGACGCGCCCCGGCCGGGATCGATCGGCGAGCCGGTGCCCGATAGTGTCTTGGGCGCCAATAGAGCGAGCGCTGCCGCCACCGAACCAGGCCCTTCCCCTGCTCCACCCGAGGCCGACAGCATCGCGCCCCCGGCAACCGGCATCGCCAATGGGCTTGCAGGACCGAGGCTGGCGGCACCTGGCAGACTTGCGCTCCCCGACCCGGCGAGCCCGGGTAATCCGGACAACTGCGGGGCCAGGTTCGCCTCGAGCTGAGCGATGCCGGTCGAAACCCCAGCCGGCGCCAGACCGAGGCCTACGGCCGCCGACGGCAGCGCAGCCGCAGTTCCGGAGAGCAGTGCCCCTGGAGCCCCAGCGAGGCTCAACCAGCCGCCTGCCTCAGACTGAACTGGCGTCAGCGCTGCGCTGGGTCCGCTCAAGCCCACGATAAGCGAGGCGCCTGCGCGGCTACCATCGGTTGGCGTCACCTGCCCGCTGACCACGCCAGCCAAAAGGGCTGAGATGGCTTCAGCCGCACTACCTGGGCCAAGCAGCCCAAGCTGCCCCTCCCCAAGCCCTCCTTCGACCGCGACCGGCCCCTCCGGCCCAGGCCACAGCACCGACGCCACCAGCGAGGCATCCAGCCCCTGGGAGACGGCGAAGGCAAACAGCGCGTCCTCCCCGGGCTGATCAGAACCCGATGGTGTGATCAGGCTGGTGCTGGCACCGAGCTCCTGCTCCTGGAGCGCTGGAACCGGCAAACCCTTGCCCTCAGAGCCGGCAACCCGGCCGGATGACACCGCACCCAATGCCGAGGAAAGCATCGAGCCAAAGCCTCTACCACGCCCTCCGCCCGGCGCGCTGGAGGGGGCCGAACCGCCCCCTTCGCCCACCCCCGCTGCCAGAGGAGAATCCCCGGCGCCAGGCCGGGAGTCGGCAGCTGGACTATCGGCAGCAAGCGACGCTGAAAACGACAGGTTAATCATCTTGTCTGGCCCCTGAAAACCGCTTCGATACGCGTCTAAAGCAAAAAGCGTGACAGGCCAGACCTTGCCGCCCTACCCCCTGTCGGTTTTCGGGTGGCACGGGGCTTGCTCACAGGGCACCCGGGAGGTCGGCATGACGCCGATCCGACGAAACCGCTCAATGAGAAGTCGCGCTCCATCATGGCCGCACTGACCCTGTCAGATTTCCGACAAGTTTTCGCACGCGTGGGACCCACCGGGCTCGGCCTGCCTGCGCTGGTCCTGATGATCGTCGCGATGCTGATCGTTCCGCTGCCCCCGCTGCTGCTCGATCTGCTGTTCACGTTCAACATCATCGTGTCGCTGGTCATCATCATGGTGGCCATCGGGACCTCCAAACCCCTCGAATTCTCGTCCTTCCCCGGCATCCTGCTGCTGGCGACCATGTTGCGGCTGGGCCTGAACGTTGCTTCGACCCGGGTCGTTCTGGTCGACGGCCACAATGGACACGACGCCGCTGGCAAGGTGATTCAGTCCTTCGGCGAGTTTGTCATCGGCGGTAATTACGTCGTCGGTTTCATCATCTTCGTCATCCTGATGATCATCAACTTCGTGGTGGTCACCAAGGGCGCCGGGCGGGTGTCGGAAGTGATCGCACGGTTCACGTTGGATGCCATGCCTGGCAAGCAGATGGCGATCGACGCCGACTTGAGCGCGGGCCTGATCGATCAGGCCACCGCCAAGAAGCGCCGGGAAGAGGTCTCCCAGGAAGCCGATTTCTTCGGTTCGATGGACGGTGCCTCGAAATTCGTGCGCGGCGACGCGATCGCTGGCCTGTTGATTCTGATCATCAATATTGTTGGCGGCCTGGCGATCGGAGTGGCGCAGCACGATCTGCCCTTTGCCGAGGCGGCCAAGATCTACACCCTGCTCACCATCGGCGACGGTCTGGTTGCCCAGATTCCGGCGCTGTTCCTGTCTCTGGCCACCGCCATCATCGTCACCCGGGTGACCACCACCGAAACCATGGCGGATCAGGCGCGCACGCAGCTCGCCAACCCAGGTGCGCTCTTCATTTCCGGCGGTATTTTGGCCTTGATCGGCATCGTGCCGGGTATGCCGCATTTCGTGTTTCTGTCGCTTGCAGGGGTAACAGCCGGCATCGGCTACATGATCATCCGCCGCCAGTCAGCGGAAACGCCTGCCGGCACCAAGCAGGCGGCCGGTACGCCAGGCGCCGCGGGCGAAGCCCCCGGCTCGGCTGCGCCGTCGACCGACCTGGGCTGGGATGATGTCGAGCCGGTGGACCTGATTGGCATCGAGATCGGGTACGGGCTCATCCCCATGGTCAATGCCGAGTCAGGCGGCCAGTTGATGAGCCGCGTCAAGGGTGTCCGCAAGAAGCTCTCGGCCGAACTGGGCTTTCTGGTTCAGGCGGTACGGATCCGCGACTCCTTGGGGCTGAACCCGGACACGTATCACATCGTCCTGAACGGGGTTGTGCGCGGCCGGGGTGAAATCAAGGTGGGTAGGGAGTTGGCCATCAATCCAGGCCAAGTGCACGGACGCCTTGAAGGTACCCCCACTCGCGAGCCAGCGTTCGGGCTCGAAGCGGTCTGGATCGACCCGTCCCAGCGGGATTATGCCCGGACACTGGGCTACACGGTGGTTGACCCAAGCACCGCCATTGCCACCCATCTCAATGCCCTGCTCCGGCAAAACGCATCCGAGTTGCTGAGCCATGACGAGACCCAGCAATTACTCGACAAGCTGGCCGCGCGTTATCCGAAGCTGGTGGAAGACCTCGTGCCCGGCAAGCTGTCGCTCGGCGTGATCACGCGAATCCTGCAGAACCTGCTCAACGAGGCCGTGCCCATTCGCGACATGCGGACCATCGTCGAAACCCTGGCCGAAGGCGCAACGCGCACCCAGGACCCCGACCAACTGACCGGATTGGTAAGACCCAAGTTGGGCCGGATGATTCTTCAGGGCCTGCTCGAAACCGAAGATCTGCTCCACGTGATGACGCTCGACCCCTCCCTCGAGCAACTCCTTCAGAACGTGGCACAGCAAAGCGCGCAGGGCGGCAACATGATGCTGGACCCGGACCTTGCCGAACGCCTGTTTGCTGCCATGCGCGAGAACGCCCGTCAGGTGGAACAGCAGGGCCATGCTGCCGTGCTGGTGGTGTCGCCGCCCCTGCGCAGCTGGTTGGCGCGCGCGGTTCGCCACCGGATCGCCGATCTGACCGTGCTGTCCTACAGTGAAATCCCCGAAGACCAGGCCGTACGCGTGATCGCCACGGTCGAGGTTCAAGCGAAGAAGTAAGCCAGGAGGCCTTAAATGAGACTCGAACGGGTCATTGCAAAAGACTCACGCCGCGCGACCGAACAGGTGATCGCGACCTACGGCCCCGACGCCCTGATCGTTTCGAACCAGCGGGTGAACGGGATGACCGAAATCGTGGTGGCGGTCGACACCGAAATCGACGAAACGCAGGCGAGCCCTGCCGCAGCCCCGCCGTCGAGTGAGGACAACCCTTTCGCCCCCTGGAGTAAGACGGCGTTCAGCCGGTCGCTTCAGCAGTCCCTCAAGCAGCCCTCAGACGATCAAGCCCCGGCTGACGGAACCGGCGCGAGCGACCAGACGACCGAGCCGGCGAGCGCGATCCCCGCTTTCCTCCGGACCGAGCCCGCATCAGCCATCCGGCCCGACGCCGAACGCTCCCCCCGGGCACCGACCCCTGTCGCCGCCACCGAGGACCTCGAGCCGCCCCCGGCGCATGTGCGAATCAGCCCGCGCCAAGCCGGTCAAACCAAGACAGTCAGCGCCTCGAAAGTGACGGCGCTCGCAGCGGTCTCCCCGGCAAGCGCCCAGGCGTCAAGCGTTGTCAGCGCCGGGATGGATGACGAAACACCCGAGGAAACCGTCAGTGGCCCCGGGTTGGACGGAGCCGAAGGCGCCTCGCCCATCGACTCTATCCGAGCAAGGGAGTTAGTCGATCTCGTTCGGGCAGAACTTGCGTCGATGCGCAAGGAGATCGCACTCTCGAGACAGGTCGAGACCTTCCAGCCGGGCGGCGCGCTGCCTGCGGCGCTCCAACCCCTGGCAGGCGCACTGATCACAGCCGGCGCTCCCGTCGGGCTGCGCTCGTTGCTGCTCGACCAGGTACGCGAAACCGAGGATGTTTCGCAGGCGGCCGCGCAGATGAAGCGCCATCTGTGCGCGACCATCCGCCAGTTGGAGAAGGCCGACCAGCTTGAAGGCATTCACGTGCTCGCCGGCCCCTCGGGCGGCGGCAAGACGCAGATGGCCTGCCGGCTTGCCGCCAGACATGTTGCCGCGAATGGCAGCGGGTCTGTCGCACTGATCAGCTTCGCGGACAACCGGATCGGCGCCTGGACTCAACTCCAAATGCTTGCCGCCCGGATGGGCGTAGACTGTTTCCGTGTGAGTGACCCTGATTTGCTGGCGCCCATGGTGAGCGAGCTCGACAGCAGAAAGCTGATTCTGATTGACACCCCGAGCGCTGGCTTTGCTGATCGGCTGGCCACCTTGAAGGCGCGTGTATCCAAGGCGCGCTTTCATCTGGTTATCCCGGCTGAATCGGCTGGTTCCAACATTGCGCGTTTTATTCCCGATGCTCCGGTGTCCTGGCAGAGTGTCATGGTGAGCAAGCTCGACGAGGCGACTCAACCCTGGGCGCTGATCCAGGCGCTTTGCAATCACCCGGTCCCGCTTTCAGTCGCCAGCACCGATGCAGCGCCTGAAACTGCGCCAGTCCCCCTTACCGCCGCCAGGCTCGTTGACCTGGCCTTCGAGCATCTCGAGTTACCGGTCAAGGCTGAAGCGCCGGCCAGAAAGCCTCGAGCAGCCGCTCGCAAGACCGTGAGGGATCTGCGCCATGCTGCTTGACCGTCCGACGGAAGTCATTGGGGTCGCCAGCGGCAAGGGCGGCGTCGGCAAGACAACTCTCTCGGTGAATTTGGCGGTTGCACTGGCTGGGCTGGGGCACAAGGTGTTGCTGTTCGATGCCGACCTGGGCCTCGCCAATGCGCAACTGTCCCTGGGCGTTCGGCCGCCTTACAATTTCAGCCATGTACTGGCGGGCACCAAAACCCTCAGTGAGATCATTGTGCGCTCGCCCCAGGGCGTCATGCTGGTTCCCGGCGCATCGGGTGTTCAGAAGATGGCGTCCATTGGCGCCCAGGAGGTCGGGCAAATCGTGGCGGCCTTCAGTGAACTGGACGCCGATGTCGACTACCTGATCGTGGACGCCGCTGCCGGTATTGCGGAGTCGGTGATGCTGCTGATGGCAGCCACGCAGCGCCGCTACATCGTGGTTCGGGACGAGCCATCATCGATCGCCGACGCCTATGGGGCCATCAAAGTCTTGACCCGAGATTACGGGCTGGACCAACTCTATCTCGTCCCCAACATGGTCGCCAGCCAAGCCGCCGGGCGTCAACTCTACAGCCGGATCAATGATGTCTGCGGCCGCTTCCTGGGCAAGACCCTTCACTATCTTCACTCTATTGAAGCCGACGAGCAGATTCTAAATTCCCAGAGACACCATCGTTCGGTACTGGAACACGCCCCGTCGAGCGCAGCGGCGCGCGATTTTCGACTGCTGGCGGAAGCAACCCGGGCGCTTGACCCAATCGATGGCCCCAGTGGCGCCCTGCAGTTCTTCATGGAACGACTGTGCGGGCCCCGCTGACACTGGAGTTGCACTGATGCAGCGAACACGACTTTACGAACAGGTCGGCAACGACAGCAACGAGCTGATCATGCAGCATCTCGGCATGGTCAAGCGCGTTGCCGTGCACCTGAAGGTTCGGCTGCCTCCCATGATGGAGCTCCCGGAACTCGTACAGATCGGCATGATCGGTCTGCTTGAGGCGTCGAGGACCTACGACCCCACCAAGGGGGTCGACTTTGAGGACTTCGCCTTCAACCGTATCCGCGGGGCCATCATCGATGAGGTTCGTCGAATGTCCTCCATGCCCCGTTCGGCTATTGCCAACCTCAAGCAGCACGGGGATGCCGCGCAGGCGCTCGCCAACAAACTCGGGCGCGCGCCACGACAATCGGAACTCGCCGAGTACACGGGTAAGGATCTGAGCGAGCTCCAGCGAGAAACCAGTCACGCACAATGGTTCGAGACCGTCTCGATGGAAGTGGTTCCGGAAGAGGCCCTGAGTGTAGCCGCCGAAGCCTCTTGGGAGCCCGAGGCACGGGTCTCGGAGGCGCAAACGATGGAGGCCGTTCAGCAGGCGATTGAATCCCTGAGCGAGCGGGAGCAACTGGTGCTCTCGTTATACTACTCAGAGGGGTTGAATCTGAAAGAGATCGGCGCGACGATCGGCGTCAGTGAATCCCGGGTGAGCCAGATACTGTCCGCCAACGTCAAGAAATTACGAAAACATATAGGCTTTGACGACTGAAGCCCGCAAAGCGAGCTGAGGTCCACTGATTTGAAAGGTTATGGGTCACGTGGTCACGCTATTTGGCAAATCAAAGCGCGACGAAGCCCGCAGGAAGGCGCGCGAGGAGTATGAAGAGGCCTGCGCCGCCGACCTTGCATCTCGAGCCGGCAGGGCGCTGACCCTACGCGCAGGCGCACGTGCGAAAGCTCATTTCGACAAGACCTTCATCAGTGGGGCCGAAAAGTCGATCGCTTTTGACAATGCCAGATCACTTGCCCTCAGCAAGGGGGACGACCGCCCCGAACCGCCCAAGGCCAGCGAATATCAGGTGATCAAGACAACAAGCGGCGAAATCCTGGTGTATATGCCAGCGCCATTCGCCGAACGGGTGTTCAAGCTCGGGATGCGCTATCAGACCATGGAGATTACCGCCGAACAGGCGATCACCCTGGCGCAACAACTCGCTGACCAGATCAGCCTGGAATTGCAACTGGAACAACCTTTCCTTGCTTTGGAATTCTTGCGCGAGGAAATCGAAGATGCGGCCGATGGAGAGTCCGACGAAAAACCCCTCGAGAGCGGTTCGCCGAGCGGCCTTGACAGGTCTGGCGGTCGCACATGACAACCTTTCTGCTCGTCATCATTCTGCTTGGCATCTCTGCTGTTGCCATCCTGATCATTTACCTGATCGACCGGGTAAACACGCTTCAGCGATTCACCCGACTACTACAGTCTGACCTGCCCGAAACCGGCTCGGAACGGGAGGGAGCCGGCCCATTTGCGGGTCTGTCTGGCCGAGGTTTGTGGGGCGCGGTCAGCGGCGAGGCAACTGAGGGATGGGACGAGACATCGATCGAACTGATCCGTAAGCGCTATCAACTCATCTTGCGCCGTCATGTCGAGAGTTTGTTCCAGGAAGGCTTTCGCAACGGGCAGGCGGGCATCCAGGCCATTCCGACTTCGACCTTCCAGGTGACAACCTTGAGAGGAACCGTCGAATCCTGGATCCCGCTCGAACACGCCTTGGCACTTTACAAGACCGGTGCAGATCGCGCGAAGGCCACCGACGACAAGTTGCCACAAATTCGCAAGTCACTCGATGATGCGAGCGAGATCCTGTTTGCTGCAGCAAAACTCAAGCTAAGTCAGCCGATGTCCGAGCACCTGATTCCGCTGACCGAGACAGAGACGCTGGCCAAAGAGGCAGGGGATGCCAAAGACTTGGGACTGGCCGCTACGGCCAAATCCGGCTCGGGGCCGAGCGCGTCGTCCGTGCCCCCGCCCGCCCTGACCTTGTCGGCCGGCCCAGAGGCTGTAAACGGTGATCTGTTGGCGCCGAAAGCCGCCACGACTGCCCAGCCTGAAGCCGTTACGCCCGCTCCCGAATCTGCGCCCGGCGCCCCAGCCCAGGGGGCTACCCCGCCCAAACAGCCCTCTGCCGGCCGCGAAAAGAACCGCGCCGCGCGCGCCTAGTCGGCTTGCAGCGCTTCGTCCGAGCCTGAACCCGACGCCATCGCCCGCAAGCGCTCGCGCATGATTTTCTTTTCGCTGAAACTCAGCGGCCGAACGAAGCGCTCCCGCGTCTGGAGGAGCAGCGCCCGGTCAACCTCCTGAGGGATGCCAGGGCTCGACGCCAGCACCCCGCGCAAATCCTCCTGGCTATCGACACTTTGCGCGTCCCACCAGGCCCGCACCACCTCCTCGATCGTTGTACGCTGATCGGCGCCGATATCGGACCGAGCGTGATCGCCCGCAGCGCTGCGCAAGTCAGGTTGTCTGAGTTCAAGGAGATCGTCGGCGCGGACAACGATCCGCCGGTCGGCCTGCGCCAGCAGGCGTGCCCAATCAGGGTCTTCGTCCCGCAAGGCCGCCGCCTGCTGCGACGCCTCATCGGCCATGAGATAGACCGACAGGCCTCGCAACTGAGCCTGATCGATCGAGCCAACGAGCCGCTCGTCATCGGTCGCCAGCAAGAGATGCTCGCAAGCCTGCCACTCGGACAACTGCTTCAGGTCTCGCTCGATGAGTTGCCAGGCTTCACTTGCGTCGTCCGACCCGTCGGGCTCATCGGAACCACCTACGACCCGGATGATCTGGTCATCGTGAAATTCGCCATCGGGCCGATCGGTATACCAGTAGACACGCTTGATCGACACGTCCAGCCCGAATTCGGAGAGCAGGCGGGATAAGGCGCGGACCAGCGTGCGCCGCGACACCGCAGGTTCGGCGCCCGGCTCGCAATCGCCATGGGACAACCAGGCAACGAACCGGTCATCAAGGAGTGCGACGCAAGCGCCCGAGCGCGCGGGTCGCGGCCGCCGCGACGCGGACGGAAGACGTTGAAACGGGGCAACAGTACTGGAGTGCGGCATGATCATTGGTCGGAGAGGTCATGGCCTACCTTTCGCGCAGCGCTTCAGAAAGCGTCTTGACGACAGGCTTGGCCAGATATTTGAGAACGGTGTTGCTGCCGGTGCGGATTTCCACGGTGGCGGTCATGCCTGGCTGGATTTCCAGATCTTCGTTGGGCCGGCCGCTGAAGCGGCGGCCCTCGGTTCGAACCCTGACTCGATAATAAGGCTGTTCCCCCTGCCTGAGATCTTCGGTGAGCGTATCGGCACTGATGTAGGTCAGCTTACCGGGCAAGTCACCGTAAATAGAGTAATCGTATGCGTCAATCTTCACCGAGGCAGAAAGCCCCGGCTTGATGAAGGCAATATCTGCCGGCATGACGCGCGCCTCGATGACGAGATCGTCTTCGAGCGGCACGATCTGCATGATCTCCTCGCCGGGGCGAATAACACCACCTCGCGTGGTAATGCGAACATTCTTTACCACCCCGTGGAGCGGCGCCCGCAACTCGGTCTGCTCGACCTGGATCAGACGCTGGGCAGCCGTTTGCTCAACGCCGGCGAGGTCTTCTAGCGCCTTGCTCAGATCGGTCTGCGCGTCCTGGAAATACCGGTTGCGCTTGTTGGTGATCTGCGCCTCGATTTCGGCAACCTGGCGCTCAAGCCGCAAGACCTCGGTACGGCTGACATCGCCGGTGCCGAGGAGCGGCTTGGTCATGTCAAGTTCACGACGGGATAGCTCGAGAAGCGTCTCCAGGGCCGACAGCTCTTCGGCAATGGCTGATTTACGCTTGCGAAACAGCACCAGCTGGTTCTCACGAAACTGCGGGTAGGCCTTGAGCGATGCCGGAAAGATGGGCTCGCCACCAAAGACCTCAGCCTTCAGGCGGGCGACCGTGGCAGTCAAGCCGGCGCTGCGCGCCCGGGCCTCGAGGAACGAGGCTTCGCTGCGCGCGCGCTCCAGGCGAACCAGCACCTGCCCCCGCTCGACGATGTCGCCGTCCTTGACGAGCAACTGCTCGATGATGCCGCCGTCCTGCGACTGGATGAGTTGCGATCGTTGACTGGCGATGACCTGCCCGGGCGCGCGAGTGATTTGATCGATTTCGGCGAAATACGCCCAGCCAAAAAACGCCGCGAGAGACAGCGCCGTGCCCCACAACAACAGGCGCGAGCTGAGCAGGTCGCGCGAGAGCGCCGCCCTCGATTGGGACGGCTCGGGCGAATCCAGAAACCAGAACAGCTTCATGCCGAGGCCTCCTGCGTGGCGGCGACGCCCCCTTTCTGCAATCGGGCCAGCACCTGATCGCGCGGCCCGTCCAGTGCGACCCGGCCTCGATCAAGCACGATCAGTCGGTTGACGTGAGGCAGTAGCGCGGGCTTGTGCGTGACGGCAATCACGGCGGAGTCGGGCGGCATTTCGCTGAAGATGTGCTTCATGACTTGCGCCTCGAGTGCCCCATCCATGGACGCGGTCGGCTCATCGAGCAGCAGCACCTTGGGCTGGGCCAGCAGCATGCGGGTGAGCCCCACCAATTGCCGTTGCCCACCCGACAGCCCCCGCCCCCCCTCGGAAATTTCGAGCTCCAGCCCCTTGGGGTGGGACTGAATGACGCGATCAAGGCCAGTGAGTTTTGCTGCGTGCAGGATCCGACTGTCACTGGGCGACGGCAGGCCGAGAGTCAGGTTGTCACGCAAGCTTCCATTGAACAGCCGAACGTCCTGAGGCAAATAGCCGATGTGCTCGCGCACAAACTCGGGTGCGAGATGGGTTATGTCGACCCCATCCAGAAACGCTGTCCCCTGGCGTGGCCGATAGAGCCCCGACATCAGTTTGATGAGCGTGGATTTGCCCGAGCCCACCGCGCCGAGAATGGCAATTCGCTCGCCGGCCCCCACATTGAGGTCGGCCACCTCCAGTACCGGGCGGTCCGGGCCGTAGGCAAAAGCGACCCGCTCGAGCCGCAACTGTCCTGCGCAGCTTTGTGGCACCACCAGACGCATGTCAGGGTCACGGTCTCCCGGCATCGCCATGATCGAATCGAGCGACTTGAGCGCCACCTTGGCGTGTTTCCATTGCACGATGAGCCCCGGGATCTGGGCCATCGGCGCAAGTGCGCGCCCCGACACGATCGAGCAGGCGATCAGCGCACCCATGGTGATGTTGCCCGACGCAATTGAATAGGCGCCCACCGCGATGAGCAGGACATAGCCAATTTGCTGGGTAGTCTGCGCGATGTTGCCGGACAATGCCGTGAGCGAGCGCATCCTGAGTTCGCTCTGAGCGATGATGGCGGTGAGTTCGCGCCAGCGATCGAGCATTTTCCATTCACCCCCGGCGGCCTTGACCGATTCGATGCCGTCGATCGCTTCGATAAGCAGGCCATTCTTGCGGTTCGACTCGGCCATATGCTCGGCGGTATGACGCTCGATCGCACCGCGGAACGCCATGCCGGCCAGGACCGCCACCGGCACCATCAGGAGCGGTACCAGCGCCACGGGGCCGGCCAGCAACGCGATCACGGCCACAAAAAACAGAGCGAAGGGCACGTCAGCCAGAATGAACAGCGTTGACGAGGTCATGAAGTTCCGGACGGACTCGAAGTGCCGGATCTGCGAGGCAAAGGTTCCAACCGTTCGCGGGCGGGCATCCATCCGGATGTCGAGCGCTTTGCCAAAAAACACGGCGGACAACTCCTGGTCGATCAGCTTGCAGGCCCGATCGACCATGAGCGCCCGGATCTGCTTGAGCATCAACTCCAGCGCCACCGCGATGAGCGCTCCGATCGTCAACACCCACAGGGTTGAGAAACCCTTGGTCGGCACCACCCGGTCGTACACCTGCATGGAATACATCGCCGACACCAGGCCGATGACGCTCACCACGAAGGTGGCGAACACCGCCTCGAAAAAAACGCGTCGGTGACGCCGGATGGCAAAGGCGAACCAGTCAGCCGCGCTGCGCTTGGGCGTGCCGCGCTCCCCGGACTCAGCCTCGGTGACCGGCAGCATGAGCAGGGTTCCCTCGCGGGCTGTGTCGGCCGGTAGCGTCATGGACGCGCCCGACTCGTCCTCAACCGCCAACGCGCTACCCCCCAATACGCCACGAACCAGCAGCGCCACGCTCTGGTCAGCCGAGAACCAGAGCGCCGGCAGACTGCCGCGCTCAACCGCCGAGGCGCTGAATTCGCGCCAGTCGGCCTGCCCAAAGCGCGAGAGCCAGCTCTCGCGGGCACGGTCGCGCCGGCCCAGCGCGGCGAGTTCGACGCCCTCGGGGGTACGCGTGAGCATCGCGAACCGGTGAGCCGGAACCGCCTGACCCTGCAAGGCCGCCAGGCGGGATAAAAGCGACGCCAACCCGGCGTCGACAGCGGACGATTCAGTCAATGTCAGGGCCCCAGTTGGTCAAGCGAGCGGGCGTCGACCCGACCGCTCAGCATCAGCAGGCGCAGATGCGCAAGCTGAATGCCGGATTCAAGATCTGCAAGCGTATAGCGGGCCTGGGTGGTTTCACGCTGGGCGTTGAGCACATCAAGCCAGCTCTTTCGGCTGACCTGGTACTGCCGCAAGTAAGAGGCGACGACGTCCTCGGTAGATTGAGCGATGAGCCTCGAGGGCTCAAGCTGCAGACGCTGCGCCTGGAGATCGAGCCAACTGGCGCGAACCTGCTGCGCAAGTTGGCGCTCGTGAGTAATGACCGCTTCCTCGGCGGAATCAACCCGAGAGGCAGCTGCCTGAACGGCAGTGACCGAGGACAAGCCGGGACCCGGCTTGAACTCGACACCGAGAAACGCGCGGGTGCGATCCTGTCCGAAGAGCAAGGGTCCAATCTGCTGCCGAACCGCTGCGAAGACCTGGGGCCTGCTGTTGGCCCGGGACAGATCGATTTGAGAGCGCGCGGCCACCACCAGCGCCTGAAGCCGCCTGCGCTCGGCCGAGCGGTCCAGTGACGTATCGAGCGCCTCGCCCTCCGAGCCCGGTTCGGGCGGCATTCGCAGGGGCTGACGCAAACCGCCAGACAGGGACACCCCGGCAAGCTGCTCCAGTGCAACCCGAGCGTTTTCCAGCGCCCGCTCAAACTGCAAGCGTTCGGCAAGGGCCTGCTGCATGCGGGCCGCCGCGAGCGTCTGGTCAGCTACCGCACTGATTTCAGCTGCAACCCGCCGGCGAATCATGTCCAGCAAGCGACGATGCTCGGCCTCGTTCTGGCGGGCAATCTCGATACGGGCCTGCTGCCGCGTGAACTCGAAAAAACCGCTCGCCGCCTGCAACATGACTTGCTGCTCGGCCTCGAGGACTGCCGCCGCCGCCGCTTCGCGAACGGCGCCGGCATAGTCGATCTGACCCGGGATCCGGCCGCCGCTCCAGAGGGGTTGCTGCACCTGAAGGGCAGCCTGCCGGTTGCCATCGTCGGCCTGAACTTCGCTGGAGACCGAAGGGTAGCGCGCCCATTGCGCGCTCTCGAGATCGAACCCGGCAGCCTGCAGCTCGCCCTGCTTGGCCCGGACCGAAGGGTGAACCGTGACCGCGGCCTCAAGCAACTGCGCCAGCCCGACCGGGCCTGACCAGGGCATGGCGCGGAGGCGGCCAGGCGATATACCGCTCGCGCCCGACGCCCCTGCGGCAGGCTGCCCGAAAGGCAGTTGCGCAAACGCCGCCGTCGAACATCCCAACGCAAGCGTTGCGACCCACCTGAGCACCCACCTGAGCACCCACCTGAGCCCCCCTCGGCCCGATAACGGGCCGGGCACGCGCACGCGCTGAAAACGCCGCTCGAGCGAACTCACTCGCCGGGCGATCAGCGCTACGACAATCCGACGCGTGGTGTTCGGGAAAAATCTGTCCGGAATCAAGAACTCTCTCGGGGTTTGATGTCTGCGGTCAACCTTTCATTTTACGTGATAACTTGTCAGCCCAGCGCGCCGGGCGCCGCGCGCGCTGCTTCGAGGAGCTAACCGATGTCTGACCGTTTGCGGTGTTTTTGCGAGTTGGGTGATCTTGCCGGCGCAGCCGGATTTTTGCGCAGCACGCGGAGGCATCTGCACCAGCACCCCGAATTGTCATTTCAGGAGGCTGCCACCGCGGCACTGGTGGCTGGCCAACTCGAGGCCTGGGGCTGGCAGGTGACCCGTGGGGTTGGCGGGCACGGTGTCGTGGCAAGCCTACGAGTGGCGGATGGCGCCCGCTCGATCGCGGTGCGTGCCGACATGGACGCCCTGCCCATCCAAGAGCAGACTGGCCAACCCCACGCCAGCCAGGTAGCCGGCGTCATGCACGCCTGCGGCCATGACGGCCACACCACCATGCTCTTGGGAGCGGCGCAGCATCTGGCCAAGACCCGCAACTTCTCCGGTACGGTCCACTTGGTGTTCCAGCCGGCCGAAGAGGCCGGAAAAAACAGCGGCGCCGAGCGCATGATCGCGGACGGCCTGTTCGAGCGGTTTCCCTGCGATGCCATCTTCGGCATGCACAATCACCCGGGCTATCCCACCGGCACCTTCATGTTTGGCAGCGGCCCCTTCATGTCGGCTTCCGACACCGCCAAGATCACCGTCCGCGGCCGGGGCGGCCACGCCGCACGCCCCCACCTGTCGGTCGACCCGGTGGTCATCGCGGCCAGCCTCATCATGGCGCTGCAAACAGTGGTCTCGCGCAACATCGATCCCACGCAGACGGCGATCGTCACTGTTGGCTCGCTGCACGCAGGATCGGTCGCCAACGTCATCCCCGACAGCGCCACGATGGAGTTGAGCATCCGTTCATTCGACCAGGGCGTGCGCGAACGCCTCGAGCAACGGATCGTGACGCTTGCACGCTCACACGCCGAGGGGTTCGGGGCGGAGGCCGATGTGGTGTACGACCGGGGTTACCCGGTGCTGGTCAACAGCGCGAAGGAGACCGAGTTTGCACGCCAGGTCGCCGAAGAACTCGTGGGGCTTGAGCGAGTCACGGCACCCTTCGGGCCCGTCACGGGCAGCGAAGACTTCGCCTACTTCCTGCAGAAAAAACCCGGGTGCTTTCTGCGGGTGGGCAATGGCGAACAGAGCGGCATGCTGCACAACGCCCGTTACGACTTCAACGACGACAACCTGACGGTGGGCGCCGCTTACTGGACACGCCTGGTCGAGCGCTATCTCAGCGCCTGACTCAGCGCCTGAAGGTCACGGCCCAGACCACCCGAACCACCGTGATGCCGGTGAGGATGGCCAGTAGGTCGCTGAAATCGGCGTACTGCCATGGGGCAAACGACTGGGTCAACTCAATCATCACACCCAGCGCCGCCAGCCCGATAACCAGTGAGCGGGGCTGCTTCGGGTAGGCGATCAGCCCCAGCACGGTCAGTCCGCCAAAGGACACGGACAGACGCATCTTGTCCCAAAAGCCCGAAAAATCAATGACGTCTGCCTCGCCAGTCGGCGGTAGCGAGATGATCAGCACGATGAAACACGCGCACCAGAAGGCTTGTCGAATCATCGGAAAATTCTGGCACAGTAACGGGCCCAATCAAAACCAACCTGCCCCACACGGAGACACCCAATGAAACTGGAAACCCTGGCCGTCCATGCCGGCTACAGCCCCGACCCCACGACCAAGGCCGTCGCGGTCCCGGTGTATCAAACGGTGGCCTACGCCTTCGACAATGCGCAGCACGGGGCCGATCTGTTCGACCTCAAGGTGGCCGGCAACATCTACACGCGCATCATGAACCCCACGCAGGACGTGCTTGAAAAACGCGTCGCTGCGCTCGAAGGGGGGATCGCTGCGCTGGCGCTGGCCTCGGGCATGGCCGCGATTACCTACGCCATTCAGACCATCGCCGAGGCCGGCGACAATATCGTGTCGGCCAGCACACTTTACGGCGGCACCTACAACCTGTTTGCGCACACTTTTCCGCAGATGGGCATCGAGGTGCGCTTTGCCGATCCACGCAAGCCCGAAACCTTTGCGGCACTGATTGACGCCAAGACCAAAGCAGTCTTTTGCGAGTCGGTCGGCAATCCCTTGGGCAATGTCACCGATTTCGCAAAGCTCGCCGCGGTGGCCCACGCGCATGGCGTGCCCCTCATTGTTGACAACACCGTGCCCAGCCCCTACCTGTGCCGCCCCATCGAGCATGGTGCCGACATCGTCGTGCACTCGCTCACCAAATACCTGGGCGGGCACGGCAACAGTGTGGGCGGCGCCATTGTCGACTCGGGCAAGTTTCCCTGGGCCGAGCACAAGGCGCGCTTCAAGCGACTGAACGAGCCCGACGTGTCCTATCACGGCGTGGTCTACACCGAGGCACTCGGTCCGGCCGCCTACATCGGGCGAGCGCGCGTGGTGCCGCTTCGGAACATGGGGGCAGCCATCTCGCCGATGAACGCCTTTCTCATCCTGCAAGGCATCGAAACCCTCGCGCTACGTATGGACCGAATCTGCAGCAACGCGCTCTCCATCGCGCAAACACTGCAGAAGCACCCGAAGGTGGCCTGGGTCAACTATGCGGGCCTGCCCGACCACGCCGAGCATGCACTCGTACAAAAATACATGGGAGGTAAAGCTTCGGGCATCGTGTCATTCGGCCTCAAGAGCCAGGACGTAGACAAGCGCGCGGCAGGCGCGCGTTTTCTGGATGCGCTCAAGCTCTTCACCCGGCTGGTCAACATCGGCGATGCGAAGTCGCTCGCTACGCATCCGGCGTCAACCACTCACCGCCAGCTCGACGCTGCCGAACTCGCCAAGGCGGGCGTGAGCGAAGACATGGTGCGCCTGTCTGTGGGGATCGAGCATATTGATGATCTGCTCGAGGATCTTGAGCAAGCGCTGGCGGCGAGTTGAGCGCCGGCCGGCAGCGCGGCAGCGGACCGGGCGCGCGGTATGCCCGGTCCGGCGGCGCAGGCAGATGGTTGGTATGGCGATCAGGTAATTGAATCCGTCGGAAACTGCGGCGTGCGCTTGTCGAGAAAGGCCTGGATCCCCTCGACCGCCTCGGGGGCGCCGAAGCCGATGAATTCGTAGGCGAGCGAGGCCTCGAAGATCGCCTCGGAGGGCTTCATCCAGAGATTGAGCGCGCGCTTGGTCCAGCGGATGGCGCTCTGAGAGCCCTCGGCAAGCCCCTGGGCAATTTGCAGGGCGCGGGCTTCGAGCTCGGCGTCCTCAACCACCAGAGACACCAGCCCCATGCGCTCGGCCTCTTCGCCCGTGATTGAAGCGCAGGTGAGCAGGTAGTACTTTGATTTGGCCATGCCACACAGCAGCGGCCAGATGATCAGCGCATGATCTCCAGCGGTGAGTCCGATCTTGGTGTGGCCATCGGAAATCTTGGCGGTCTTGGACGCGATGGAAATGTCAGCCATGAGTGCGCAGGCGAGCCCCGCGCCCACCGCCCACCCGCGAATGGCACTGATGATGGGCTTGCTGCAGTTGAGCATGCCCAGGACCAGTTCTCGCGCTTCTTTCAGCACCTGCATGCGCATCTCATGATCGCGCTGCACCTTCTGCTCGTGAACCAGATCGCCGCCCGCCGAGAAGGCATTGCCAGCACCGGTGATGATCACCGCTGACACGGTGGGGTCGGCATCAATGATGGGCCAGATGGTTGAGACCTCGTTATGCAGGATGGCATCCATGGGGTTGAGCTTGCCCGGCGAGGTCATGGTGATGCGCAAGACACGCGGATGTGGGCGATCAAATTTCAGGCGCTGGTATTTGGCATAGCGGTCGTCTGACATGAGGATCCTTTCTTGAAAATGAATGAGCGGGCGGGCTGAGCGCGGCGATCAGGGGCCCAAGTTGACCACGATGCCAGAGAGCTCAGCCGCCTTGGGCGAAGCGAGAAACACGATGGCATCCCCCACCTGCTTGGCCGAAATGGGCTGCGGGAACAGGCCGTCACGAATCACATCCTCGGTGCGGGTCTCATCGCCATACCTGACTCTGGCCACGTCTTTCATGAGCTTGATGATGCGATCGGTGAGCGTTGCCGGCGGGTGCACACCCATCACCCGAACGCCGAATTTGGTTGACCCACGCCCCATCCCTTGAGTGAAAGCCGCCAGGCCAGCGTTGGCCGTGGCTCCGCACACGTATTCGAAGGACGGGTTTTGCGATGCCATGCCCATCACATTGACGATGGTGCCCGACTGGCGGGCCTTCATCTGGGCAAAAATCTCGCGCGTGAGGTTGACATAGCCAAAGACCTTGAGTTCCCAGGCATGACGCCAGGCGTCGTCATTGAGAGTTTCAATGCTGCCCCCAGGGATATCGCCGGCGTTGTTGATCAAGATGTCGACCCCCTCGCAGCGTTTGGCAAGGGCCCGAAGTTGCTCGCCGTCTCGCAGGTCGACCGCGTGGCAGTGCACCTCAACGGCGTGCGACGCGAGAATGCCCTCGCGAGCCCGCTCAAGCGCATCGGCATTGCGCGCAGCGATATGCACCGTGCAGCCCTCGGCTGCAAACGACTGCGCAGCCGCGAGGCCAATGCCCTTCGATCCACCAGTAATGAGAACGGTTTTTCCTTTCAGCCCGAGATCCATATCAAAGTCCTGAGGTTGGTGAAATAGGAGAAATTTGATCGTTCAAGCATGGCGCGAAGATCAGCGCCCATGCAGCAAGCGTACGTTTTCAATCCGGCTTGATGCCCGCATCGCTCACAACCTTGGCGGCTCTCGAGATCTCGGACTTGAGCAGCGCCGCCAGCGCCTCAGGGCCACCGATCATCGGGTCGAAACCGACGCTCTGGATCTTGGCTGCAGTGTCGGGCTGGCTGATCGTCGCCTCGATTTCTGTGCTCAGACGGTCGATAATCGCCCGAGGTGTGCCGGCCGGTGCGAACACGCCCACCCAGGCGGAATACTCGAAGCCCGGCAACCCGGACTCAGCCACCGTCGGGATATCGGGAATAGCCGCGAGACGGCTCGGGCTGGTGACCCCCAAGGCGCGCAGTTTGCCAGCCCGGATCGACGCGATCGAGGTGCCCACCGGTTCGCAGATCAACTGCAACTGCCCACCCATCAGGTCATTGAGGGCCTGGGGCGAGCTCTTGTAATTGACCATCGTAATATTGACGCCCGCCATCGCCTTGAACATCTCGGCGCAGATCTTCGAACCGCTGGTCCCCGTGCCATAGAACATCGTTGCCGGCTTGGCTTTAGCCAGAGCGATGTATTCCTGCAGGCTGGCTGCAGGGACCGCAGGGTTGATCACCAGGATGTTGAAGGCATTCTTTAGCGCCATCGCCACCGGCACAAAGTCATTCACCGGATGAAACGGCAGCTTGCTGCGCAAGACGAAATTGGCGGCAAGCGTGGTGCTTGATCCGAGCACCAGCGTGTGGCCATCCGGTGCGGCCCGGGCGGCCGCCTCCATACCAATCACGCCCTCAGCCCCCGGGCGGTTCTCAACCACCACCGACTGCCCCAGCCGAGCCGACAGTTTCTCGGCCATTACACGCGCCACCAGATCGGTGGCACCGCCCGCCCCCAAGGGCACGATCAGTTGTACCGGGCGCGAGGGGTAGGTTTGCGCCGCCAACGGCACCGAGAAAGCGCCGACCAGCCAGAAGGCCGCCAGCGCGGGCAACAAGATCGATCGCTTCATGGGAACGCTCCGTAAGGGACAGACTGGGGTCAAGCCTATTGCGGGACGATGCCGGCGTCCTTGACGACCTTGGCATAGCGCGCGATGGTCGCTCGCTGCAGCGCACCAAGCTCGGTAGGGCCGGCGGTAACCACATCAAAGCCCAGTACCTTCATGCGCGCCACCATGTCAGGTGATGCCAGCACACGCAGCAACTCGGCGCTCAGTCGCTCGACGGCCGGGGTCGGCGTGCCCACTGGCGCGAAAAACGCAATCCAGGACGCATGCTCGTAGCCGGGCGCGCTGGCGGCCTCGGCCACGGTAGGTACCCCGGCAGCCTCAGCGATCGGCATAGGTGAAGTGACGCCCAGGGCGCGCACCTTGCCGGCCTTCGCGTTCTGAATGGCGGTGCCGACGGGTTCGCAAACGATTTGGACTTGCCCCGCGATGAGGTCATTGAGCGCCTGGGTGGAGGTCTTGTAGGGGACCAGCGTGATGTTCACACCCGTCATCACCTTGAGCATTTCGATACAAATTTTGGAACTGGCCGTGCCGGCGCCGTAATTCAATTGCCCGGGACGCGCCCGCGCGAGCTCGATGAACGCCTTCAGATCCTTGACGGGAAGCGATGCCGGCACGATGAGCGCGTTCCAGGCGTTGTCGAGCGCCTTGGCCACCGGTACGAAATCTCGGACTGGATCGAAGGGCAGGCGGGCAAACAGGCTGACGATCGCCGCCATGGTGGTGCTGGAACCAAACACCAGCGTGTACCCGTCAGGCGCTGACTTGGCTGCAGCGTCCACGCCGATCAGGCCCTCGGCACCCGCCCGGTTTTCAACCACTACCGCTTGCCCGAGCCGCTCGGATAATTTCTCGGCGATGACGCGCGCGGCCACGTCGGTGGCACCACCGGCTGCCAGGGGCACGATGATCCGTACCGGGCGGCTCGGAAATTCCTGGGCCAAGGCCCCGGCAGGTGCGCCTACGGCAACGATCACGACCGCGGCAAAAAATGCTCTTAAAGCCTGCATCGCGTCTCCTCCCTGATAGATCACCGGGCCAGCGTAAGTCGAAGATCGCCACTGTGATGGCTCATCCGCTCAGCACCTCAGCCCAACGGCTCGCCTTTACCGGAAACCGCTTGCTCAGCCCGACGGGCTGACGTTGACCGGCTGAGATCGGCGGGCGCCTTGTTATGCGGGGCAACTTAACCCGCCCGCGCCGAACCGGTCAAGCCAGCAGCGTTCGGAGCTTGCGGATCGCGCTGTCAGCGGTGCCCAGAACCGGTACGGGCATGAGGGTACGGGCTCGCAGCAGCGCCGGCATCATTGAAATCTGGCCGAAGGCGACCGCATCAAACTGCGCATGGCGTTCGGCAGCCTCGATGATCAGACGGTCGTGCACGTCGGGGCGCCCGCCCAGCAGCGCGTCGAGGGCACCCTGCACCAGGTAGGGGGTCACGTCGACCGACACACCCGCCGCCGCCGCACACACATCCAATTCGGCCATCATCGCCGGCAGGGTGGGCGCAAATGTGGCCAACAAGGCGATGCGCCCGCCATGAGCGATCATCTCGTCGTACAAGGCCTCGTTGGGCTTGAGAACCGGAATGCGCTGCTCACGGCTCACCGCCTCGACCGCCGGGCCGAAGGCAGAACCCGTGAACAAGATGGCATCGGCACCGGCCGATACGCAATAGTGGCCCAGCGCCCGAAAGCGTCCGATCATGTCGGGCGTCAGCACGCCGTCCCGCAGAAAATCAGCGTAGAGCGAGTCTTCGAGCAGATGCGCCTGGCGCGCCTGGGGCCAGTCGGTCTTGAACTGCGCCTCCACCGGTGGCATCGAGACGCGGAGCGCATGAACCAAATAGATCTTGGGATGAGCCGTCATGGGGTCGTCGCCTCAGGCGGCCCGGGTCGACGCCCAGGCGGTCATGACAAGGCTCCCGCCCTCCATGGCCCAGACCGAAAGCCAGAAGTTGCTCATCGTCCGCCGCTCGCCCTCAAGCTCCACCTCAAGACGCACCCTGCCCTCGACGATCACGGCCGTACCCACCGCGCGCGCGCCGATTTCCTCCCGATCAATTTTCAAATAACGGGTCGTACCGCTGGCCACCCCGGCCAGGTAGCTGTCGCGCGAATCGAGACGCCCGGTCGAATGCCGGTAGCGCAGGGCGGGTGACACCAGCGTGCCCAGCAAGGCCGCGTCGCCTTTCAGCAGCGCCTCGCAGCGCAGCGAATCGAGGCGCAGGGCCTCGGCTTCGAGCGCGGCGCCTTCGAGTACCAATTGCTGCCCGTCCGGGGCTGAAGGGTGATGGGTCGGTTCCCGATTCATTCGCCTCTCCCTGCTCTCAGCGGCCAACAAATTTAGGTTTGCGCTTCTCATTGAAGGCATTGATGCCCTCGTGCCGATCTTCCGTCGAGATCATGCGGTCATAGGCTTGAACCTCGAAGAACAATCCGCTCTTGAGGTCGGCCTGCAAGCCGGTGTGAATCGACTTCTTCGCCTGGCGCACGGCGATGGGGGCATTGCCGGCGATGCGCGTGGCGGTTTCCAGCGCCCGGGCGAGCAAGTCGGCCGCGGGCACTACCTCGTTAACCATCCCCCAGGCCAATGCGTCCTGCGCACTGAAGGGCCGGGCAGACAAAATCAGCTCCTTGGCCCGCCGCTCGCCAATGGCACGCGGCAAATTCTGGGTGCCGCCGGCACCCGGCATGATGCCGATCGACACTTCGGTGAGCGCAAAGCGCGCATGATCGGCGGCGTAGATGAAGTCGCTGGCCAGGGCCAACTCGAGCCCGCCGGCAAACGCCGCGCCATTCACCGCGGCGATGACCGGTACCGAGCAGTCCATGACCGAATAAAACGCCTCCTCGAAGATGGCGTGCTGCAGGCGCCAGGCGTGATCGGTCATGCCCTGACGCTCTTTGAGGTCGCCGCCCGCACAAAACGCCTTGTCCCCGGCGCCGGTGATGATGATGCAGCGAAGATCCCCCGGCGTGAACTGCAAAGGCAGGAAGATCGACCGCAATTCCTCGCCCATCCGGGTATTGAGCGCATTGCGCACATCGGGCCGGTTGAGCTCCACCTGCAGCACGTGGGGGGCAGGCTCGCTCAGCGACAGGGTGTCGTAGGTCTTGAGGCTCATCGGGATCTCCGGCAAGTGAAACAGGCTGCGAGGCGCGGTGCGAGCGATTATCATACGCGCGCCTCTCAGACACTTTCCGCGTTCCGGAGACCCCATGTCAGACGACCCGTTTCCGCCTGCAAGCGGCGTGTTCATCGCCCTGATGAAAGCCTTCGCCGAGTTCGCCCAGATGCCGGGCGAGGTGGCCGACGATGCCATCGGCATCAGCTTCGATACGGACGCTCATGCGGTGCGCGTGCTGCCTCACCCCGACCGGGCCGAGCAACTCGTTGTCGAGGTCGACGTGTGCGCGATCGGCCCGTCAAGCGAAGCGGCCGCGCCGCTGGCGCTGGTTCACCGCCTCAACTACGCGGCCCGCTTCGAGCACGGCTGGTTGGCCGCGGTTGACCCTGATGATCGGTTGGTGCTGTTCACCACCCGCGACATCGCTGCCACCGACCCGGGCGAGCTCGAATCGCTTATCGTGGCCGGGCTGGAGAAAGCCGAGGCACTTGGCGAGCTCTGGCGCTCGGCTGAATCCGCCGGCGATCGGGGGCTCATCGACTCGGGCGAGCCCATGATTCTCCAGTCCATCCGGGGATGATCCCCGCAGGCGAGCATTCTCGGATGCTCGGATGCCTTCACGCCGACTGACGGAGTGACCCATGAACACCGAAGTACGCGGTGCAAGCTTCCAAAAAGCCGCCGACTGGCGCAAAAAAGATGTTCGAGGCACTGCCAGCACCATGCTCCAGGGCACCACCGAAGAGGACGCCTTCAATGCGCTGGATCGCGTCGGCAACCAGCTCGAACGAAAGATCGGCTGGTTCTACGGCAAGCTCGCGATCGTCAACACGACGAAAAAGTCTTCCTCGGGGCCCGCCTTCACCCGCAACTGGATGAGCGTGAGCGACACCCGCAACACGCGCACCCGCGAAGTGGCCAGGCAATTGTTCGAGAAGTCCGCGGGAGGCATTCGGGACGAGGCTGCTCGTCAAAAATTTCTCGGCAAGGTAAACAACTACCTGCAGGAGAACCCAGACACCCGCATTCGGGGTGGAAAGGATAATAAATTCTCCCAACTGGTGAAGGAGTTGAAAACACTGCGGGAAGTGTCCGAGCCGTACGTCCTGCTGGCGCAAAAACAACCCGGGCAAGAGGCGCAACAGGTCGGAGGGCGCCAGCAGGAGATGGCACCGCCTCAAGAGCAACACGTGCCGCAGGTGCCAAGCGGGGTGCCGTCACCGGTCCAGAACCAGGTCCTCCCGGAGGCCTTGGAGAATGCGCCGCCGCAGGCCCAAGGCCAGCCGCCGCTTGCCCAAGACGGGGTCCCGCCGCAGGTTCAAGGGGCTGTTCATGGGCAAGATCAGGGCGAGGCGCAACACGCTGCCATGGGCGATCCACCCGTGATCCAGCCCTTCGAACTGGCGCAGCACCATGCGCCGGTCGAGCCCCCGCCCAACCCGTGGATCGAACTGCCGGACGAGTCCGTTGAAACCGCCCGATCCGCATCGGTCTATCTCAAACGAGCGACGACCGACCTGCTCCCGCAGGCCGACCACGAGCCCGCCCTTCAACAGACGCTGTGGCCGCCGGCGGATCAAGCGTCTCTGAAAGGAGAACCGCTGCAGGCGCTTGTCGCCGACCAAGGATCTCTGCAAGAGTTTGACGACCATCACATCGACGAATTCGATGTTAGGAGCTCAAGGTCCAACATCGAATATGACGAAGACCCGTTGGGGGGGGCCGATTTGGACGAGGCCGAGCTCCAGCGGGGCGATGCCCAGAAGGATGCGCGTCTATACGCTTTTCTTTACCGCAACCAGTTTATCGAGGAAGCGGAAAGAACCTTGCCGACGATCAGACATGATCTGGAGACAGCCGAGACCGCGTTCGAAGAGATCGCAATTGCGGTCGACGGCTGGACGGACTGGTGGATTGACGTGATCGACAAACCAGCCACGGCGATCGACCTTCAATCCGACGATGCGCTGAAATCGGCGCTCATCAGCCAAGATATCTACAGCGATCTCGAGCGTCTCCAGACCCTGTTGGAAAGCAACCTGCGCGGACTGGAGAAGCTCGAGCCAGGCGCCCAGCGGGCGATCGCGGCGGCCGTGCAATCCCCGGACGAGGCGCGCGACGGGCGTGTGGCTGAACTGAATGGCGATTCAGCGCAATTAAAAGATTTCGCGAAGGACTGTTTGGAGAAGATCGATCAACTGAAAGCGCAGCTCGATGGGCTCTTTAACCAAGCGCGCACCCTGCGCGACGAGCGGCTCGGCACCATCGCCAAGGAAAGTCAGGACCTGCGCGACACACTCGCGAAAACAATTTCACAAAGTACTGCTGCACTGGCGGATATTCGCCCGCGGCTCCAAACCGCTTTGGATAACCAGAATAACGCACTGTCACGCCAATTTTCCGGGGGACAACTCGCCGAGAGCCACCAGGCTATCAAGGCTCAGGTGCATCGCCTGGAGGGTAGGAATGTCATGGGAGAGCCTCAGCGCGAAGGCCTCATCGATCAGCTCGAAAAGGCCTTCGCGGCTGCGATCGAACGCAGGCAAGAACTGAGCGATATGGGCCTGTCACCCGAGGATCCCATGGTCGCCAACTTCGACAACATCTCGCGCCAGGCTCAAGTGAATCTGGATGAAGCACGCGCACTGCTTGGCACAGCGGTGACGCGAAACCCGGAAGTAATTCAGCAGGCTCAGCCAGTGAAAGAGTCGGTGCAAGTCGAGGAATCGATCCCCAACAACCCGAGACTTCAGGACTTGCTAACCAACCCAAACCGGGTGCGATCCAATCCCGATCCCGCAATGGGGCAGAATGCCAAGAGTTTGATCGCGCGCCAGGATCGGCTCGGACTGATCCTCGCCCAGGCGTCGGCCATGATCGGACAGGGTGAGCGCATCAACGCTCAGCAGCGAATGAATATTGAAACCCTGATCAGGCGGGCGAATGACAGTGGTGGCACGACGCTGACCGCGCTACGAGAAAGCGCCCTCGCTGACCTCGACGCCGGCGTCAAGGCCGCGGAGCAAGGTCTCGACGACGCGATCGAAAGCACCCTCGCACAGTTGCGAATTGAGGTACAAACCGCGCGCGAGGGACTCCAGGAGCTGCGAGACCAGTCCAGATCGCACCAAAGCGTCATGAAGGCTGAAGAGGCGATCTTCAATGCTGCGACAGACTTCGAACGGAGCATCGCCGAGATTCAGGACGCCATGAACGAGCTGAGCAACAACACCAGCCACGATGACCTCGAATCCGCACAGTCGAGGGTTTTAAGCGCCATCGACAAAGCCAGGGAGCAGGCGAAGCACCTCGATGAGCTGCGGAAATCCGCCAGCGCTGTCGAAGGCTTCCAGACCATACCTGGCCTGAGCGATAACGATTGGTCCACAAATTTCAATGCCTTGTTTGAATCCGATGAGGAAGATCAGCAGGCCGATCAGGGAGAATCTACGGAGGACAAGTTGACCGAGGGCTTGCAGTTTCTGGCTGATGCACTCGACGAGCGTAACGCTGACAAGGGCGTCAGACTCGAAAAATTGGCGGAGCGCGCTGATGAGATCCTGTCACAAATAGATGCCCAGACACTGCGCGTGCAGACTGCAGACGAACAGGTTGAAACGTTCGTGAAACGGTTCGGCGAAGCGCCGCGATCAAATCCGGGGCCAGTACGAGAGCGGTTGAAGGACGCCCTGGCGGGCACTACAGAACTGCAGGCCGGGCTGAATGCGTTCGGGGACGTCGCCGGATCCATCTCTGGTAGTGCCTTCGAGCTTCTGGAGGGGGCGGCGAGACGACGTCAGGCCATCGAAGCAGACATCGCCAGATTTGATCGAGACCTTAAAACCTTTCGCAGTTGGGCCGGTCAACAGGAGCGCTGACCTGGAAACGCCGCAAGCTGTTCGAATCCTCTGCCACCCTGGGCATTGATGCCCTCGCCCGTTGCGCGCTGCCGGGCGTCGCTCGCAACGCGGTGCGTACGCCTTTCGAGGTGCCCGCCACCTACGTACCCATCGCGGGCTCGGATCTGATGTTCCCGTTGCGCCGGGCAGACCGGGCACTTCACCCAGGGCGCCATCAGGCTGAAAGTCAACAGACAGATCAAGCAGGATGGCTGCTTGACAAGACGGTGGGCGCGGCGAACCTCCCCGGGTGCGCGCGCTAGCCGGCCTCGCTGGCCGGTGATAGCTCGATCAGAAGCGCGCCAGCGGTGCAGGTATCCCCCGGCGCACAGTGCAGGGCCATCACCCGACCCGAAATCGGGGCCCGGTGACCATGCTCCATTTTCATGGCCTCCAGCACCACCAGCGTTTGCCCGGCCTGCACCGCCTCACCGACGGCAACCTTCACCGCCATGACGCGGGCGCTCAAGGCAGCGCGCACCCGACCGTCAGCCGCAAGGACGGCGTGCGCCCGCTCGGGCTTGAGCGAATCATCCGCAATCCACCAATTGCCGCCGAGGGCATGCAGCCACACCCCATCGCCCTGCGGAACCGCCTCCAGGCCGAGGGTGACGCCGTCGAGCACGCAGCGTGCGCAGCCGTCCTCGACAGCGAGCGCTTGCAGGATCAATGATTGCTGATCGACCCGCATGCGCAGGGCGCCCGTCGGTAGACGCTCCATTCGCAGCACGGACTGTCTGCCCTCGATCGACAGCCGGCGCTCGAGAGGCCAGGGCATCGAGAGCGAGGACGCGGGCCGAAGCAGCCCCTGCCCAGCCCTACCGAGGGTCAGGACCCATCCCGCAAGTGCCAGCAGGGCGGCGCGCTTGGGGGCGGGCAATTCGGTCAGGGCCTCGCGATGCAGATCGACGAAGTCGGTGCGCACCGCCCCGCCTTGGAAGGACTCATGGCGCAGGCATTGAGCCAGAAAGGCTGCGTTACTGCGCACCCCCAGCAGCACGGTCTGCTCGAGCGCCCGGATGAGCGTGCGCCGCGCCTCGTCGCGCGACGCGCCAACAGCAATGAGCTTGGCGATCATCGAATCGTAATGCGGCGACACCGAGTCACCCGCGCGCAAGGCATGCTCGACCCGCAGGCCTTCGGGGGCGCGCCAGCGCAGGATCTCGCCGCTTTGCGGCAAAAAGCCCTGCGTAGCGTCCTCCGCACAGAGCCTGGCCTCGATGGCATGGCCCGGCACCGGGCGGGTGTCAGCGCCAAGATCACCGAGGCCTTCACCGGCGGCAATTCGAATCTGCCACGCGACCAGATCGACACCATGCAAGGCCTCGGTGACCGGATGCTCGACCTGCAGCCGCGTGTTCATTTCCATGAAGTGAAAGCGATGCTGCTCATCGAGCAGAAATTCGAAGGTGCCGACCCCCACGTAGCCGATCGCACGCGCGGCCGACACGCAGGCCTCACCCATTCGCGCGCGCAGTGCGGCATCCAGGGCAGGCGACGGGGATTCCTCGATCAGCTTCTGGTGACGGCGCTGCACCGAGCAGTCACGCTCGCCCAGATGAATGACCTGGCCGTACCGGTCACCGACGATCTGGATCTCGATATGCCGTGCCTTGACCACCAGCCGCTCAAGCATGACCGTCTCGTCGCCAAAGGCTTTGAGCGCTTCGGCCCGCGCGCTGTCCAGCAGCGCCGCAAACTGGTTCGCCTGGTCGACGCGGCGCATGCCCCGCCCGCCCCCGCCCGCGCGAGCCTTGATCAACAGCGGAAACCCGAGCAATAAAGCCTCGGCCTCGAGCCTGGGCAGGCTTTGCTCATCGCCCTGATAGCCTGGGATGCCGGGCAAGCCGGCTTGGGCCATCCGCCTTTTGGCCCTCGCCTTGTCGCCCATCAGGGCAATGGTGTCGGCATCCGGGCCGATGAAGGTCAGGCCGGCCGACTGACAGGCTGCCGCGAAGGCTGCATTCTCGGCGAGAAATCCGTAGCCGGGGTGCACCGCGCCAGCACCGGTCAGCGCCGCGGCCTCGAGGATGGCCGGGACATTCAGGTAGGACTGGGCCGCAGGCGCCGGGCCGATGCAGACCGACTCATCGGCAGCGGTCACATGAGGGGCGTACCGGTCGGCCTCGGAGTAGACGGCCACCGTGCGATAGCCCATCGCATGCGCCGAGCGCATCACCCGCAGTGCGATCTCGCCCCGGTTGGCGATCAGGATCTTGTCGAAGGATCGATGGCTATTCATGGACTTCGCCTCTGGCAAGCGTCGCCGGGCCTTACGGCCGGGCCACGCCGAACTGCATGGACCGGGGCACACGATGCGCGGCCTCGTGGCACACGGCCAGCACCAACGCCAGCACCGCGCGAGTATCGCGCGGATCGATCACGCCGTCGTCAAGCAGCAGCGCGCTGGTATGGAATGCGCTCATCTGCGATTCGAAGCGATCGACGATACGACGACCCAGCGCATCAAGCTGCGCGGGATTCACCTCGCCCTTTCGCCGCATGCCGGCCTCCGCAACGATGCGCATCGTCTGCGCGGCCTGCTCGCCGCCCATCACGGCGGTGCGCGCATTGGGCCAGCTGAAACAGAATCGTGGCGAAAAGCCCCGCCCGCACATGCCGTAATTGCCCGCACCAAAGGACGCGCCGCAGTAGAGGGTGATCTGCGGCACGGTGGCATTGCTCACGGCCTGAATCATTTTCGAGCCGTGCTTGATGATGCCCGCCTCCTCGTAGCTGCGCCCAACCATGAAGCCCGTGGTGTTGTTGAGATAGAGCAGCGGCGTACCCGACTGGCAGCAAGCCTGGATGAAATGCGTGGCTTTGGTCGCACCCGCGTGGTCGATCGGCCCGTTGTTGGTGATGACGCCCAGCGGCCAACCCTCGATGCTGAGGTGACCGCACACCGTTGCCGAGCCGTAGTTCTCGCCAAACACCAAGAAATCGGAGTCGTCCGCGATTCGCGCGATCACCTCCCGCATGTCGACCGCATGTCGATAATCGGCGGGCATGACCCCGAGCAAATCCTCTGCATCGAAGCGCGGCGGCCTGAACGGCTGGCGAGGGCCGGTCCGCTGATCACGATTCCAGTCGAGCTTGGACACAAGGTCACGCGCGATCCTCAAGGCGTCACGGTCGTCTTCGGCCAGATAATCCCCCAGGCCCGACACCGAGGTGTGCATCAGGGCACCGCCCAGTTCCTCCTCGGTCGCGATCTCGCCGGTGGCGGCCTTGAGGAGCGGTGGCCCGGCCAGAAAAGCGCGCGTGCGGTCCCGCACCATGATGATGTAGTCGGACAGGCCCGTCTGATAGGCGCCCCCTGCCGTGGAAGACCCATGCGTGATCGTGATGACGGGCAGACCCGCGGCTGACAAGCGCGCCAGGTTGCGGAAAGTGGCCCCGCCCCGAATGAAGTCCTCGACCCGGTAGTCGAGGAGATTTGCGCCCGCGCTTTCAACCAACTGCAGATAGGGCAGGCGGTTTTCAAGGGCGATTTCCTGGATGCGAAGCAACTTGTCGAGCCCCATGGGCTGAAGCGCACCGGCGTCGATCCCCGAGTCGGACGCCATGACCATGCAACGCACCCCGCTGACCGTGCCAATGCCCGCCACCAGCCCCGCGCCGGGCACACTCGCGGCGCCCTCGCCCTTGCCCTGGCCAAGCCCCGCCAGCGAGCAGAGCTCGAGAAACGCACACCCCGGGTCAAGCAGCAGGGACACACGATCGCGCGGTAGTAACTGTCCGCGCTTGTCGAAGCGCTCCCGCGAGGCGGCCGAGCGGTCGCGCGTGGACTGCTCGAGCGCACGCAGATACTCGAGCAGCCCGAGCATGGCGTCGCGATTGCGTTGGAAGGATGCGCTGCTGGTCGACAGGCCAGATCGGAGCTGAGGCATGGTGTGGCGCGGTGGAGGTTGAGCCCCCGGGATGGCGCGGGCGGCGAATTTCGGGATGGTAAACCGCGCGAGGTCCATCCGCGCGGTTGATGCCGCTTCAAGTGTCGGCGTAGACTCAATGCGGCCTTTCCCCCGCCCCCCGTTCGAATGGAGACCCACGTGTTCAAACCGTCTGATGATTGCCGGCGCCTCAGGGCGGGCATGCTTGCCGCTGTTAGCGCATGGGTTTGTGTGGGCGCACTGGGCCTGCCTCAGACGGCCAGCGCCCAGGAGGCCTACCCCGCCCGACCAGTGCGGCTGCTGGTGCCCTTCTCTCCCGGCGGCACCACGGACCTCTTCGCCCGGAAGTTTGGAGACCGCCTGGCTCGCAAACTCGGCCAGCCCGTGGTCATCGAGAACAAGGCCGGCGCGGCCGGCGCAATCGCCGCCGCCGAAACCGCCCGTGCCAAGCCCGACGGCTACACGCTGTTCTTTGCGTCCTCCACCACGCTGGCCATTCTGCCCTCGATGATGGCCAACCCCACCTATGACGTGGACCGCGACTTTTCCCCAGTCGCCCTGCTCGGCATCACACCCCTCATGGTGGCGGTCAACGGGGGGCTGCCAGCGAAGTCGCTCGATGAGTTGCTCGCGCTCATCCGGGCCAACCCAGGCAAGTATTCCTACGGTACCTCGGGAACTGGCAGTGCCAATCATCTGGTCGGCGAACTGTTCAAGCAACTCGGCGGCGGGATCGATCTGCTGCACGTGCCCTACAAGGGCAGCGCGCCCGCGCTTCAGGATGCGCTCGCTGGCATCAATCCGGTGTTCTTCGACAGCTTCGTCACCATCCTGCCCCATCATAAGACTGGCAAGATGCGCATTCTTGCGATCTTTGCCGAAAAACGCTCACGGCTTGCGCCCGAGATCGCGACGGCCAGCGAACTCGGCATGAAAGGCATGGTCGGCGGCTCCTTCCAGGTGCTGGTCGCGCCAGCGGGCGTCGCCCCAACGGTGATGGGCCAACTGGTGAGCGCCAGCGGCGACATCATGCGAGACAGCGCCTTTCAGGGGGAACTCGAAGCCCTGATGCTCGAGCCAGTGGCCGACAGCACGCCCGAGGCGACGAAAGCCTTCATCCGCAGCGAACTGGCCAAGTGGGCCCCGATCATCAAAGCCACCGGCACCCGCCTCGACTGACCCCACAGGACTTCGATATGAACTATGAATGCTTCAAGCTCGCCATCGCAGACCACATCGCCGTGGTGACCTACGACCGCCCGCCGGTCAACGCGCAAAACCGCCTCTCGCGTGACGAACTGACGCATATCTTCGATTCGCTGAGCGACAACGATGATGTGCGGGTGATCGTCCTCACCGGCAGTGGCAATGTCTTCTCGGCTGGCGCCGATGTCAAAGAGCGCGCGGTCATGGACAAGGAGGACGGCGCCTACATTCGACACAATCGCGTCACGCGCGAATATTTCTATGCAGTCGAAGACTGCGCCAAACCGGTCATCTGCGCGGCCAACGGTGCGGCGATGGGCGCGGGCTTTGTGCTGATGATGAGTTGCGACATCGTGCTGGCCTCGGACAACACCTTCGTGTCCATGCCCGAGGTGAACGTGGGCCTGTCGGGTGGCATGAGATTTCTCACTGACCACTTTCCCCGGTCGTTCGCGCGCCACATGTACTACACCGGCCGAAAGGTCACGGCCGATGAGTTGTATCGACGCGGGCTCATCGAGGCCGTCGTGCCGCGCGAGCGGTTGATGGACGAGGCAATGAAGATTGCACGCGACATTGCCGCCAAGAGTCCGCTGGCCATCCAGACCGCCAAGCGCGGCTTCAACACCGTGGCCGAGATGCCGTCGCGCGATGCATACCGCTTCGAACAGGGTCTGACGGTCATGCTGTCCAAGACCGAGGACACCCGCGAAGCCCAGGCCGCCTTCGTCGAGAAGCGCGCGCCCGTCTGGAAAGGACGCTGAACGCCATGTCTCGTCCCTTCGAGGGTATCCGCATCCTCGACTTTTCCCAGGTGGTTTCGGGGCCTTTCGCCACCAACCTGCTGACCCTCATGGGCGCGGACGTCATCAAGTTCGAGCGGCCGCCCGGTGGCGATGAGTCGCGAACCTTCTGCGCGAGCAAAGAGTTACTCGCCCTCGGCATGGGGTCTGCGTTTCTCGCGCTCAACGCCGGCAAACGCTCGGTCGCGGTCGACCTCAAACAGCCCGAGGTCATCGCCCTGATCTTGCGGCTGATCGAGACCGCCGACGTGATCATCGAGAACTACCGGCCCGGCGTGATGGCGCGACTGGGCCTGGGCTATGAGGCCGTGAAGCGGGTCAAGCCCGACATCATCTACTGCTCGATCTCGGGATACGGGCAGGAGGGGCCCGAACGCGATGCCCCGGCATATGACGGTGCGGTGCAGGCGGCTGCGGGCGTGATGTCCATCACGGGCTACCCCGAGCACCATCCGGTGCGGGTGGGATTTCCGTTCGCCGACGCATCGACCGGCTCAGCCGCCGCACTGGCCATTTCGGGTGCGCTCTATCGCAAGCTGTCCACCGGCAAGGGGCAGTACATCGACATCGCGATGGTCGACGCCACGCTGTCGATGATGACCCAGATCGTGGCCTTCACCTCGGTGGCGGGGGTGGTCCCAGGCCGCATCGGCAATCAGGCCTGGAGCCGGCGCCCCACCTCGGACATGTTCCGCGCGCGCGATGAGTATTTATCCCTGGTCGTCAACTCGGAAGCCCATTTCCAGACCCTGTTCAAGACGCTGGGCCGGGAGGATGTCCTGAGCGATCCGCGCTTTGCCGACTGGGACGCACGCAGTGCCCATGTGCAGGCTCTGCGCGAGGCGATCGAGGGGGCGCTCTCCAGCGACACCGCCGAAGTCTGGGTGGCCCGACTCAAGACGGCGGGTGTGGCGGCCGCCCGCGTCAAGGATATCGGCCAGGCGCTCGCCAGCCCGCAGATGAAGCATCGCAATCTGCTGCTGACCGTACCGGGTCCCAAGGGGCTGGACCGTCCCGTCACCGTGATGAATGCTCCGTTTCTTTGCAACGAGGACGGACCGGGCACCGACCGGCCCGCCCCCACGGTGGGCGAGCATACCGAGGCGGTGCTTCGCGAGGCCGGTTGCGACGAGGCAACGATCGAGGCGATGCGGCGCTCGGGCGCCATCTGGCAACCGGCCCGCTGAGCGGCTGAGTCACGTCCGGGGGGGCTGAGCGAGTCTCAGTTCGACCCCTGCACGCCGCTCAAGCGGCCGCACCACCTCGGTGACGTCCGCGTCCGGCGACATCTCAATCGCAGCCACGCGATAGGACTCCAGCACCAGCCGGGCATGCGGCACCTCCTGCCCCTGCGACGCGGCCTCGGCGATGAAGGCCTCGAGGTCCTTGATGACGATTCGCAAGGCGCCGCCAAAGTTGAAGCGGCCATTAAGGATGGCGGCCGGAAATTTCATGAGCGTGGCGCTGTTCTGGCCGCTGCCGTGGTTGATCACGTCGATCATGGTGGCCGGATCAAGCCCCGCCCTGGCACCCACGATGAGCGCCTCACCGGCACTCACCAGATTGGCGAGTGAAACCGCGTTGTTGACCACCTTCATCACCTGCGCGCCGCCCGCCTGCGGTCCCATCCAGACCCGCTTGCTGGCGTAGGAGGCCATCAGCGGCTCGATGCGATCGAAGCAGGACCGAGGCCCTGAGATGATTGCGGTGAGCGATCCATCGCGGGCCCGCCCCACGCCACCGGTGACGGGGGCGTCGAGCGTGTCAACGCCCCGCGCCTGCAACGCCGCGGCGATCTCGCGGATGAAAGGCGCGCCCACGGTGCCGAGATTGACGAGCAGTCGCATCGCCCGACCCCGGCTGGCACCCTGCTCTGACACGAGTGCGAGCCGGTGAGCGTCGGCTGAAGCCAGGCAGGCAAAAATCACCTCGGCCCGCTCGCCCAGTTCCCTGGCCGACCGAGCAACTTGGGCGATCGCCGCAAACGGTGCAGTGGCCTCGGGGCGAATGTCATAGACGAGCAACCCGTGCCCCGCCTCGCGCAAGCGGCTCGCAATGGGCGCCCCAATCGCACCCAGGCCGATGAATCCGATTCGCATGAACTGGGGCCTCCGACCCTTGCTTGCGCAACGCCCTCAGACGGCGCGACTGCCCTTGACCACGCAGCGCAACAGCACCCGCCGAAAGCGCGTGATCTCGAAATTCTTGACGGCCCGATGAACGAGACATCGGTTGTCCCAGATGACGACATCGCCCAGTTGCCATGGATGCCGGAACAGGTGCTCAGGCTGGGTTGCGTGGCCCATCAACTCGGCAACCAGAGACTGGGCCTCGGGCTCGGGCATGCCGACCACACCCTTGGTATACATGCCGATGTACAGGCTGCGGGCACCGGTTTCCGGATGGGTTCTGACCATGGGATGCGTCACCGACGGCACCTTTTCGGCTTCGTTCAGCACCTTGCCCGCGTTGACCATGGCGTACTCGAAATCATTGATGACCCGAAGCGAATCCGCTCGGGTACGGAGCGGGTCGGGTATGGCCCGATAGGCGCGCTCCATGTTGGCGAACTCGGTCTCGCCACCGTTGGGAGGCAACTCCACTGCATACAGCAGCGTAAGCAGGGACGGGACTTCGTAGTGCGCCTTGTCGCTATGCCAGTAATAGTTGGCGTTGATGTGAGGCGTGCGTGACAACTCACCATTGGCATCGACATTGCTGACCGAATGCAGGGCATCCAGCGCCTGGCCGTCGCGGCCACGCACGTTGTGGCCCTCGATCGGGCCAAAGCGCCCGGCAAAGCCAAGGATCTCGTCTCGGGATAACGTCTGGCCCCGAAAGACCAGAAGCTTGTGCTCAAGAAACGCACGATGAATCTGCCCAAAGCGATCCGCCGATAACGGCGCCGACAGGTCGATCCCTGTCACCTCGGCGCCCATGACGGGAGAGAGGGGCCGCACACCAAACTGATCGTTCTGCGCAGCCTGCGTCGATGCGGATGGGGCGACGGACATGGACGCTACTCGGCCCGAACATTGGCCGCGCGGATGATTTCACCGACCTTTTCAGTGTCCTTCGCAATGAAGTCGGCGAATTCGGCCGGTGTGCTGCCCACGCCAATGAAGCCGATCCGGTTCATGTAATCGATGAAATCAGGCGCCCCCACGATGCGCCGAACCTCAGCCGAGATTTTTTCCACGATGGGCCTTGGAGTGCCTGCCAGCGCAAACAGTCCGTACCACGAACTGGATTCAAAGCCCGGCACGCTCTCGCCAATGGCTGCGACATCGGGCAGGAGCGGCAGACGGTTGCGGGTGGTCACCCCCAACGCACGAAGCGATCCCGATTTTACGTGCTGCGTGGTGGGCGGAATCGCAAAAAACCCGAACGGCAGGTGCCCGCCAATGACGTCAGCCATGGCGGGGGTTGTGCCCTTGTAGTGAACCACCAGCATGTCGACCTGGGTCATTTGCCGGAACATTTCACCCGAGAGGTGATCGGCGCTGCCGACTGCCGACGTGGCGAAACCGAAAGATTCGTTGCGGGCCTTCTTGTCGCGCATGAGGGCAATGAGTTCGGTGACGCTACGGGCCGGCACACTCGGGTGCACCACGAGCAAATAGCCTGTCTTGGCCACCTCGCTGATGCCGATGAGATCGGTGCGAGGGTCATAGCCCGGCGCCTTGAAAAGCTTAGGGGTAGCCACGATGATGCCGTCGTGGGTGAACATGAGCGTATAGCCGTCGGCGGGCACACGCATCATCGATTTGACACCCACTGCGCCCGCCCCGCCCGGCTTGTTCTCGACAACGATGGGCTTACCCCAGGCCTCGGACAGTCGGCGCGAGATTTCGCGCGCCATGATGTCCGTGCCGCCACCCGGGCCGACCGGCACGATCATGGTGATGGCCCGATCGGGGTATTGCTGCGCCTGGGCAACCGGCGCGCCAAACGCTGTAGCAGCCAAGGCGCCAAGCATGCAGGCCGAACGCAGACCACCCAAGCACGCGCTGATCGTTTTGGTCATCATCTTCAGACTTCTCCTTCTAAGGGTGGGGCTGGGTGGCCGGCCGTGGCAGGCCGCCGCCATCAACGAAAAGACTCTGCCCGGTGAGGTAGCCCGCAGGTGCCGAGCACAGGAACGAAACGGTTGCAGCGATTTCGGCCGCCTCGGCATGCCGCCCGACGGGAATGCCTCGGGCACGCTCGGCGAGCCCGGACTCGATATCCGAAAAGCCCGCCCGGCGGGTTGAACTGAGGGCCCGCGCCGTCCGCACCGAGCCTGGACAGACCGCATTGACCGTGATGCCCGAATCGGCCACATCGAGTGCCATCGCCTCGGTGAGGCCGATCAGTGCCGACTTCGAGGCGATGTAGGCAGCACGCTCGCGCATGGGGTGTCTCACGACGGCCGAGGCCATGTTGATGATCCGCCCCCAACGCTGCCGCCTCATGGGGCGAACCGCCTCGCGCGACATCAGGAAAGCCCCTCGAACATTGATGGACATGACGCGCTCCCAAGCCTCGAGCGACAGCGATTCGATGTCGACACGGTCATCGCCATGGGGCGCGCCGGCATTGTTCACGAGCACGTCGAGACGCCCGAAATGATCGAGGGTCTGACGCACAAGCCGCGTGGCATCGGCTTCAATGGACACGTCGCCGGTGAGGCAGATTGACTGGCCGCCTTGCTGGACGATTTCGCGCCCGAGCGACTCGATACCCCGCCATCCCGGAGGACTGTCCTGATCCTCGTCGAGGTCATTGGCCAAGCCGAGCGGCACAATGTCGGTCAGCACCAGCGAGAAGCCCGCCGCCGACAACGCGCGGGCGCAGGCACTGCCGATACCCAGGGCCTTGCCGCATCCGGTGATCAGCGCCACCCGGCGGACCGAATCGACCAACGTGCCCGAGGCGCGCACGGGGATCAGGCGCTGGCTGGCCGATGCGGTGCCGGCGCGAGCTTGCGAAGCCCATCGACCCAGGCGCGCGACTGCGCCGCCAGCGCCCGCACATCGGATGAGAGAGTGATGAATCGAAAACCCCGGTTCAGCATGCGCAGGGCCTCTTCCGGGTTGGGCGCGTTGATGCCCGCGATGGTCCCGGTCTGATTGCAGGCGGCGACCACCTGCGTCATGGCGTCGTCGACCACAGCGTCGATTTCGGGGTCGCGGCCGCCAAGGGGCGGCACCCGTCCAACTACCGCCATGGCGAGGTCGACCGGCCCCATATAGATGCCATCCAGCCCCTCCACGGCTGCAATCTCGCGCACATTGGCTAGCCCCTCGGGGCTCTCGACCATGGCGAAGACCGTCACCGTCTGATTGGCGCGGGACACATAGTCGGGGCCATAGATCAGGCTGGCACGTGACATCCGGCTCATGCTGCGCACGCCATGGGGTGGATAGCGACAGGCACGCACCAGCGCCCGCGCTTCGTCGGCGGTGTTCACCATGGCGCAGGTCACACCCATGACGCCGGCGTCGAGCAGGGGCGCGATCAGCCGCGGGTCAAAGCCCGGGATGCGGATGAAGGGCAAAACCGGCGCCGCAGCCATCACTTCGAGCATGCGCACGGCGGCATCAAACCCCATGGCGCCGTGCTCAAGGTCGAGCGTGACCACATCCCAACCCTGACGGCAGTAAATCTCGGCCGCCGCCGGACTGGGCATCTGGCAGTAACCGTTCAGAGCATAGCCGTTGGCCGAGATGCGCTCGCGAAGCGTCTGCATTGTCGTCTCTCCCCGGAGCGTGTGCGAACCATGTCAGCCTCGATCGCCACCACTCGAGCCAGAATAGACGCGCCGCACGGGGCAGTCAAACGAGGAAGAAGGGCTTCCGGAACCCTGAAGCAGCGAGCCTGGCGAACTGCCGCCTGGCAAGACCTCGGAGGCCGATCAGTCAGCCGAGGCGCCCGAGGCCTTGACCACCGGCGACCAACGCGCCAGTTCTTCGCGCAACATCGAAGCCATCTGCTCGGGGGTGCTTCCGATCATGACATAGCCCAGTTCGGACATGCGTTTGACGAACTCGGGCGACTTCGTACCCTTGACCGCCTCGCTGCTCAGCCGCGCGATGACGTCCTGCGGCGTACCCGCCGGTGCGGCCAGACCAAACCAGACGCCCGCCTCATAGTGATTGACCCCGGCCTCGGCAAGAGTTGGCAGGTCAGGCAATGCCGGATCCCGCCGGGCACCCGTGGTGGCCAGCGCCCGAAGCTTGCCCGAGCGGATGTGCGGCAAGGCCGAAGGAATGTTGTCGAACATCATCTGCACCTGGCCGCCCAACAGGTCGGTGAGCGCGGGCGCGCTGCCCTTGTAGGGCACATGAACCATCTTCGTGCCAGTGAGGAACATGAACATTTCACCCGACATGTGAATGCTCGTCCCCGACCCGCTGGATGCAAAGGTGACCTGCCCGGGCTGGGCACGCACCATCGCCAGCACGTCAGCCACCGACTGCGCCTTGACCGAAGGATGCACCACCAGCACGTTGGAAAGCGACACCAGCGCCGAAACCGGTACCAGGTCTTTGTTGGGATCGAAGGGCATCTTTCGGTAGAGCGCCGGGTTGATGGCATTGATGCCGCTGGTGGTCATCAGGAGCGTGTAGCCATCAGGCGCCGAGCGCGCCACTTCAACACCGCCGATGTTACCGCCAGCACCAGGCTTGTTTTCGACATTCACGGGCTGACCGATGGTCTTGCTCAGTTCGGCCGCGATGGCCCGCGAGGCGATGTCCACCGCGCCACCGGGCGGGAAGGGACAGACCAGCCGGATCGGCTTGGTCGGAAACGACTGGGCAGTGGCCAGGGGGCTCAGGCCCGCGAGCAGCAGGGCGAGCAGGGGTAGCAGAAAAGCACGTGTCATGACGACGTCTCCAAACAAATGGTTCGGACAGATCATACCGCCGGGCTGGGGCGGCTCGGCGCAATGGCCTGATCCAGCGGTTTGTGTGGCGGGCGGGGTCGCAGGCCATCGCAGTGCGAGTCGGAATGATCGGGGTCACAAAACCGGCGGACCGCCATCAGGTCTGTTGCATCTCGCGCCCCCGCTCGAATGCGAGCCGCGCGAAGATCCATCGCGGTTCATCATTGATGAGAGACGGTATGAGTTCGATTCGCGATCGTCTGGCGGCCGCATTGCTGGTCGCGGCCATGGGGACACTCGGCCCCCCCTTCGCCCAGGCATCGCCGCCGACCGCACCGACATCCGGCTACGCAACGGACGCGCCGAGCCTCACCACCGAGCCATCGTCGCAGGAACCAGAGGGCTACACTGCTGATTCGGCCAAGCACGAGGCGGCTCGCCTCTTTGTGGGGTCGAGGCCGCAGGCGGCGGACTCGCCGCGAGACGCGCTGGCAGCGCAGTTGCGTAACTTGGGCGTCGCGGTCGACGATGCGGCCGGCCGGGTTGCGGCGATGCGCGACGATGAGGTGATACAGGCTCTGGACCAGCCGGTGCGCGCGCCTGCGGGCGGTGATGCGGTGGGCGTGCTCTTCAGTGTCTTCATCGTTTTGCTGATCACCGACATTCTCGGGCTGACCAAGGTGTTTCCGTTTACACGGTCGATCAATCGCTAAGCAGCAGGACTGCGAAATGCAAGCGCTTGCCCACGGGACGGCGTACTCGGCGCGCGCGGCGCAGAAGCATCCAAGGCTCGGGCGGCGACAACTCGTTTGCGCAGTGGTGCTGGTCGCCACCATGAACGGCGGGTGCGCGGCGCTGGCCGACCCGCCGCAGACGGCCTCGCTGCGCGCATTGCCGCCGGGGTGGCTGCCCCGCAGGATCGAGCATGTGGGCGCACCGTTTGTGGCTCAGACGCGCCACCAGTGCGGACCGGCCACCCTGGCGATGGCCCTGCGTCATATCGGCCTTCAGAGCGACCCCGATGAGCTCGCACGTGCTGTGTTCATCCCGGGCCGAGAGGGCTCGCTGCAAATTGAGATGATGGTTGCCGCGCGTCGTGCTGGCGCGATTGCGGCCACCCTGCCGGGAACGCTCGAAGCGCTGTTCGCCGAAGTCGCTGCGGGGTCCGTCGTGATCGTGTTTCAGAACCTCGGGCTGGAGCTTGTCCCCCGCTGGCACTATGCGCTGGTGATCGGCTACGACCTCGAACGCCGGGAGGTCATGCTTCGAAGCGGCGAGGAGGTCCGCCAGGTGCTGCCCCTGCGCACCTTCGAGCACACTTGGGCTCGGGCCGCTCACTGGGCCATGAGGGTGTCGCCGCCCTAATGAGTGAAATGTGGCAAGGGGACCGATTGTGATCAGGCGAAAAATCGCCTATCGTCGCCCCAAAGGATCGCCCTGCCCATGAACCTCGACCAGCTCTACAACCTCGCCGACGTACGTGATGCGTCAATGAAGCGACTGCCCAAAGGCATCTTCGAATTCATCGACCGCGGTGCCGAAGACGATGACGCGCTTGCCCATAACCGCGAGGCCCTCAAACGGATTCGTGCCCGGCCCCAGGTCCTCGTCGACATATCCGAGCGCACCAGTGAGACATCGCTCTTCGGCCAGTCTTACAGCATGCCCTTCGCCGTTGCCCCGACGGGCGCGGCCGGCCTGGTCTGGTACCAGGGCGAACTGGAACTTGCCCGGGCGGCCGCCGCGGCCCGCATCCCTTTTACCATCGCCACCCGCTCCATGAGTCGGCTTGAGGATATCGTCGGCATGGGCGGCACGCTCTGGTATCAGCTCTACGTGTTCACCGATCGCAGCCTGACCTGGAAGCTGATCGACCGGGTGGCGGCTGCGGGTGCCGAGGCTCTGCTGGTCACGGCCGATGTACCGGTTGCGCCGAACCGCGAGTTCAATCGCCGCAACGGCTACACCTTTCCCTTCAAGCCCACGCCGCGTTCGGTCATCGACATGCTCAGGCACCCGCGCTGGCTGGCGGAGGTGATCGGCCGCTACTGGCGGACCACCGGCATCCCGCAGTACGAGCAGATGCCTGCCTATGCCGAAGATCTCAGCTTCGACGATATCCGCGAGTTGCGGCGGCGCTGGAAAGGCAAGCTGCTGGTCAAGGGGGTCCTGCGCCCGGAGGACGCCCAACGCGCGCTCGACTGCGGCGCCGATGGCATCGTGGTCTCAAATCACGGTGGACGCTGTCTGGACGTTGCCGCCGCGCCCATCGAGATCCTGCCCGAGATCGTTGATGCGGTCGGCCACAAGACCACCGTGCTGATGGACAGCGGCATTCGGCGCGGGACCGACATCGCCAAGGCGGTCTCGCTCGGCGCCCAGGCGGTGCTGGGCGGTCGGGTGGGTCTCTACGGACTGTCGCTCGGCGGTCAGGCGGGTGCGGAGCATGTGTTCCGCTTGCTGCATCGCGAACTGCTGACCGCCATGGCGCAACTGGGGTGTCAGCGAATCGAGCAGCTCGGGCCCCACCTGTTTGATGTGCCCAAGCGCCACGTGATCAGCCGAGCCGGGCTCCGCTGAGCGTCTGCCGGCACGCTTGTAAGCGCCCTGCCCCTGCCTCCCCGGCGCGGCCGACACCTCGCCCGACTGATGCTCGCTGCACGGCGCTGCTGAAGCTTGGCGCCCGACCCTACTGAATCTCGATGTTGCGGCTGCGGATGATCTGCTCGAGCCTGGCGTGCTCGGTCTTGAGCAGTTGGGCAAAGCCCTCTTCAGATCCGCCCACCGGTTCGATCCCCAGCCGCTCGAAGCGTTCGCGCACCTCAGCCACCCGCAGCGCGGCATTCACGTCAGCATTGATCTTCTGACGTACCGATGCGGGCGTCTTTGGCGACGTGAACAGGCCATACCAGGTACCCGACTTGAATCCTGCGAGACCGGCCTTATCGGCGGTGGGCAGCTCGGGCCAGTTGGCCAAGGGTGTCGATGACCCCAGCATCAGGGCCTTGAGCTTGCCCGCCTGAACATGCACCCGGGTTGAGGGCGCATCGAATACGGCATCCACATGGCCCCCCAGGATGGCCGGGGTGAAGGCGCCGGAGCCCTGAAAGGGCACATGATTGATCCGGATTCCAGTGAGCGCGGCGAATTCCTCCGCGCCGATGTGCGGGCTGCTGCCCACGCCTGAGGAGGCGAACAGCACGGCCTGCGGCTGGCCCTGAGCCCATTGAACAAACTCGGCCACAGTCGTGGCCGGGATAGTGGCGCGAATGAAAAGCACCGTGGCCTGCCAGCCCAGATAAACCACGGGCGACAACTCATTCATGTCAAAGGGCTTGCCTCCCACACGGAACTGGGACGTGGTCATGGGCAGGCCGCCCCCCAGTATCGACTTGCTGTCGGTGTTCAGCCCCAGCAGATAACGTACTCCGAGCGCCATGCCGGCACCGGGTTTGTTGACCGGCACGACCGGCTCACCCCAGCTTCGGGCGAGTTCACCGCCGACAGCGCGAAGCGCAGCATCCATCGCGCCACCCGCCGCAATGGGAATGACCAGTTCGTTCGTTTGCGCCAGGCTTTCGCGGGGCGTGACGGCCAGCGGCAGCGCGATCCCCAGCGCGAGGATCACGGCGAGCCTGCGGACGGCGCCGGGACGGGCGCGATTCAAAGGGCGGAAATCATTCATGACAGCGTTCTCCCTGAGGCACGTCGGCCCTCCCTTGCGTTGACCGGCCCGCCTGGCAGTGGTCATGCCGAGACCGGTTTGAGGGCAATACTTGGACGGCGCGACAACGCCGCCCGTCTCCACTGAGCCTGCCTGCTCAGCCCACCGCCGCCGGGGATGGGTCGATGACCCGGAACATCGTGCGTCGGGTGCTGACGAAATGCGGACGCGTACGGCTGCTCCACTCGGTGGCCCGAACCGCGAGCCAGGCCGGTGAACTCAAGGCTTCCTCGGTCGTCAGATCGTAGCAAGCCAGCGACTCGGGCCCGTGATCATGGTTGAGATAGCGGAATGCCCGCACGCAACCAGGCGCCGAGGCCAGGCCTGGCAGATGCTCGACCTCATACCAGCGCGCGATCTCGGGCATCCAGCCTGCCTCGGCATCAGTTTCGACCACATAGTGCGCACATGGCGTCTGCTCGCTCGAGGCCCCGGCAAATTCGAGCTGGCGCTGGAGCCGCGATAGCTTCACCGATGGCCCGGCGCTCGCCGCGGGGATCGCTGACACGATGGCGGCCTGCCAGTGCAGGATCTGCTCGGCGGTCAGGCTCATGCGCGCCGGCGCATGTACGTAGATAAAGGCCCAGGCCTGCTGCGCATGGTGCGCCAACCGGCCGATGGTCCAGTCGGGCAGCGTCGACGCGAGCGTCGCCGATAGGGGGCTCAACAGTTCGCGGCCAAGGCTCCGACAGGCTCCGAGGTGAACGAGGAGCGCGTCCGTGTCGCGCCCTGTGGTGTCGTCAAGCGGGATCGTCACGCTGCAGTTCCTTTCGATCGGTTTGATAAGGGGCGCGTACCGTCGCACGGCAGCCCCCCTCCGTCTGCAATCTTGCCGAAACCGGATGCCCGGCGCGTGGCGGCATCTCAGACCTAAAAGCCATAGAAATTCTCCGGGTTGGTGACCAGCAGTCGCCGCAACAGCGACGGCGTCGGCGCGATCTGCGACAGGGCATCGACCAGCACGCCGTCGTCAGACCAGCACGCTGTCGAAGTGCACCTGCAGATGCATGCCGACCGATTTCAAGCGGGCCGTCAGTGCGATGACTTGCTCGGCATCGACAGCATCCGATAAATGCTTCATGAAGTTGAAGCGCACCCCCCGAAAGCCCGCTCGGCTCAGACGGCGCAATTCGGTGTCCGCGACGTTGACCGGTACCAGCGCCACCCCCAGGTAGCGCCTGCCGCCCGCGCGCAGGGCGTCCTCGACGACCGCATTGTCCTGGCCATGCACGACCGATTGCACGATCACGCAGCGACTGATCCCGAGACGTCGGTGCAGGGCAAACAGCGTTTCCTTGGGCGCATCGACCGGCGTGATGTTCCGCCTGGGCGAGAAGGGAAACTGCGCCGCTGGCCCGAATACGTGCACGTGCGCATCGCAGGCGCCCTCCGGCAGTTGCAAGGCGGGATCGGTCGGTTGGGGGACGTACGTGAGGACGGGAGCGGTGTCGGACTGAGACATGGCAGGCGCTTGGAGGGTCCGTCTGGTCAGTCGGCGGCAAAGGGCACCACCATGCGCGCCGTATCGGTCTGTGCAGGGGTGGAAGGCGCAGCAAGCATCGCCATGATCAAGGTCATGAACGGGGTCAGGCGGCGCATCTTCGGGCTCCCGGACGGGTCAAGAGCCGACACTGAAACAGCAATCGGGCGCGAGGGCAAGCGTGAACCGGGCAAGTCCAGACGCCAGCGAAACCCCGCCCGGCTCGGTGGATCCCCCAGAGAGCCGCGCCGCGCAGCGTAAACTTCGTCGAATTCACGGCGTTTGGCGCACGGAAGACGCATCGCGTCGCAGAAGTGTCTGCCGGGAAACCTGCGCCTCCGCCCCCCCTCTTCGATCATGGCAGATTCTTCAGCGATGCGGCTTCTTGCTTGTGTGATGGCTCTGCCCCTGGCGCTCGCGGCCGGCTGCGCCACGCCCGACGCGGGCCTGCGCGCCCCGCAGCCGAGCGTGCCCGAGGCCTGGCAGGCACCGCTGCCTCACGGCGGCACGCTGTCGGGCCTGCGCGAATGGTGGGCGGCCTTCGATGACCCCACCTTGTTGGCACTCATCGAGCTGGGCCAGCAGGCGAGCCCCAGCATCTCCGCCGCCCGGCTGCATCTGGAACAGGCCCGTGCCGAGCGTATTGCGGCTGCGGCCCAATTGATGCCCACGATCGAGGCCAACGCATCGGCCTCTCGCGGCAATGCCCAGTACCCGCTGCCGCTGTCACGCAGCGCGAGCGCGGCAGCCAGCGTGAGTTGGGAAGCGGACCTGTTCGGGCTGAACCGTCTGGCGGTTCAATCGGCCCGCGCCCGTGAGCAAAGCGCGCAGGCGCAGTGGCACGACGCGCGCGTACTCGTGGCCGCCGAGGTGGCCATGCAGTATCTGTCACTGCGGCACTGTCAGTTGCACCACGCGCTCATGAGTGACGAAGCGGCCTCACTCGAGCAGAGCGAGCGGGTCGCCAGCCAGGTGTCGCGGGCCGGACTACTCGCCCCGCAGCTTCACGCGCAGGCGCGCGCCCTCGCCGCGGCGGGCCGGGCACGCGCCGCGCAACAGCAGGCGCAATGCGAGGTCGACCTCAAGGGGCTGGTGGCGCTTACGGGCCGCCCCGAGTCGGGGCTGCGGGCGCAGTTGCGAACCCAAGACCCCTACCGGCTGCCGGCGCCGCCGCTGCTGCAGGTCTCCGCGCTACCGGCACAGGTGGTATCTCAGCGCCCCGATGTGTTCACGGCCGAACAAAACATCGTCGCTGCAGTGGCCGAGGTTGGCCATGCGCGGGCGCTGCAGATGCCTCGCCTCAGCCTCAATGGGTCCATCGGCACCTACAGCCTGCGCGGCACGGGCCTGGCGGCCGACCTCAACACGTGGTCGTTGGGGCCGATCCGGCTACGGGTGCCCCTGTTTGATGGAGGTGCCAGCGACGCCAACTTGCAGGCGGCGCGAGCGCGCTTCGAAGACGCCACCCGTCAGTATGAGGCCCGCATCCGGCAGGCGGTTCGTGAGGTTGAAGAGTCGCTCGTGCGCCTCCAGGGCATCACGCAGCGGCTCAACGAGTCTCGCACGGCGCTGGACGCCCTTGAGCGGGCCTTGCGCGCAAGCGAGCAGCGCCAGCAGGCGGGCTTGAGTGGCCGCAGCGAGATCGAAGAGGCTCGCCGCAGCGTGATCGATTCCCGCGCAGCCTTGCTGGGACTGCAACGCGAGCATCTCATTGCTGGCGTCTCGCTCTATCGCGCAGCCGGTGGAGGCTGGCAGGACGCCGCTCCGCTGTCGTCCACCCCTGAACACCTGTCGCCCCCCCCACGCCCATGAATTCAGTCCGGACCTCACGAGCCCTCAACGCCTTGGTAGCGGCCTTGATCGCCGGTGCGACGATCCCGATGTCACACGCTACCGACGAACGAGGGGCCGATGACCGTCGGACAGCGGGCCGGCCCGCGCTCACGGTGACGGGTATCCTGCCGGTACGCGAGCAATTGCCGCAGCGCTTACAGGCCAATGGCGGCATCGCGGCCTGGGACGAGGCCGTGATCGGTTCAGAGGCTGCAGGCCTCAGGCTGGTGGACCTTCGCGCGGCCGTGGGTGACCGGGTGCGTCGGGGAGACGTGCTTGCGGTGTTTGCCTCGGACACCATCCGCGCCGAACTGGCGCAGTCACACGCGGGCCTGGCCGAGGCGGAGGTGGCGGTGGACGAGGCCGCGGCCAATGCCGACCGTGCCCGCCAACTGCAAGGCAGCGATGCCCTCAGTGCCGCGCAAATCAGTCAGTACCTCAATGGCGAACGCTCGGCGCGTGCCCGTGCCGACGCAGCCCGGGCGCTGGTCAGGCTGCACGAAGCGCGGCTCGCGCAAACCCGGCTGCTCGCGCCCGATGACGGCATCATCTCGGCACGAACAGCCAGTATCGGCTCGGTTCCTGCGCCAGGTATCGAACTGTTTCGTCTCATCCGCCAGGGGCGGCTCGAATGGCGGGCCGAGGTCACCGCCGACGAACTCGCTGGCATCAGCCTGGGCGTTCGGGCCCAGGTTACCGCCACATCGGGCATCACGGTTGAGGGAAAGGTCAGAACGCTCTCACCCACGGTCGACCCGCAGACCCGGCATGCAATCGTGTATGTCGACCTACCATCCATGACTGGCGCAAGCGCACATGGTCTTCGTCCCGGCAGCTACGCGCGCGGCAGCTTCGAACTGGGTAGCCTGCCCGCCCTGCTGGTTCCGCAGTCGGCGCTGGCGGTAAGGGACGGCTTCAGCTTTGTCTACCGGATCGACGCCGATCAACGGGTCTCGCAACTCAAGGTTCAGACCGGACGAATCGTCGGAGACCGGGTCGAGATCAGGGCCGGCCTGAGCGGCACCGAAACCCTGGTGAGCAGTGGTGCGGGATTTCTGAACGACGGCGACCGGGTTCGCGTGCTGCCCGCCGCCGCGCCGCGCCGCTGAGGCCGATCATCACCATGATCAACGTCTCGTCCTGGTCGATTCGCAACCCGATCCCCGCCATCATGCTGTTTGTGATGCTGAGCTTCGCGGGCAGCCTTGCCTTCAAGTCGATGAGGGTGCAGAACTTTCCCGACATCGACCTGCCCACGGTGATCATCAACGCCGACCTGCCCGGCGCCTCCCCTTCCGCGCTCGAAAATGATGTCGCTCGCAAGATCGAAAACTCACTGGCCTCTTTGCAGGCGATCAAGCACATCACCACCCGGATTCAGGACGGCTCGGTCACCATCACGGCCGAATTCCGGCTTGAAAAACCAGTGCAGGAAGCGGTCGACGACGCACGTTCGGCCATCCAGCGGATTCGTGCCGAGTTACCAGGCGACCTGCGCGACCCCGTGGTTCAAAAGCTCGACCTGGCTGCCCAACCGATACTGGCCTACACGCTCAGCTCGACCCGCCTCGACGACGAGGCGCTCAGCTGGTTCATCGACCACGATGTGTCGCGAGCGCTGCTGGCCGTCCGAGGCGTGGGTGCAGTCAGCCGGGTGGGCGGCGTCAATCGCGAGATCCGGGTCGACCTCGATCCGCAAAGGCTCCAGTCACTCGGGCTGACCGCCGCGGAAGTGTCCCGACAGCTCCGACAGGTACAGGTCGAGAGCGCAGGCGGACGGGCCGACCTGGGGTCGGCCGAACAACCCATTCGCACGCTGGGCACGGTGCGGGACGCCACCGAACTCGCGGCCATCGAAATCGCGATCGGCTCCGCGTCCAATGTCGCCGCCCGACGAATCCGGCTTGATCAGATTGCTCGGGTGAGCGACTCGGTAGGCGAATTGCGCTCGGCCGCGCTCCTGAACGGCAAGCCCGTGATCGGCTTTGAAGTGTCGCGAAGCCGGGGGGAAAGCGAGGTGGCCGTGGGAGCCGCGGTGCGGCGCGCCCTCGAGCGACTCAAGGCCGAACATGAACACATCGTACTCACCGAGGCCTTCGATTTTGTGACGCCCGTGCAGGAAGAGTTCGACGGCTCGATGAAACTGCTATACGAAGGCGCGGTGCTCGCCGTGCTGGTCGTGTGGCTGTTTCTGAGGGATTTCCGGGCCACCTTCGTGTCGGCCGTGGCCTTGCCGCTTTCAGTGATACCGGCCTTCGTGGGCATGTTGTGGCTGGGTTTCTCAATCAACGTGGTCACTCTGCTGGCACTGTCGCTGGTGGTGGGCATCCTGGTGGATGACGCCATCGTCGAGGTCGAGAACATCGTGCGCCATCTGCGCATGGGCAAGACGCCTTACCAGGCGGCCATGGAAGCCGCCGACGAGATCGGGCTGGCGGTGATTGCCACCACCTTCACGCTGATCGCCGTGTTCCTGCCCACTGCATTCATGAGCGGCATCGCCGGCAAGTTTTTCAAGCAGTTTGGCTGGACCGCCTCGCTGGCCGTCTTTGCCTCACTGGTCGTGGCACGCGTGCTCACGCCGATGATGGCCGCCTATCTGATGCGGCCCATCGTTCAGATAGGAGACGTGCACGAACCGCGATGGATTGCCATTTACCTGCGTCTGGCGCGGTGGTGCCTGCGACATCGCTTCGTCACGGTTGCACTGGCGCTGGCGTTTTTCGTCGGGTCGATTTCACTCATTCCGTTGCTGCCCAAGGGCTTCATCCCGCCGGATGACAACTCGCAAACCCAGGTTACGCTGGAACTGCAGCCAGGCTCCACCCTTTCGCAGACGCTGGCCACTGCCGAAGCGGCGCGCGCGCTATTGCGCGAGTTGCCCGAAGTGCGCAGCGTCTACACCACGATCGGCGCGGGCAAGGCGGGCGGCGACCCCTTCAGCGCTAGTACCGGCGCCGAGGTACGCCGCGCGACGCTGACCATCCTGTTGGCGCCTCGCGGCGAGCGCGCACGCAAACAAGTGATCGAGAACCGCATTCGAGGCGCGCTCGACGCCCTGCCTGCAGTTCGCAGCAAGGTCGGTCTGGGTAGTTCGGGCGAGCGCTACGTGCTCGTCCTCAGCTCAGAAAATCCACAGATTCTTCAGGCTGCAGCCCTTGAGGTCGAGAAAGACCTGCGCACGATTCCCGGGCTCGGTAGCGTCGCCTCCAACGCCAGCCTGATTCGCCCGGAAATCCGTGTGCGGCCCGACTTTGCGCGGGCGGCCGACCTGGGGGTCACCAGTGTGGCCATCGGCGAAACGCTCCGAATCGCCACGCTGGGCGACTACGATGTGGCGCTTCCCAAGCTCAATCTGGCGCAACGCCAGGTCCCGATCGTGGTGAAGCTTGCCGACGACGCCCGGCACGACCTGCCCCTGCTCGAACGCCTTACCGTTCCGGGCGCACGCGGCCCGGTGATGCTCGCGCAGGTGGCGAGCCTCGAACTGGTGGGCGGCCCCGCCGTGATCGATCGCTACGACCGGTCGCGCAATATCAGCTTCGAGATCGAGCTCTCGGGCCTGCCTCTGGGCGAGGTCACCGAGGCGGTGCAAAGGCTGCCCTCGATCCGCTCGCTCCCCGCCGGCGTCAGGGTGGTGGAAGTGGGCGATGCCGAAGTGATGGAAGAACTCTTTGCGAGCTTTGGTCTGGCCATGCTTACCGGGCTGCTGTGCATCTACATCGTACTGGTGCTGCTGTTCAAGGATTTCCTCCACCCGGTCACCATTCTCGCCGCGTTACCCCTGTCGCTGGGCGGCGCATTCGTCGCGTTGCTGATGGCCCGGCAGAGTTTCTCAATGCCCTCGCTCATCGGCCTCATCATGCTGATGGGCATCGCCACCAAGAACTCGATCCTGCTCGTCGAGTACGCGATCGTTGCGCGTCGCGGTCATGACGGCAGCGATGGTCGGCCGGCGGTGGGCGCCATGAGCCGGTTGGACGCCCTGCTGGATGCCTGTCAAAAACGTGCACGGCCCATTGTCATGACCACCATCGCCATGGGCGCCGGCATGCTGCCCATCGCGCTGCAATGGGGCAGTGCCGACGGCAGTTTTCGCTCACCCATGGCCATTGCCGTAATTGGCGGACTGATCACCTCTACATTTCTGAGCCTTCTGGTCATTCCTGCCGTGTTTGTCCTGATTGACGACCTGCAGCGACTGCTCGGGCGCCTGCTTGGACGCCTGCTCGGTACCGGCTTGAGGAGAGCCTCATAAAGCCACGCGCCACCCCATGACCGCGCTTCTCCTCATCGCCAAGCTTTCACTCGTCGCCCTCAGCATGCTGGTCGCCACCTGGGCGTCGCGCCGTTTCGGGCACCGGATCGGTGGACTCGTGGCGGGGTTTCCGATCATCATGGCCCCGCTGATCGGTCTTTTGCTCATCGATCTCAGCGCGCAGCGCGTCGCCGACATCTGCCTGGCCACGATCGGTAACCTGACGGCCTGCGTGGCTCACATCGTCACCATGGCCTGGCTGGTGTCCCGCTTCAACTGGTGGCAGTCGCTGCTGGGCGCCACGCTGGTGTTCTTCACTGTATCGGGCCTGAACTGGGCGCTGCCCGTGCCCGGAGGGGTGCTGGTCGCGCTGGGACTGCTCAGTGGGCTGGTCGCGCCCCGACTGATGCCTGATGGCCTCCCTGCCACTGGCGGCGTACCGATTCCGCCGATCGAGTTCGCCCTGCGGCTGGTGGCCGCCGTCGGGGTGACGGCATGGGTCATGCTGATGGCAGGCGACGCTCCGGCCTTCGCGAGCGCCATGTTGCTCACCTACCCCATCAACGGTTCGATTCTGCCCGCCTTCACCCGGGCGCTCTATGGCGCCGGGCAAACACGCAGCCTGCTCAAGGGATTTGCCCGCGGCATGAGGGGGCTCACTCTTTTCCTGCTGGCGACCGGGTTCGCCCTGCCGGTTTTGGGCGCCGGGCTCGGCTACACGGCGGGCGTTGGCTGTGCGGCGGCCTACGCAATCTGGCTCTGGCGGGCCGGCCTCAGGCAAAATGACGTCGCCTGATCTGACCCACCAGCCTGCCCCTGCCCATGCCCATGCGGACCGAACCTTCAAGCACCCAAGTTGCCCATGCCATGTCCATTAGACTGGCAGAAGGCGCCGCGCCGGCCGTGCCGCGCCACGGGCCGCCCAAGGAGTCTTCATGACCCTGGCCTCCACGCCCCACCGCGGTTTGAGCCTGGCGCAGCAAGCCCTCCTGGGACTCGCGCTGGGCGTGGTCTGCGGCCTGTTTTTCGGTGAGAAAGCGGCCTGGCTCAAGGTCGTGGGCAGTGTGTTCATCAGCCTGCTGCAGATCGCCTTGCTGCCCTTCCTCATGAGCTCTCTGTTGGTGGCTCTGGGCAGCCTCACGCTGACGCGCGCCAAAATGATCACGCTGTATGCGGGCGGTCTGCTGCTCGCGCTTTGGGGTGTGGGTGTTTTGGTCTTGCTGCTGTCGGCGCTTGCGCTTCCCAACTGGACCTCAGCCTCGTTTTTCAGCACCAGCGACCTGCTCGAACAGTCGTCGCCCGACCTGTTTAAGGTGTTCATTCCCTCCAACCCGTTTTATGCGATGGCCAACGGCATGCTGCCTGCCGTGGTGGTGTTCAGCATCCTGCTTGCGGTGGCCCTCATCCGCCTGCCCGACAAGGAAGCGCTGCTTGCGCCCGTGCGGGTCCTCACCAATGCCCTGTTCAGCATGACCCGGCTGGTTGCCGCGCTGACGCCCTATGGCATCTTCGCCCTCACGACGGGCGCCGCTGCCACCATTGATCCTGCGGACCTCATCCGGCTGCAGGTATACATGGTGGTGTTCGTATCCATCTGCCTGCTACTGAGCCTCTGGTTCGTGCCGGCACTGATCGCAGCGACCACCCCGCTCGGCTTTTCCCAGATTGCCCGGGAAATGCGCGCGCCGATGCTGACGGCGCTGGCCACCGGCAGCGTGACGCTCAGCTTGCCCCTGGTCATCGCCGCCAGCCGCAACCTCATCGAGCAGGGGCGGTCAGGCCGTATCGCGCGGGGCGGCGAGGCGGGCACCCACGATGCCTCGCCAGTCGATTTTCTGGTGCCTTCGGCCTATAACTTCCCCGATATTGCCCAGATCACCTGCCTCATCTTCGTGGTGTTCGCGGCCTGGTACATCGGATCGCCCCTGTCAGCCTCACAACTGCCGACCATCATCGCGATCGGGCTGCCCAGCCTGTTCGGTGGCCCCAAGCTGGCGATCCCGGCACTCCTGCAAGCCCTCGAATTGCCCGCCGACCTGTTTCAGCTCTTCATGACGGCCGACCTCTTCAATATCCGCTTCAGCGCCATGCTCGGGGCCATGCACCTTACCTGCGTCGCGCTGATCGGCACCTTTGCCATTCAGGGACAGTTGCGCCTGCGTGTCGCGCCGCTGCTGCGATTGGTCCTGTTTCTTATGGTTTTGCTGCTGGCCCTGCTGGGTGGCATCCGCGCCTTCTACACCTACGTGGTGGTGGCCCCTTACACCAAGGACCAGATGCTCAAGAGCCTCAGCTACCCGGATGACGACTCGCTCCCGGGCAAGGTCTACAAGACGCTGCCCGATTGGGCGCTCGAACAGGAGCCGCCTGACAAGCCAGTCTCCATGTCGGCCATCCGGTCACGCGGGGCAATCCGCTTCTGCTACCTGACCGACAACTACCCTCTCGCCTATTTCAATTCAGCGACACCTTCCCAGTTGGTGGGCTTCGACATCGAGGTGGCCCGGCACTTCAGCCGCAGTCTGTCGCTCCCCGCAGAGTTTCTGCCAGCAGATTCGGTCGGGCAGGCCGCCACGCTTCTTGATCGCGGCGTCTGCGACATCGTCATGTCGAGCCAGATCGTGTCAGTCAATTCCGCCGAGCGTTTTCAGATGAGTGCCACCATTTATGAGTCCTCGGTCGGGTTCCTCGCACCCGATGCCAAGCGTGGGCCCCTGGCGGACTGGGCGACGCTGTACGCGAATGAAACCAAACTCCGCATCGGCGTCCTGCAGCAGGATGTCAATTTCGCGCGCGGCGGACTGCGCAAGGCTCAGATCACCCCAATTGCTAGCAACAGTGCGCTTGAAGAATTGCTCAAGGCCGGAGCGCCCGGGCTCGACGCAATCGTCATGCCCTCGGAAATCGCCTCGGCCTGGAGCCTCTTGTACCCGCGTTTCGGCATGGTCGTTCCCAAACCCACCACGACCCTGCCGGTTGCCTATCCGATCGCGAATGATGACGGGTCGCTGCGCCGCACCTTCGATGCCTGGATCACCTCGGCCCGTGCCTCCGGGGAAGTCGACACCACCTACGCCTACTGGATTCTCGGGCGCGCAGTCGAGAAGGCACGCCCGCCACGCTGGTCCGTGCTGCGCGACGTCCTGGGCTGGACTCGCTGAGGGCTCGGGTTCACCCCCGCTTCGATGAGGCCGGCGCGCCCGCCGCTGGCCGGTGCCCGGCACCGCGCTCCGGGCGCGCACCCGCGCGCGGCGCGGTCCTTGCCTGGTGACGGGGACCGTGCAATGATCGCCCGATGCTTACACTCGGCGCCGGCGCTTGCTGCAAGCACCGACCCGATTGCCCCGGAGGTCCACCATGAAACGAACCCTGGTCCTGCTGGTTGCCGCCCTGCTCGGCTGGAGCACAGGCACTGCCTGCGCGCAAACCACCTGGCGCATGGCCACGAAGATGCCCCCCGAGGGCCCCGAAGGTCGGGTGTTCCAGCATTTCGCCGATCAGGTAGCGCTTCACTCGGGCGGCAAGCTCAAGGTCACCGTCTACCCCAATGAACAGCTCGGCAAGGAAGCGGCCGTTCTTGAGCAGTTGAAGATCGGCACACTCCAGCTTTACGCCGAGGGCTCCTCCTTCATGGAAAAGTGGGTGCCCGACATCAAGTGGACTGCGGGCGCTTTTCAGTTCAAGGACCGCGAACATTGGGTACGGTTCATGCACTCCCCGCTCGTCACCGCATGGTTCGAACAAGCCAAGGCCAAGGCGGGCATCGGCATCCTGGGTGATCACACCAATACCCTGCGTGGCCCCTACCGGGTGCTGCTCAGCAAGAAGCCCATCAGCCGGATCGAAGAGTTGGCCGGCATCAAGGTCCGAATGCACAACTCCCGCATCGCGGTCGACACCTGGGCCCATTTGGGGGCTGAAGTTCGCGTCCTTGGCTGGGCAGAAACCTACGAGGCCATCGACCGGGGCGTAGTCAATGCGGTCATCAGCCCGGTGGCGCTGGTCGAGAGCATGAAGTTCTTCGAGGTCGCGCCCCACATCACCCGGATCGACGAATACTGGCAGTCCATCGCCTTCATGATGAATCAGAAGGCCTTCGACGGTCTGCCCAAACCGCACCAAGAAGCCTTGCTCAAGGCCCAGCAGGACGCCGCCAGCTTCAGTGCCCGGATCATGAGCGAAGTGGTCGACGAGTCGCTCGCGCGCATGAAGTCGAAAGGCGCCACCTTCAGTACACCTAACCTCGACCCCTGGGTGACCCGGATGCAGGGCTATTACCGACAGATGGAGGCCAAGGGCGAACTGCCCAAAGGCCTGCTGGAGACCGTCGAGAAGACCCGATGAACCTGACCCAGGCATCGGCCCAGATCGAGCGATTTCTCGGGCACGCCGAGAGACTGTTTCTGGCGCTCGCCAATGCCTGCCTCGGGCTTATGCTGCTGCTCAACCTGTTCAACATTGTCTGGCGCGCGCTCACAGACCGCAACATCAACTTCATCTGGCCCTGGACGGGACTGCTGTTCGTCTGGATGAGTTTCCTGGGGTTTTTCGTAATCTACCGGCGTGCGAACGACATCACGGTCGACTTTCTGGTTGACCGGATCGGCCCTCGGGCGCGGCATGTTACGCGCATCCTGTCCGACGTAATCATCATTGCGCTGATGGTTCTGCTACTGATTGAAGCACCGAGAACCCTGGAGGCGCAGGTGGGCAGCATGGAACTCATCGCGCTTGAACGCTACTGGATGAGCGTCCCGCTGTTTGCATCGGCCGCACTGATCGGTCTGCATTTTCTGCGCGATCTGCTGGGCGCGCTAGGGGGCGAACCCGAGGCGGTCAAGCACTACGACGGCGCCCACTGAGGACGACATCGAGAATGGCCACCGCACTGTTTCTCGGTTTCAGCCTGCTGATGCTGCTCAGGGTACCTGTGGCCATGGCGATCGGCGGCGCGGTGGTCATCACCCTCATCAGCGCCGGTTACGGCGAAGGGCTCTACATCGTCCCCCAGCAGATTCTCGAAGGCATCGACAATGCCTCGCTGGTGGCCGTGCCCTTCTTCATCCTGGCCGGCAATCTGATGAATGTCAGCGGCATGACCGACCGGATCTTCACCTTCGCCATGACCCTCGTGGGCCACATGAAGGCCGGACTCGCTCAGGTCAACGTGCTGGCCTCGATGGTGTTTGCGGGAGTCAATGGCACGGCCGTCGGTGACATCGCGGGGCTCGGGCAGCTCGAGGTCAAGGCCATGCGCGAGCGCGGCTACCCGGCCGACTTCGCCGCCGCGCTCACGGTCGCATCGGCCATCGTGGGTCCCATCATTCCGCCCTCGGTCGGGCTGGTCGTGTACGCCTATCTGTCGGGCACTTCGGTGGCAAGGTTGTTCCTGGCCGGACTGATTCCCGGCATTCTGGTTGGCGTGTCCCTGATGATTTTCAACCGCGTGTACGCCACGCGCTTCAATATCCCGGTACAACCGCGCGCCAGCCTGCGGCAGGTCCTCACGGCCGCCCGGGACGGGCTCACGGCGCTGGTGGCCCCCGGCATCATCATGGCGGCGATCGTCACTGGCTACACCACGGCCACCGAGGCAGGCGTACTCGCGTGTGCCTACGCCATCATCGTGGCGCTCATCTACCGCCAGCTCAGCTGGGCGCTGGTCTGGAAGGCGCTCACCGAGACCATGACCATGAGCTCGGTGGTCATGGTCATCATCGGTTTTTCCACAGTCATGGGCTGGCTTCTGGCCATCGAGCAGGCGCCGCAGCAACTCGCGCAGGCCATGCTCTCGGTCACCGACTCCAAATACGTCTTTCTGGGCTTGCTGATCGTCTTCTTCCTGATCATCGGCTGCTTTGTCGAAGGCGTGCCCGCCAAGCTCATCCTGGTGCCCACCCTGTTGCCACTCATCGACCGCTACGGGGTTGACCGCGTTCACTTCGGCATCATGGTGCAACTGGCGCTCCTTATCGGCATCGCCACCCCGCCCATGGGGATCGGGCTGTATGTCGTCTCGGAAGTCGCGCGGGTGCCCTTCGAGAAGGTGACCATCGCGATCATGCCCATGCTCATTCCGCTCATCGTCACGCTGATCCTGCTCACCTACTTCCCCGCTATTTCACTGTTCCTGCCCGAACTGATCATGGGCAAGGGATGAGACACGCCGACGCATGACGCTCACCGACCTGCTCTCCCTGCGCGTGCAGGCCACGCCCGATGCAACGGCCTTCATCGAGGGCGCGCGCCATACCACATGTCGCGAATTCGACCGGCTTGTGCGCCTGAGCGCCGGCTGGCTGGCAGCACAGGGCGTTCGCCCCGGCGATCGCGTCGGCATCTGGATGGAGAACCGCATCGAGTGGCTCGCGATCTTTTTCGGACTGGCCCGATTAGGCGCGTGCACGGTCGCGGTCAACACGCGATTTCGCTCGGAGGAACTGGTTTATTTGTTGTCGAGGGCTAAGGCTTCGCTGCTGATCACCCAGTCGGCATCGGCCAGCATCGACTTCACCGCCACGCTGGCGGACGTCAATCTTGCACTCATCCCCACGCTGCAACAGGTCGCGCTGGTCGGTGAACAGCCACCCCATGCCTCCTCGCTTCAGGGCCGGCCCGTTCTGCGCTTCGATGCGTTCACGAGTGCAACCCCGATGGCCGAGGACCATGCCCGCGATGAGGCGCTGGCCATCCTCTTCACCACCTCGGGCACCACCAATGGCCCCAAACTCGTGATGCATCCGCAACGCACGCTGGCCGCTCACGCCGCCTGCGTGGCCCGGCAGCATGGGCTTGACCAGGCGGGCGCGCGCTTGCTTGCCGCCCTGCCCCTGTGTGGTGTCTACGGCATGAGCAGCCTGCTCGGCGCCTTCCAGGGACAGGCGCCGATCGTCCTGATGCCGGGCCCCGATGCCGCCCAGGCCTGCGATCTCGTACCCAGACACGCCATCACCCACCTCTACGGCAGCGACGAGTTGTATCGGCGCATGCTCGACCTCAGCACCGCGGAGCGTCCCTTTCCCTCGGCGCGTCTTTTCGGCTTTGCGGCCTTTCGCGCGGACGCGGCGCAGGTGGCCCGCGAGGCCTGGGCGCGGGGGCTGCCGCTCACCGGCCTCTACGGCTCGAGCGAGGTGCACGCACTGTTTGCGATTCAGTCCCAGGGCCTGCCGCTGGAGGAACGCATTCGCGGCGGGGGCGCCCCGGCTGCCGGCGACGCGGTGCATATCCGCATTCGCGACCCCGAATCGGGGGCGATTCTTGGCCCGGGTCGACTCGGTGCTCTTGAAATCCGCTCACCCCACCGCTTCATCGGCTACCTCGATGACCCCGCCGCCACCGCCGAGGCAATCGATGACGACGGCTTCTTTCGAACCGGAGACCTCGGCAGCCTGCGCCCTGATGGCAGCTTCATCTACGAAACCCGCAGCGGTGACGCCATGCGGCTGGGCGGCTATCTGGTCAACCCCTTCGACATCGAGACGCTTCTGCGTTCAATCGAGGGCGTGGCCGACGCACAGGTGGTCCCGATCACCCTCGGCGGTCAGGCGCGCTGCGCGGCCTTCGTCATCGCCGGGGCTTCGGCGACGCTGTCTGCTGGCTCCCTCATCGAGATCGCCCGACAGCGAATGGCGCGATTCAAGGTGCCGTCGCGGATCTGGTTTGTGGAGGCCTTTCCGACAGCCGCCAGCGCCAATGGCAACAAGGTGCAGCGGGCCCGACTCCGATCCATGGCCGCGGAGAGACTTGCCGCCGAACAATCGACTCAGCCGCTACACTGAATCCTGCAGCCCCCCTTTCAGACAGGAGACGCCTTCCATGCCTCATTCAGTCACCGCCGACTACGTTCGGGCCACGCTCGCCGCCCAGGGCTGCGAGATTGATCAAGCTGCGGCCCGCGCCATTGCCGACAACCTTGCGGCGCAATGGCTGGCCACATCCCCCGCGTACGACCGCCTGGCCTTTGAGACCGAGCCCTCCGGATTCCTGCGGACCCTGTCCGAGGCGGGTCTCTGATGAGCGCGCTACACGACTTGAGCCTCACCGAGGTCGCCGCGCGGCTGCGCGATCGCAGCGTCTCTGCGGTGGAGGTGCTGAAAGACGTCATCGCCCGCGCACGGGCGGTACAGCCCGCGATCAACGCCTTCATTCGAATCGACGAGGAGCGAGCCATCGCCCAGGCCCAGGCGCTCGATGCCGATGCGGCCCGAGGATATTTTCGTGGTCCGCTCCATGGCGTTCCCATGGCCCACAAGGACATGTTCTATCGCCAGGGCCTGCCCTCAAGCTGCGGGTCGGCCATCCGACGCGATACCCCGGCGACCACCACCGCGACGGCACTCCATCGACTGGACAGCGCCGGCGCGGTCGATTTTGGCGCCCTGAACATGGCCGAGTTTGCTTACGGCCCCACCGGCCACAACGCGCACTTCGGTCATGCGCGCAATCCCTGGAACACCGACCACGTAACCGGAGGGTCGTCGAGCGGCTCTGGGGCATCGGTGGCGGCGCGCGCCAACTTTGCTGCGCTGGGCTCGGATACCGGCGGCTCCATCCGGCTGCCCGCCTCGCTTTGTGGGATTACCGGCCTGAAGGTGAGCTATGGCCGCGTCAGCCGGGCGGGCGCCATGCCCCTGTCGTTTTCGCTCGACACCGTCGGTCCGCTGGCACGCAGCGCGCAGGACTGTGCGTTGCTGATGAACGCACTGGCCGGCGCCGACCCGCGCGACCCGACCTCGGCGCGCGAATCGGTGCCCGACTATGTCGCCCGGCTGAACCGGCCGGTGCGAGGCCTGCGTATCGGCATCCCGGAGCAGTTTTTCCATGACGACCTGCACCCGGTCATCGCCGCAGCGCTCGGCGAGGCCCGAAAGGTGTTCGAGCGCCTCGGGTGCCTGTTGGTGCCCATCGCCCTGCCCGACATGTCAGCGATCGAGTTCGCCGGTACGCAGATGATCGCGGCTGAAGCGGCCAGCCTGCATGGCAACTGGCTGCGCACGCGCCCGGGCGATTACTCGCCACAGGTGCGAGCCCGCCTCGAGCGGGGCCTTGCCGTCCCTGCCCCGCGCTACATCGATGCGCTTCGCTATCGGGGCGAGGCCTTGCAGGCCTTTCTTGATCAGGTGTTCTCGCAGGTCGATGCCCTGCATACCCCCTGTCTGGCCATTCCCGTGCCCACGCTCGCGGAAACCGATGTCGGGGGCGGCGAGCAGATGGATCGCATCCTGGCCCTGATGACGCGTCTCAATCGCCCATTCAACTATCTGGGCTTGCCCGCGCTATCGCTACCCTGCGGCATCGACGCACGGGGCCTGCCGATCGGTATGCAACTGGCGGGACGGCCATTTTCCGAGGACCTGTTGCTACGACTGGCGCACGCCTTTCAGACCGAGACCGACTGGCACCTCCGCAAGCCGCCGCTCTGATCAGGCGACCATCGCGCCGCAAACACTCGCAGCCCCCCCGCAGCATCCAACCGGCCAACCATGAGCCGGCTCGTGCTGCGGCCGGGGCCACTCCGGCCGGACACGACCGGCGCGATGGGAGCCTCAGGGCAACAGCATTTCCGCCATGCGCGGGTGCTTCAGCATTTCGGACCAGTAGGCCGATTGCTCGTCGATGGCCGCTCGCAACTGAGCGGGCGTCATGAATAGCACGCTCGCACTGCTGGTTTTCATAGCGGACACAAAGGACAGCTCACGCGTGGCCGTCGCGATGGCCTCAGTAAGTTTTTGCTGAATCGCCACCGGCGTAGCCCGATGAACGAAAAAGCCAAAGAGCGTGCTCTCGGTCACCTTGTACCCGGCCTCGATAAGCGTGGGCTGATCGGGGAAAAACTCGGAGCGCTCGGTCCCCATGCTGGCCACGATGCGCAACTTACCGCTGCTCACATGCGGCAACATGATGCCCGGCAGACCAAACACCACGTCGCTATGCCCGCCGACCACGCCGAGCGTGGCCGCGCCCACGCCCTTGAAGGGCACATGAGTGAAGCGGATATCGGCGGCGATCTGAAAGCTTTCTCCGGCCAGATGGGAGGAAGTACCATGTCCGGCCGAGCCCATGTTCACCTTGCCCGGATGCGCCTTGGCGTACTCGATCAACTCGCGCAAGCTGCCATAAGGCGTATCGGCCCGAACCGCGATCACCGCAGGGGTACTGGTCACGTTGGCGATCGGCGCGAAATCGTCGGCGGAAAAACCCAAGCCCTTGCGCATGTGCGGCACCACCGACAGCACCGAGGTCCCCGTAAAGAGCAGGGTGTAGCCGTCTGGGGGCGCATTGCGAACGGCCGTCGTGCCAACGGTTGCGCCACCGCCCTCCCGGTTTTCGACCACCACCTGCTGACCCAGCAGGCGAGACAGCGTCGGGCTCATCGATCGAACCTGAACATCGACGCCCCCCGGACCATAGGGCACCACGATGCGAATCGGTCGGTTCGGGTACTCCTGGGCGAAGGCCGACCCCACCCCGAGCATTCCGAAAATTCCGATCAGCGCCACGCATCGACCCAACCAGCAGGCAAGCTTCTTCATGCTGTTCCCCTCTTCGTTGTAGACCCCGAGCCACCGGACCGGACGTCGCGATGACGCGCGCTTAAACGACGACCTGATCGAGCCAACCTTGCCATGAAGCGAGCCTACCGCCCACCCGGCGACCCGCCTTTTGAAACCATCCCGCAGGCGCTGGCCCGCGCGGCGCGCCTATGGCCTCAGCGCGAGGCCATGGTAGTCCTCGACCAGCGCATCACCTACGCGCATCTGCTCGACAAGGTGCGTCGTACGGCCGCGCACATGCGCCAGCGTGGCATCGGCCCGGGCGATCATGTGGCGATCTGCATGGGCAATTGCATCGACTGGGTGATCTACGCCTACGCGGCGTGCTGGCTGGGCGCGGTAGTGGTGCCGGTCAACACCCGCTTCAAGACGGATGAGTTGCGTTACTGCCTCGATCAGTCCGACAGCCGCATGCTCGTTGTGGCCGACCGCTTTCTCAATGTCGACTTCATGGCGATGTTGCGCGAAATCGCGCCCGCCATCGACCATCACTTGCCCGACCCGGCACTGAACCGGCTCCACACCGTCGTGGTGTTCGGCCAGGAGGTGCCAGCGGGCGCCATCGCCGCCGAGGTATTCAGCCGTGCCCCCGACACGGCCCTGCCCGACGGCCACGAACCCCGCTTCGATGATGTGGGCCTCATTCAGTACACCTCAGGCACCACCTCGTTTCCAAAAGGGGTCATGCTCACGCACCGCAACCTTCTCTGGGACGCCTGGCACGTCAGCGCTCGAATGGGTCTCACACTGGGTGACCGCTATTTCAGCGGTCGGCCGCTCTTCCATGTGGCCGGCACCACCCTCTCAATGTTCGCCTCCATGGTGGTGGGCGCCTGCTACATGACCGCGCCTTCGTTTCAAGTGCCCATTGTGCTCGAGATGATGACGCGCGAGCGCTGCACCATGACCTCGGCCAACGAGACCATGTTTCTCATGCTCATGAACCACCCCGACTTTGATGCGTCGAAGTTTCGGGTGCGTGGCGGACTTGCCGCAGTGGGGGTCGAGGCGGGCCGGCAGATCGTCGAGCGGCTTGGCATGAGCGAGATGGCCGTGGGGTATGGTCTGTCCGAATCGTCACCTAACTGCGCCTTGTCGCCCTTCGATGACGATCTGGAACGCCGCATCGCGGGCTACGCATTTCCGCTGCCCGGGCTCGAGGTGCGGATCTTCGACGAAGACAGCGATCGCGAACTGCCCCCTGGCCAGGGGGGTGAAATCCGTATCCGTGGCTGGTCGCTGATGAAGGGCTACTACAAGATGCCCGAGGCCACCGCTCGCGTGATCGATGCCGAGGGCTGGCTGCACACCGGTGACCTGGGCATGGCCGACAAGGCTGGCCGAATTTGCTTCATCGATCGGCTCAAGGACATGTTTCGGGTGGGCGGCGAGAACGTCGCGCCGGCCGACGTCCAGAACGTGCTCAATGCACATCCTGCCGTCAAGCAGTCGCAGGTGGTAGGCGTTCCCGACCCACGCCTGCAGCAGGTTGCGGCGGCCTACGTCATCGTCAAGGACGGCCAGCAGACCAGCGAGCAGGCCCTCATCGACTGGTGCAGGCAACGCTGCGCGGGCTTCAAGGTGCCTCGCTATGTACGCTTCGTCGACTCTTTCGATGCCATCGGCATGACGGGCAGCGCGAAAATTCAACGCAACAAGCTTCTGGCGTATGCCATTCAGGACCTCGGTTTGACCAAGACCTGAGCGCCGCCGTTCATCGTCAGCCCCGGCATCGGGGCTTGCCACTTGTCGCAGCGCAAGCACCGAAACCCGATCACTGTTATGATTCGCGGGTAGACGCATTCCAGTCTGCTCTCTTTCGGCGCTTTGTGTCCTGCGCTGTCGGCTCCGTCGGCGGTTTCAGCCAATTCTTCCAGTGGTGAGTGTCTCGGGTGTTTCTGCACACTTCGCAGACATTTTGTCTGCATCACCAGAAAGGAATTGAGTAATGGCCAAAGAAACTGGCATCGTCAAGTGGTTCAACGAGAGCAAGGGCTTCGGGTTCATCGCCCCCGACAACGGCGGCAAGGATCTGTTCGCCCACTTCAAGGAAATCCAGGGAACGGGGTTCAAGACCCTGCTGGAAAACCAGCGCGTGGAGTTTGAAGTCACCCAAGGGCAGAAAGGCCCGCAGGCGACCAATATTCGCGTGGTCAACTGATCCACGCGACGCATCAGACCCTCCTGCGGGCCTGATGTACCGCTAGGGCCCCACGTCGGGCTCAACAGAAACCGCGGCCTCGAGCCGCGGTTTTCTTTTGGTGCCTCCAGAAACGGGGAAGTCCTTGAATCTGCTGCCCACGACCGAGCCCGACCCGAACCGGAACGCAAGTTGCAGGAAAACGTCCGACCGGAATCGGATCGCGGGTCGCCCGATTGCGGCGCTCGCCGCTTAAAGGCAGGATGACGACACTGCACAGTGTGCATCCGGGTGATCAGGCTCCGGCCTGCGATCCGCCCGGGCGTATGCCTGTCCCCATCGACTCTGGCAAGCGAGCCCACGCCCCGATGACTCATTCAGCCGCCCCTCTTTACCCGGCGCTGCAGGCGCCCTTCACGCTCGCCGGCAAGCGCCTGCGTAACCGGCTCGTGCATCTCTCGATGAGCACCCAGATGGCCCGGGATGCACGGGTAAGCGATCGAATGATCCAGTACTTTGCCAACCGGGCGCGCGGGGGCGCCGCCATGGTGGTGACCGAGCCGCTCAGCATGGCACCGCATCACCTGCTCGCGTCGCGCGCCGATGCCTGGAATGACCGCGATCTGGACGGACTCAAGCGCCTGGCGGACGCGGTCGAGTCGCAAGACTCTCGTATCGTCGCCCAACTGCTCGAGCGTGGTCGGGCACGCAACCAGCCCGGTCGTACCTATGACGGCATCGGTATGTCAGCCCTGCCCGATGACCTCAGCTGGTCAATGCCAAGAGTGCTCGGCGCCTCTGAAATCGCCCGCATGATCGACGCCTTTGCGGCGTCGGCGGGCCGTCTCAAGCGCTGCGGTTTCAGCGGACTGGAAATTTCCGCCGGTCACGGCCACTTCTTTCATCAGACGCTCTCGCCCTGGTCGAATGCCCGAACCGACGAATACGGCGGCGATCTCGAGGGGCGCACCCGACTGCTGCGCGAACTGATGTCGGCCATTCGCAGCCACTGCGGCAGCGACTTCATTCTCGGATTAAAGCTTCCGGGCAACGACTGGATCCCCGGCAGCATCGACCCAAGCTATGCCGGCGCCGTGGCCGCGCGCCTGACCGCCAGTGGCGAGGCCGACTATGTCTGCTTTGCATGGGGCAGTCACTCACGCTCGCTCGAGCGCCATATCCCGGATGGTCACGGTGCGCGAGTGCCCTACCGGGAGCTGATCCGGGCGCTTCGACAGTCCATCCCCGGGGTACCTCTGATCGCCACCGGCCGCATCACAGACCCGGCCGAGGCCGAGGCTCTGCTGGTCGAGGGTCATGCCGAACTCGTCGGGGTTGGCCGAGCGCTGGTCACCGACCCGGCCTGGCTCAACAAGGCTGCCGCCGGACGCGCTCACGACATCCGTTACTGCGTGTCCTGCAACACCTGCTGGGAGCGAATTTCCCCGGCACGCCTCGAGATTGGTTGCGATAACAACCCGCGCGTGGGGATGCCCGACGAGGTCGACTACTGGCCCGTCAAGGCAGAGCGCTCCAAAAGGGTGGTGGTGGTCGGTGCCGGCGCCGCGGGCCTGGAGGCCGCCTGGGTGTCCGCCGCAAGAGGCCATGCGGTGACCGTGTTCTCGAGCAGTACCGAGGTGGGCGGCAAGCTAAGGCTTCGCGCCCGCCTGCCAGGTGGCGAGGCCGTCAGCAGCGTGTACGACTACCAGCATGCCGCAGCGCTGCGCGCAGGCGCAAGATTTCGGCTGGGGGAGACAGCCACCGTCGATTCAGTGATGGCTCTGCAACCCGATGAGGTTGTTCTCGCCACGGGCGCACAGATGGTCGCGCCCCTTTGGCTCCCCCCGGCCATTCGTGAGGCGGGGCTCGTGCCCGACCTGCGTTCCGCCATGGAGGAGGTACTGCGGCACCGCCAGCGGCAAGCCGGCAGCGCCGTGATCGTCGATATGGATCACGGCGAGGGTACCTATGCCGCCGCCGAGCAGCTTCACGCCCTCTTTGATCGCGTGGTGCTGCTCACGCCACGCGACACCATCGCACAGGACGTGCCCATCGTGGTTCGGCAGGGCATTCTGCGGCGGCTTGCCGAGAAGCATATTCAGATCATCGGGCTGGTCGAGCCTCTGTGGACCGAATCGTTCGAGGACCGCGGGCAACTCGAGTACCGCCATGTCTATACCGGGGAAGTGGGCGTGCTCGACGACGTGGCCTTTCTGGCCTGGTCGACGCCACGATCGCCCACCCTCGATCTGGCGGACGCGCTTCGCGAGCGGGGGATCGAGCCGCGACAGGTGGGCGATGCACTCTCGGCTCGAGCCTTGCACGCCGCGACCTCGGAGGGGCATGCCGCAGGTCACGCGATCTGAACCTCGCAACATTCTGCTTTCAACAAGGAGTTGGTCATGAAGGGAACAAGCACGCGGCACCCGCCAAGCCGCTGGGCTCGCGCGTGGGCGGCCCTCGCGCTCACGGCGATCGTACTTCCCCACCCGGTGGCTGCGCAGGACTGGCCCTCCCGGCCGGTCAAAGTAATCATCCCGGCGCCAGCTGGCAGCCCCGGTGATGTGATTACGCGCAGCCTCACCGAGCGACTGGCCGCGGCGCTCGGCCAGCCCTTCGTGGTCGACAACCGGCCTGGCGCCAACTACGCGATCGGCACCGAGGCGGTCGCCCGCGCCGCGCCCGACGGCCACACCCTGCTGCTGACGGCGAGCCCCCACACCATCAATCCGGCCCTCTACCCCAGTACGGGTGTCGATCCGATCCGCGACTTTTCGCCGATCACCCTGGTCGCCGTCACACCGCTGGTCCTGGTGATCCACCCCGATCTGCCGGTGCGCACGGTTCCGGAACTGATTGCCTACATCAAGGCGCGACCAGGCAAGGTGCTCTACGGCTCGGCTGGCACCGGCAGCACCCTGCATCTGGCCGGCGAGATGTTCAAGCGCATGGCCGGCGTTGACATGGTGCATGTGCCCTACAAGGGGGTCACGCAGGCGGTCACCGACCTGCTGGGTGGCCACGTCGCCCTGATGTTTCCCGGCGGACCGATCGCTCTGCCCCACGTCCGCACGGGCAAGCTGCGTGCGCTGGCGACCACCGGCGAGCGTCGGACCTCGGCAGCACCGGATCTGCCAACCGTCGCCGAGTCGGGACTGCCTGGATTCGATATTTACGCCTGGTACGGCATGCTCGCGCCGGCACAAACACCGGCCACCATCGTCAACCGGCTTCATACCGAGATTGTCCGCGCGCTTCAGGCACCCGATCTCGCCAATCGCTGGACAGGCCTGGGAGCGGACGTGGTGCATCAGGCCTCGCCCGCGCAATTCCTCGAATTTCTGAAGGGCGATGTCACGAAGTGGGCCAAGCTGATCAGCGAGGCCGGAATCCGGCCGGACTGAAGCCCATGCCGGGGCGCATCAGGCGCCTGCTGGCCGAGGCACATCGCGCGGGCGCAGCGGCGGTCATCACGGAGTCGATCATCGTATGCCCGCTCTGCCAGCGCACCATTCCTGCGGCGCAGCGCGACGCCCACCATCTCGTGCCGCGCTCGCGAGGCGGCGTGCGAACCGAGTACCTTCATCGGATCTGTCATCGGCAGATTCACGCGCTCTTTACCGAAACCGAACTCGCCCGGCAGTACTACTCGGTCGAGTCCCTGCTGGCGCACCCGGAGATGGCCCGGTTCGTAAACTGGGTCCGGACCAAGCCCGACGGTTTTTTCGAGCGCACGCGCAAGAGCGTGAGGATCCGCAGTGGTTAAACCCGAATAGACGAATCCAAGGTCGAGACGAATCAGCCACTCACCTAGCGCGGGCGCATCGTCTCACCTCATCGAAGCGAAGTGCTCCCCTCAGCAGACCCGGCCCCCGCCCCATCATCTCCCGGGGCTGGCGGGGCTCGCCACCGCGGTCCACGACCCGGCTCAATCGACCGTCGCCCCTGAACGCGCCACGGCCGACCCCCAACGATCGATCTCCGAGCGGATGAACCCGCTCAGCTCGCCTTCAGGACGCAGCGCAGGCTCGGCTCCACGATCGGCCAGTTGCTGACGAAGCGCCGGGTCATCGAGCGCCGCCCCAATAGCCGATTGAAGCCGCGCGATCGCGGCAGTGGGCGTACCCTTCGGCACGACCACCGCATCCCAGGCGCCGACATCGAACCCGGGCACCCCCGATTCGGCAATGGTGGGCACAGCTGGGAAGGACGCCACCCGCGTCGCGGTACTGACCGCGAGCCCGCGCACACGACCGCTTCGTACCTGCGGTCCGATGTTGGGCATCACCTCAATCATCATGTCGATCTGCCCGCCAATGAGATCGGTCAGTGCAGGTGCGCCACCCCGATACGGTATGTGCACAATCGAAACGCCCGCTGACGCTTTCAGCAATTCGGCGGCGAGGTGTGAGGTGGTGCCGTTGCCCGCCGACGCATAGGTGAACTTGCCGGGGTTGGCCTTGATTCGCGCGAGCAACTCCGGAAAACTCGACACGTCCAGCCCTGGGCGCACCGCCGCGATGCAGGCGATGCGGGTGAGAAGCGACACCGGTTCGAAGTCGCGCAGCGGGTCGAAGCCAGGGTTCTTGTAGAGCGAGTGATTGATCGCGAAGGTGCCGTTGGTACCGTAGAGCACGGTGTAGCCATCCGCCGGCGCGCGGGTGGCCGTCTGCGAGCCGAGGTTGCCCCCCGCGCCAGAGATGTTTTCGAACACGACGTTCTGGCCGAGTTCCCGGGCGGCTCGCCCCATCACCATCCGGGCCAGTACATCGCCGCCACCGCCGGGCGCAAAGGGCACAATGACCCGAACGGGCTTGGACGGGTAGTCCTGCGCACGCAGGGCGGCAGGCATCAACCCTGCGCCCAGCACAGCCCCAGCGAGGTGGGCGGAAAATCGTCGGCGTGCCTCGGATCGCCGTGAATCAGTCACATCCGAGGCTTCGCCCAGCGAGGTCAGCGGGTCAAGTCGCATCCAAAGTCTCCTTGGGTTCATTCGGGGTCGGGCACAATTGAAGACCATCCAGAAAATTCTGCACAGCCGCTGAAAACGCCTCCGGCATCTGATCAGGCAAGGGCACCCTGCCCCCCTCGATTGCTACGACCCGACTCGTCGCGATGGCCTGCTGTAGCCTCGGCACCGCCGGGTACGCATGCGGATCCTCGGTCGCACCAACCAGAAGCGTCGGGCAGGTCACCCGCCCAATGCGGTCCTCCATCCGGTAGCGATTGACACACAGATGGCCTTGCGCGGCACGCTCACCCACCCGCAGCGCGTCAACCATGAAGCGTTCCATCAAGTCGATGTCATCGTCTGGGTAAAACGGCTGACGCATGCGCCAGAGTTCGAGCAGATGCGATCCATCGGCCTTGCGCGTCACCTGATCCACCACGGCGTGATCGCCATGCCGCGCGCGTCGCTCCGCATCGACCATCGGGCACGAGGAGAGCACGAGCGCCGCCACCCGCTGCGGAGCCGTCGCGGCCATCTCCATCGCGATGACCGCACCCGTGTGATGCCCCACCACGGCCACACGTTCGAGCCCGAGCGCATCGAGCAGCGCCAGCGCGGCGGACGCCCAGCGCTCGACCGTGGGCAGTCCGTCGGCAAAGGGCGGCGACAGTCCGTAGCCGACCGTATCCATCGCCAGCCCATCGAAGTGTCGGCCCAGCCGGGGCAGCACGTCCCGGTACTCGTCCCAGGAGCGCGGCGTCTGGTGCAGCAGCAACACCGGAAAACCTTGACCGCAGCGCGCAAAGTGAAGGCGTCCCTGCGCTGTTTCGATCCACGAGCACTGCAGCGTCATCGCCGTTCTCCTGATCGGTGCCCACACGAATCGCGTCGGCGCGCGCTCACCGCAGCCCCCGACTGTCCAACCAGTCGAGGTACAGCGTAACGGCCTGCCCGAGGTGCATGGGTTGCCCCGAAAAATAGTGGGTCGCCCCGTGAATGACGTGCAGGGTCTTGTCTGAGCTCGCGGCCGCATCAAACACGCGCCGCGTGTGCGGCTGCGGCACGGCGTCATCGGCGCTGTGCTCGATCGCGAGAAGCGGCACCGTGATGCTCGCAGCGCAGCCTTCACCGTGCGCCTGCGTGTCATCGATCGACCATTGCGAGAGCCAAGCGCGCAAGGTAGAAAAGCGCGCAAGCCCGATAGGCCCGCTGTTGACCGTCTCGGGCACCCCGAGGTAACAGGTACCGATCGGGCGATCGTTCGGATCGATGTGGGCATCGAGAAAGCGCGGCTCGGCAAGCGTGCGGTGGGTGACGAAGCCTCGCTCCATTTCAAGCCCGCCCTGGGTGCGCAAGGAGGCGAGCAGGTCCTTCACCCAAGCAGTACGCCTGCGAACGCGCCCAAGCTGCGCGGCACGAAAAGCCGTCAGGAACGCGTCCGAATAGGGCGGCAAATTGTCCGGGTGGTAGAGGTCGAGCGAGGGGTCGCGCTGTTCCGGGCGGTCTTCGTCCAGCACCGAGGGATCGATCCAGTCGGCGAGCAGTTCGGCTCGCGAGACATGCGCCGCCTGAAAGATCACGGCATCCGCAGGCGACAAGCCCGCCTCCACCAGGTTACAGGGATCGCCCGCGGGTGTGTGGGTGATGGTTGGCGACTCGGCCTGAGACTGATAAAAGAGGCTCAGCGACCCGCCCCCGGACCATCCCACCAGTACGATCTTTTCATAGGACCAGACCTGGCGGGCATGACGAATGTACGCGCCCAGATCAAGCACCACGTTTTCCATGATGAGTGCGCTGTCATTGCGGGCATAGCGACTGCCCGCACAGAGCACGTGAAGCCCATGCTGGGCCATAGCCCGCGGCATGGGCAGCAGTTGCAAGGTGCTCGACGGGTGCATGTATATGAGCAGCGTCCGGCTGGGACAGCCTTTCGGTACATACCGGATCGCCTCAAGATTCACGAAGCCCTGTGAGCCCGAAAAACCGTAGACGTCCTTGAAGCGAGCACGCTCGGCGTACTGGAGGTGCACCCACTCGGCATTGATCTCGAACACCACCCTGTTGCTCAAACTGGTCCCCTCGTTGTCCGGCTTGTCCGATTTGACAACGATTATCCCGCGCACCACGCTGCTCAGGCCAGCGCCTGTCGTGCCGGATGCTTTGCCGGCCCAGGGCGCCGCTTGCCCCCCGATGCGCTCGGGCGGCAAGCGGCCCTTGCCGGGCGGAAGCGACACGGGTCGCGGTGCGTCGACTTGTCCTAGACTGCCGCAGTGTGCAGAATCGAGCCACTCACGACAAGAATCGGGTACAAAACGCCCCCCGGCGGCTTGGCAGGTACCCGAAGGAGACCGACCATGACAGCCTCGCCCTTCCTCAATATTTCGGGCCAGCACTCGCGCGTTCAGCAGCCTTGGCCCTCCATCGTCGTCAAGGGCGAGGACATTGCCGCCGAGGCCGCCCGCCTGGCCGATGGCCCCCGCCCCGATAACGGCCGACGCGCCTCGCTGATCGTGCACCCGTCCGCGCAGGCACCGGGGCTGGGGTTCGCGCCCGGCATCGATGTCACCATCAACGTGGTCTCACCGGGGGAGCGCACTACCAATCTGCGCAAGAACTCGAACATGGTCGAGATCTGCGTGGCCGGTACCGGCATCGCCCGCGTCCAGGGACGAGACCTCTGTATCGCCGAGCGCGACGTCTGGAATACCCCGTCCATGCAGATCCACTCGTATCGCAACGACGGCAGCGTGCCCTGGGTTCGCCTGTCCTACTCCAATGCGCCCCTGCTTGAAAAACTCGAGGTGCACTATGTAGAGGAGTTCGAGGGCGACACGCCGCCCGCCGACCGGCACGCCAAGGCCGCACCCGCCGCGACAGGCGGCGCTTCGGCGCGCGACCTCGCCCTGCGCAAGCAGATCACCGAGGACGGCGCCTGGCTGCTGGGGTATGAATACCTCATCGATATCGATGTGCTCGAATCCAAGGCACTGCACTGGCCATGGGCCAAGGTGGCCGAATATCTGCCCAGCGTCAATGAGCTCGACATGGCCTACAACGGCCGCCGGCTCTTCGTGCTGTACAACCCGGCCACCGAGCGGCGAATCGGCACCACGCACAGCTTCTTTGCCACCCTCTCGTCCACGCCCCCCGGCAGCAATCACGTGCCGCACCGGCACAGCTCGGCAGCCATCAACTACTACCTTCGAGGCCACGGTCACAGCTTTGTGGCCGGCGAGCGCATCGAATGGAAAGCGGGCGATCTGCTGCTGTCGGCCCCAGGCTGGGTCATGCACTCGCACCATACGCGCGACGTCTCCACCTCGGCGCTCACCATCCAGGACCACCCGCTGCACATCGGCATGGAGTCGCTCATCTGGCAGGAACGCATCGAGGAGCCCATTCGCGCGCTCGGCAGCCAGAAGGGCTTCGAGAGCAATCGCGCCTCGCTCGCCAAAGCATGATGGGCGCCCAGGCTGCCCCCCATTCGTCGCTGCGCGCCGCGCTGCGAGACTTCCACGACGACTACATCAGTTGTCTGGACACCGGCGAGTTGGAGCGCTGGCCCGATTTCTTCGTCGAAGACTGCCGCTACCGGGTGCTGTCCCGCGAGAACCATGACGCGGGCCTGCCGCTCTCGCTCATTTACTGCGATGGCCGCGACATGCTGCTCGACCGGGTCACGGCCTTGCGCGAAACCACGGTGTTCGAACCGCGCTCGCTGCGCCATTTCGTGAGCGCGGTTCGGGTGCTCGATGTCGACGGCTCGCTGATCCGCGCCGAGGCCAACTTCATGATCGTCGAAAGCCTGTCCGATCGCGACCCGGTCGTAAACATGGCCGGCCGCTATCTCGATACCTTCGTCGACACCGGCGAGCGCCTGCTGCTCAAAGACCGCTGGTGCGTGCACGACAACTACCGCATCCGCACCTCGCTGATCATCCCCGTCTGAGCCCATGCCCATGAATCAACCCGATCAGACATCCGCGCCAGACGCCCCCTCGGAAAGCTCGGCACCGGCGCGGCGCTGGCCTGAGGGCGGCCACACGCGAGTACCAAGCTGGATCTACACCGACCCCGAGGTGTTTCGCAAGGAGATGAACCTCTTCTTTGCCGGCGACACCTGGCACTACGTGGGGCTGGCTTGCGAGGTACCCGAGGTCGGCGCCTTCAAGCGTCAGTGGATCGGCACGCGCCCGGTGGTCATGGTGCGCAACAAGGAAGGCCGGATCAATGTCCTTGAAAACCGCTGCGCCCATCGTCAGGCGCAGATCTGCTGGCAAAACACCGGCAAGGTCAAGGACTTCACCTGCCCTTACCATCAGTGGAACTTTGACCTCGACGGAAACCTCAAGGGACTGCCCTTCAGGCGCGGTGCGGCCGGCCAGGGCGGCATGCCCGCCGACTTCGACCTGAGCGCGCACGGGCTCAAGGCGCTGCGGGTGGTCGACCGGGGCGGTTCGATCTGGGCCTGCTTCTCGCAAGACGGTCCGAGCTTCGAAGACTACTGCGGGCCCGAGGTGCTGGCCGAAATCGATCACATGTTTCCGGGCCGCGAGCTCAAGCTGCTGGGCTACAGCCGCCAGCTCATTCCGGCCAACTGGAAGATGTACCTCGAGAATCTCAAGGACCCCTACCACGCCACGCTGCTGCACACCTTCTACATCACCTTCGGTCTTTGGCGTGCCGACTCGGGTGGCGAGTGCGTCCCCACCGGTGGCGGCAAGCATAGCGTCATGATTTCCTACAACAAGGGCAAGAAGGTCACGGACGACACGCTACAGATGGCGCGCTTTCGTAGCGATCTGAAAATTCGGGACCTCGAAACCGTCACGCCCCGTAAGGAATTCAATGCAGGCCGGGTGGGTGGCGCCTGGGTGTTTCCTGCCGCGCAACTCGGTATCCAGGCCAACTCACTCAAGGTGCGGCATGTCATTCCTCGCAGCCCGGGCGAGCACGAACTGGTGTTCACCTACTACGGGTTTGCCGACGACGACGAAGAACTCAGCCGGCTGCGCCTCAAGCATGCCAATCTGCTGGGACCGGCAGGCTTCGTGTCGATGGACGACAGCGAGATGCTCACGCAGGTGCAGATGGGGGCCGCCGGCTACCCCGAGTCCGAAGGCGTCATCGAAATGGGCGGACGCGACACCGAGCCCGCCTACTACATGGTCACGGAAGTGATGATTCGCGCGTTCTACGCGTGGTACCGAGAACAGATGGGGTTCCAATGACAACTGACGATCTTGCCGCAGCCACCGCGCTGACACACGCCTTCTTCGCGGGGCTGGATAACAACCAGGCCGATGCGGTCGCTGCCTGCATGGCCAGCGACGGTGTCTGGATCCGACAGGGCAAGGCCCTCGAGGGGGCCGACGCCGTGCGCGCCGCTGTCGCGGCCCGCCCCGCGGATCGGGCTACCGCGCATCTGATCACCAACCTCAGCTGCCTGGCCACGGGGCCCGACAGCATGACGATTACCTTCAACCTGCTTGCTTACCTCAGCACTCGCGAGGCTTCTGGTTGGAGCGCGATGACGCCCACGCCCATCCGCGCCTGCACCGACCGGATCGTCCGCACCCCGGCGGGCTGGCGCATCCAGCACAAGGACAGCCGGCAACTGCTGCCGCCGCTGGCCTGAGTCGCCTCACCAGCCCTCGCCCCCCTCAGCGCGCGACCTGGGCCTGCTCAGATAGCCGCGCATGCGGGAAGGGTGCCGGCCCTCCTCCCAGAGAATCAGGAGAATTTCGCATGAAAACTTTGCTCTCGCTCGTAGCAACCGTGCTTGGTCTCGGCCTGTCGCTGTCGGTCGATGCCCAGCAGGCCGAGTCCTGGCCCAACCGGCCCGTCCGGCTGATTGTGCCTGCTGCACCGGGCGGATCGCCCGACACGCTCGCGCGCCTGCTCACGGCTCGTATGCAGAGCACGCTCAAGCAACCGGTTCTGGTCGAGACCCGACCCGGTGCGGGTGGCGTCATTGGCGCGCGCGCCCTGCTCTCTGCGCAGGACGGTCACACCTTCATGATGATGGTGAGTTCGGTCGCAGCGGTGCTGCCGGTCGTCAACCCCGGGGCCAATTTCGACGCCGTGCGCGATCTGGCACCCGTGGCCAGCATTGGCTACACCCCCATGCTGGTGGTCGCCTCCAACGCCACGGGCGTCAAAACCATGACCGAGGCGGTCGAGTTCGCCAAACGTGCCGCGACGCCACCCGTGTTCGCTCACGCGGGTCCCGGCACCATGTCCCACCTGGCCCAGGAGCGCGTCGCGCAAATGTCGGGCATGAAAACCCTGTCGGTCTCGTTCGGCAGTCCCGCCAAAACACTGGCCGGACTAGTCGGCGGCGATGCCCACTTTTATGTCGATGCGGTAAGCGTGATGGTGCCCATGATCCAGGCGGGACGCGTCGTACCGCTTGCCGTGCTCTCGCCTGAAAAACTTCCGGGCCTCGAAACCCTCGCACTGGGTCAGGACCTCGTCCCGGGCATGGTGGCGGTCGGTGCCTTCGGCATCATGGGTCCGAAGAACACCCCTGCGGCGGACATCGCCCTGCTCGCCCGTGCAGTGGCCGAGGCGATGAAAGACCCGGAGATCGTGCCGCGACTGCGCGACCTCGGCGTCTATCCCAATGTGACCGATCCCGCGGGCTACGCCAGTATCCTCAAGCAGGAGCAGGCGGTATGGGGGGAGGTGGCCCGCGGTCTTCGATTGAATGAAGGGCAGAAGTAGGTCCGTGCCCTTCGCCGGCGCCCTTGCACCGGCCTCCTCCCGACAAGCCATGACTGCCGCTGGTTTCGACCCTAAGCTGCTGCAAGGCCCGCGCGCCGAGACGGATGCGCGCGCACAGGCGCATTTCGCCGCGACCATGGATCTGGTCTGCGACTACCACCCGTATTACCGCGCCCGTCTCCGCGAGATGGGTCTCGGTCGTGACGACTTTCAATCACCCGGCGACCTGTCGCGACTGCCGCTCACGACCAAGCACGATTTCATGGCGCAGCCCGATGCCTTCCTGCTGAACGCTCAGAACGTGCCGCCGGAGATGACGGTCATCTGGGACACCATGTACACCACGGGCACCTCGAGCGGCACCCCGACGCCCTTCGTGTCAACGGCCTTTGACTACTACCGGGTGATGGCAATGTACCGCCGCATTCTGGGACTGCGCCAGGTGAACGAGCGCGATCTCATCGCCAATCTGTGCCCGCTCACCGTCTATCCGCACGGTGCGTATCACCGCGTCACGGCAGCGGGTGCGGCCATGAAGATTCCGGTCATCAATTTGCTGCCGGGTCGCCCCTCGCCACACTTCGAACTGGGCTCCGAACTCGACGAGGTGGTGGGCGGTGTGGAGCGATCGCGGGCCACCATTCTTTGGGGCGTCGCCAGCTATGTGCGTCGGGTCCTCATTCGCGCCGCCGAACTGGGGGCAGATTTTTCCCCGGTCCGTATCGCCTACATCACCGGCGAAGCGGTCACCCAGGCGCTACGCGACAATTTCGCAGCCTGCCTGCGCAAGGCAGGCGCTCCGCATGCCGTGCTCCATGTGTCCTATGGCATCACCGAAATCCAGGGTGGATTTGCCGAGTGCTCGCCGGGCGCGGGCTTTCACAACCCCTGCCCCGAAGACATTCACGTTCAGGTGGTCCACCCCGTCACCCATCAGCCGCTACCGGACGGCGAGCGAGGACTGGTTGTGCTGAGCCACCTCAACCGGCGGGGCACCCTGTTGCTGCGCTACGCCACGGGCGACCTGTCGGTGCTGACCCGCGACCGTTGCCCGCACTGCGGTGCAAATACGGACCGCTTCACTGAAACGCCCCAGCGCGCCGATGCGTTGGTCAAGATCAAGGGCATGCTGGTCAACCCCGAGGCGCTGGAGGCGGCCGTGCTATCGGTACCGGACGTGCAGGACTATCAGGCGCTGATCGAGCGTGAAGACCCTTCAGACCCCTTCTCGATGGATCGACTGCGGATTCGAATCATCGCCTCCACCCGGCACGCCGAGGTGCCCGAGCGCGTGGCCCGTGCGGTAAAACACGCCATCTCCGTTCGCCCGGAGGTGGAATGCGTCGAGCCGGCCGCGATCTACGGCCGGGACGGGTCGCTCAAGCTGAAGCGACTCGTTGACAGGCGCTGAACACACAAGCGCCACAACGCTTCCTGAGCCTCTCTGAAACGAAGACGGAGCGCTCTGCGGGCGAGGCACCAGACACCACCGGTGATGACGATTGACGGGCCGCTCGAGTGCAACGCGTCAACCGTCACCAACCCGCCTCAGGAAAACAGCAACTCAGGCGCCAGGTTGCTGTTGACTGGAAGCATCGCCAACAACGCGCTTTGTGACATCAACACGGCGTCGATCGCGTCCGCCCCAGTCAGGTCAGCCACAAACACGTCCGCGGGCAAACTCGCCGCGGACGTCGCAGACCCCGTTGCTCCGACCGCGCCCTGGCCCGTGACCCCATTCGCGCCAGTACCGCCGGCAATGGAAATGTGGTCGTTACCTGAGCCCGCGAGGATGCGTACTGCGGCTGAAACACCCATGCCATCGACCATCACGACCAGCTTGTCGCTGCCGGCGCCCCCCGCAAGCAGATCCGCCGGGGAGGTCCCACCGTTTGCTACGCCATCGAGCAGGCCACCAGGTCCCGAAAAAATCAGGTCATCGCCATTACCGCCGAGCAGCTTGTCCCACCCGGAACCACCCAGGAGGAGGTCCTGCCCGTTCCCGCCAGAGAGCTCATCATCGCCCTTGCCGGAGGCGAGGATATCGTTGCCTGCGCCCCCGCTGATCACGTTGCGTCCATCGTTGCCGATGATGACATTATCCGATCCGTTACCCACGACGTCTGCATCGCGCCCGCCCCCCAACTCGAATCGCACCACGCCCGCGCCGAGAATAAAGACCGGCGCCTGACCATTCGCCGCGGCAGACGCCGCCAGGGAAGAGGCTGTCGCCGCCGCCGACTCGAGAATCACGGTCACATCGTCACGGCTCACGGTGAACTCACCTGAGAGCTGCACAGCGGGCGAAACGATGATGGTTCCCCCCGCTTGAACCTGCTGAAGCGCATTGGCAAGGCTCGACGCGTCTCCCGTCGTGAGCGTGATCGCGCCGGGGTTGAGCAACTCGGTCAGGTTGGTGATCGTGGCGTCCCGGAAGACAAAGCGCTCGGCGTCGATGAACGCAAGCGAGGTACTGCCGCTTTTCAGACTGACCGCGAGCAATGACTGGCTCGGCTCGCTTCGGGTCAGGTCAGCGACGGTGATCCTCTGTTCAGCACTCGCCAGGCTGATCACATAGTCAGCGCGCGCCCCGCCGAGCTTCACCGTGTCATTCCCATCACCGCCCAAAAAGACGTCGCCCTCCGCCATCGCGTCGAAGGTGTCGTCACCACCGGCACCGAGGAACACGTCGTCCCCACCTGTCGATCCGAAAACGATATTGGCGCCAGCGTTTCCCTGAACACGATCGGACCCGGCACTCCCCAGCACGTTTTCAATATCGACGAGCGAATCGCTGCCATCCCCTGTTGCCCAACCCGCACCCAGGTCAATAATGACCCCGTCCTCAGCGGCAGAAAAATCAGCCGTGTCAACGCCCTGGCCACCGTCAAGGGTGTCTGCGCCTGCGCCACTGAGAAGCTGGTCGTCTCCACCGAGACCATACAGCGCCGTACCGCTCCCATCAGCCTGCAGGGTGTCGGCCGCCGCACTGCCGAATTCCGTCTGCCCGGCCAGCGATTGCGCGTAGAAGGTCACCGTACCACTGACCTCATTGGCCACCGCAAGCATGGGCTGCTTGGTGGGACTGTCGGCCGCGGAAATTGCGATGATGCCTTCCGGCCCCAGATCGCCGCCTGCGTTGAGCGCGGGCGCCACCGCGAAGTTGCGGTTGTTGCCGTAGTCGACCATCACCGGTGCTCGCGGATCAGTGATATCGAAGCAGACAACGCCGCCTACGCGTTCCAGCGTGACGAACGCATAAGTACGGCCGTTGATCACAGCCGTCGTCACGCCCTCGGGCTCGGGACCTTTGTCGTCGCTTCGGTTATCGATCGTATTCGAGGTGTGGCTTGCGTTGAAGTTGGCGGGGAAAGCGGCCGCAACCATTCGCTCGATGCTATCGCCACTATCCCAAACCCGGTTGCCGTAGCTGTCAAAGATCGACACCGACCGGCTACCGAAGGCAACCAGCTTGTCGAGATCGCCATCCCCATCGACGTCAATCCCGTTGGTGATGACCTTGAGATCGGCATCAAGCGTTGCAGCACCCGCCGTGGCATCGGCGACCGGCTTGCCACTCGTACCCAATGCGCTGATCTTGACTTCATCGACGGTTCTCGAATCGCCCTCATTGGCGGTGATGTAGAAGGTCTTGCCGCCAGCCGAGAACGACGCGATCGCGTCGGGCATGTAGGCGCCATACAGTTGCGCTGGCGCGATCGCAATGCCGTTGTCGTCATCGGCATCCAGATCGTTTTCGCCGTTGAACGCGAACACCCCCAGGCCCACCTTTTCGGACCCTGCTCCGGCCACCCCGAAATCATTGTCGTTGATGGTGGCCAATCGGCCATCGTTCAGCAGCGCCAGCCCCTCAACCTTGTCGTTAGGCAGATACCCAAGCGACGGCAGATTCGCGACCAGTTCCTTGTAAACCGGGTTCACCTTCGCCGCGAGCAACTGATCCACCGTCAGGGTCTCGAGCGCAGTCACCCCGAACGCCAGACGCGGATCGACGGCGCCGCCGTCACGGGCGGTTGCCATGAGCACCAGTTGGCCCATCTCGACGATGCCCGCTGTCGTGACCGACTTGTGGATCTGATCGGACGTGAGGAAGTACTGGAACTTCGAGGTGTCATACCCGGCCACACCGGCCAGCATTGAACTCACCTCGACGACGCCCGAGGACTCCTCATCCTGCGTGACCGCGGTCGAGCCTGTCACCAGAGCGAGGTCATGGCGAGCGACATCCACCACGGCGTCGGTGCTTGGGTTGTATTTCCAGATTCGCGCGCTGCCGGCGTAATTGCCCGGGTCTTCCTGCAGCAGGATCGAACCATCCTGGGCGACCGTCAGGTTGTCGAACATCACCTGACCTTCGCTGCCATCGAGCAACATCTGGATCGTACCGCCCTGAACCGGGTTGCCCGAATCCGCGAACTTGAGCGCCCAAAGACGGCTGGCCGTCGTTTGCGAGGCGGTCGTACAGAAGTAGAAAGTTCCGCCGTCCAGGCTCCAGGCGCCGTCTTCGGGCCGAAGAAAGCTCGTTGCCAAGGCGGCCAGGCTCGCCGTGTTAATTTCAGCGCCAGTCTTCTGAGCAGCACCGGCGATCTCAACCAGTGAGAAGGTGCCGGACCCGGTGGCATCAAGCCCCAGTCCACTGTTGGCCGGGCTCGTACCGGCCTCGACCGCGACCACGTTGCTCGTTCCCACCTTGACGGCGAACAGCTTGCCGTTCGCCAAACCCGCCTGCTCCACCGCGTTGCCGGCACTGGTCTTGGTCCCGACGTAGACGTAGACCTGCCCATCGGTGGAACTGTCATCCAGGGCCACGGCAATCGTCGATGCCTGGCCCTTGGGATTGGCGACGATGTTTTCAAAGGACAGGTTGCCCAGGGCACCCAGTTCGTAGACCTTACCCTGATCCGAGCCGGTGACGACATGCGCAAACGCCCGGCCCTCCGCACCCGCCTCCTCTCCGGTCAGGAAAAGTCGGCCATCGTAGCCAAGGTTGTTGAACCGAAAGGCTGACGAGTCGGCAAGGTCGCCCGAGCAGAAACGGTTGAATACCGTCGTCGTGCCAGATGTCCAGGTGGCGCCATTCCAGAGGTACAGGTTATTCGCAGACTGCAGGAAGTCCTGCCCGGCGCTCACGGCGAGGGTGGCCTTGTCGATCGTGAGGTCGGACACGAAGGCCCCGATCGATCCATGCGCGCGCACTGCGCCGGCCGTGCTACCCAGTTCGTGGTTGACCAGCACCCTCAGCGTCGTGCCGTTGTCGATGACCCCCACCCCGTCGGGAATCCCGGCGAACTTGAAGGTCGAGCCAACCGCATCGCCCGAAGAGATGATCGACTTGAAGGCGGCACGCCCCTCGCTGCCCACCAGATAGGGGGCGGCACTGGAGGACGGACCGATCGTGCCCAGCAAATTGGTGGCGCCGCGAAGATCGACCTCGTACAAGACCTTCTTGGCTTCAGCGGCGACACTTGAATCGCGCTCAAACACGAAGATCGTTCCGGTCGTGGGGTTGAACGCCGCATCGCCAATCTTGTCCAGCGCACCCAGATTCAGCGCAGGGCGCTCGAGCAGGTAGGCATACTCGCCGATCACTTCGCCCTTGCGCGCGCCGCCCGGCACATCCAGCATCGAGATCGCTTCGATTCGAATCAGTGGTCCGGTCGTATCGGTCGTCACGGCCGAGGAAGCATCGAGGGGGCTTTGAACGAAAGCGTACAGAACGCCCTTGGCCTCATCGACAGCCAGCGCCTCGAACCCGCGATTCGCCTGACGGGAGAGAAGATGCGCAGGAAGCGTCTCGGTTCCGAAGGTATCGCCCGTGTCTGCGGTCAGCGCGGCCGTCCCACGAGGCACGAAGCGCGCCATCATCGTACCGTCAGCCGCGAACTGATAGATGCCAGGCCGATACTCGTCCACCGCCCACATCGTTCCGTCAGCGGTCTTGTAGATGCCCTCCAGATCCGCACCATAGGGCTTGTAAGGGAGGTAACGGAAACTCGCCGCCGTGAACTTTCCGGGGCTGCCGACATCACCGCCAACCGCCGTCACGGCTCCCTGGGCATCGCCCGCAGCAGACAGCGTCCAGTCCGTATCTGCAACACTGTCTGACAAATTCGAAATGCCCGTCCAGGCGCTCTTGCCTGTCGCGAGGGGTGTACCCGTACTGGCGTAGGTCAGTCCCTCCACTTCTTTGCCCGACGCGTCGAAGAGGTACATCCCGTCGCCGCCGCCACTAAGGTTCTGATTCAATCCGCCAATGACCTTGACCGTAGCCGGCAAGCTCCACGCGGAGCGGAATGCATCGGCCGTCGCCTCGGTCAACACCACCGACTCGCCGGGGTTCACGATGCCGAAAGCGCTCACGGAAAACGAACCCGCTATCCGGCTCGAGTCGTCGAAACTCCAACCAGTCATGTCGACCGGCGTACCGCCCACATTGGTGAATTCGATGAACTCACCCTTCGCTCCGATCGACGTCCCGCCGTTCATGTACTCCGTGATCTGCATCACTCCCGTTGTACTCAGCGATGTGGGCAGAATCTCGACGGGCACCTCGTCGAAGCCCTGAACGTTGGGCAGACCCAGCAACGGCGTTCCGTCGGGGTTCTTGAGCAGGACCGTCTGACCCAGACTCACCGTTCGAGTGGTCTCATTGAATTCGAGCGTCATCACACGGACGTTGTAATCGGGGAGACGGAACGGACGCTCGTCGCCTGCGATGCCATCCACGTTAGCCGGGTCAAGGTTGGGCCCGCGGTCGGTCACGGTCAGAAAAGACAGGTTGCCGGCCGTGCTCCTGCCCACGTACTGCAAACCAGAGAAACCGCCGCTCGGCACAGCGTTGCCGAAGGCATCGGTTCCGACCGAGGGCAATTCCGCGCCGGTCAGTTCGTCGTACGCGGTCAGCTCCAGATCGCCGCGAAGATGGTTCTTGAGACCCATCGGGACAATGTCGACAATCTTGGCGGTCGCAGTCGACAGATCAAGCACCGCCAGCGAGTTTGCCTCTTGCAAGGTGACAAAGGCCTGCTTCCCATCGGGCGACACGGCGATATATTCGGGCTCAAGGTCATCAGCCACAGTCTTGTCTGAGGCAAGGCGCACACCGCGCTCGGTGAGATACCCCTTCTTGGCGTCCCACGCGGTGAAATCAAGTTGTTGCACCGCGGCGGCCGACAGTGCTGTGGCCGGGGTCGCCCCCAGCGTCACCACGGTGATGCCGCCATTCGCCACGAAGGGCGCACCCGCGTTGTAGAAAGGGTCAGTGCTGGCGCGCTCGTTGATTGCCTCGGCTTCATTGGCAACCAGCACCTTGTTCCCATCTGGCGTGAAGATCACCATATCGGGTTGAACGCCCGATGCAAAGCTCGCTGCACCGGTTGGCGCTGCGGCCGTCGTCGTCACCGCAAGATTGGCGGGGAACATCACGAGTTTGCCGGCAAGCGTCGGATTTGCGTCGGCAACGGCAACCGCAACCAAACCGTTCTTGACCGCAACGGAATTGACCTGAGCCCCGTAGGAACTCATGTCGATCGTGCCCAGCAACTGGGGGGACGCCGGGTTGGCGATACTGAGCACACGGACCTGCGAGGCAACCGCATTCACGAGAAAGACGCGTTGCGTGGCTGGGTCATGCGCAACGATCTCGGCGCCCGATGCGTTGTAGATGCCGGTCGAGTAGCTTGCAAGAGGCGAAATACCCGTCAGACTTCCCTCTGGCAGGCCGCTCGAAGCAACCACCGTTCCCTGCAACAACCCCGTTTCGATACTCATTCGGACCCCTGATCTGACTGCGGTTGAGAAAACCGAGTCAGTATCGGGACCTGAAATGACAGAACGATTAAGGGGTCTGGCTGTCTAGCCGATGAAGATGTGTGGGACCCGGCGGATCAGGGCTTGATCCCGGCCTTCTCGGCCAGCGCCCCCCACTGATCGGCGTTGCTCAACATGGTGGCTGCCATCGCCCTCGCGCTGTTGTCCTCAATCACATCCACGCCCATGTTGACCAGGCGGGTGCGAAGTTCCGGATCTTTCATCACCTTCATCAGTGCGCGCTCGATGCGCTCGGCAATCGGAGCGGGCAGACCCGCCGGACCGGCGATGCCGTACCAGGTCGCCACCTCAAAGCTGGCGATCCCGGTCAGTTCAGCCACTGTCGGCACATCCGGCAGCGAGGGGGAACGCCGGGCCGAGGTGACCGCCAGCATGCGCAGGCCGTTCTTGTCCTGGCTGAATCCCTTGACGACGGGCGGCGTGGTGGCTCCGGCATCAAGGTGGCCCCCCAGCACGTCGGTCACGATGGCCGGTGCGCCCTTGTAATTGATCTGAACCACCTTGGTATTGCTGAGCGATTTCAGCAGTTCGACCGTCAGCATGCCCAGCACGTCGGTGGTGCCGAAGGAAAAGCCCTTGTCCTGCCGGCTGCCGAAGGCGATGAGCTCCGGCAGTGAGGCGAAGGGCTGCTTCGGGCCTGTGACCAGTACATAGGGCACCGACACCATGCGCCCGATGGGCGTGAAGTCTTTCACCGGGTCGTAAGGCAGGTTCTTCGAGAGGTACTTGCCCAAGGTGTGCGTACCCGGCACCAGCAGCAGCGTATAACCATCAGCGGGCGCCTTGGCCACGAAATCGGAGCCGACGATGGCTCCGGCCCCGGGGCGGTTCTCGACCACCACCGGCTGCCCCAGTTCGGCGCCCAGCAGGGTGGCGATGGGGCGCGCCGAGGCGTCTGAACTGCCCCCCGGTGCGAAGGGCACGACCCAGCGGATGGGCTTGGTGGGGTAGGTATCGGCAACGGCTGGCACCGACACCATGAGCATGCTGACCAGCAGCAGAAGCATTCGTCCAGCGCGCATCGATTCGCTCCGGTGAGGACTGATGGGGCCCAACTACACGGGCATCGTCGGCAGGATAGCCGATGCTCGAGGCTGCGGCATCGGTGCATTTCATCTTGAGGGCGGGCAGGCCTCCCCTCCCCTCATCTCATCCCCCCGCCGTCTGCGACACACACGGGCCTCGCAAGGCAGGGCGGGTTGGACGAGTCCAGCGGATTGTCGCAAGATGCCGACCGATACCGTCGCAGTTCAGCGCCGGCCATCCGCACGTGAGAGGACCTTGCAATGATCAGAGCCTTTGTGTCGGCCGCTGTGGCGGCAGGTATCTTCTTCGGCCCGGGCGCTGTGGCGCTGGCTCAGACCTACCCGTCCAAGCCGGTGCGCATCGTGGTGCCCTATGCGGCAGGAGGGGGTACCGATATCATCAGCCGCCAACTCGCGCAAAAGCTCAGCGAGGCCTGGGGGCAAAGCGTCGTGGTCGAAAACAAACCCGGCGCCAACGGTATCGTGGGGACCGAACTCGTACTCAAGTCGCCCCCGGACGGACACAACCTGGTGGTAGTCGTGGGCGCCCACGTGATCAATGCCAGCCTGCAAAAGAGCATGCCCTTCGACCCGGTGTCCGATGCCACAGCGGTGACGCTGATCGCCACCTCCCCCTGGGTGGTCGTGGTCACGCCCTCGGTGCCGGCCAATTCCCTGCGCGAATTCGTCGCGCACGCAAAAGCCAACCCTGGAAAGCTGCGCTTTGGCAGCTCCGAACCCTCATCCAGGCTGGCGGGCGAGCAGTTCAAGCAGCAGGCGCAGATCGACCTGACCCACGTGCCCTACAAGGGCGGCTCCATGATCATGACCGACATGCTCGGTGGCCACATCGAGGCCGGCTTCACCAGCACGCTCACGGTGTTACAGCATTACAAGTCGGGCAAGCTGCGGGTGCTGGCCGTGGCCGGAAAATCGCGCCACCCGTCCATGCCTGATGTTCCCACGGCCATCGAGGCGGGTATGCGCGAGTACGAAACCTACGCCTGGTACGGCATGTACACGGGCAAGGATGTACCGCGCGAGGTGGTCAACCGCGTTCAACAGGAAATCGCCCGCATCGTCCGCCTGCCGGATGTGCGCGACAAGCTCAACCAGTTCGGCGCCGAACCCGTGGCCAGCACCCCCGAAGAATTTGCCGCCTTCACGCGCGCCGAACATGACAAGTTTGCGCGACTCATCAGGCAGGCGGGGATTCAGGCGGAGTAACCCGTAGCCTCGCGAGCCCGGTCGCCCATCGACTTGAACGCGATAGGATTCAGGCTGTCATGACCCCTCTCCTCGTCGCGATCATCTGTTTGTTAACCACCTTCGGCGGCGGTCTGTTCGGGATCTGGCTGCGCCGCCGCTTGCCGGAGCGTCTGTTTTCCGCTGGGGTGGATGATTCGATCAAACTGGGTGTGGGGCTGGTGGCGACCATGGCCGCCTTGCTGCTGGGTCTGGTCATGGCCTCCGCCAAGACGAACTTCGATGCCATCGATCTGGCTGTAAGGGATGCGGCGGTCAAGGTCCTCACGATCGATCGGGCGCTGAGAGATCTGGGCCCCGAGGCCGGGGGGGCGCGGGCCGCATGGCGGGATGCGGTCGAGCATCTGGCCCGTGAGCGAACCGACCGCCACGTTCCGAAAGATGGCGCCCCGCAAACTTACAGTGAGACCATCCGTCTGATCGAGCGGGCGGCCGACGCCGCCGGATCGGTCACGCCCCACACCGCGCGGCAGACCCAGATGCAGGCCAAGGCGCTGGATCTCATGGACGAGTTGTTGGTCGCGCGCTGGCTCACACTCTTTGTGGCGCAATCCGCAGTCCCACAATATGTCGTGATGGCCTTGCTGCTGTGGCTGGCGGTCACCTTCGTCTGCTTTGGTCTGGTGTCGCCCAGGCAAGGGCCGGTCCTTGTGGTGTTCTTCTTGTGTGCGCTGTCAACGGCGAGTGCGCTCTTCATCACGCTGGAGCTTGAGTTTCCCTTCGACGACTTCGTTCGCGTCTCCTGGCAGCCGCTTCAATCCGCCTACCGAACGATCGCCCCTTAGCCGCAGTCCCTCTCAAACTCGAGCGGCTCTTCACCCGAAGCGCGACCGTTTCGACCCGATCGATCAGTTTCGCGTCAGGGTATTTCGCTAGAATCCGGGGATGAATACCACCTATCGCACCCGCCTGCCCGGCACCGCACTCGATTACTTCGATGCCCGTGCCGCCGTCAACGACATCGCGCCCGGCGCATGGGACGCTCTGCCCTACACCTCGCGCGTGCTGGCCGAAAACCTGGTGCGCCGCTGCGATCCCGCCACGCTGACCGAGTCGCTTCGCCAGCTGATCGAGCGCCGCCGCGATCTCGACTTCCCCTGGTACCCGGCTCGGGTGGTCTGCCACGACATCCTCGGACAAACCGCGCTGGTCGATCTGGCGGGCTTGCGCGACGCCATCGCCGATCAGGGGGGCGACCCGGCCAAGGTCAACCCCGTGGTGCCGGTGCAGCTTATCGTCGATCACTCGCTGGCCGTCGAGTGCGGTGGCGACGATCCGCAGGCCTTCGAGAAAAACCGGGCCATCGAAGATCGTCGCAACGAAGACCGCTTCCACTTCATCGACTGGACCCGACTGGCCTTCGAGAACATGGAAGTGATTCCGCCCGGCAACGGCATCATGCACCAGATCAACCTGGAGAAAATGTCACCGGTCATCCAGGTGCGCGACGGTATCGCCTTCCCCGACACCTGCGTCGGCACCGACAGCCACACGCCGCATGTCGACTCGCTGGGTGTCATTGCCATCGGCGTCGGCGGGCTCGAGGCCGAAAACGTCATGCTCGGCCGCGCCTCCTGGATGCGTCTGCCCGATATCGTCGGCGTCGAACTCACCGGCAAGCCCGCCCCCGGCATCATGGCCACCGACGTCGTGCTCGCGCTGACCGAGTTCCTGCGCAAGCAGAAGGTAGTCGGCGCCTACCTCGAGTTTCGCGGCGAAGGCGCTGCCGCGCTGTCGCTGGGTGACCGGGCCACCATCTCGAACATGGCCCCCGAATACGGCGCCACGGCCGCCATGTTCTTCATCGATCAGCAGACCCTCGATTACCTCAGGCTCACCGGCCGCGAGGATGTGCAGATCAAGCTGGTCGAAACCTATGCGCGCACCGCTGGCCTCTGGGCCGACAGCCTCTCTGGCGCACGCTATGAGCGAACCCTGAGCTTTGACCTCGCCACGGTCGTGCGCAACATGGCCGGTCCCTCCAACCCACACGCGCGGGTGGCCACCGCCGATCTCGCCGCCAAAGGCATCGCTGCACCCTGGCAGGAAACGCCGGGCCAGATGCCCGATGGCGCGGTCATCATTGCGGCCATCACCAGTTGCACCAACACCAGCAACCCGCGCAATGTCATTGCGGCGGCGCTGCTGGCGCGCAACGCCAATCGGGTGGGCCTCACGCGCAAGCCCTGGGTCAAGACCTCGCTCGCCCCCGGATCGCGGGTGGGCGCCGAATACCTGCGGGAATCGGGCCTGCTGCCCGAACTGGAGAAGCTTGGCTTCGGCGTGGTGGCTTTCGCCTGCACCACCTGCAACGGCATGTCGGGCGCACTCGACCCGGCCATCCAGCAGGAAATCATCGACCGCGACCTGTACGCCACGGCGGTGCTGTCGGGTAACCGTAACTTCGATGGCCGCATCCACCCCTACGCGAAACAGGCCTTCCTGGCGTCGCCACCGCTGGTGGTGGCCTACGCCCTCGCGGGCACCATCCGATTCGACATCGAGAAAGACGTCTTTACCGTGGTGGACGGTCGGGAGATCCGGCTGAAAGACCTCTGGCCCGGCGACGAGGAAATCGACGCGGTCATGCGCGCTGCCGTCAAGCCCGAACAGTTCCGGCGCGTCTACACGCAGATGTTCGACATCCGACGCGACGCGAGCCAAAAGGTCTCGCCCCTCTACGCCTGGCGGGCGCAATCCACCTACATTCGTCGACCGCCCTACTGGGAGGGTGCGCTGGCGGGCGAGCGCACGCTGCGGGGTCTGCGCCCCCTCGCCGTGTTGGGTGACAACATCACCACCGATCACCTCTCGCCCTCCAACGCCATCCTGCCCGACAGCGCGGCAGGCGAATACCTCAAGAAAATGGGCCTCCCTGAAGAGGACTACAACTCTTACGCCACGCACCGGGGCGACCACCTCACCGCGCTGCGTGCCACCTTTGCCAACCCGACCCTTCTCAACGAGATGGCCGTGGTCGACGGCAAGGTCAAGAAGGGTTCGCTTGCCCGCATCGAGCCCGAGGGCAAGGTCGTGCGCATGTGGGAGGCGATCGAAACCTACATGAACCGGGGGCAACCGCTCATCATCATCGCCGGTGCCGACTACGGACAGGGGTCGTCTCGCGACTGGGCCGCCAAGGGCGTGCGCCTGGCCGGCGTTGAGGTCATCGTGGCCGAGGGCTTCGAGCGCATTCATCGCACCAACCTCATCGGCATGGGCGTGCTGCCCCTCGAGTTCAAGCCGGGCACCACCCGACTCACCCTGGGCATCGACGGCACGGAAACCTTCGATGTCATCGGTGCGCGCACGCCGCGCGCCACCCTCACCTTGCTCATCCACCGGCGCAGCGGAGAGCGCTTCGAGGTCCCGGTCACCTGTCGGCTGGACACCGCCGAAGAGGTCTCCATCTACGATGCCGGCGGCGTCCTGCAGCGCTTTGCGCAGGACTTTCTTCAAGCCGGCCAGGCCGCCTGACGCAGTCTCACGCCTTCCACCTCTCTCACAGGACCGCACCGCCATGCCCCACGTGCCCCAGATTCGTATCCCGGCCACCTACCTGCGTGGCGGCACCAGCAAGGGCGTGTTTTTCCGCCTGCAAGACCTCCCCACAGCCGCCCAGACGCCCGGAGCCGCGCGCGACAAGCTGCTGCTGCGCGTGATCGGCAGCCCCGACCCCTATGGCAAGCAGATCGACGGCATGGGGGCGGCCACCTCCAGCACCAGCAAGAGCGTGATCATTTCCAAGAGCACCCGACCCGATCACGACGTCGACTATCTCTTCGGTCAGGTCTCGATCGACTCCGCCTTCGTCGACTGGAGCGGCAACTGCGGCAACCTGTCGGCCGCCGTGGGCCCCTTCGCCGTCGCCAATGGGCTGGTCGATCCGGCCCGCGTCCCGCACAACGGTGTGGCGATTGTGCGCATCTGGCAGGCCAACATCGGCAAGACCATCATCGGCCATGTGCCCATCACCGACGGGCACGTACAGGAAACCGGCGACTTCGAGCTCGATGGCGTGACCTTCCCGGCCGCCGAGGTGCAGCTCGAATTCATGGACCCGGCCGCCGAGGAAGAAGGCGCGGGCGGCGCCATGTTCCCCACGGGGCAACTCGTCGACGATCTGGTCGTGCCCGGTGTCGGTACGCTGCGCGCCACGATGATCAACGCTGGCATTCCCACCATCTTCATCAACGCCGACTCGGTGGGGCTGACCGGCACCGAACTGCAGGACGCCCTCAACGGTGACGCCGCCAAGCTGGCCATGTTCGAAACCATCCGGACGCATGGCGCCATCCGGATGGGGCTGATCCGCGACCCCAGCGAAGCCGCCAAGCGCCAGCACACGCCCAAGGTCGCCTTCGTGGCGCCGCCGGCCGACTACACGGCATCCAGCGGCAAACAGGTCGCTGCGAAAGACGTCGATCTGCTCGTGCGAGCAATGTCGATGGGCAAACTGCATCACGCAATGATGGGGACGGCGGCAGTGGCGATCGGCACTGCCGCAGCCATCCCTGGCACGCTGGTCAACCTGGCTGCTGGGGGAGGTGCGCGTGAGGCGGTGCGCTTCGGTCACCCGTCAGGCACGCTCCGCGTAGGTGCCGAGGCGCGCCAGGAAGGCAGCGACTGGGTGGTCAAGCGCGCCATCATGAGCCGCAGCGCGCGCGTGCTGATGGAGGGCTTCGTGAGGGTTCCGGGGGATTGTTTCTGAGTTTGCGGGGGGCTTACGCGCCAACCTAGGCATCGAGGAAATGGACGCCTTCATGACCGAGAAAATCCGGCTCTACACCGAGGGCGCCGCGCTACTCGGATTGGGGCGCCCGGAGTAGGCAACAGGCCGACGGGTTCAACGGCGCTGAAGATCTAGGGTCACGGAACCTGACGCGAGCCCCTTAGAGCCGCCCGTTGACCCGACTCCGGTATACATCGCGGGTGAGGCCTGCGACTGGATGCGCTCCCCGTAGATGGACACCGACGGGCCGGCGGAGGGCACCCCGAGGCCAACGGCCCCGCCACTTCTGCCGGCAAGCGCGCGAGAGGGCGCTGCGTCGAGTTCGACCGCAGCGACCGGGCTGGGCACAGGTGCACCGAGGTACTGCTGGGTGACCGTAGAGGCCTGGCCGTAAGCGGGTCCGTTCAGCGAAAGGGCAATCAGGCCAGAACTTGCGAGCTTCAGCGCATTTTTCAACGCCAGAATCTCCCCTAGACATGACCCACTGTACACCTCAATCAGGCAGGCGCTCGTGCACGGACGACGGGATACGCTCAATCTGGACGAATGGCACCGCCGCGTGCCGCGGCCACCGCGATGGGTGTGTCAAAGCAACTGATACCGATAACACTAGGCATCACCCGCTTCAGCACCACCGAGTGCAAATCCAGCAGCGTCGCCCTTGGTTTCGGCCCATAGGTCGATCGCACCGATCGGCACCAACCACCTGACCTGAGAGTCGTCCAGCCCAATAGAATGATCCGCCGGCCCAAGGCCCGACTCCGACGACCCGTCGATTGCATCAGGAGACCGATCGGGCCCGGGATCGACGGGGCTCGGGCTCGCGGGCGGGAGCGTTCCAGGCGCGGGGCCCGACTCGCGGGCAGGCGGTTCTACCGAGGAATCGGTAACGACTCGGTTGACCCAGTTGCTGATCGCCTCGCTTCCATCAAGCGCGGGACTACGCCCCTGCAGGGTGAGTGTCATTGCCGCTTCAAGCAATTGATGGGTACTCGCGATGCCCACGAGGGGACTAACGACACTCGATGCCCCTGAAGGCGCCGATGCGAAGACTCCGGAACCTGTGATGTCGCCGCCTGAGCGCCCGATCCGGGCGGAAGGATTCACGGAGATGGGATCCATCGCCGATGAGAGCCGACCCTCGCTGTCCGATCCGCTTCGCTCACGCACGAGGGCCGATCTCAAGAAACGGTTCATTTGATCCAATGGCGACGTCAACCCCTGCGGCCCGGACTCCGCATTGAGCGACTTCATCAGCATCGACGCCGCTATCGAGTCAGTTCGACTGATCCACGTCGTTCCTGTCGCGCGCACAACCCGACCGCTCGCCGAGATTACGGGACCAGACTCGTAAACGGTCTGAACCGCCCCGGGAATCGCGGAGGCTGGTTGGGTTAAATGATTATGCTGCCAAGAGAGACTGACTTGCCGACAACTGGTGGAAGTTTGCCTCAGCTTCTGCCGGCGGGATATAGCCCAGTGATTCCATCAGGCGATCGT
>CAIVPX010000174.1 GCA_903907905.1 uncultured bacterium | reverse complement strand
GCCGCCTTCGAGAACGCGGTGCGCACGCTGGGGGCCATCGGAGGCTCGACCAATGCGGTGGTACATCTGCTGGCGATTGCGCGACGCGTCGGCGTGCCCTTTACGCTGGAGGACCTCGACCGACTGGGCCGCGGAGTCGATTGCATCGTCGACCTCATGCCGGCGGGCCGCTTCCTGATGGAAGATTTCTATTACGCGGGCGGACTCCCGGTGGTGCTACGCGCCCTGGGCGAGGCGGGCCTGCTCAATCGCGAGGCGCCCACCGTGAACGGGCACAGCATCTGGGACAACGTCAAGGATGCGCGCTGCTGGAACGAAGAGGTCATCACGCCGCTCGCTCGCCCCTTCAAGCCTGATGCCGGCATGGCCGTGCTTCGCGGCAACCTGGCGCCTGATGGCGCGGTGATCAAGCCCTCGGCCGCCTCCCCCGCCCTGATGAAGCACACCGGCCGGGCGGTCGTCTTTGAAGACATCGAGGCGCTGCATCGCCTGAAAGACGACGACAGCCTGGACATCGATGCCGACTGCATCATGGTGCTGAAAAACTGCGGCCCCAAGGGCTATCCCGGCATGGCCGAGGTCGGCAACATGCCGCTGCCGCAAAAGCTGCTGCGACAGGGCGTTCGCGACATGATCCGCATCTCCGATGCCCGCATGTCGGGAACGGCTTACGGCACCGTGGTGCTTCATGTCGCGCCCGAAGCGGCGGCTGGCGGCCCGCTCGCGCTGGTGCAGAACGGCGACCTCATCACGCTCGATGTCGCCGCCCGAAGCCTCCACCTGCACGTCGACGACGCGGAGCTTGCCGCGCGGCGGGCCGCCTGGACCCCGCCCGCCCCCGCCGCCACACGCGGCTACGTAAAAATGTACATCGATCATGTACAACAGGCCGACCAGGGTGCCGACCTCGACTTTCTCAATGGCAAATCGGGCGCACCAGTCCCGCGTGACAATCACTGAGTCCCGGGCTTGCCATGAAGACGCTCCTCGTGACCGGTTTCGAGCCTTTCGAGGGGCATGCACTCAATGTGTCATGGGAAATTGCGCGCGCGCTCGACGGCGAACGTGACGCAGGCGTGCAGTGGCGGGCCCGCCAGTTGCCCTGTGTCTTCGGCCGCAGCCTCGAGGCCTTGCACGAGGCTCTGGATGACTGCCAGCCGGATTGGGTGCTGTGCCTGGGGCAGGCCGAGGGCCGACCTGACATCACGCTCGAACGCATCGCCCTCAACCTGCGCGACGCGCGCATCCCGGACAACGCGGGGTGTCAGCCTCGCGGTGAGCCCATCGTCGCCGGCGCGCCCCTCGCCTATGGGTCCACCCTGCGACTGCGTGCCCTGATGGACTCGCTTCAGGTGGAGGGCTGGCCGATCTCGATCTCGAACACGGCAGGCACCTTTGTGTGCAATGAGGTGTTCTTCGGCTTGCAGCACCGGCTGATCGACCTGTCGATATCAAGCGGATTCGTGCACCTGCCGCTGCTGCCCGAACAGGTGCGAGACCCCGCCGCAACCCAGGCTCGCGATGACGCCCCCGCAAGGGCCGGCGTCCGCACGCCCAGCCTGCCACGCGACCTGCAACTGCGGGCGATCCGACGGATCGGCCAGCTTACTTTGCGGCTGGCAGGCGATCCCTGATGTCGCGCAGCAGCAGCACCTCTTCGGAGGCAGCGGGCGGCACAGGGGCGGGTGCCGAGCGCCTGATGCGGTTGATCTGACGCACCATCATGAAGATGATGAAGGCCAGGATCGCGAAGTTCACCACCACGGTGATGAAGTTGCCGTAGGCGAACAGGGGCACCCCCGCCTTGCTGAGCGCTTCGTAGGTCATCGGCCCGTTGAAGGCCGCGGGCGGATCGGCCAGGCGAATGAAGTAGCCGCTGAAGTCCAGTCCGCCCAGCACCCGACCCACGAGCGGCATGATCAGGTCCTTGACGATCGAATCGACGATGCGACCGAAGGCGCCTCCCACGATCACGCCGACGGCAAGGTCGACCACACTACCCCGGACGGCAAACTCGCGAAATTCGGCAGCGATACCCATGACACAAGCTCCGTCGGTGGAAGTTCAGGATGAATTCCCGATTGTGGATCCAATCTGGAAGCTCAGCGCGAGCGAGGCACCCGGACGAGCGGCGCGGGGCGACGAGCGGCGCGGGGCGACGGGCGGCGTGGGCCGCCTGCGGGTGAACGCGGCTGAATCCCGGGGGCCCTCACCCACCGTTGCCGCGTGCCGCCCGCCCCTGCACGCTGCGCCCGAATGGACACCGGGCGCCGCTCGCCCTACCATGCCGCCACCCAGTCGACGATCCTGAAGGTCGCTCATGCCCAAGGTTCTCAGCCCAGATCAGGTGGCGCGCTACCACGCAGACGGCTATCAGTTTCCGCTTGCCGCGGTCGCGCCGGATGAAGCGCGGGCCCTGCGCGCGCGTTATGAGGTACAGGCCCACCTGATCCGCGGGCGCAACAACCAGAAGCCGCATCTGCTCTTTCCCTGGCTGGATCAACTGATCCGCTCACCGGCCATTCTCGATGCCGTCGAAGACGTTCTCGGGCCCAACCTGCTCTGCTGGAGTTCACAGTTCTTCGCCAAGCCGGCGGGCGACGCGGGCTACGTCAGCTGGCATCAGGACGCCACCTACTGGGGTCTGTCCTCACCCGAAGTGACCACCGCCTGGGTGGCGCTATCGCCCAGTACCATCGAATCGGGCTGCATGCAGGTAATCGCAGGCACGCACCAGGCGCAGGTTACCCACGAAGACAAGTTCGACGAGAAGAACCTGCTGTCGCGGGGTCAGGAGATCGCGGTCGAGGTTGACCGATCGCAGGCGGTCCACGTGCAATTGCAGCCTGGCGAATTCTCATTGCACCACGTGCTGCTGTTTCACGGTTCGGAACCCAACCGGGCCAGCGAGCCCCGCATAGGCTTTGCGATTCGCTATGTGCCGACGCATGTCTACCAGCGATCGGGCATTCGCGAGAGCGCCACCCTGGTCCGTGGCGTGGACCAGTTCGCTCACTTCGATCTTGAAGCCCCGCCCGAGGCGGACATGCATCCCGATGCGGTCGCCCGGCACGGCGCCATCATCGACCGGCAACTCAAGATTCTTTATGCGGGCGCCCGCGAGCGCGGCAAGCTCGGGCCGACCGCCGCCACCACGCCTGGCTGATCGGGCCCCATTTTTTTCTGAACCGGCCCTCAGAGCCGACCACAAGGAGAGGAGACCCATGAAACCATCACTCGCAGCACTGGCCCTGTTGGGGCTGATCGCAGCCGCCCCCGCGTCAGCACAGGACATCCGCATTCGATTTGCGCACTCGCTGTCCACCAGCGAACCTGCCCATGCCGCCGCCGAGTTCTTCGCCCGCAATGTCGCGGCGCGCACCAACGGGCGTGTGCAGATTCAGGTCTTTCCAGGCGAGCAACTCGGGTCGGGCAAGGAAGTCAACGAGATGATCCGCCAGGGCGCCAACGTGATGAACATCACCGACCCCGGCTACCTGTCCGATTTCGTTCCCGACATCGGCGTGCTCAATGGCCCCTACCTGGTTCGCACACCGGCCGAGTACAACAAGCTGCTTGCCTCCGACTGGTACAAGGGCATCGAAAAGCGGCTTGAGCAGGCGGGCTTTCGGCTGATCATGGCCAACGGCTTTTTCGGTCAGCGCCACCTCATCGCCGACAAGCCCGTGCGAACTCCGGCCGACATGGCCGGCATGACGGTTCGCGTACCGCCCAACACCATGTGGATCGAGACCTTCAAGGCCATGGGTGCCCGGCCCACCACGGTGCAGTGGTCCGAGGTGTACAACGCCCTGCAGCAAAACGTCGTGGCGGGCGCCGAGGCCCCCCTCGGCTCCCTCTGGGGCGCCAAGTTGCATGAGGTGCGAAAGGTGATCTCCACCACCGGCCACTTCACGGCCTTCGTCACCTGGCCCATCAATGCAGGCTACTTCAACAAGTTGCCCGCCGATGTGCAGAAGGTACTTCTCGAAGAAGGCCAGAAAGCTGGCGCTGAGATGACGCGACTCACCCTCGCGCTCAATGACGACTACATGGCCAAGTTCAAGGCGGCCGGCGTGAGCTTCGTCGAAGTGGACAACGCCGCCTTCCAGCGCGCTACGGCGCCGGTCTACAAGGCCTTCCCGAAATGGACGCCTGGTCTGCATGACACGGTGATGTCGCAACTCAAGTAAGGCGCTCCCGTGCACCCGGCCCGGCCGCGGCGCGGCCTGCCCTGGCTGATCGACCAGCTCGAGGAAATCATCGCAGGCGCCGCAGTGTTCATCGTCGTGCTTGCGGTGAGCTGGGGCGTCATCACCCGCTACATCACGGCGCAGCCCGCCACCTGGGCCAGTGAGGTGGCGGTGCTGGGCTTTGCCTGGGTGGTGTTCTTCGGCGCTGCCGCCTGCATCAAGTACCGACTGCACCCGGCCATCGATCTGCTCACCCATCGGCTGCCGCCCGCCTGGCAGCGCGCCTGCCGGGTGTTCAACCACGCCCTGCTGCTGTCTTTTTTCGTCTTCATGACCTGGTTCGGCACGCGCTTTGCCATCGACACCTGGGATAGCCCCACCCCGGTGCTGCGCTGGCCTCAGACCTGGCTCTACGGCCCGGTGGCCCTGTGCTCGGCGCTCATGGCGATCCGCTATGTGCAGGTGCTGCGGGGCCGCGTGTGGTGGATCGACGCGATGCGGGACACCCATGCTGGCTGACTGGGCGCCCGCTATCGTGATGGGCGTGCTGTTTGCGCTCGGCACGCCCATCGCGTTTGCCATCGCCATCAGCGCCCTGTCTTTCTTTCTGATCGATGGCGGCGTGCCGCTCAACATCTTCGTGCAGAAGATGGTCTCGGCCACCGACTCGTATCCTCTGCTGGCCATCCCCTTCTTCGTGCTGGCCGGCGCCATCATGAACCGGGCTGGCATCACCCGAAAACTGCTGGGTCTGGCCGACGCCCTGGCCGGGCACATGACAGGCGCCCTGGCGCAGATGTGCACGGTGCTGGCCACGGCGCTGGGCGGCCTCACCGCGTCATCGAGCGCCGATGCCGCCATGCTCGCCAAGACCTTCGGCCCGGAGATGACCCGGCACGGCTACAGCCCGGCCTTTGCGGCGGTCATCACCTCCTGCGCCTCGATCATCACGGCGCTCATTCCCCCCTCGATCGGCCTGATCATCTACGGTTACATCGCCGACGCCTCGGTCGGGCGGCTGTTCATCGGCGGCATCATCCCGGGGATCCTGCTGGCGGGGTCGCTCATGCTCGTCACCGCTGTGATCTCGCGACGACGCGGCTATCGGTCCCTGCGCGATCACTTTGCCGGACGGGCCGCCGTCGGCGTGGCGTTTCGCGAGGCGCTCTGGGCGCTGTCCATCCCGGTGTTCATCATCGTGGGCCTGCGCTACGGATTCTTCACGCCCACCGAAGCCGGCGCCATCACCGTGCTGTACGTGACTGCCGTGGGCCTCTTCGCCTACCGGTCGCTGCGGCTCGCCGATCTGCCGGGCTTGCTCAAGGAAACCGCGCTCGACACCGCCTCGGTCATGCTCATGATCTGCGCGGCCTCGGTCTTTGGCTTCTATCTGGCCTGGGAGCGGATTCCACCCCAGATGGCCGCCTGGCTGGTCTCGCTCACACGGGACCCCACCCTGCTGCTGCTGCTCATCAACCTGATGCTGATCGTGCTGGGTACCGCGGTGGAGGGCACCTCGGCGCTCATCATCCTCACGCCCATCTTTGTTCCGATTCTGACCAAACTGGGGATCGACCCAGTCCACTTCGGCGTGGTCCTCGTCACCAACCTCACCATTGCCGGCGTCACGCCCCCGGTCGGGCAGATGATGTTCATCAGCTCGCAGGTCCTCAAGGTGCCCATGGAAGACTACACGATCGAGGTTCTGCCCTACCTCGGGGTGATGATGGGCGTGCTGGTCCTGCTCACGCTCTTTCCGCCCCTTACGCTCTGGCTGCCCAACCTGGTGTTCGGCAACTGACCCCAACCGGTCCGCCGCGGGCTTTCCCGCACAGGCCCCGCGCGCCCGGGCGCGTTATCATCATGGACCGTTACCGGCCCGAGCAGGAAAGAGCCGGCCCCAACCCCCGGAGGAGCCCATCATGACCATTCGCCGACACGCCTTGCTGCTGGGCGCTGCGCTGAGCGCAGCCTTCGCCCTGCCTGCCTTTGCCCAGACCGAGATCAAGTTCGGTCACGTCGGCGAACCCGGCTCCTTGTATCAGGTGGTGGGCGATGAATTCGCCCGCCGGGCCAACGAACTGCTGGCGGGCAAAGCCAAGGTGGTGATTTTCGGATCAAGCCAGCTGGGGGGCGACAAGGAGATGCTGCAAAAGCTCCGGCTGGGCACGCTCGATCTGTCACTGCCCTCGACCATCATGTCTTCCGAGGTTGAAGCGATCGGCATGTTCGAAATGCCCTATATCGTCAAAGACCGCGCGCACATGGCGCGCATCGAGAAGGAAATTTTCTGGCCCGACATTGCCCCGCAGGTTGAAAAGAAAGGGCTCAAGGTGCTGGCGATCTGGGAGAACGGCTACCGCCACCTCACCAACAACCGCCGACCCATCGTCGTGCCCGATGACCTCAAAGGCATCAAACTTCGTGTGCCGGAGGGCAAATGGCGGATCAAGATGTTTCAGGCCTACGGCGCAAGCCCCAGCCCGATGAAATTTGGTGAGCTCTTCACGGCCCTTCAAACCGGCGTGATGGATGGTCAGGAAAACCCGTTCACGCAAATCTATTCGTCCAAGCTGCACGAGGTACAAAAGTTCCTCTCGCTCTCCGGCCATGTGTACAGCCCTGCCTTTCTCACCGCCGGCTCCCGCAAGTTCGCCAGCTACCCCGAACCGGTTCGCAAGGCGCTCGAGCAGGCGGCGCGCGACACGCAGGCCTTCGTCTATGAGACGGCGACCAAGGCCGAGGCCGATCTGCTCGCCAAGATCCGTCAGAGCGGCATCCAGGTAAATGAGGTCAACAAGGATGCGTTCATCGCCGCCAGCCGGGGCATCTACGAAGAGTTCGGCAAGGAAGTCGCGGGCGCCCAGGCGCTGATCGACCGCGCCGTGGCGCTCGGCAAGTAACGAAGGCGACCACCATGCATGACGGTACGAATCATCAGGGCGGCACGGGCGCCGTATTCATGGCGCGCTACGAGCTGGCTCTGGAGTGGCTGGTGCTCATCCTCATGGTAGTCCTCGCGCTGGAGGTCACCGCGGGCATCGTGTTTCGGGCCGTGGGCTCGCCTCTGGTCTGGTACGACGAAATGGCTTCGGTGTTGCTGGCCTGGCTCACCTTCTACGGCTCGGCGCTGGCCTCGGTCAAGCGAGGCCACATCGGCTGCCCGGAGGTGATTGATCAGCTTGCACCTGCGCTCAAGCGTCGCATCAGTATCGCCAGTCAGGTGCTGGTCATGGCATTTTTCGCACTGTTGGGCTGGGTCGGCGCCAGCATCCTGCCCATCCTGTCCGACGAGAAACTGGTGAGCGTGCCCTGGCTGTCGGCAGCGGTCATCCAGTCGGTCATCCCGATATCGGCGGTACTCATCCTGATCGCCGAGGGCGTGCATCTCCTGAATCTGCTGCGGTCCTCGCCGACCGCAACGGCTTCATCACTGGCCGACGGCCTGCACTGAGGCGACCATCATGACGACAATGCTGATTCTGTTCGCAGCGGTCATCGTGCTGGTGATCATCAATGTGCCCATTGCCGTGTCGCTGGGCATCGTGGCGGTGGTTGCCATGCTGACCACCCAGGGTACCGATTCCCTGCCCAACATGGCGGTGGTCATCTATAACGGCGCCACCAACTTTCCCCTGCTCGCCATTCCGCTGTTCATCCTCGCCGGCGCGATCATGAACGCCTCGGGCATTTCGCAGCGGCTGATCGCTTTCGCCTCCTCGCTCTTTGGCTGGGTCAAGGGTGGGCTCGCGCATGTGTCGATCGGCGCCTCGCTGTTTTTTGCAGAAATCTCGGGTTCAGCGGTGGCCGACGTGGCGGCCTTGGGGTCCATCCTCATTCCCGGCATGAAGGAAAAAGGCTACCCCAGCGCCTACGCGGCGGCCGCCATGTCATCGGCAGCCACGCTGGCGGTGATCATTCCACCGTCCATCCCCATGATCCTCTATGCGGTGATGGCCGAGACTTCCGTCGTGCAACTCTTTGTCGCCGGCGTCGTGCCAGGGCTCATCGGCGCGCTGGGTCTGATGCTGGTCGCGAGCTATCTCGCGCACCGCTACAACCTACCCCGGGATGAGCGATTCTCCATCGCCCGCGTCATGCAAACAGGTCGCGAGGCCCTCTGGGCATTCGCGCTGCCCATCATCATTCTGGGCGGTATCTTCGGTGGCATCGTCACCGCCACCGAAGGGGCCGCCCTCGCAGTGGTGGCATCGCTCTTCATCGGCCTGGTGGTGTACCGACAGCTCAACCTCAAGCACCTGCGTGCCGCCATCGTCGAAGGCGGCACCCAGACGGCGGTGGTCATGCTGCTAGTGGCCACCAGTGCGCTGCTGGGCGGTTTTCTCACCGAAGCACAGGCGCCGCAGGCGCTCGCCAAGGCGGTCTCGGACATCACCTCCAACAAGTGGGTCGTACTGGCCCTGCTCAACGTTGTCTTTCTGCTGCTCGGGATGTTCTTGCACTCGGCCGCGGCCATCATTCTGGTCGTCCCCATCGTGATGCCGCTGGTACGCTCGGTCGGCATCGACCCGGTGCACTTCGGACTCATCGTGACGATCAACCTGGGCATCGGTCAGCAGACCCCGCCGGTGGCCAGCGTGTTGATGGTGGCCAGTTCCATTGCCAAGGCCTCGGTCTGGGACGTTACCCGCGTGAACGTCTGGTTCATCGGCATCCTGCTGCTCGTGCTGATGCTTGTCACCTATGTGCCGGTCACGGGCATGGGGCTCGTTGAAATGTTTTATCGCTAAGGAGCTCCCATGTCGGATGGCGCCGTTCACCTCAGTATCGAAGCCGGCCTTGCCTGGGTGATGTTCGATCGTCCGCAAGCACGCAATGCCATGACCTGGGCGATGTATCAGCAGCTCGAGCAGATCTGCACACGGCTACACCAGGACAGCACCGTCCGCGCGGTCATTTTTCGCGGTGCGGGCGGGCAGGCCTTTGTCGCCGGCACCGACATTGCTCAGTTCCTCGAGTTTGGTACAACAGGAGACGGCGGCGCCGACGGCATCGCCTATGAGCGGCGCATCGACGAGTGTCTGGTGGGCTTTGCCACCCTGCCGATGCCGACCGTCGCGCTGGTCGAGGGCTGGGCCGTCGGGGGTGGGCTGGCGATTGCCACAGGCTGCGATTTCCGGATCGGTACCCCCTCGGCGCGCTTTGGCGTGCCGATCGCACGTACCCTGGGTAACTGCCTGTCGGTGAGCAATCTGGCCCGGCTCAACGCCGCATTCGGCCTGCAAAGGCTCCGTCGCATGCTGCTGCTGTCGGAGATCATCGATGCCAACGAAGCGCTCGCCTGCGGCTTCCTGCACCAGATCGCCGAGGCCGGCGACATCGAGGCAAGCGGTCGGGTGCTGGCCGACAAGCTGGCGGCGCTTGCGCCCATCACGCAGCGCGTCACCAAGGAAGGTCTGCGCCGGCTGACGGGTCACCATTTGCCCGAAGACGAAGACCTCATTCGACTCACCTACGGCAGCGCCGATTTCAAGGAGGGCGTGGCGGCCTTCGTCGAAAAGCGGCCGCCCCGCTGGTCGGGTCGCTGAGGCGGCTTGCCGCTGGCGCAGCAGGAAAGAGAGAACATGTCCTCCAATCCATCGCCCATCCTGGTTGCCGGCGGCGGCATCGGCGGACTCGGCGCAGCCTTGGCGCTCACCCGACGGGGCTTCTCGGTCAAGGTGCTCGAGCAAGCCCCCGAAATCGGTGAGATCGGCGCCGGCATTCAGCTTGGCCCCAACGCCTTTCATGCGCTCGACGCACTCGGCGTTGGCGAAAAGACCCGCCGACGGGCCGTCTACACCGACTTCATGGTCATGCACGATGCAATCGACGGCTACCAGGTCGGCAAGATCCCCACCGGCGAGGCCTTTCTCAAACGGTTCGGTAATCCCTATGCCGTCATCCACCGCGTCGACGTGCATCAGTCCCTGTTCGAGGGCGCCGTCGAGAGCGGGCGGATCGAATTCCAGACCTCCACGCGCGTCACGCGGGTCGAGCAGACCGCCCAGGGCGTCACGGTGTTCGACCAGCATGGCACGGCGCATCAGGGCGCAGCGCTCATCGCAGCCGATGGCGTGAAATCGGTCGTGCGCGAGCAGTTCGTCGGCGACCCGGCGCGCGTCACGGGCCATGTCGTCTACCGGGCCGTGGTCGAGCGCAAGGACTTTCCCGCCGATCTGCAGTGGAACGCCGCCAGCATCTGGGTCGGCCCCAACTGCCACCTGGTGCACTACCCGCTTCGCGGTGGCGAGCAGTACAACGTGGTGGTTACCTTTCACAGCCGTGGCCAGGAAGAATGGGGCGTCACCGACGGCAGCCGCGAAGAGGTGCAAAGCTACTTCCAGGAGGTGTGCCCGCAGGCACGCCAGCTCATCGATCTGCCCAAGTCCTGGCGTCGCTGGGCCACTGCCGATCGTGAGCCCATCGGGCGATGGTCCTTCGACCGTGTCACCCTGCTGGGCGATGCCGCGCACCCCACGACGCAATACCTCGCGCAAGGGGCCGCCATGGCGCTTGAAGACGCGGTCACGCTGGGCGAGACGCTTCGCCTGGCTGAAGGCGATCTCGTCGAGGCCTTTGACCTGTATCAGCGCGCACGCGTGGCCCGAACCGCGCGCATCGTGCTGTCGGCGCGCGAAATGGGGCGGCTCTATCACGCCAAGGACGTCGAGCGTCTGGTTCGCAACGATCTTTGGCGAGGCCGCTCGCCCGAGCGCTTCTACGACGCCATGGAGTGGCTTTACGGCTGGAACGTCGACAACTGCCTGTCGGCCCTCGATCACACCCCCAAGGCAAGCGCCTGAGGACACCCCCATCATGCAAGCACTCGGAACCCTGGCCGACCTGCCGCCCGACTATGTGAAGGAGCTCGAGGCACTCAATCTGGTGCCGCTGTGGCCCAGCCTGCGCGGGGTCATGCCGCCCCACATTCCCACCCGGCGCACGCGTGCGACCGCCTGGCGTTATCAGAGCGTGCGCCCCTTGCTGCTCAAGGCCGGCGATCTCACCCCCATCGAAAAGGCCGAGCGTCGCGTGCTGGTGCTGGCCAACCCGGGGCACGGCCTCGAGCGCATGCAGGCGAGCCCGGCCATTTACCTGGGCATGCAGTTGCTGCTGCCCGGCGAGTGGGCCCCCGCGCATCGGCACACTCCCAACGCCGTGCGCATGGTCGTGGAGGGGCGCGGCGCCTACACGACCGTTGACGGCGAAAAACTGCCCATGGAGCGCGGCGATCTCATTCTCACGCCCACCGGCATGTGGCACGAGCATGGGCACGATGGCGACCAGCCAGTGGTCTGGCTCGATGTGCTGGATCTGCCGCTGGTCTACTACCTCGAAACCTCGTATCACATCAACGGCACCCAGCAGGCGATCACGACCGAGCGCACCGAGACCCCGAATGCCCGGGGCGGCCTGCTGCCCTCGCCTGCCTTCGAACGCAGACACACCCGCTATCCGATGCTGCGCTACCCCTGGGTCGAGGCCCGCGCCGCGCTGGAGCAACTGGCCCGCGTCCAAGCGGCCGATGAAGCGGTTCAGCTCACCTACATCAACCCCGACTCGGGCGATGATGCGCAGAACATCCTGGGCTACTACGCGCTGATGCTGCGCCCCGGGCAAACCATCGAACTGCCCGCCCGCTCGCCCGCCTGCGTGTTTCACGTCATCGAAGGCGGCGCGACGATCCGCGCCTGCGAGCAGTCCTTCGATCTGCTCGAAGCCGACACGGCCTGCGTCCCGGGCTATGAGCCGATCGCCGTGCGTAACCTCTCCGCTGACACGCCGGCTTTTCTCTTCATGGCGGACGAATCGCCCCTGCACCGCAAACTCGGGCTGTACGAGCGCCGATAAGCCCCCCTTGCCGCGCAGTGACCGCCGGTCGTCGTCGGACGACCGGTGCTGGTGTCAACGCGCGGGCGCTTGCGCGGCGGGAACGCTGCGACTGAGCAACTCGCCAATCGCAATCAGTTCGGGCAGTCGCTCGGTGAAGAGGTCAATCGCCCGAACGATCGCCACTCGCTGCTCGCCCTGTGGGCTTGCTAGCCCCGGCGGTCGCTCGATCAGACCGGCGAGCGCCTGCGCCCGGACGCTCGCATCCAGCCTGACGGCATCGGCCGCTGCATCGATGGCCTCGAACGCCGGGGGAAGCACCAGGGCTGACAGGGCCAGCAGGCAAGGCCGCGCAGCGAAATGCCGATACAGGCTGGGCCAGATGGGCGAGGCTCGGGTGGTGTCGCCGCGATCGTTGATCAGATGCATCAGCGCGCGCGCATCCCCCTGAATCTCGGCTGGATCGAGCATGGGCAGCAGATCAGAGACAGGCTCGGGCGGCTGCCAGGACTGCGCCTCGGCGATCGGAATCGGGCGATCGATCTGCGACGCGTGATCGTCCAGAGCCATCAAGGCCAGACACCGCAAGCCCAGCAGATTCACGGGGTTGCTCCGATTGTAGGCCGCCAGCAGGGTGTGAAACGCGCCCAGGTCGATCGCGCTGACGCCCAGGGTTCGCAGGGCCTCGAGTGGCAGCGGCATCACCAGCCCAATCTGCAGTTCCCGGCTCATCGCCCAGGCTGATCGTTGCAACCGACCGCTGCGCAGGGCGGGCCCCAGCAGTGACCAGGCCCATTCAAGCGCGCCCGGGATCGTTGCCAGATGACGATAGATGAGCGGCACCATGGGCACGCCGCACAACCGCCGAAACTCGCCGTAGATCGCGCGCGTGGCAGCGCTGGCCTCGGACTCGGCTTGCTCGGAGAGAAGTTTGCTCATATCGGGAGATATCCTGTCCTGACCTTGACGCTACACAGCCGGCAGCGCTTGCCCGCAGTCTAGCCTTGCACCAGAGAGCCTGCCTCCCGCGCGGCTTCGAGGTGACATGACCATGCAAGGCTGCGGCTCGACGGACAGTCCCCGTCACGACCCTCCCCCCGCTCTGGCGTTGGATCAGGCCATTCACGCCCAGCAGTCGCGACTGACTCAAGGCTTGTCGCCGGCGTCGATGATCAACGCCTGGACCGACTGGGCACTGCACCTGGCCAACTCACCCGGCAAACAGATGGAACTGGGGGTGAAGGCCGCGCGAAAACTGATGCGGCTGACCGGGCACGTGGCCCAGCAGGCCTCGGGTCCGTGTGACCCCTGCATTGACCCCTTGCCTCAGGATCGGCGTTTCGCGGCACCGGCCTGGCAGCGTTGGCCATACAACCTGATCTACCAGTCCTTCCTGCTGCACCAGCAATGGTGGCACAACGCGACTTGCGACCTGCGCGGGGTCAGCGGCCACCATGAGCAGATCGTCAACTTTGGCGTACGTCAGGTGCTCGATCTGGTGTCGCCCTCGAACTTTCTGGCGACCAATCCGGAAATAATGGAGCAAACGCTCAAGACGGGCGGGGCCAACCTGCTTCAGGGTGCACGCCACTGGCTGGAGGACAGCTTGCGCGTGGCGGCGCATCTGCCACCGGCCGGCACCGAGCGCTTTCGGCCCGGACACGAGGTGGCCATCACGCCCGGCAAGGTGGTGCTGCGCAATCGTTTGATCGAACTGATCCAGTACGCGCCCAGCACCCCGAAGGTTCACGCTCGCCCCTTGCTGATCGTGCCGTCCTGGATCATGAAGTACTACATCCTCGACCTCTCGCCCGAGAATTCGCTGGCAAAGTATCTGGTCGATCAGGGACACACGGTGTTCATGGTCTCCTGGCATAACCCCGATGCCGCCGACCGGGAAACCGGCATGGATGATTACCTGAAGGACGGCGTGCTGGCCGCCCTGGACGCGGCCACCGAAATCTGCAACGGACAGCCCGTTCAGGCCATCGGTTACTGCCTGGGTGGCACGCTGCTCGCCATCGCCGCCGCGTGGCTCGCGCAGCACCGCGACAATCGTCTGGCCAGCATGACGCTATTGGCCTCTCAGCTCGATTTCACCGAACCCGGGGAGCTTGCCCTCTTCATCGATGAGAGCCAGCTTGCCTGGCTTGACGACATGATGGCCTCACAGGGCTATCTGGATGGCAAGCAGATGGCGGGCGCCTTTGCGCTGCTCAACCAGCGCGACCTGGTGTTTTCGCGAATGATTCGGGAATACCTGATGGGGGGACGGTTGCCCATCACCGATCTGTCGGCCTGGAACGCCGATGCCACGCGCATGCCCGCGCGCCAGCACAGTCATTATCTGCATAGTTTGTACCGACACAACGAACTGGCGCAGGGGCAGTACCGCGTCGACGGAAAGCCGGTGGCCTTGCGAGACATTCACCAACCCATCTTTGCGGTGGCCACCCAACGGGATACTGTTTCCCCCTGGCGCTCGGTCTACAAGATCTATCTGCTGACCGACGCCGAGGTGAGCTTCTGCCTGAGCACCGGCGGTCACAACGCCGGCATCGTCAGTCCACCCGGCACCGCGTACCGTCGCGGCTATCAGATCTGCCGACGCAAGGCGACCGAGCACTACATCGATCCCGAAACCTGGCAAGAGCAGGCGCCCTACTCGGAGGGCTCATGGTGGCCGGCCTGGGCGCGCTGGTTGAGCCAGCACGGCGGCGCGCTGCGACAGGCCCCCAGCCTGGGCAGCAAGGCCCGCGGCTATCCACCTCTGGGGCCCGCGCCAGGCCGCTACGTGCTGAGTGCCTAGCCGGCTGGCGGACCGCGCCCTGGTCAATGGTCGGCGATGATCTCGACGCTCAGGGTGCCCAGCCCCTCGATGCTCGCATCCACCCGGTCGCCCACCTTGAGGTAGGTGCCGCTTGCCATGCCCACGCCAGCGGGCGTGCCGGTGAGCAAGACATCGCCAGGCTCGAGCGTGACATGCTGGGACAGCAAGGCCAGTTGCTCGCCGACCGACCAGATCATGTCGTCGGTGCTGGCGTCCTGCTTGATTGCGCCATTGACCGTGAGCTGCAGATGCAGCTTGCGCGGATTGACGAAGCGCGCGGGCACAATCTTCGGCCCGAGCGGGCAGCTGTCGTCGAAGGCTTTGCCACCAAAGAGGTCGAACTTCCAGGGGTGGCGCGGGTTCAACTGCCAGTCGCGTGCGGAGAAGTCGATGCCCACCGTGAATCCGGCGATCCCCGCCCAGGCCTCCTCTTCGGTGACACGCTTCATGCGTCGGCCAACCACCGCAGCGAGCTCGATCTCCCAGTCGAATTTCTTCGACTGCGTGGGATAGCGCACCGTGCGCCCGGGACCCACCAGGCTGGTGGAGGGTGGCTTCAGAAAGAACACCGGGTCGTTGTCCTCCTTGCGGAAGTCGGGCTTGTTGGCCTCCTTGAACATGTGCTCGTAGTAGTTGGCCCCGCCCAGCATCACCTTGGCTGGATACTGCAGGGGTGTGAGAAACGCATCCCAGGCCGGGGCTGGCGTGACCAGGCCCCGATCGCTGCCCGCCAGCCGGTCGGCCAGCGCGAGCAAGGCCTGATCGGCCGCTGCCCAGTCATCGAAGAGATTCATCAGCCCGCGCGCGGGCGCGGCGCGCAGCAGTTCCGGCGCGACCGCGTCAAGCCGGTGATAGCGACCGGATACCTCGATGACCGCCACGGCGGCGCCATCGATCCGGATCGTCGACAGGGAATACTGCATCAGCCTCTCCAGTCAGAGGGGAAATACGCGTCAAGACAAGCGCAGCCGGCTCGCGCCGCAGGCTTCAAACCGTCGGGGAGCGGACGGCCTCGCTCAGCAGATGGGGGCCAAACTGATCGACCGAGGTGCAGCCGATTTGAACCATCAGGCGGTCGATTTCGTCCTTGAGGATGGCAATCGCACGCGCCACGCCCCGTTGACGGCCCGCCACGGCGCCGTACAGCGTGGCCCGCCCCACAAACACGAATGAGGCGCCCAGGCAGAGGGCTGCAATGACATCCGCCCCGCGGCTCACGCCTCCATCCACCATGAGCGGCACCTTGGGATCGATGCAGGCGCGAATCGCCGGCAGCATTTCGATCGCCGAGGGTGCCCGGTCGAGTTGACGAGCGCCGTGGTTGGAGATGAGCAGGCCATCGGCGCCCATGTCGACCGAGCGCCGTGCATCGTCAGGATGCAGCACCCCTTTGACCACCAGCTTGCCGCCCCAGACCCGGCGAATGGTTTCCAGATCCTGCCAGGTCTGCGAGGGGTCGGTGACCTCGCGGGCAAAGCAACGGGCGATGTCGAGCGCCGACGTGCGGGCAGTTTCCTCGGGCAAAAGCATATTGCTCATCTTGGGAATGCCACCGCTGCTCAGGTACTCCCAGATCCAGCGCGGATGCAGCAGCGCCTCGGCGAAGTACCAGGGCTTGAGCCGGACGGGAATGCCGAAACCGCTCCGAAAGTTGCGTTCGCGCTTGGAGTGGCTGGGGACATCGACCGTGTAGAACAGGGTCTTCACGCCCAGATCGGCCACCCGGTGGAGCGCGTTCATCATGATGGAGCGATCACGCGTGCCGTATAGCTGAAAGCAGGTCACACCGGGTGCAAGTCTGACGGCGTCCTCGATCGAGGCCACGCTGCAATTGGACATGACGAAGGGAATACTGGCCTCATACGCGGCCGCCGCCAGGCTCAGGTCGGCGCCGGGACGGTACAGACCGTTGAGTCCGGTGGGGCCGATGCCGAAGGGCGCCGAGTAGTCCACGCCAAACAGAGACGCCGCCTGTGAACGGACACTGGTATCGACCAGATAGCGGGGCACGAAACGCAAGCGCTCGAAGGCCAACCGGTTGGTGGCGAGGCCGATTTCGTCGTCGGCGCCGCCCTCGATGAAATCGAAGATGGCCCGAGGCGCGTGACGTCGCGCCAGGCGCTTGAGGTCAGCCAGATTGACCGCTTGATCGACCTTCATGTCGAGACCCCGTGAGAACTCATCGACCCGGCGCCCAGATCATGAGGCTGAATCGCGGTCCGAAAACAGGACCCCGCCTTTTGCCTTGGAGTGCTTGGGCGTCTCCATGATCTGGATCATCACCGTAGACGGATCCACCTTGAAATTTCTGACGACTGAATCGGTAATCTCGCGAATCAGTGCGCGTTTCTGGTCCATCGTGCGACCTTCGACTGCGTAGATGTACACCTCGGGCATGTTCTCGACTCCAACAAATTCATCACACTGCAGGGGGTTGGCTACCCGCGACATCCTACGCTCGAGTAACAGCCCTTCACGAAGCGCCGCGGCGACTGTCAAGTTCCAATGCTGGCCAGCACCTCGCGCTTGAGCGCATTGAAATCGGCCGAGGTGGGGTCGCGGGGGCGCGGCAGGGTCACCCGCAGTTCGTTGACGATCCGCCCCGGCCGAGGCGTCATGACGATGATGCGATCGGCCAGATAGATCGCCTCTTCGGCGCTGTGGGTCACGAAGGTGACGGTTTTGCGCGTACCCGACCAGACGCGAATCAGGTCCTGCTGCAGCTTGGTTCGCGTGAGGGAGTCGAGCGCACCGAAGGGCTCGTCCATCAGCATGACGGGCGAATCAATGGCCAGAATCCGGGCGATCGCCAGGCGCTGACGCATCCCGCCGGACAGGTTCTTGGGCAGAGTCGATTGAAAGGCGAGCAGGCCCATGCGCTCGAGAATCTCGTCAACCGTGCTCTGCGCCTGCGCCGAGCCCCACTTGCCAGCCGCCTGCATGGCGAACACGACGTTGCGGCGAACCGTCATCCAGGGAAAGAGGGCGTACTCCTGAAACACCACCCCTCGATCGGGGCCGGCTGCCCGCACGGGCTGCTGCCGAAAGAGGCAGGCACCGCTGTCGGCCGTATCGAAGCCGGCCAGAATGTTCAGCAGCGTGGACTTGCCGCAACCCGAGGGCCCCATGATGCAAAGGAACTCGCCCTCGTGCTGCACCAGGTTGATGTTGTCGAGCGCCATGACAACAGGGTTGCCGTCGCGCGCCGCAAAGGCCTTGTTGAGCCCCCGGATGTCGATGATCGGCGCGGCATCACTCATCGAGTTTTCTCTGCCAGCGAAGCACGTAGGACGACACCCGACTCACCAGCAGGTCGGACACGTATCCGTACACCCCGATGATGATCATGTAGGCCAGCATTCGATCGGTCTGGTCGTAGTCCTGCGCCCGCATCAGGGTGGCGCCGAGGCCGCCGGGTGCACCGATCAGTTCGCCCACCACCATCAGAATCCAGGCCAGCCCGATGCTCACCCGCAGGCCCGTCATGATGCTGGGCATCGCCGCCGGCAGGATCACGTTGACGAACAGGAAGCCTCCGCGCGCGCCCAGATTCTGCGCAGCCCGCAGATAGATGAGATCGACCTGCTTGACCCCGTGGTAGGTGCTGAGCAGCACGGGAAACACCACGCCCAGGAAGATGAGAAAAATGGCTGGGCGTGAGCCGAGCCCGAACCACAGAATGGCAAAGCCCACCCAGGTGATCGGTGGAATGGCTCGAAGCACCTGAATCGGCAAGCCGAGCATGCCGTCGATGAAGCGCGACATTCCCATCGACAGGCCCAGCCCGACGCCGACCAGCACCCCGATCACCAGACCGCTGAGCACACGGTGAAAACTGTCGACGGAGTCCTGCCAGAGCTTGCCGCTGCTGGCGTCGGCCCAGGTGGACTCGAACAGCGCGGACGGCGCAGGAAAGAAGTGCGTATCGATCCAGCCGGCGCGGACGGCCAACTCCCAGAGCAGGACCAAGGCCACCGAGAACCATGCCCGGCCGACGAACGCGCGCAGTGACTGCGTGAGCGCCATGGGGTTTCAGCGAAGCGGAGCCAAAGTGCGCCAGCGGCCGTGCACCATGCTCAGGGCTTCCAGCCCAGACGCGCCTTGGATTTCTCGAGCATTGAAAGCTCGGTGATCGCGGCCGCCTGGAGGTTGGCCTTGATCATGCCGTACTTGCGCATCGAGTCGATGTACTCCTGCACCGTGGCCGCCGTCAGGGACACGTCATAGCCCTGATTCTGTGCGGCGAGGTCCCAGTCGGCCACGGTGATCGCGCCCTTGAGGAACTCGTTGACCGCATAGTCTCGCGCCAGCTTGGGGTCATCGCGCAGCGTGCGGGTCGCATCGACCAGCGCATCGACGAAGCGCTGCATCACGACCGGATTGGCCTTGAGGAAATCGCCCCGTACGAAGACCGCGCGGGGCATGTTGCCCAGCGGCGTGTCATAGGGCCGCAGCAGGGGTTTGCCAAAGCCTTCAACCACCGCGCGACTCGGGAAGGGCTCGGGGTTGGACATGGCGTCCACCTCCTTGTTGCGCAGCGCCGTATTCACCGCCGGCGGCGAATTGATGAACACCAGCTGCACATCGGCGGCTCCCGGGTTGGTTGAGAAGGTCAGGTTGTTCTGCTCGAGCGTCTTGAGCAGCACCAGTTCGTGCAACCCGCGGATGACACCGAACTTTTTTCCCTTGAGATCGGCAATGGACTGGATATTGAGATCGGGGCGACTGACCCAGGCGATGCCGCCCGTGGTGGTGCTGGAGATGATCAGCCCCGGTGCACCGCCCGCAATCGCGGAGATGGCGGCTTCAACGCCGCCTACCGCTACGTCGGCCTCACCCGCCTTCAAGGCCTGAGCAGCCTCAAGGCCGCGGCGAAAGTTGGTGACCTTCACCTGAATGCCGTGCTTCGCGGCCAATTTCTCGACGTATCCCACCGCCAGGAACGGCGCGATATCCAGATTGGCGATGCGGATGACGGTCTTGTCCGCCTGCGCGTACAGGGACGGCGACAGCAGAACCAGGACTGCCAGCAAGGCCGTGCGGATCGATTTCATGGTGTCTCCCTGGGCGGATGGTTCGTGCCACCCTGTCCCGAGTGGTTGTCCGACTGAATGGGTAAGCCGGTGCGGCGCAGCGATTCTTGACGAATCGCTCCCGCCCGTCAATCGAAAAGGCTGCGCGACGGAATTAGAGGCGGCGCTCATTGGATGCCACGTGTCGGAACATGCCTACCCCGTTCAAAGTAAAGCGGGGGCGCCTGATGGCTGGTTAATCATCGCAACCCATTCCAGACCATCCGGTCTCACCCTGCCAGGTCAAGGAGCAGGCACGTAGCGAAGCGACTGGCCGGCACATGGCGACTGGTGGAGCGTATCGTGCCAAAGCATGAACCGAGCAGTGCCCTGGTCGGGCCTGTCGCGCGCAGACGCTCGCGCAGCCCTCGAGCAACATGGCCCCAACGAGATCGAGGATCGCGAGAACCGCGGACTGCTCGATATCGTGAAAGGCGTTGCCGCCGAGCCGATGTTTCTGCTGCTGCTCGGCGCCGCGACCATCTATCTGGTGCTGGGGGATCTGGCCGAGGGCCTGCTGCTCGCCGCCTTCGCGGGGCTCACCGTGGGGCTGGTCATGGTTCAGGAACGACGCAGCGCCCGGGCGCTGGACGCCCTGAGAAGCTTGTCGGCGCCGCAGGCGCGAGTGATTCGGGATGGCGTCATCCAGACCATCGCCGCACGCGAGATCGTGCCCGGGGACCTGATCGTTCTCAACGAAGGCGAGCGGGTCGCTGCGGACGCGCAGTTACTGGAAGCGTCGGGAATGAGCGTGGATGAGTCGCTGCTCACAGGCGAGTCCGTACCGGTTCGAAAGATCTGCGCCCTGCCATCGGCCCCCACCCTGCGTCCAGGGGGCGACGACTCGCCACTCGTCTACGCCGGCACCCTGCTCGTCGCGGGGCACGGCATCGCGCAGGTGTTGCACACCGGCCGGCACACGCAGGCCGGGCGAATCGGCGCCTCGCTGGCGGCCATCGATCTGGTGCGAACGCCCATGCAGATCCAGTTGCGGCGACTGGTGCGACTCTTTGGCTCGATCGCGCTCGGTGCCAGCCTGCTGCTGGTGCTGTGGTACGGCCTGGTTCGAGGCGACTGGGTGGCAGGCCTGCTGTCGGCGATTGCTCTCGGCATGGCCATGTTGCCGGAAGAATTTCCAATGGCGCTGACGGTTTTCCTCGCCCTGGGCGCCTGGCGACTCGCAAGAATTCAGGTCCTGACCCGACGGCCCGCCGTGGTCGAAGCACTCGGCGCGGCGACCCTGCTCTGCGTCGACAAGACCGGCACGCTGACGCACAACCGCATGAGCTTGAGAACACTGGTTGGCGATGGGTCGCACGTCGACTTGCTGACGGCGCAGTCGGTCCCCGACGCGCTGCACCCGCTGCTTGAATACGCGCTGCTCGCCTCGCGCCGGGCCTCGAGCGACCCGATGGACCGCGCGATCATCGACTGTGCCGACCGACTGCTCGCGCAGACGCCTCACCTGCATCCGCAGGCCGTGCTTCAGCAGGAGCACCCCTTGACGCCGGCCTTGCTCGCGATCTCCCAGGTCTGGCTGGATCCCTCGGGTCATCGCCGGATCGCTGCGAAGGGTGCGCCCGAAGCGGTGGCCGACCTCTGCCACCTCGACGCGGTCGCCCGTCAGGCCATGCTCGAGCAGGTTCGGACCCTCGCCGAGCAGGGCTTGCGGGTGCTGGCCGTCGCCGAAGGCGCCAGCGAGACGGGCGACTTGCACGACAACGTGCACGATTACCGCTTCACCCTGCTCGGCCTGATCGCCTTCGATGACCCCTTGCGCGAGAACGTCCCCGCTTCGGTAGCGCTTGCCCGGCGAGCGGGCATCAGCGTGGCCATGATCACCGGCGACTATCCGGCGACCGCGCGAGCCGTGGCGCTGTCTGCGGGCATCGACCTGTCTGCGGGGGTGCTGAGCGGTGACGACCTCGACGCGCTCGACGACCGGGGGCTGGAGGCGGCCCTCGGCCAGGTTCGGGTGTTTGCAAGAGTTCGCCCCGAACAGAAGCTGCGACTGGTCGAGGCCTTCCAGCGCCGGGGCGAGACGGTGGCGATGACCGGAGACGGAGTCAACGATGCGCCCGCGCTCAAGGCGGCGCACATCGGCATCGCCATGGGCGAACGCGGCACCGATGTCGCAAGGGAGGCGGCGGGCATCGTACTCCTCGACAGCGACTTCACGCGAATCGTGGCGGCAGTACGAATGGGTCGGCGCATCTTCGACAACCTGAGGCGCGTGATGACCTACATCACCGCGATTCACGTGCCGATTGCGGGGCTCGCGCTGCTGCCCCTCCTCATGGGGCTACCCCCGGTCATGCTGCCAGCCCATGTCGTGCTGACGGAGATGGTGATCGACCCGATCTGCTCGATCGCCTTCGAACAGGCCCCGGAAGACCCGCAAATCATGGACAGGCCGCCGCGCCGGGCCGATGAGACCCTGGTGGGACGATCGGTGCTCTGGCAGGGCCTGCTGCAGGGCAGCGTGCTGCTGGCGATCACACTCGCCATCGATCTGGCCGCGATCCATTCGGGCCGTGACGCCGAATCGGCACGCACGCTCGTGATCGTCGGGCTGACCGCCGGCAACCTCATACTGGTTGCACTCAACCTCACCGCTGGCGTCGGTTGGCGAGGGCTGCTGAAGGCCGAGGCCCGCACCTACTGGTGGGTCAGCGCTGCCGCAGCCCTGGCGCTCGGGTTCGCGCTGGTCTCCCCCGGCGCACGCGAACTCCTGGGTTTCGGCGTTCCGAGGGCCGGCGAACTCGCCCTCACGCTGGGGAGCGTGGGCGCGATGATGGCATTGGGGGCCGCCCTCGGCCGCTGGCTGTTCCGCGACACGGGGCGCGCCAAACCCTCTACACTCTGAATCCAGAGAGCGCCGCGAGTCCGTGAGCGCCCATGGAGGAGGACTGACAATCATGACCACTCAACTGTTCGATCGCCGTGCGGCGCTGTTCGCCGGCCTGTTGCTGGCGTCTTCCATGACCGTCGCTCAGCCGTCAGGCACGCCGGTTCGGCTTCTGGTGGGCTATCCGGCCGGTGGCCCGGTCGACGGCGGCGCCCGGCTGCTCGCGCCCGCGCTCTCACGCGAACTGGGCGTTCCGGTGGTCGTCGAAAACAAGCCCGGCGCCAACGCGACGATGGCCGGCGACATGGTGGCCAAGGCCGGCCAGGACACCAGCGTGCTCTGGTTTGCCGCCAGCCCCACCATCACCATCAGTCCCAACGTGATGCGCAAGATGAGCTTCGATCCGGCCCGCGATGTTCGACCGCTTGCGCCAGTGATCAGCTACTACAACGTGCTGGTCATCAACAAGGATCTCCCCTTTCGAGGCTTCGGCGAGTTGATCGAGTTCGCCAAGGCCAACCCGGGACGCATCACCTACGGGTCTGCCGGGATCGGCGGCTCCAACCACCTGTGCGGCGAGTTGCTGGCCGCGCGCACCGCGACCAAGATGACCCACGTTCCCTACAAGGGCAACGCCCCCGCCATGACCGACGTGATCGGCGGTCAGCTGACCATGATGTTCGACATCATCGGCACGGCTCGCAACTACATCGCCACGGGGCGGGTTCGACCCATCGCGGTCAGCTCGCCCACGCGCAACCCCTCGCTGCCCGATGTCCCCACGCTGATCGAGTCGGGACTGCCCGGATTCGACGTCGGCGGCTGGTTTGCGGTCTACGGATCGCCCGTCATGCCCGACGCGGTGGCAGCCCGATACACGGAAGCCACCGCTCGCGCCCTGATGCAACCCGAACTGAAAGCCAAGTTCGAAGAGATGGGCTACACGCTCTGGCTGGGCCATGGCAAGACAGTTGCCGACCGCGCGGCGTCCGAGCGGGCGATGTGGGCCACCGTCACGCAGGGCATCGAGGTCGACTGAGCCGGCGCCAACCCGGCCGAGTGCTTGGCGAGACGGGCGCTTGACAGGGGCCCCTCCCCCTGTAGACTCGCCCGCGATTCCAGACCACGGGGACCCCAAGTGAGCATCGTCGCAGTCGATATCGGCGGCACCTTCACCGACCTGGTTGCGATTGATCGCGCCACCGGTCGCCTGTCCTTCGCCAAGACGCTCAGTACACCCCCGCATTTTGAGCAGGGCCTCCTCAATGCCCTGCGCGAGGCCTCCATCCAGCCCGCGAGCATCGAGGCCTTGCGACATGGCACCACGGTCGTCATCAATGCGCTGCTGGAAAGAAAAGGGGCAAAAACTGCCCTCATCACCACGGAGGGCTTCCGTGACCTGCTGGAGATTGGCCGAGGCAACCGCGCGCAGGCATTCAATGTGCTCTATCGCAGGTTGCCGCCTTTCGTGCCGCGCAGCCTGCGCTTTGAGGTCAAGGAGCGGATCGGTGCCAACGGCGATATCGTCGAACCGCTCGACACCGCCGGTCTCGACACCATCATTGATCAGATCAAGGCCGAGGGCATCGAGGCTGTCGCCATCAGTTTCCTGCACGCCTGGCGCAACCCCGCACATGAGCAGGCGGTCGGCGACTACGTGCGCGCGCGCACCGGATGTTTCGTGTCGTGCTCGCACGAAATCTCTCGCGAGTTCCGCGAATTCGAGCGCACCTCCACGGCGGTGCTCAATGCCTTCGTCGGACCGGTGGTCGATGCCTACCTTGCCGGCCTGCGCGGCCAACTCGAGGCAGCAGGGGCCTCCACGCCGCTGCTGCTGATGGGCTCCAACGGGGGCGTGCTGAGCGAGGCCGAGTCTCGCGAACGGCCCTTGCTGCTGGTCGAATCGGGCCCCGTCGGCGGCGCGGCTGGCGCCATCGCCGTCGGCGAGCGCATCGGCGAACCCAACCTCATTGCCTTCGACATGGGCGGCACCACCGCCAAGGCCGTGCTGATCGAAAACGGCGAGGCTGCGGTCACGCCGCTCTACTGGGTAGCCGGCTATGAGCGCGGCTATCCGGTTCAGGCCGCCGTGCTCGACATCGTGGAGGTGGGTACAGGTGGCGGCAGCATCGCTTACCTCGACCCCATCGGAGCCCTGCAGGTCGGACCCACCAGCGCGGGGGCCATGCCCGGCCCCGCCTGCTACGGCCGTGGCGGCACCCAACCCACGGTCACCGATGTCAACCTGCTGCTGGGCAGGCTGGATGCCGACACCTTCCTGGGCGGCACCATGCCCCTGTCAGTGCCGGCCGCTACCGCTGCCTTTGCCGAGTTGTCGGCCCGCACCGGACGATCCATCGAGCATCTGGCTGCTGGCATCCTGCAGGTGTCAGCCGTGCACATGGCCACCGCCGTGCGCCAGGTCACCATTCAGCGTGGCCACGACCCGCGCGACTTCGCCATGCTGGCCTTCGGCGGCGCGGGTCCCTTGCACGCCGTCGACATCGCGCGCGAGGTGGGGGTGCGGCGCGTCATCATCCCGCAGCATCCGGGCCACTTCTCGGCATTCGGCATGCTCTACGCCGATTTCCGTTACGACCTGGTCGAAACGGTGGTCACGCCCATCGCGAGCGTCGACATGGCGGATCTCGCCGCGCGCTTCGGCCGGCTCGAGGCCGAGGGCGCCTCGCGGGTCAATGCGCTGGGACTGCCGGTGGAGAGCATCCGCTTCGTTCGCTACGTCGAGATGCGTTACCGGCGCCAGGAGTACACGGTCAAGTTCGGCCTGCCCGCCAGCGTCGATTCGCGCGAGGCCTTGAGCGCCCTCTTTCTCGATGCCTACAAGCGTCGCTACGGGCACGCCTCCAAGGATCTCGACATCGAACTGGTCACGCTGCGACTGGTCACAGCCGGGCGTACTGATCAGCCTCAGCCCGAGCAGACCGCGCACACGTCGGGCGCGGTGGCACAACCGCGCCAGCGCGACGTGTGGTTCCAGGGCACCGGCCGCACCACCTGCCGGGTCTGGAAGCGTGCGGATCTCGCCGCCGGCACCGAAATCCATGGGCCGGCGCTCATCGAGGAAAACGCCTCCACCACGGTCATCACGCCGGGCGATGTGGCGCGGATCGACGAATTCGGCAACATCATCATCGACCTTGGCTGAGCGCGGGTCACCCACCGCAGACCGACCCGCCCCTTCACGCAAGACCCGGGAGAGCCCATGAACGCGAGCACCATGACCCAGGATCCGGTTTCGCTGGAAATCATCCGCAGCCTGCTCATCGCCATCGTCGATGAGGCCGAGATCAACCTCTCGCGCACCGCGCTCAGTCCCATCATCTATGAGGTCAAAGACTACTGCGTCTGCCTGCTCGACAAGGAAGCCCGCACCATTTCGCAGAGCCGGGGCGGCATTCCCACCTTCATGGCCGATCTGGGCGAGGCGGTCCGGGACGGAATCGAGATCTATGGCGAAACAGGCTTCGAACCGGGCGATGTGGCCATCATCAATTACTCGGGCGTGTGCGGCCAGCACCTCAACAACGTGGTCATGTATGCCCCCATCTTCTGGCAGGGCGAGCTGATCGGCTTTGCGGCCAACCGCGCCCACTGGTCCGACGTAGGCGGTGCGGTGGCAGGTTCCTTTGCCACCAACAGCACCGAAATTTTCCAGGAAGGCCTGCAGATCCGCACGGTCAAGCTGGTCAAGCGCGGCAAGATGGACGATGAAATCGCCCGCATGATCCGCTACAACATCCGCTTTCCGGACCTCACCTTCGGCGACATCGCCGCACAACTGTCGGCCTGCGAACTGATCGTGCGGCGCACCGGCGATCTGCTCGCGAAGTACGGCTGGGAGATGATCCGCGAGTGCATCGAAGCCATCTGGAATCAATCCGAGGCCGTGGTGCGCAGCTACATCGCGCAACTGCCGCAAGGGCGCTACGAGGCCGAGAGCTTCCTGGACGACGACGGGATCGACCCCGATCGGACGCTGCCCATCAAGGTGGCTCTCACCATCGAAGGCGACGAAATCGAGATCGACTTCACCGGTACCGCCGACCAGACCCGCGGCCCGATGAACAGCGGCGAGAGCGGCGCGTTTGCCGCGGCGCGCGTCGCCTTCAAGAGCCTCATCGCCTCCGACATGCCCCCCAATGACGGGGCGTTCCGGCCGCTCAAGATCAAGTTGCCGCCAGGCACCATGATCAGCGCGAAAGGGAGCGCCGCCATGGCGCACTGGAACCTGTCGCTCAAGACGGTGATTGACACCATCTACAAGGCCTTCAGCGGGGCCATGCCCGACCGCGTCCCTGCGGCCCACCACGCGGGCCAGGGCCTCTACCTGCTCAATGGCGCCGATCCCAAAACCGGCGAGCGTTACTCCATGCTCGACTCCACGCTGGGCGGCTGGGGCGCACAACCCGATCACGACGGGTTCTCGCCCATGAAAACCACCACCCATGGCGATACGCGCAACATTCCCATCGAGGTCGAGGAAACCTTCTTCCCGATTCGCGTCGAGCGCTGGGCCTGGCGTGCCGACTCGGCCGGCGCCGGGCGCTATCGCGGCGGTCTGGGGCTCAGCAAGGTCTACCGCATTCTGGAGGACTGCACGCTGATTGCGGCCTTCGAACGCACCAAGTGCCCGCCCTGGGGACTCTTCGGCGGACAGCCCGCCAAGACGGGCTGCGTCATCGTGAGAAACCCCGGCGAAGCGCCGCGCGAATTCCGCAAGGTCACGGCCTACCCGCTCAAGAAGGGCGGCACCATCGAACTGCTGTCGGCAGGCGGCGGCGGACGCGGCGAGAGCTTCGAGCGCCCGCTCGACGAGGTGCTCGCCGATGTACGCAATGGCTACATCACGATCGAGGGCGCGAAAGATGACTACGGCGTGGTCGTCGATCCGGTCACGCTCAAGGCAGACCTCTCAGCCACCGCTGCCCTGCGCGGGGCTTGACATGAAATCGCTCTCGCGCGGCCTGCTGGGCGGCCTGATTGCGGGCGCACTGGGGGCCAGCGCCCAGGCGCAGGACTACCCGTCGCGGCCCATCCGGATGATCGTCCCCTTCGGCCCGGGCGGCGTCACCGACATCACCGCCCGTACCGTAGCGCCGCTGATCGGCGAAGCCTTGCAGGCCACCATCGTGGTTGAAAATCGTGCGGGCGGTTCGACCATCATCGGCACCGACGCCGCCGCCAAGTCCAAACCCGATGGCTATACGCTGCTGCTCGCCTCCGGAGGCGCCCTGGCGGCCAACCCGGTACTGTTCAAGCAGATGCCCTATGACGCGATCCGCGACCTGACGGGCGTCTCGATGATCGGCACCCTGCCCTATGTGCTGGTGGTCAATCCGTCCACACCAGTCGCCACGGCAGCCGATCTCATCGCCATGGCCAAGGCCAAGCCGGGGACCCTCACCTATGCCTCGGCCGGCACCGGTAGCGGAAATCACCTGGCGGCCGAACTGTTCGCCAACGTCACGGGCGTCAATCTCATTCACGTACCCTACAAGAGCGGCGGGGCCATGGTGTCGGACCTGATGGGCGGCGTGGTCACGCTCTCTTTTTCAGGGTTGCCTGCCGCCCTGCAACACATCAAGAGTGGCAAGCTCAAGGCCCTGGGCGTGAGCAGTGCCGAGCGCAACAGCGGTCTGCCGGACACCCCCACGCTGATCGAATCAGGCGCGCCCGGCTATGTGCTCAACGAATGGACCGGCATCTTCGTGCCGGCCGGCACCCCTGCGGCCATCGTCCAGCAACTCAATGCCGCGATCGGCAAGGTGCTGCGAACATCCGAAGCCACCGCCAAGCTCAAGGGCATCGGTGCCGATGCGTCACCGAGTGCGCCCGCGCGGCTCGATGAGGTCCTGCGCGAAGACTTTGCCCGCTGGACCAAGCTTGCGCAAACGGTGAAGTTTGAGCAGCAGTAGGCCTGCGCGATGAAGGCGCTGGTCTACCGGGGCGCACGCAGCCTGGTGCTCGAAGACCGTCCCCAGCCCCAGCGCAACGGCGGCGAAGTCGTGTTGAAGGTGGCTGCGGTCGGGGTGTGCGGGTCCGAGTTGCACGGCTACCTCGGCCATGATCGCACCCGCTCGCCGGGCATGATTTTCGGCCACGAAATTGCCGGTCATATCGTCGAGGCCCACTCCGACCGATTCCCGGTCGGCACCCTCGTCACCTGCAATTCGGCGATGCACTGCGGCCACTGCGACTTCTGCCTGCAGGGCCGGGACAACCTGTGCCTCGAACGCAAGAGCATCGGCAAATGGCGACCAGGCGGCTACAGCGAGTACCTGTCGCTGCCCGAGTCGACCCTCATCGCAGTCCCCCAGCACCTCACCCCGGTTCAGGTGGCGCTGGTCGAGCCCGTGGCCACCCCGCTTCACGGGATCCACCGGGCCTTGCCCATGCTGGCGCGGCCCCTGCCTGAAGCGCGTTGTCTGGTCGTGGGCGGTGGCGCCATCGGGTTCATCGCCGCGCTGGTGCTGCGCCGCTACGGCGTGAGCGATCTCACGGTCGCCGAACCCAACCCGGGCCGTCGCGAGCAGGTCGCCCGACGGGCACAGTGCCAGGTTCTCGATCCCGGTCATGGCGACTCCCCCGAATCCGAACACTTCGACTTCGTATTCGATGCCGTCGGCTCTGAAGCCTCCTTCCGGACTGCCCTCGCCGCCGTGCGTCGCGGCGGCGTCATCGCCGAAGTGGGTCTGCACGATCAGACCGTCACCCTGGACATCCAGAAGCTCACCCGTTCGGGCATCACCCTGGCGGGCGGCGCGAACTATCCCTCTAGCGAACTGGTGGCCGCGGTCAGACTGATCGAGCAAGGGCTCTTCACCGACCTCGACTGGGTGCAGTGCCGCGCACTCGATGAGGGTCCGCAGGTGTTTGCCGAACTGGTCGCCGGCCACCCCTTTCCCAAGGTCGTGCTGCTGCCCGGCTGACGCTGTCCCTCATCGAAGGAGCATCACTCATGAATCACGACTTCAAGGTCTCGGGCCTGCGCGTGCTCATCACCGGGGGCGCGCGCGGCATCGGCCGGGTGATGGCGCAGTCTTTCAGTCAGGCCGGCGCGAAAGTCCATGTGTGCGACATCCTGACGGACGCCCTCGACGATCTTCGACGCGACCACCCGGCCATCGCCACGCGCGAGGCCGACGTCTCAAAGCGCGCTTCGGTCGACGGCCTGTTTGACCACGTCGAGCAGACGCTCGGCGGCCTGGACGTGCTCATCAACAATGCGGGTATCGCGGGCCCCATGGGTCGGGTCGACCGACTCGACCCCGACGAATGGCAGAAAGTGCTCGACGTGAACATCAACGGCGCCTTCCTCTGCACGCGTCGCGCGGTGCCTCTGCTCAAACGTGCAGGCGGCGGCAGCATCATCAACATCTCGTCGGCGGCAGGCCGGGTACCGTACGCGCTGCGCTCGCCCTACTCCACCTCAAAGTTCGCGCTCATCGGCTTCACCCAATGCCTGGCCATGGAACTCGGGCCGCTCAACATCCGCGCCAACGCCATTCTGCCGGGCATCGTTCGCGGTGAACGCAGGCTGGGCAATTCGACACGGCGGGCAGCGGCCGAAGGGGTCACGGTGGACGAGATCGAGGCGCGAAGCCTGCGCAAGGTGGCCCTTGGCCGGATGATCGAACCCGAAGAAATCGCAGCGCTGGCGCGCTTTCTCGCGTCGCCGATGGGCGTGAACATCTCGGGCCAGTCGCTGAGCGTGGATGGCTATCTGCAATCCTTGACCGACCTGCCCCCGGCAGACTGACCCGTTCAAACCCCTGCGAGCCTGAGCGCGAGGCCCAGCACCGCGCTCACCCCGATCACCTCGATCACGCTGCGCTTGAAGCGAAAGAGCGCCAACGCGGCGCCGGCGGCGATCAGCGCGGCGAGCGGATCGAAGCGCCCCGACTGGCTGGCGGGCCAGAACACGTGTCCTGCGAAAAACAGCGCCAGATTGACGATGACGCCCACGACTGCGGCACTCACCGCGCCGAGGGGCGCGGCCAGGCGCCACTCGCCACGGGTCGACTCCACCATCGGCCCGCCCGCGAGAATGAAGATGAACGAGGGCAGGAAGGTGAACCACGTGACCAGGGTGGCCGCGACCGCCCCCGCCAGGAACAAGGCCTCCGGGCCGAACAGCGCCTTGCCATACGCGGCGACAAAGCCCACGAAGGCCACGATCATGATGAGGGGTCCGGGTGTCGTCTCACCCAGCGCAAGCCCGTCGATCATCTGCGTCGGACTCAGCCAGCCGTAATGCAGAACCGCACCCTGGTAGACATAGGGCAGGACCGCGTAGGCACCGCCGAAGGTGAGCAGTGCCGCCTTGGTAAAGAACCACCCCATTTGGGTCAGGCTGTGTGACCAGCCCAGGCTCAAGCTCAGCAGGCCCATGGGCAGGCACCAGAGCATGGCCCCTGCCAGCAGCACCGCCAACAATCGGCCCCAGCGAAAGCGCGCATGCTGCGCAATGGGCGAGTCATCGTCGATGACCGCCGCCCCATGCGTTTGCGCGGGCTTGCCGTGCGACCCGCCTGACTGCGCGCGGTGCGGCCTCCAGCGCGCGCCCAAATAACCGACCAGGGCCGCCACGATCACGATCAGCGGGAAAGGCAGATCGAAGGCAAACATCGCCACGAAGGAGGCTGCGGCGAGCGCCCAGGCGAGCGGGTCACGCAGCGTACGCGCCCCGATGCGCCAGGCGGCCTGCACGACGATGGCGGTGACGGCAGCCTTGATGCCGTAAAAGAGCCCGGCCACCACGGGCGTCTCGCCCAGCGCCATGTAGGCCCAGGACAGCCCGATCAGGATGAGGAGCGAGGGCAGTACGAACAACACGCCTGCCATGACCCCGCCCCAGGTCCGGTGCATGAGCCAGCCCAGGTAGGTGGCCAATTGCTGTGCCTCGGGACCCGGCAGCACCATGCAGTAATTGAGCGCATGCAGAAAGCGCCGCTCGGAAATCCAGCGGCGTCGCTCGACCAGTTCCTGATGCATCAACGCGATCTGGCCGGCAGGCCCTCCAAAGCTCACGAAGCCCAGCTTGATCCAGAAGGCCAGCGCCTCACCCCAGCCTGGCGCGGCGGGTGGACGGTCATTTGACGATAGAAGGGACGGATCAGGCGATTTCAAGTGGGCACCCGGACGGCGAAGCGCTCGGCCCCGCAGGTGAACGAACCCAGACCCCCGGGCGTACCGCGCCGGGCAGGGTCGTCGAGGCTATCACAGGGCAGCGCTCGCGCCGGGCCGCCACTTCGAGCAGAAACGAAAGGCGTTCGGCGCCCGAGAGTTGCCGCGACGGAATCGATCAAGTAGATTCAGCCGCCGTTCCTGACCTCGGTCGCCCCACCCCCAATGCCCGCCCCAGCAGGTCGCAAGCGGGCCCCAATCGAAGCGCTCCAGATGCCCCCATCCCGAACACCGTCCCGCTCGCCGGCCCGCCGGTCTGCCGTCATCGACCCCATCCGCAAGCAACTGGTCAAGGGTGCGCTGCGCGCGCTGCAATCCGAAATGGAAGCGCTCATCGAACGCACGGCCATGTCGCCCTTCATCCGCGAGAAGAAGGACTTCTTCTCCGGCGTGTTCGATGCCCAGGGCCAGTTGATCGTCGGCACCAACATTCCCGTGTTCGGCGACCTCATCCGGCCTCTGTTTGAGCGCTATCGCAAGGAGGACATGGCCGAGGGCGACGTGTATTGGTACAACGACTGCTACGGCTCTCACGGCGGCGTCTCGCACACCCCCGACCAGGTCTTCGTATCGCCCATCTTCGTGGCGGGGGAGTTGCTCGGGTTCATTCAATCGTGGGCGCACTTCTCCGATGTGGGCGGCATGCGCCCGGGATCGCTCTCGCCCGATGCAACCGAAATCTTTCAGGAAGGCACCATCGTGCCACCGGTCAGGCTCTACACCCGAGGCGAGTTCAACGAAGACGCCTTCCGGATCTTTCAGCGTAATTCGCGCTACCCCGACATGGTTCGCGGCGACACGCGAGCCTGCGTGGCAGCAGTCCGCCTGGGCGAGCGCCGGCTCAAGGAAATCTTTTCGCAGCACGGTGTACCGCAGGTGCTCAATATCTTCGATGACCTGCTGAATGAAACCGAGCGAACCATCCGCAAGAAGATGGCGCAACTCTTTCCGCCGGGGCATTACCAGTTCACCGATCTCGTCGATACCGACGGTCGGGGCAACGGCCCGTTTCGGGTCAACTTCGAACTGCACGCCACCGGCAAGACCTTCGTGCTCGACGCCACCGGTAGCGATGACCAGTCCCCCGGCGCCATCAACTACCTGATGCACCCCGACGTGCCCTGCATGGTCTTCGGTATCTACCTGCTGGCCGACGAACCGCACATCATGCTCAACCAGGGGGCAGCGCGGGCCTTCGCCGAGGTGAGGCTGCGCGAGGGCAGCATCCTGCAACCGCGCTCGCCTGCGGCGCTGGGGCAGCGCGGTGTCACGCTCGTGCGCGTGATGAGCGCGTGCCTGGGCCTGATCGGCCAGGCCACGCAGGGACGCTCGGTGGCCGCGAGCAACGTCTACGGGCTCTACTACCTGCGCGGGCACACCGATCAGGGTGAGCCCTTCCTGCTGACCGACGGTGTGGCGGTGGGCAATGGCGCGCGCCCCCATGCCGACGGCATCGACGCGGTGTACTTCGTGGCCCAGGAAAACTACCCGGCCGAGTTTCTGGACACCAGTTACCCGGTGAGGCTGCGCCGCTACGAGATCCACTGCGACTCGTCCGGCCCGGGGCGCTGGCGCGGGGGCGCCGGCGTCATCCGTGAATTCGAATTGCTGGCGCCTCAGGCCATCCTGTCCAACCGGATCGACGCCAATGACCAGCCCCCCTGGGGTATTCACGGCGGCAAGATGGGCGGGATCGGCCGCTGCGTGGTCAACCCTGGACGGCCCGATGAGCGCGTGCTTGCGCCCATGGCCGACGGCACCGTGCTCAAACGCGGCGACATCTTCCGCATGGAGACAGGCGGCGGCGGCGGCTGGGGGCACCCCTTCGACCGCGAACCCGAACAGGTACGCGCCGACGTCCTCGGCGGCTTCGTCAGCGTTGAAAAAGCTCGAAGCGAGTATGGCGTCGTGCTGGTCGGCGCTGACCGCAAGCTCGATGCCAAGGCCACCGACAAGCTCCGAAACACGCGCCGTCCGCCCGCCGATCTGTTTCACCGTCACGTCTACGCCGCCTCGCTGGACGGGCGAAATCTGCGCCCGCGCGCCCGCGCCTCGAGGGAGAAGCGCTCATGAAGTCGCGCCCACGTTCATCGGTGCTGATCGGTATCGACATCGGCGGTACCTTCACCGACATCGTCATGATGGACGGCCAAAGCGGCCAGATGCATCTGGCCAAGGTGCCCTCCACCCCGCAGGACCAATCCATTGGATTTGCAGAAGGCATTGCCCAGATGCTGTCGCAGCATGGCATCGCTGCGCAGTCGGTGAGCGCCATCTATCACGGCACCACCGTGGCCACCAACCTCATTCTGGAGGGCAAGGGCACGCCGCTTGCGCTCGTCACCAACGAAGGCTTCCGGCACGTGCTGGAAATCGGCCGGCATGACATCCCGCGCAAGGCCAACATGTTTTCGTGGATCAAGCCGCAACGCCCGGTGCATCCCAGGGACGTGCACGAAATCCGCGGGCGGCTCGAAGTGGATGGCAGCGAGCATGAAGCCATCGATATCGAGCAGATCGAAGCGCTCGCCCACAGGCTGAAGGCCGACGGCTGTTCGGCCATCGCCATCTGCCTGCTGCACAGCTATGCCAATTCCGCCCACGAGCAGCAGGTGCGAGCCTTGCTCAGGCAAACGCTGCCCGATGCGCACATCTCGATCTCGTCAGACATCCTGCCGGTGTTTCGCGAGTACGAGCGCTCGATGGCGACCATTCTCAACGTCTACGTCATGCCGGCGGTCACCTCCTACGTGTCGCGCCTGGAACAACGCACCGGCGAACTGGGGGTCGTCGCCCCCATCTTGCTGATGAAGTCCAGCGGTGGCGTCACGGGTACCGATACCGTCCGGCGTGAGCCCATCCAGACGGTGCTGTCCGGTCCGGCGGCCGGCGTGATCGGCGCCGCCCGCAGCGCCCAGCAGGCCGGCCTCAACGACCTCATCACCATCGACATCGGTGGTACTTCCGCCGACGTGTGCCTCATCCGGGACGGTGCGCATGCGGTCACCTCGCGCGGCCGCATCGGCGACTGGCCCCTCAACACGCCGATGATCGACATCACCACCATCGGCGCGGGCGGCGGCTCGATTGCACGTGTGACCGAAGACGGTCAACTGGTGGTCGGCCCGCAAAGCGCAGGATCGGTCCCCGGCCCCGTCTGCTACGGCAAGGGGGGCACCGAGCCTACCGTCACCGATGCCAACCTGGTGCTGGGGCGACTGTGCCCAAGCCTGCTCGACGATCGCTTCGCGCTAAACGTCAAGGCGGCCGAGCACGCCATTCGCGAGCGGATTGCGCGGCCGCTGGGTCTGACGGTGCCGCGCGCGGCGCAGGGCATTCTCGATATCGTTGACCACGCCATGGTCGGCGCCATCCGGCTGGTCTCGGTCGAGCGCGGGCTCGACCCCCGCGACTTTGCCCTGCTGCCCTTCGGTGGCGCGGGCCCCGTTCACGGCAGCTCGCTCGCGCGACTGCTGGGCATGAGCACGCAGATCATCCCGGCCAACCCGGGGGTGCTGTCCGCCTATGGTCTGCTCACCGCCGATCTGCGCAACGACTTCTCGCGCACCTGCGTCGAATTTCCGCCGCACTATCGGCTCGACCGGATCGCGAACCTGTTTGCCGAGCTCGAAGGCCAGGCGCGCGCCTGGCTCGCTCAGGAGCGCATCGCGCCGCGCCAGCAGCGGATTCAATGGCAGGCAAGCCTGCGTTACGCCCACCAGGGCTTTGAGCTCACGGTGCCCTGGGCGGGTCGGACCGTCAATCCGCGCACCCTGCAACAGACAATCGACCGGTTCCACAGTCTGCATGAGTCGCTCTACACCTTCAGCCAGGCCGATACGCCGGTGGAACTGGTGACGCTTCACGTCACCGCCACCGCTGCGCTCAAGCGCCCCCAGCCGCCCTCGACGCTGCGGCGAAGCCGCAAGCCCCCCGAGCCCGTCGGGCATCAGCCCCTGTACGCGGATCAGCGCTTCACCCACGCGCCCATCTATCGTCGCGACCAGTTGGCGCTCGGCGCCCGTGTGGAAGGACCGGCCATCATCAAGCAACTGGACACCACCACGGTCTTGCTGCCAGGTCAGCGTGCCAGCGTTCACGACAGTGGCGCGCTGATCGTGCAGGAAATCTGAACACCCGATCGCCAACAAAAACGATTCACCCAGGAGACCCCGCATGACACGTTTTCGACCCCACCGACTCATTCTCGCGAGCGCCCTCTGGCTGGCGCTCTCACCCGCTCAGGCCCAGGAAACACTCCGGCTGGGCGTACTCAACGACAAGTCGTCCATTTATGCCGACCTGACTGGCACCGGGTCGGTCACCGCCGCGCAGATGGCGGTTGAAGACTTCGGCGGCCGGGTGCTCAACCGTCGCATCGAAATCGTGACGGCCGATCATCAGAACAAGCCCGACGTTGGCTCCACCATTGCCCGGCGCTGGATCGAGTCCGAGCAGGTCAAGGTCATCATCGACGTGCCCACCTCCTCGGTGGCGTTCGCAGTTCAGGAAATCACCCGCAACCTGAAGACACCCTTCCTCATTTCCGGCGCGGCCTCGTCCGACCTCACCGGCAAGGCCTGCTCGCCCATGTCGGTGCATTGGACCTACGACACCTACGCCCTCGCAGCGGGCACGGCCCGCGGCATCGTGCAGGCTGGGGGCGATGCTTGGTACTTTCTCACGCAGGACAATGGCTTTGGCCAGGCGCTCCAGCGCGATGTCAGCCGGTTCGTCGAGGAGTCGGGCGGCAAGGTCGTCGGATCAGTCAGGCACCCGCTCAACAGCGCCGATTTCGCCTCCTTCCTGGTCCAGGCGGCCGCCGCCAAGCCCAAGGTGATCGCGCTGGCCAACGCGGGCAGCGACTTCACCAATGCCATCAAGCAGGCCGGCGAGTTCGGCATCGCCGGCAAGGGCGTGAAGCTCGCGGGTCTGAGCGTCACCATCAACGATGTGCACTCGCTCGGCCTCAAGACGGCCCAGGGCGTTCAGTTCGTGACCCCCTTTTACTGGGACGCCACCGAGCAGACCCGGCAGTGGTCCCGCCGTTACTTCGAAAAGGAAAAGAAGATGCCCAACCATATCCAGGCGGGCGTCTACGGTGCGGTCATGCATTACCTCAATGCTGTGAAGGCCGCCGGAACCGATAATGGTCCGCAGGTGGTTGAGCAGATGCGTAAGATGCCCATCAATGATTTCTTCACGCGAAACGGCAGCATTCGCGAGGACGGCCGAGTCATGCGCGAGTTTGCGCTCATGGAAGTCAAGGCTCCCGAAGAGTCCAAGGCTCCGTGGGATTACTTCAAACTGGTGCGCACGGTCAGCGCCAACGACACCGCCATTCCCCTGAAGGACAGCGAATGCAGCCTGGTTCGCAAATAAGCGTCCGACATATGGCGCGCAAGCGCCCGGTCGCGCGCCCATGAGCGCCCTGTCCGACCTGCCCACCCCAGCGCTGCTGCTCGACGCCGACCGGATGCAGCACAACATCGAGCGTATGGCCGCGCGCATGCGGCAGCTGGGGGTCGTCTTTCGCCCGCATGTCAAGACATCGAAGTGCGTGGAGGTGGCGCGCGCCCAGCAGCACGCAGGCGCGACCGGGATTACCGTCTCCACCCTCAAGGAGGCCGTGACCTTTTTTGAGGCAGGCTTCGAGGACATTCTGTATGCGGTCGGCATCGCGCCTCACCGCCTGGCCGAGGTCATGGCGCTGCAGCAGCGCGGCTGCCGGATTCAAATTGTCGTCGACTCGCTGGCAGCTGCCGAAGCGGTGGCCGCCGCCGTACGGCACCACGGTCGGCCGCTGTCGGTACTCATCGAGATCGACTGCGACGGCCATCGCGCGGGCGTTCACCCCGACGCCCCGCTGCTGCTGCAGATCGGCCAGACGCTGGGCGCCGTGGGTGCCTTGCACGGCGTCATGACTCACGCGGGCAGTTCCTACGATCTCAACACCCCGCAGGCGCTTGCACAACTGGCCGAGCAGGAGCGCGCGCTCACCGTGCGCGCGGCCGAACGCCTGCGCGCCGCTGGGCTTGCCTGCCCGGTGGTGAGCGTCGGCTCCACGCCCACGGCACTGTCGGCCGAGCGCCTCGAGGGCGTCACCGAGGTCCGCGCCGGGGTCTATGTATTTTTTGACCTCGTCATGGCCGGCGTAGGCGTGTGCACCCCCGAGGACATCGCCCTCTCGGTACTCTGTACCGTCATCGGCCATCAGATCGAGCGGGGCTGGGTGATCGTCGATGCCGGGTGGATGGCACTCAGCCGCGATCGGGGAACACACAAACAGGCGGTCGATCAGGGCTACGGTCTGGTTTGTGATGAGCAGGGCCAGTTACTCACCGGTTGGACCCTGTCGCAGGCCAATCAGGAGCACGGCATCGTATCCCTGCGGGACGGGCAGTCGCCAGTCGGCGATGTCGCCAAGCGCTTTCCGATCGGCAGCCGCCTCCGTGTGCTGCCCAATCACGCCTGCGCCACCGGCGCGCAGCACGAGGCCTACGCCGTCTTGCGAGCGGGCGAGCCCTCGGCGTCCTGGCCGCGCTTCAACGGCTGGTAGCCGCCCCCCGCTACACCCGGCATCGGCCAGCGGTCGCCCCTCAACGCCCGGCGGTCGCCAGGTGGCGAAAACGGCAGAAACCCGCTTGCGTTAGTACAGGCTTACAGTTTAGAGTGTCAACCTACCTGGACACGACGTGCTGTGCCCTTGTCGCCAGGTTCGAAAGGTGTGACACATCCCATGAGCAAGGCTCTGCTCAACTTTGCGCTGCCCGCCACCTATGTGCAGGCACTTGACGCGCAGCGTGTTCACCCCGGCGTGCCGCAGGACATGATCCGGCAACTGGCGGCCGCCGCCATCGGCCAGGGTGATGTGCCCTTTTCCCACTCGTCCGACGCCCTGATGCGCCGTTGCCAGGATGCCGAGCAGTTTCTGGTCGAAGCGGTCACGGGCGCGGCCATGGTCCTGGGCGAGTGGTGTGCCAGCGATCAGATCGGGCCCTTCACGGTCGCAGCCGGCATCGCCCGGCTGGAGGAATTGGTCTTCGATGTGGCCGACGAGCGTCTGCGCAGCGCGACCCGGGCGAGCAATCCCTACAAGGTCCTGCTCTCGCGGCCCGCCAACAGCCAGCACACGCTGGGCTCCTACATCGTCGCGGAAATCTTCAGCTGGCACGGCTGGGCCGTCATGGCCGGGCCCGCCGTGAAGTTCGAGCGAATCGCCGATCAGTTGCAGGTTGAATCCATCGACGTGCTGGGCGTCACCCTCTCGGTCGACCACGACCTGCTGTCGGTGCACCGGGTCATTTCGCGCTGCCGCGCGGTGTCTCGCAACCCCGATCTCATCGTCATGGTGGGCGGCACCCAGGCCTTCCTGCGTCCGCAACTGGCCGACGAGGTCAATGCCGATTTTTGCGCCACCAGCGCCAGCCAGGCGCAAGCCACCGCCATCGAACTCGTCAGACAGCGCGACACGCGGCGTGCGCGCGGCGCTTGACCAGGCGCGCAACGGCTCGTCCCCCAAATAACGAGACTGCGTTCCCTTGTTCCCGTCAGGGAATCTCAGCAGAATCCGGGGCGCTTGCGTGATGTGCAGGGGAACCGAATGACCGCCGATACCAATCACGACCGGGCAGGGGCTCCGCCGCTGACCATGGCCGAAAAGCTCATCTCCCGGGCGGTGGGCGATCGCGTCTGCCGCGCGGGCGATCAGGTGCAACCCGATCCGCGCTGGGTCATCGTGCACGACGGCTATGTGCAGACCGCCCACAAGGAGCTGTCGGCCCTGGGCTACCGTCGCATCACGCACCCCGAGCGCGTGGCGCTGGTGACCGATCACGATGTCATCTACGTGTCGCCCCGAGTGGCCGAAAAGGCCCGGGCCAACCGCGCGATCGCGCAGGCCTGGCAGGTGGGGCATTTCTCCGACGTCGGCCAGAACGGCCATGGCCACCTCTTTCCGATGGAAAACGGCATGGTGGTGCCGGGCGCCTTCGTCATCGCCTACGACATGCACTGCAGCACCTTCGGTGCCCTGGGCGCCTACGCGCTGGCCTCGGGCAATGAAACCACGGTGGTGCTCGCCACCGGCCGGCTGCTCTTCGAGGTACCGCAATCGGTCAGGGTGAACCTGCGCGGGCAGTTTCAGCCGGGCAGTCATGCGCGTGACCTCGGCTTTCGACTGGGTCACTCGCTCACCTCGGACCAGGCGGGCATCGAGTACGACAGTCGCGTCTTCGAATTCTGCGGTGACGGGGCCGAACAGATGACCGTCGCCTCCCGGGTGGGGCTGTGCAACACGCTCACCGAGATCGGTGCAGCCCACGTGCTGTTTCCGCCCATGCACTTCGATGGCCGCGCTGCGCCCGACTGCCAAGCGCTGCGGGGCGACGAAGCGGCTCACTACGAGGCCCGGCTCGATCTGCAACTGTCCGAACTGGTCCCGCAGGTGGCACTCCCCGGCTCGCCCGACCGCGCCGCACCCATCGACGAGGTGGTGGGGCGCCCGATCGATCACGCCTACCTCGGTTCCTGCGGCTCATCGATGTACGAAGACATGGCCAGCGCGGCCCTGCTCCTTCGCCACCGCACGCTCGCGCCGGGCGTGCGCATGGTCGTGGTGCCCGGCACCACGCGAATCGCGCGGCAACTCGCCGACGAGGGGCTGATGCAGATCTTCATGGACGCGGGCGCCACGCTGCTGCCACCGGGCTGCGGGCCCTGCGCGGGTGGGCGATCCGGCCTGCTTGCCGCGGGCGAGGTGTCCATTTCAACCGCAGCCACCAATACCGCAGGCCGGATGGGCGACCCCAGCGCCCAGGCCTATCTCGGCAGCCCGCTCACGGTCGCCGCCTCGGCCATCGAGGGGGCGCTCTGCGATCCCAGGCAGTACGCGAGCGAACTCGCCCGCTTCCACTGAGCCTTGCGCAACCGGGAGACCTCGCTCATGGCATTTCAATGGCGCACGCGCGGCCGGGCTCATCTGCTCGGCGACAACTTTCCGCATGACGGCGGCGTGATCACCCAGCAGATGGTGCAGTCGCGAAGCACCGACCCCGCCGAGCTCATTCCTCACCTCTTCGAGAACCACGACACCACGCTCATCTCGCGGATGAAACCGGGCGACTTCGTCGTGGCCGGTCGAAACTTCGGCTGCGGCAAGCCCCACATCTCGGGATTTCTGGCCATGCAGGCCTTCGGCCTTCGGGTGCTGGCCGAGTCGGTTCCCGTGCCTGTGGCCAGGGCAATGATGAACCTCGGCCTGCCCTGCCTGCAGCCCTGCCGGGGTTTGCGCGACCTTGTCAGCGAAGGCGATGAGATCGAGGTCGACTTCAGCAGCGGTCAGGTCATCCATCTCGCCACAGGTCGTGAACTGAGCTTCCGCGCGCTCGATCCCTTCGTTCGAAACACCATCGAGCAGGGCGGTCTCAAAGGTGCCCTGCTCCACTGGCTCAAGGAGCATCCCGAGTTGGGCGAGCCCGCGGAGACCCGGGCATGAGCGCAGACCCGAATCTGCTGCACGACTTCCTCACGCTGCCGGCATCGACCGTTTACGAGAGCAACGGCAAATGCGGCGATATGAGCCCGGATATCCGAGCACTGTTCGAGGGCGCGCGACTGGCGGGCCCTGCCTTCACCGTCCGTTGCTGGCCGAACGACCTCAGTGCCATGCGCAAGGCAGTGGATCTGGCGCCGGCCGGATCGGTGCTGGTGATTGACGGCGGCGGTCAACCCGGTGTCACCACCTGGGGCGGTGGCGCCAGCATTGCGGCCCAACGCCGAGGCATCGCCGGGGTCGTCACCAACGGCTGCACCCGCGACTCGGACCAGATCCGCGCCATGCGCTTCCCGGTGTTCTGCCAGGGCACATCGGTACGTGGCGGCGTGCGTCATCACCCGGGCTGGTTGCAGGCGCCGATTGCCGTGGGCGGTACCGTGGTCAACCCCGGCGACTGGCTGGTGGCCGATGGCGATGGCGTGGTCGTCATCGCCCTGGATCGGCTTCAATCGGTCCGGGAAGCCGCCCTCGACAAGTTCCGCAAGGAACAGGCACGCGAGGAACGATTGCGTGCCGGCGAAGCCTATGACATCTGAGACGCCCTTCACCCGCAGCCCCCCAGACGGAGAATCTTCATGGCCATGAAACCATCCACCGGACGCCGCGCCTTCAATCAGGCGGGCGTGTCGCTCCTGGCGGGCTGGGGCGCCGGTTCGGCCCGGGCACAGAGCCCCGACTTCGCCGGAAAGACGGTGGAGCTCTACGCGCCCGGCGGCGCGGGCAGCGGCAACGACATTTATGCCCGCACGCTGGCGCCACATCTGGCCGCCAACCTGCCTGGCAAGCCCCGCGTCCAGGTGCGCACGATCCCGGGGGCTGGCACCATCACGGGCGCCAATCAGTTTCAGCAGCAGGCCCGGCCCGATGGCCTGTCGGTCATTTCCGTGTCGGCCTCCACGGTCGTCAACTATGCGCTGAAGGACGAGCGCGTCAAGTTCGACCTGCCGAGCTGGCGAACCATCCTCATGTCACCGCAGGGGGCGCTGGTCTACGGCTCGCCCTCGCTCGGCATCAAGGCGCCGGCCGACGTCGTCAAGATCGGCGACCGCCAGCTCATCTATGGCGGCTCGAGCTTCACCTCTTCCGACCTTCGCGTGGTCATGAGCCTGCACCTGCTCGGCCTGCGTGTGCGCCCTGTCTGGGGCGTCGACCGCGGCCCGGCCCGGCTCGGCTTCGAGCGCGGCGAATTCAATGTCAACGTCGACTCGGCACCGGGCTT
>CAIVPX010000173.1 GCA_903907905.1 uncultured bacterium | reverse complement strand
GCCACCGATGAGCGCCAGGGGCACGTTCATGAGAATGAGTAGCGCCGCCTTGAATGATTTGAATGCATCGAAGAGCAGCACGAAGATGAGTAGCAGCGAGATCGGCACGACGATACTGAGCCGCTTCATCGCACGCTCCTGATTTTCGAATTCGCCCGACCAGGCGAGCGTGTAGCCCTGAGGGATGGCGACGTGTTTTTGAACCCGCTGCTGCATCTCGCCTACGACGGAACCCATGTCGCGGCCCCGAATGAAGATACCGATGGCCATGGTTCGTCGGCCCGACTCGCGTGCAATGTTCATGGCGCCGCCGGTTTCGCTCAAGCTCGAGACCGCACCAAGCGCGACATAACCGCCATCCGGTGTCGGGATTGGAATGCCGGCCAGGCTGGGCAGCGACCGAAGCTCGGGCGACAGGCGCAAGGCCAGCCCGAAGCGGCGCTCGCCCTCCCAGAGACTGGTGGCGGCCTTGCCTGCCAGCGCGGCTTCGATGACGTCCTGGATGTCGGCGACGTTGAGCCCGTAGCGGCCGGCGCGATCGCGGTCGACTTCGATCAGCAATTGCGGCAGTTCGCCGAGCCGATCGATTTCCGCCCGGTACACACCTGGGACGGTTTTGACCTGGTGTTCGATGGCCTGCATGGTGGTTCGGAGCAGATTGAGGTCATCGCCTGCCAGTTTGATGACGATCTGCCCGTCAATCTGGGAAATGGACTCGAGCACGTTGTCGCGGATGGGCTGGGAAAACGTGGGCTCCATGCCGGGAACGGCGGTGGCGGCGTGCTCGAGTTCCTCGAGCAGTTTTTCGCGGGTGAGCCCCCGCCGCCAGGCTTCGGGCGGCTTGAGGTCGACAAACATCTCGGCCATGCTGATGGTCTTGGGATCGGTTCCGTCCTCGGGCTTGCCTGCCTTCGAGACCACCGAGCGGACTTCGGGCACCTCCCGAAGACTGACGCGCACCTTGTGCAGCACTCGCTGCGCCTCCTCGATCGACACGCTGGCGGGCAGGCGAATGTTGACCCAGAGGGTGCCCTCGTTGAGTTCGGGGAGAAACTCGGATCCGAGGCGCGAGGCCAGACCGATGGCGATACAGAAGGCAAGCAGGGCCAGTGCGACCACGGTTTTGCGAGCCCCGAGCGCCCAGCGCAGCGCAGGCAGATAGGCCCGCTTGGCGGCTGAGACGATCCGGTTGTCACCGTGCGGCAGTTTGCGACGCAGGGCGTATTTGGCCAACAGGGGAACGAGCGTGAGCGAGAGGATCAACGAGGCAATCAGCGCGGCGGTAACCGAGAGCGCCATCGGCTGAAAGATTCTGCCCTCGTGGCGCTGTAGCGCGAAGATGGGAATGTGCGCGGCGATGATGATCAGCATCGAAAAGAGTGTCGGCCGTCCCACTTCGTTAGTGGCCGACTCGATCAGCTTCGAGCGCTCGCGCTCGCTCATGTTCTCGCCGCGTTCTGACAGCCGGTGCATGATGTTCTCAATCACGATCACCGCGCCGTCGACGATGATGCCGAAATCCATGGCGCCCAGGCTCAGCAGGTTGGCGGGTACGCCCATGATTTTCAGACCGAGGAAGGTGGCCAGCAGTGACAGCGGAATGATCAGGACCACCAGCAGGCTTGCGCGCAGGTTCGACAGGAACAGGTAAAGCACCAGCGAGACGAGCAGCGCGCCTTCGAGCAGATTGGTGAAGACCGACGAGAGCGTTCGCGACATCAGCCAGGTTCGGTCATAGAAAGGCACGATTTCGACCCCAGGGGGCAAGCCGCGGGCGTTCAGGTCGGCGATTCGCTCCTTGACCTTGCGCAGCACCGCCGAAGGGTTTTCGCCTCGCCGCATGATGACGATGCCGGTGACGACATCATCGTCGAGGTCTTGCCCGACGGTACCCAGGCGCGGGATTTCGCCCACGCTGACGCGGGCCACGTCGGATACCAGAACCGGTGTGTTCTGCCGTGAAGTGATGGCGATGCGCCCGATATCTTCGGTGCTGCGCAACAGTCCGATGCCGCGAATGGTGTACTGCTGCCCGCCCTGGGAGACGTAGCTTCCTCCGGCGTTGGCGTTACTGCGCCCCAGCGCCTCCAGCAGTTGCTGATAGGTGAGCTTGTAGGCACGCATCTTTTCGGGGTCGGGTTGAACCTCGTACTGCTTGATGGCGCCGCCCATTGCTACGACGTCGGCAACACCGGGAACCTGCCTGAGGGCGCGCTCGACGGTCCAGTCTTCGATGGTTCGCAAATCGGTCGGGCTCTGCCCCGTTCCCACCAGCCGGTAGCGCATGATCTCGCCGACCGGCGTAGCATTGGGGGCAATATTGGCCTCGACCCCGGCGGGCAAAGAGACGCCTCGGAGACGTTCGTTGACCTGTTGGCGAACCAGATTGACGTCGGCATTGTCATCGTAGGTGATGACATTGAACGAGAGGCCGAACTGTGTGTGAGAGAACAGCCTGATCGAGTTGGGTAGTCCGGACAGCGCCACTTCAATCGGCAGGGTGACCTGTTTTTCCACCTCCTCGGCCGCTGCGCCGGGAAAAAGTGCAATCACGGTCACCTGGGTGTCGGTCACGTCGGGAAACGCTTCGACCGACAGATTCTTGAAGGCCACGACGCCCGCCAGTGCGAACAGGGCGGTTGCCAGGATAACCAGCATGGGCTGACCCAGCGCATAGCGGATCACTCGTCTCATCGTGGGTCGTCTTGCCGGGTTGTGGCGTGTCCCTGCTGCTGGGTTTCCTGTGCGTTGCGATACATGCGCGCGAGCAGCAGCACGTTTTCGCTGACCACCCGTTCGCCCTCGGCAAGGCCAGCGCTGATGAGAACTCGCGAACTGCCCCGGTGGCCGATGCTGACCTTTCTGGGTTCGAAGACACCCGGCGCCGGCACAACATAAGCCCAATGGTTGCCCTCCTGGAGGAAGACGCTGGCGGCCGGAATGAACACCCCCTCGCCCAGCGACTGGCTCAGCCTGACCTTGCCCAGCATTTCGACCTTGAGTGCCCGGTCGGCATTGTCGATACGAGCGCGGACCTTGATGGTTCGACTGACTGGATCAATCGCATCGCTGGACGCGTGAACGGTGGCAGTGAAGCGCCGTTGCGGATACGCGTGGGCAACAAAACCGATCTGGCGCCCGATTGGCAGCGCGGCCAACTCGCCTTCGCGCACATCGATCAGCAGCCATAGACGGGTGGGGTCGCTCAGCACATAGAGCGCAGGCGAGCCGGGGCCGAACTGGTCGGGGCGGAGCTCCTGGCCGGGATTGACGTTTCGCTCGATGATGACGCCCGTCACCCCGGCGACCAGCGCCAGCCGCTGGTTGACCCCCCCCGAGCTGCCATACAGCTGGGTCCGGGCCTGCGCACGCTCCAGTTCGGCCTGCGCTCTCAAGACCTCGGTCTCTGCCTGCTCGAGCTCCTTGCGTGGCGCGACACCCAGTCCGTGGAGATCGCGCAGGCGCTCATGCTGACGTCGGGCCTGGCCAAGATCGGCCTGCGCGCGTGCCGACTCGGCTTGAGCGACGCCAAACTCGGGCGAAGCCAACTCGGCGAGCACCTGCCCGGCACTGATACGCTGACCGACATCTGCCTGAATTCGCATGACGCGGCCGGCGAAGGCCGGATACAGGCGTTGAGTTCGATCCTCGTCCCAGACCACCCGGGCGGGCATCTCGATGTCGACGGGTTGCGCCCGCTCGGCCATGACCGTCGGGAGCGAGGTGAGTTGCGGGTGCCCAGCCGGAAAACGCAACTGCGAGCCCTCCAGGATCGGCTTGGCCGCAGGCGGCGACGGAGGCTGAGGATCCTGGCAGCCGCTCAAGGCGAAGAGCAGGGCGAGGCAGATCGGGACGAATCGTCGATAACGCATGCGGGAGTCTTCCCCGATCAGCGGCGGGGTGCGGGCGGCAAGGCCCCGCCGGGTGGCGCGGGGCGAGAGCGAAGCGCCCATTCGGTGTCCGCTTTGGCGTGGTCGAGGCGAGCCTGTGCGGCCTCGAGCCTGACGCTGCGGTGGGTCCGCCGAGCCTCGAGCAGCTCGGTGAGCGGGGTGGCGCCCCGCGTATAGGCGGCCTCGGCGCGCTCGAGCACGCTTTGGGAGCGTGGCAGGATCTCCCGCTCGAAGACCGTCAGGCGCTGCGCGGCGTCCCGCCTTTGCATGAGTAGCGCGAGCAATTCCGATTCGGCATTGGCCATGATGAGGCGGGTCTCCTCTTCGGCTCTTTGTAGTTGTGCGGCAGCGCGCTTGGCCTCGCCGTCGAATTGATAGTTGAAGTGCAGGGGCATCTGCGCCCGAACCTGGACGCTTGCGCGTTGGTCGGGTGGGTAATTGTTGAAACCGCCCCCCCAGGTGATGTCAGGGACCCGCAACGCACGCGCAAGCGCCAGCGCGGCCTGGGCGGCGCGCACGCGCGCCTGGCTGGCCTTGACATCGGCCCGCTCGCCAATGAGTTCGCGCAGCCCCTGCGCGGTCGGGATGTTGACTTGGCCCGACTCGGCGTCAGGCCAGGCGCTGACACTGCGCAGGTGCGGCGATTGCTTGCCGGAGGCACGGGCAAGCGCGATGGCCGCCAGCTGGCGGGCCGCCTGGATTGCGGCGTGATCATTGCGTGCGCGGGCCGTCTCGATCAGGATTCGGCCAGCCTCCTGCTCCGAGATATCGCCCCGCTCGAGCCTGAGCCGGGCCACCTCCGCCAGTTGTTCGGCGCTCTCGAGCATCGCCCGTGAATCACTTTCCCGATCCTGTGCCGCGACCAGATCCCAGTAGGCGGCCGCGATGATCAGACGACGCTGCAGGTGCCGGTCGAGATAGTCGAGGTGTGCAGCGCCCCACGCCTGCTCGGCGCTTTCGGTACGGTGCCGGCGCTTGTCGCCGCGCTCCCAGGTCCAGTCGAGGCTAATCCCCTTGTCGATGAGCTTGCTCCCCAGCCAGGAGCCGTTACCGAGGCCGTTCTGCAGGTCAATTGAGGCGGCGCTGGTGGACAGCACGGGCAAGGGAGCATGGTCAGCCGTGAGGATATCGCCGGCAGCGGCCTCGACATCGGCCCGGGCCATGGCCAGATCAGGGTGCTGGTCAGCTCGCGCGAGGGCGCGATCCAGGGTGATGGCCTCGGTCTCTGTGGCGGGAACCGGGGCGGCTGACAACGCGGGCACCTGAGCCCGAGGGGCTGCTGCGCAGACCGCGAGTGCCAGCGCGAGCGCGCATGTCGGTCGGAACAGGGTTTGTCGTATGCTCACGGCTGGTTTATGCCACGCGTCGGCTGACCTGAGCCTGACCGCGGCGCTGACCGCCCCAGGCGATGTGGGGCGATGCAAATCGAGCCGATGAGAATTCTGCTGGTTGAAGACGATCCGGTGTTGCGCGGGGTGTTGGCGAGAAGCCTCGCCGATCATGCGCATCTGGTCGACGCTACGGACAACATGGCCGATGCGCACCATCTTTGGCTGGTTCAGCCCTTCGATGCCATTTTGCTCGACCTCAATCTGCCCTCGACGCGTTTGCCGTCTTCTGCGCTGGGCAATGGGCTCGACCTCATTCGCTCGGCGCGGCAACGGGGGGACCGAACCCCGGTCCTGGTCCTCACCGCCCGCAACCGGACCGAGGAGCGGATCCGGGGGCTGGACGCGGGCGCGGATGACTACCTGGGCAAGCCCTTTGAGCTGGACGAGGTCGAGGCCCGCCTGCGTGCGCTGGTGCGCAGGGCGCGCAGTTACCTGGACGAGGTGCAGTCGGTGGGCGATCTGACCCTCGACCGCGTGCATCGTCGCTTCATCTTGTCTGGGGAGGAACTCGTTTTGCCAGCGAGGGAGTTTCAGGTTCTGTGGGAATTGATGAGCCCGGTGGGGCGGGTCGTGAGCAAGCGCGACCTGGCTGACAAGCTGTCCAGCCTCGATGATCTGCTGGCCGCCAATGCGCTCGAGGCCTTCATTTCCCGCCTGCGCAAGAAGCTCGCGGGCGGGGGCGTCAAAATCAGGACGCTGCGCGGCCTGGGCTATTCGCTGGTGCCCGATTGCCAGCCATAGAGGCCCACGGGCTGCCAACCCTTGCGCAAAGGCTGGTTCGCCATATCGCCATGTGGCTTGCGATCACCTGGCTGGTCGGCAGCTGCGCGGCGGTCTGGATCGCGGCGCATTTCATGCAGGAGGCTTACGACCGCAGCCTGGTTGAGGATGCCTTGCTCGTGGCTGAACGCGTGTTGCCGGGCGAACCCGCAGGCGGAGGCCCCAGGCTGCGGCTGACGGCGGAGGAACTGCGGGCGGTCCTGTTCGATTCGACCGAGTCGATCTTCTTTTCGGTCTACTCGGCCAATGGTGACTTTATTGCCGGCCACCTCGGGCTGGGTGGGGTGCCGGACGCAGGCAAGCGCCTGCCCTACTTCTCGGAAACCGACTTCGAGGGGCGCCGCGTTCGGTCCGCCACCATCTTCCGGTCGGGCAGCCCCCCATTTTTCGTCACGGTGGGTCAGACCACGGCGGGCCGGGACGCGATGCTGTGGCAGTTGCTGACCGTCACGCTCCTGCCGCAAATGCTTCTTTTGTTGTTGCTCATTGTTGGCATCCGCCGGTTTGTCGCGTCGGACCTGGCCCCGCTTGTGAGTATCGAACGGGACATGCAGCAGCGCGATGCCTACGACCTGTCGCCCGTCAAGGTTGACTCACCGGTGCGCGATTTTGTCCGCCTGGGCGACAGCTTCAACGCGTTGCTGGCTACGATTGGTCGGGGCGTCGAGGCGCAGCGGGAGTTCTCCGGCAACATCGCTCACGAACTGCGCACGCCGCTGTCGGGCATCCGTGCGCTTGCCGAATACGGCTTGCGCTGCAGCACCGAATCGGACATGAAGGCGCAACTCAAGGCGATCATCCAGACCCAGGACAAGGCGAGTCGATTGGTTGATCAGTTGTTGGCGCTGGCCTTTGCCGATGAGGCCGAGCGCTCGATTACGCCCGAGCCTGTTCGCCTGGATACCTTGGTGCGAGAGGTTTTACTGCGTTTCATCGACCACGCCGAGGCCGCAGGGATCGACCTGGGCGCGACAGGGCTGGACCAGCCGGTGCTGATTACAGCGAACGTTGCCCTGGTGGAGGGCATGGTCAACAACCTGGTCGACAATGCCTGCCGTCACGCATTTGTGAAGTGTTCTCCAGCCGATGGCGCACAGATCACGGTCGGTATCGACGTGCTTGCCGAGCGCAACAACAATCCCCCCGCAGTCGTTCTGACGGTGTCCGACAATGGCTCGGGGCTGCCGCAGGCGAGCCCCCACACGAGCTTGCAACGCTGGCATCGCGGCGAGTCGGATCGAATGCTGCATCAGGGGACGGGCCTGGGCCTGTCGATCGTCGCCGAGTATGCGCGCTTGCTAGGCGCGCAGTTCTCCCTGGTGCCCGGTGCCGAGGGCAGGGGCGTGGTGGCCCGGATCGAATTCGGCAGGCAGGGCGCTTTCATCCGGGCCCGGCGTTCATCCGGGCACGCGGCACACGAGCAATCCAAAGTCGGTCAAGCCGCAGCCACTTGAGCCGCTTTGACGGCGATCTGACGGCGGGGCCTGCGCAGAGCCCTCGTGTCGCAGTACCTCAGGCAATGCGTCCCGTGCGCATCATCGAGGCCAAGGCCGCGAGCATGGCCAGCAGGGCGCCAAACAATGCAAACACGGCGGTGACCTCGGTCATTTGCCGGCGCTCCAGCGTCAGTCGTGAACTGAGTTCCCGGTAGATCTTTTTCAGGTCCGGTGCGCTCGTGGCGCGAAAGTACTCGCCCTGGGTGATGTCGGCGATTTTCTTCAGCGCCTCCTCGTCGAGGCGAACCCGCATGGCCATGCCCTGTGCGTTGAGCGTCACGCCCTCGGGCGTGCCCACGCCCACCGTGAAAATGCGTACGCCATGCTGCGCGGCCAGTTCAGCCATCTTGAGGGCGTCCGGGCCGGTGTTGCCCTGGCCGTCGGTCAGCAAGATGATGGCATGACTGCGATTGGAGCCAGGCTCCGCGGCGGCCGTGGCAGGGCCCCGGTCGGTTGATGCCGCGGGGCCCGCCTTGTCCGGTGCTCCCTTGGCGGGGCCTGCCGATCCGCCTGATCGGGCGCCGAGTGCTGCACCCTGGGGCTCGCGTCGGGCCTCATCCGAGGCCCCGTTGATGATCTTTTGCGCATCGATGCCAGCGCCCGGTAAGAGCTCGGCCAGGCTGATGAGAATGCCACTTCCGATGGCGGACCCGCGCTGCAGTTGAACGCCCTCGATCGCTCGGTAGAGGTCATCACGTTCGGTCGTGGGGGCTTGCGCCACCGCGGCGGTGCCCGAGATGGTGACGATACCGGCACGCATACGCCCGGGCATGTCTTCGACGAAGGCTCGCGCAGCGGCCTGCGCCGCCTCGATGCGGCTTGGCTTGACGTCGGCCGCGCGCATGCTGCCCGAGGTGTCGATGGCCAGCATGACGGTTTCAACCGCAGTAGGCATTAGCAGCATGGCCCGCGGGCGTGCCACCGCGAGCAAGAGGGCGCTCAGCCCAAGCAGCATCAGCAGGATCGCACCGTGGCGCCCCATCAGGCCGCGCAGGCCCGGGGCGCGCGTTGAGGCCGGTACCATGCCTGGAAACCGGGCCCGCTGACGTGCGCGCCGACGCACCAGCAGGCCATAGAGCATCGCGGCCAGCGGCACGATCAGCAGCAGCCAGAGCATCAGGGGCCAGACGAAGCTGAGCGTACGCGGGTCGATCACCGCTGCACCCCTGATGAGGGTTCCGCGTCCGACCCCTTGCCCAGACCGGCGCCACCACCGGCCAACTGGGCCCGGCGTTTGCGCAATTGAACGAAGCGCACCAGCGATTCGTCGAGGGCCTCGTCGGTGGCCAGTTCGAGGCAATCAATGCCGCTTTGTGCCAGCGTGTTTCGGAGGGCCGCCTCGCGCTCGGCCGCAATACGGGCGAAGCGCTCGCGAAAGCCCGCATCGCCGCTGTCGACCCAGAGCAGTTCACCTGTTTCGGCGTCCTTGAGTGCCATGAGGCCAAGGTCGGGCAACGCGAGTTCCAGGGGGTCGAAGAGCCGGACTGCCACCACGTCATGGCGCCGAGCCAGCAGGGAGAGGGCGGGTGCCCAGCCGGGCTGCGAAATGAAGTCGGACACGATGAAGACTGCAGAGCGCCGCTTGATGCTCGCCATGCTTTCGCCGAGCAGCCGGGCCAAGTCGGTGCTTGGCGTCTGGTCTGCCGGGCGCGCGGCGTCGATGCTCGACAGCAGATGCAAGACATGGCGACGGCCAGCCCGGGCCGGCAACAGCGTATTGCTGCGTTCGTCCCCCGTATGCAAAAGCGCCCCGATACGGTTCCCCCGTCGGGTGAGCAGGCGCGCGAGCACGGCCGCAAACTCGAGCGCCAGGGTACGTTTGGACACCTCTCCGGACCCAAAGCCGACCGAGCCCGACAGATCCATGAGTAACCAGGCGGCCACTTCACGGTCTTCCTGATGCTCCCGGACATGCGGCACCTGCAGGCGCGCGGTAACGTTCCAGTCGATGTGTCGCACATCGTCGGTGGGCAGGTACTCGCGCAGGTCGGCCAGATCGAAACCGGCGCCGCGAAAGAGCGTTCGGTAGTCGCCTTGCAGCACGCCATCGAGCCGTCTCATGACTGTCCACTCGAGTCGCCTCAGCAGGCGCTCGGGGTCGACGCGAACCGAGCGCAAGGCGTCGGTGACGACGCCCTGGGGCGGCTGGGCCGCCACCGGCTCAGGCGGTCGCTTCCGCAATCCGAACATGGGTGCTCAGCGGCGTGTCGGGCGCGGGAATGGCGCGCAGGATCTGCAGGATGATCTGGTCGGGCGTGAGGTTGTCGGACAGCGCCTCATAGGTGAGGACCAGGCGGTGCCGCAGCACGTCAGGCACCAGATCGACCACGTCGGCGGGCAGCACGTAGCTGCGTCCCCGCAGCATGGCCAGTGCCCGGGCGCCTTCAATCATGGCGATCGTGGCCCGTGGGCTTGCGCCGAAACTCAGGTAGCGGGCCAGATCCGGCAAGCCATAACGCGTGGGGTCGCGGGTGGCGGCCACCAGCTTGACCGCAAATTGCACCAGCCCCGGGTCGACATAGGTCTTGCGGCACTCGTTCTGCAGCGCGGCCAGTTGTTCAGTGCTCGCCACTGCGGCCACCTCGATCGGTGCGCCGGTGACGCGCTCGACGATGACGAATTCTTCTTCCTCGCTCGGGTAGCCGACCAGCACCTTCATCATGAAGCGGTCAACCTGCGCCTCGGGCAGGGGGTAGGTTCCCTCGGTCTCGATCGGGTTCTGCGTGGCCATCACCAGGAAGGGGGCCGGCAGCTTATGCGTTTCGCCGGCGATGGTGACCTGGCGTTCCTGCATCACTTCCAGCAGCGCGCTCTGTACCTTGGCCGGCGCCCGGTTGATCTCGTCGGCCAAGAGCAGATTGGTGAATACAGGCCCCAGCACCGTCGCAAACTCGCTGGTCTTCTGGTTGAACACGCGAGTGCCGACCAGGTCGGCAGGCAGCAGGTCGGGCGTGAACTGAATGCGCTTGAAATTGCCGCGGAGGGTTCGCGCCAGGGTGTTCACCGTCAGGGTCTTCGCCAGCCCCGGTACCCCCTCCACCAGGAGATGACCGCGCGCGAGCATCGCTACCAGAACGCGTTCGAGAAACGGGTCCTGCCCCACCACGACTCGCTTCACCTCGTAGAGCACCCGCTCCATCAGCGCTGCGACCTCACTGCGCTGGCTGGCCGCTCCGGCCCGGTTCCAGGCCTGATCGGTTTCGTTCTGGACCATTGTTGTGTTTCTCCTGTGCTGAATCAGAACGGCGGGACACCCATTGCCGTACCCGCGCTTTCGATCGTGACGGCAAAACCTATTCCCACGAAGGTTCTCGCCGAGGTCGGGTTGAGAATGGCGGTGACGATGCCCACGACTTCCCCGGATAGCGTGATGAGGGGCCCGCCCGAGTTGCCCGGATTGGCCGCCGCATCGAACTGGATCAGCCCCTTGAGCGCCTGCTCGCCCTCCTCGGCCTTGAACTCGCGGTTGAGCCCCGAGACGACCCCGGCACTGACCGATGGACCGATGCCGAACGGAAAGCCCACGGCGACCACCTCGTCCCCAGGCGCCAGTCGTGCGCTCGAGCCCAGCGTGGCGGGCGGCAGGTCATCGGGAATCTGCTTGGGCTTGAGCACGGCCAGATCGTTGTGGGCCTGTACGCTCACCAGGCTTGCGGTACTTTCGCTGCCATCGAAAAAGGTGATCCTCAACTCGTCCGACCCCGCGACCACATGCAGATTGGTGAGCAGCGTGCCGTCTTCCATGATGACGACGCCCGTACCCATACCGCGTTCCTTGAGGCCCGCTTCGGGTTCGCTCGGGTCAGTGGCGAAGCCGCGAATTCGTACCACCGAGGGGCGAATGGTCTCGGCGGCCCGGGCGGCGCGGGAGGGCAGGTCCTTGGTTTCCAGCGTGTGCAGCACCGCCGCGTCGATATCGTCCTGGGTCAGTTCGCGGGGCGGCGTTTGTAGCGCGTCTCGGCCCAGCACGATGAGCAGTGCCAGCAGAATGCCGCCCACGAAGGCCCACGCAGAGGGGTGCCGCCCGGCGACGGCGCGCAGGCGGCCCAGGCGACCCGTTCCCTCGCCAGCAGGAGGGGCTTTGGCCAGTGCTGGGGGCTCGCTGGCAGATGGGGGGCCAGCCTGTCGCTGCCTCGCCCGGGGCCCGGTTGCCGGGGGTGCGCGGCCCGCCTGCATTTCGGGGGAGGGGGGGCGCCGACCGAGCGGCGCCGCTTGCGATGCCGCTCGCGGCCGACCGCTGTAGAGGGCGCTGCGTTTCATGACCGAGAACTTATCACGGCTTTCCCCGAGTGATAGAGTTGGTGCTTAACTTGGGTAGCGCAAACCGTGCGATTCATATGGCCTGATTTCCTCTGGGCGCTCGTGTCCTTGCCGCTTCTCGTCGCCCTCTACGCGCTGGTCTTGCGAAAGCGTCGCCAGGCGGCGGTCCGCTACGCCAGCTTGGCTGTGGTCAAGGAGGCACTCGGTGCGCGGCAACGGTTGCGTCGCCACATCCCGCCTGCGCTGCTGCTCGTCAGCATCGCGTCGGCGCTGATCGCTGCCGCCCGGCCAGCGGCCAATGTGGTGCTGCCTGCCGATTACATGACCATCGTGCTGGCCATTGACGTGTCACGCAGCATGCTGGCCAATGACGTCGAGCCCAACCGTATCCACGCCGCTCAGACTGCGGCGCGTGAGTTCATCCGCGAACTCCCCGATGGCGTGCGCGTGGGCATTGTCACCTTCGCTGGGTCCGCGCAGGTGGTGCAGGCCGTGACCGACCAGCGCGACGAACTTATCGCTGCCATAGATCGCTTCCAGTTGCAGCGGGCCACCGCGACTGGTAGCGGCCTGCTGGTGGCGCTCGCCACGCTCATGCCCGAGGCAGGTATCGACCTTGAATCGATGCTTTATGGTCAGGGGTTTGGACGGGAGGGTGGGCGCGGGGCGGGCGCGGGTACCGCGTTGGCTGATCCGAAACTGGCCAAGCCCACAGCCAAGGCACCACCGAAAGCCGCTGCGGCGCCGGTGGCGCCGGGTTCCTACAGCGGGGGGGCCATTGTGCTCCTGTCTGACGGGCGACGTACGCAAGGTCCTGACCCCGTGGCGGCGGCACGGCGTGCGGCCGATCTGGGCGTACGGGTGTACACAGTGGGGTTCGGCACGCCCAACGGGTCCATTCCGGGCTACGAGGGCTGGTCGTTTTATGTTCGACTGGACGAAGAGGCGCTCAAGGCAGTAGCCCGAACGACCGAGGCCGAATACTTTTACGCAGGCTCGGCCGCCGACTTGCGCAAGGTTTATCAGAGCCTGTCATCCCGATTTGCGCTCGAACGACGCGACACCGAGATCGGTGCATTGTTTGCCGCCCTCTCGGCGCTGCTGGCGCTGACCGCTGTCGCGCTGTCGTTGGTGTGGTTTCGGCGCAGCGCTTGAGGGCTTGCGCCAGCACCTGCCGCCTCAGGGGTCGATGAAGCGAGGCTCGCGCTTTTCAAGGCGGGCCCGCACAGCCTCCGCTTGATTTGCACCCCCCAGCAGGGCGATTTGTTCCCGGGATTCCCGCGGCAACTGTTCAGCGGCCGGGCCTTCGCCTGCTTGGCGGATGAGGCGCTTAGCCGCGCGAACCGCATCGGGGCTCTGGCGAGCGATTTCACGAGCCAGGGCCATGGCGTTGTCGAGGGGCTGCTCGCTGACTCGGGTGACCAGACCCAGCTCGGCTGCCTCTTGGCCGCTCACGATCTTACCGGTGTAGGCCAGTTCGCGAATCCGGTCGGCGGGCATGAGTTCGCGCAGCAGCACGGTGCCCCCCATATCGGGCACGATGCCCCAGCGGATCTCCATCAGCGAGAGCTTGCAATCGCCGCTGGCCAGGCGAATATCGGCGCCGAGCGCGATCTGAAGACCGCCGCCGAAGGCCACCCCCTGAAGCGCTGCAATCACGGGCATCGGCAGGTCGCGCCAGACCATGGCCGCATATTGCGGGACGTTGCAGTCGCCGTGTGTGCGGGGCCCCAGGCGCAACTCATGTGCCGACTCGGCGCCAGGCGTGGCCATCTGCTGAAACCGGCCCATGTCGAGACCGGCGCAGAAGGCCCGCCCCTCGCCGGACAGCACCACTGCGCGCACGCCGTGCCTGGTCTTGAGCGACACCCCCGTTTCGATGAGCGCGTCGAACATCGCCTGATCGAGCGCGTTCATCTTGTCGGGTCGATTGAGCCGCACATCGGCCACGCCGTCCTGGATCGACACTGTCACACGGTCATTCATCTTCAGCTCCTGCGTCGGGCGATGGCTGCGGGCACCATCTTAAGCCCGCCCGACGCCCGGTCAATACAGGCCGGCGCTGAGCTTTCGACGGTAGGCACCGACCAGCGCCGGATCGCCGCACAGCTCGAACACGGCGAGCATGGTCTTGCGCGCGGCATCCTCGCGAAAGCCCCGGTCCCGGGCAATGATGATCAGTAACTCGTCCATGCAGTCCTGCCAGCGCGAGGCGGCCATGAGCACTTGCGCGAGTTGAAAGCGCAGTTCGAGCGATTCGGGGTCGGCCGCCAGCGCGGTGCGAAGGCCCTGCTCGGCATCGGGTGTGGCGCTCGCGAGGGACGCATCAACGAGTTGTCCCAGGGCCGCGAGCGCCAGATCGCTCCGGGCGGGGCCGCGCAAGGGTTCGTAGGCTGTGCGCGCTTCATGCGTTCTTTCCAGGGACAGCAGCACGCGGACATATTCGGCTCGCGCGCCGTCCTGGGCCGGGTTGATCGCCAGCGTGGTGGCATAGTGGCCCGCTGCGGACTCAAGCTGGCCGTCCCGGGCCGATACCCGCGCCTCGCGCAGCGATTCATCGCCGGGCTTGGGCAGGTGAGGTTCGAGAAAGGCCCGTATCGCGCCCTCGGGCTTGGCGCCAAGAAAGCTATCGACGACCTGGCCCTCGCGAAACAGCAGCACCATCGGAATGCTTCGTACCTTGAATCGCGCCGATAACTGCGGGTTGTCGTCCGAGTTCACCTTGACCAGCGTGATCTGTCCCGCAAGCGACTGCGCCAGCTTCTCGAGCACGGGGCCAAGCATTCGGCAGGGGCCGCACCACGGGGCCCAGAAGTCGACCAGCACCGGCTGGACAAAGGAGGCCTGCACGACCTCCTGTTCAAAGTTGTTTTCGTTGACGTCGATCATGGTTGAAAGAGGTTCGAGCGGATGACCCGCGGGAGTTTAGGGCGTCCCCGCCCGGATTCAAGGGCAGCGGGCTAAGCTTCGGGCCTGATGAATGATTTTTTTCTATCCTTACGATTAGCGCGACGCGACTGGCGCGGGGGCGAGTTGCGCCTGCTTCTGGGCGCGCTGATCATTGCGGTGGCTGCGGTGGCCAGTGTCGGGTTGTTCGCTGACCGCATGCGCGGCGCGCTCAAGCTGCAGGCTCGGCAACTCCTGGGGGCCGATCTGGTCATCGCCTCCACGCGCGAGCCAGATGCTGCGCTGCTGCGCTTGGCCGAGTCGGAGGGCCTCCGAACGGCGCGAACGCTGGTCTTTCCGAGCATGGCACTGGCTGCCGAGCGCTCGATCCTGGCCTCGGTGAAAGCGGTCAGTTCCGGGTATCCGCTCAGGGGCTCGTTGCGCACCGTGCATGAGCCGGGGGGCGCCGAGGCTGCCGTCGGGGCCACCCCGGCTGGCGGGCAGGCCTGGGTGGATCCGCAATTGCTGAGTGCGCTCTCGCTGCAAATGGGGGGCACCTTGCAATTGGGCGATCACCGCTTTCAGATCACGCGGGTCATCACGCTCGAGCCCGACCGCGGCGCCAATTTCATCAACTTCGCCCCTCGGGTCATGATCGGACTCGACGACGTGGCCGCGACCGGGCTGGTTCAGCCTGCTAGCCGTGTCGCCTGGCGCCTGATGGTGGCGGGCGAGCGCCCGGCGCTCGAGCGCTTCGAGTCGCAGGCGCGCAGGACCAGCGTGCCGGCTGACCGCTTTGAGACGGTCGACAGCGGCCGACCGGAGCTGGGTGTCACGCTGTCCCGAGCCGAGCGTTTTCTTTCGCTGGTCGCCTTGCTCACCTCACTCATCGCGGCCGTGGCCATCGCGCTGGGCGCTCGCCGTTTTGCCGAACGGCACCTCGATGCCTGCGCTGTCATGAAAGCCTCCGGCCTCAGCCAGCATCGCCTGCTGCGCCTGCTGTTGCTCGAACTACTCTGGGTGGGGCTGGCCGGCGCCCTCGCAGGGCTTTTGCTGGGCGCCGTGTTTCACGAGTTGCTGGTGCGATCGATCGGCCCGCTCATCAATCTGTCTCTGCCCTGGCCCAGTCCCTGGCCGCTTCTGCAGGCCGGCGGCAGTGCATTGCTGCTCCTGCTTGGTTTTGGTGCCTGGCCCATCTTGCGGCTGGCCGGCGTACCGCCGCTACGGGTGTTGCGCCGCGAACAGGTCCCGGTCCAGGGGGCCGCCTGGCTTTCGGCCGTGCTGGCAGTGGCCTCGTTCGGGGCACTGCTTCTTTGGCTCACTGGCGAGCGTCGTCTGGCCATGATCGCGGGCGGCGGTTTTGCCGTGGGCGTGCTGGTGTTCATGGCGGTAGCAGCCGGCGTCGTCCGCGTGCTCGAACCACTGCGCCGGCTCCCGGGCATCGCCCGGCGCCCGCTGATACGACTGTCGCTGGCCTCGTGGTCCCGGCGTCGGGCGCTCGCGGTCGTGCAAACGGCTTCGCTCGCGGCGGGCGTGATGGCGCTGCTGCTGCTCACCGTCACCCGATCGGATCTGGTCGATGCCTGGCGGCGGGCGAGCCCTCCGGACGCGCCTGACCGTTTCATCATCAACATCCAGCCCGAGCAGCAGCGCGAGGTGGCTGCCGTGCTGGCCAGCCAGGGCGTGCAGGTCCAGCTTCACCCCATGGTCAGAGGGCGCCTCGTGCAGGTCAATGACGAGGACGCGTCTCGACATGCGCCGGCTGAGGAGCGCGCGCAGCGGCTGATCGAGCGCGAATTCAATCTGTCCTACGCAAGCGACGCGCCTGCGCACAACACCCTGGTCGCCGGAAAATGGTTCGACCCCACCCGCCACGAAGCCTCGGCCGAACTGGGCATCATGAAGACGCTGGGGCTCAAACTCGGCGACCGTCTCGTCTTCGATGTGGCCGGGGAACCCGTCGAGGTGACGGTCACCAGCGTTCGAAAGCTTGCCTGGGAGTCGATGCGCGCCAACTTTTTCATGATCCTGTCGCCGGTAGCGCTTCACGATCGCCCGCACAGTTTTCTGACGGCCTACCGTCAGCCTCCTGGCGCACCGCCCCTTGATCAGGCGCTCGTTCGCCAATATCCCAACCTCACGGTCTTCGACACGGGGCACCTGATTCGGCAGGTTCAGTCGATGGTCGATCAGGTAGTGTCAGCCGTGCAGTTCCTGTTTGTGCTGACGCTTGCCGCGGGCCTTGCCGTACTCTGGGGGGCGCTGCTGTCCTCGCGCGATGAGCGCATCCGTGAGGCCGCGCTCATGCGGGCACTGGGTGCGTCCAGTCGTTTCCTGCAGCGGGCGCAGGTTCTGGAGTTAGCCCTGGGCGGGGCGCTGGCAGGCGTGCTGGGTTCAGCCGGGGCGCTGGCAGTCGGGTGGGCGGTCGCCGAGTTTGTGTTCGACTTATCGTGGCAACCGCGCTGGGCGGTGATTCCCCTGACGATGGCGGCAAGTGGCGCACTCTCGGTGTTGGCCGGGTGGATCGGCTTGCGCGCTGTTCTGCGCTCGCCTGCGCTGGCCAGTCTTCGGGCGGCGTAGGGCGGGCGAGACCGTCGCCTCGCCGCGAATGCGGCGCGTGGGAGCCCCCCGACCATGAGCGACAATCGAATCCCAAAAGCCTTCCTTGCATGGAGCCCACCATGAGCGAGCCGCAATCCGCATTCGAACTCCTGGGCGGCGAACCGGCCGTGCGCGATCTCGTTGACCGCTTCTACGATCTCATGGCCCTCGAAGCACGCTACGCCGGTCTTCGCGCCCTGCATCCCGATGACCTGGACGGATCCCGCGACAAGTTGTTCTGGTTTCTGTGCGGTTGGCTGGGCGGACCCGACCACTACATTGAGCGATTCGGTCACCCGCGCCTGCGGGCGCGGCATCTGCCGTTCTCAATCGGCATCGCCGAACGCGACCAGTGGCTGCAATGCATGCAGCAGGCGCTGAGCGAGCAGGCCGTGTCCGACGCGTTGCGCGAGCGGCTGGCCGAGTCGTTTCACGGCACAGCCGACTGGATGCGTAATCGCTCCGGCTGACTCAGCCGGGGGTTTTTGCCAGCGTGTAAACGGTTTCGCTGCGGGCCCCAGATCGACAGTAGCCGAGCACCGGTCGAGGCAGGTCGGTCAGTGCGGCTTTCAGGGCCACAGCGGCATGCTGGACCGGGAACGCGGCACCTACGGGCACGTACACATACCGGAGGCCGGCCGCTTCCGCCGCAGCGCGCATGGCGTCGGAGGACGTTTGAGCGGGGTCTTCGCCGTCAGGGCGATTGTTGACCACGGACTTGAAACCCGCAGCGGCCAATTGCGGCATGTGTTCCGGTGCCAGTTGCCCGGCGACCGCATAGTCAGTGTCGATGTATCGGATCATCAGTGTTCCTGTCGTTCGCCGCCAGGGCGGGATTGCTTGGGCCCGCCTCGGCGCCGTCAACCGCCCGGCAGCGGCGAAAGGGCGGTGCCTGAATGTTACGGCGTGCGATGCCCGGGCGCGCAAGACGGCGCTGCGGCCCGACCGGGCGACCTCGCCGACCCGCGCTTCGGATCAATCGAGTTTGGCGCCAGAGTCCTTCACTACTTTAGCCCACTTCGCGATCTCAGCGCTGACAAAGCGCGCCATGTCATCGGGTGATTGCCCCCCCGGTTCGGCGCCCAGGGTGTCCCAGATGCCCTTGAGTTCGCTGCCCGCGAGTGCCTTGGCGGTTTCCTGCTGCAGGCGCACGACGATGTCGCGCGGCGTGCCCGCAGGCGCCCAGAGCCCGTACCACGTGCGCGCCTCGTAGCCCTTGACGCCCAACTCATCGAGGGTGGGCATCGCCGGCAGGGCGAACGATCGCTGGGCGGATGAAACGGCCAGTGCCACCAGACGTCCCGACTTGATGTGCTGAATCGAACTGCCCAGACCGTCGAACATGAAATCAACCTGACCGGCGAGCAGGTCCTGCAGGGCTGGGCCGGCGCCCCGATACGGGATGTGTGTCGCAAAGCTGCCGGTGAGCGTTTTCCAGAGTTCGACCGTCAGGTGATGGGTCGTGCCATTGCCGGCTGAGCCGTAGTTGAGTCTGCCGGGGTTCGCCTTGACGTAGTCCTGGAAGGCTGCAAAGTCGCGCACCGGAACGCGCTGCGGATTCACGACGACAACATTGGGTACGTAGGCGAGCACCGTGACTGGCGTCAAGTCCTTCTGCAGGTCGTAGCCCAGTTTTGGATACATGCTCACGGCAATGGTGTGATGCACGGCGCCGACCAGCAACGTGTAGCCGTCCGGCGCGGATTTGGCGGTGATTTCCGCGCCCAGCGTGCCTCCGGCACCGCCGCGATTATCGATCAACAGTTGCTGGCCCAGATTGGCTGAGAGTACCTTGGTCAGCGGCCGAGCGAACGCGTCGGTGCCGCCGCCCGGCGGGAACGGCACCACCAGACGGATCGGCTTGGTCGGGTAGGTCTGGGCCTCGCTTCGGCCGTGGGTGCCTGCGGTGATGGCCAGGCACGCTGCCAGCATGAGCAACAATCGAGAAGGTTTCATCGGCTTGTCTCCGTTTTGAGCCGGATCATAGAACAAGCCGTGAGGCCTGTCGCGTGAGGCCCCACGCCGCAGGATGGGCTATGCCGCGCGCATGACCGGGCAAGTCGCCCGTCATGCGCCACGCGCCACTGTTGCGTTTTTGACTCTCCCGCGCCCGGTTTAGCCGCCCGGACTAGAAAGGGTCTCAAGCCCCGCGTCTCACATGGTTTGGCGCGCAAGGACGACCTCAAGCGATCGGCATAGGCCCGCTCGACGAATTGTCCCGCAGCGATTCGCACCCTTTAATGAGCTGGTCTCCAACGCCGTTCAGAAAGGCTCGCCATGAAGCGCCAATCCAAGCAGTCCGGTCAGGGTATGACCGAATACATCATCGTCGTCGCACTCATCGCAGTGGCGGCCATCGGCGTCTACGGTTTCTTCGGCCAAACCCTGCGCAGCCAGACGGCGGGGCTCGCAATGGAACTCTCCGGTCAAAGCGCGAGCACGGCGGTGTCGAACGCCCAGAACAGCGCCAACAGTGCCCAGTCTGGCGCCACCCAGCGCAAGGGCCTGGGCAACTACGGCGCGGACAACCAGTAGGCCGGCCCGCCATGTTCCGCGCCAACCTGTACCGCACGCGCTCGCACCAGTCGGGGCAGGCCCTGCCGCTGGCGCTGCTCCTCATGGTTGGCGCTGCCTTCCTGCTTCTGTCGCTGTTCAGTTCCGGGCGCCTGATTGCCGACAAACAGAGGCTGATCAACGCGGCCGACGCGGCAGCCCTCAGCGCCGCCACTTGGCGAGCCCGTGTGCTCAACTACCTTGCCTATTCAAACCGGGCCATCGTCGCGCAAGAGGTGGCGGTTGCGCAGGCGGTCACGCTGGCGTCCTGGTCTCGCTACCTCGAGTCGCTCAGTCAGAGCGCTGAAACCTTGTCCGCGATCTATCCGCCCGCAGCAGCCGTTCTTGCGGGCTTGAGCTCGTCCGCAGAGATCGCCCGCGAGGCCACACAGGCCACGGCGAATACCGAAATCGCCTGGCGGGCCGACCCGCTGGTGGGTTATAAAGCGATGCTGGCGAGAAGCCAGTCCTGGCTGATTCGCTCGGCCGATTCCTTTGGCTTGAGTGCGGTCGCCAACGAAGTGGCCCGCGCGAGCGATTCGCGCTTCTTTGCCTTTGCTGTGAGTGATGGCGGCGAGTTCTCGCGCTTTACTCGCCTCTACGAGACAGATCAGGATCGGCAGCGGCTGCGCGAGGTGGTCCTGGCCTCACTCGATGGGTTCACCGGTGGCGATCGCTCCGATGATCTTCGCCTGCTGCTGGCCCCCTCGTCCTGCGTGGGCCGCAGCCTCGACCTCGACAAATGGACACTGTGGTATCGAAAGCGGGGCGCCACAGCCCTCTCTGAAGACCTGCAGGCCTGGGTCGCCACCGATACAGGCTCTGTCCACGACTGGCGTCCCGGCGGCTTTCTGGGCTTGGGTGCGTGTCGCGATCGCGAGGTCCTGCCAATGGGCTGGGGAACGCGCACGGCCGGGTCAGGCGAGCGCCCGCCTGGGGTGGGGCGAGTCGCCGACAATCCAGCCGCGCATGCCCGCGCACAGATGTCGGATCAGGGCGGCGAAACCCGTGCGTCCTACGACGGGCTGGCTCGTATTCACGAGCTGAATTATCCGGCTCTGGCCGATACCGACTTTCCGACGTCTCGCCTGGCCATTCTGGCCCGAGTGAATGCGGGCGACATTCGCACAGCCGATCAGGCCGGCTTGTCGACCGGACGCCTGCGGCTGCACGATGCTGCGACGGTCACACGCCTGGGGGCACTGGCCGCAGCCGAGGTTTATTTTCAGCCGCCGCCTACCGAATCCGATCGAATCGAACGGGCCAGTTTGTTCAGCCCCTACTGGCAGGCGCGTCTCGTCGAACCCAGCGAGGCGCAGCGATCCGCTGCGGTGGGCCATGTCCGCTGACCGGTCCCTCCGCCAGTCCTCGTCCCAAGGCTCTCGGCTGCGCGCGCGAGTCCCGGGCCCGTTGCGTCAACGAGGTCAGGCGCTGGTTGAGGCCTCGGTCGGGGCGATATTGCTCATCCTCATCTTGGGCGCGGGCATGCTCGTGTCGAGGCTGCAGTCCATCGAGTTCGCCGCAGTGGGCGCATCGCGCGCGCTGGCATTCGAGTGTCCGGTCAGGCCTTGGGTATGCCGGGCTGATCAACCGGATGGCGCGCTACAGAACGAATTGCGAAGACGCCATTTCGGCCACCCCGACCGGGAAATTCTGAGCGGAGATGGCTTTGCCGAGCGCCCGACTGACGGCGAGCTTCACCCCTTCTGGCGAGGGGGGCGCCGTGCTCCGCGCCTGACCGACCCGATGGCGGTCGCACTTTCCTTTGAGCATCCGTCATTCGATGCCGGCCTCAACACGGCGGCTGGGGCAGGATCAACCGAGGCAGTTCGGCTGCTGTCGTCACTGGCCGGACCCAATCGTTTCGGGCTAGATGCCAGGTCCGGGTTGTCAGTCGCCAAAATTCAGGTACCCGTCACGGCTGAACTACCCGAGGGACTCGCGAACCCCGGCCAAGCGCTTTTGCCGCTTCGCCTCAACGCTCGAACCGCCATGCTCGCCGATGCCTGGAATGCCGCCAGCGCGCGGGGGGCTCAGTCGGACAGTGTCGAGTCGCGCGTACGCCAGGGAAGCCGTCTCGACAACTTCAGGGAGTCCACCATCGAACTGGGCTACGCCCTGACGCGCGCTTCGATCGACCTCATGGGTACGGTCGGCCTTGAGCCCGCCGCGAATCAGTTTCGGCCCTACCAGCCTGACGTTCGGGTGGTCCCCGCAGATCGGGTGCAGCGATGAGGCCGCTTGCGAAGCCGCTTGTGGGAGCCCGCGTCAGCTTCGTGCGTCGCTTTCGCAACGGGCTGCTCGATGCCCTTCTGGCCTCCACACTCGTTTTGGTCCTGCCCGACGTGGCGGCGCTGGCTCAGCCAATGGCCTTGCCCGCTGGCGTCTCGGCTAGCGCGGTCATGCGCGACGGGTCGCTTGACGGGCAGCGGGCGGCCATCTGGGAACTGCGTTCGGCCGAGTCGTCCGATCAACTGGCCGATTCAATCGAGCGCCGTTGGCGAGCCACCGAGCGCTGGGGCGTCTTTCGAAGTGCGGATTCCGGTTGGGTCATCGTGTCCAGAATTCTCCCGGGCTCCATGGAGACCGCCCAGATCCGTGCTAGCGGGCAGGGTTCCGTCGGCTATTTCACCCGGTGGCATGCCCAGGACCCGCACGGTCCCAGCGCCGCCACTCTGCTCGCGGTTCTGCCATCGGACCTGGCCCTCTTGAGTCAGGTGCTTGTGACCGAGGCGGGCCGGCGCGTCAGCACCCTGGTTGCACAGTCCGCCCGAGACCCGAGTGCATTGCTGCTCGATCTGACGCGCTCCCTGAGCCAATTGGGCATGACGCGCCGCGCCGTCCCCGGCGATGCAGGGCAGGCCGCCGTTTCCGGCAAGCCGCCCGGGGCGAGCCTCATCCAATTTCAGGGCGATGCGCGCGAGTTGATGCTGACGCTAGATCGCCGCGATTCAAGCACGGTTCTTGTGTTTCATCTCGTGGAGGCCATCCGATGAAATCCCGCGAGCAATCGATTCCTGCCACCGACGCGCGTGGCACCCACGTCGCGAGCGTTGCCCGTTCGGTCGGGCGACGAGAGCTCTCTCAAGGTCAGGCGGCAGCGGAATACCTGTTGGTAATGACGCTCGTGGTGCTGGCGATCGTGGCGGCTCCCGACAACTCGATCGAGCGCCTGATGGTCGCGGTCGAAACCCGCTACCAGTCACTGGCCCGATTTTTGGTGATGCCATGAACGCAATCAGATCCCGTTTGTCCGCGCGGGTGGTGCTTCTGGGCGCGGGGGCACTGGGCTTTGCGACACTGGCAACCTTCGGCGCCAATCGCTACATTGCCAACGCTATCGAGACGCAGCGGGCACAGAGCCGGCCTGCTGCGCCAGCAACCTCTAAAGTGGTTGTCGCCAAATACGATCTCGTGGCGGGTGAAGTCGTCAGCACCGACAATATGGCGGTGCGTGATCTGCCCGTGGAGTTCCTGCCCGGGTCGGTATTGCGACCTGAGCGATTCGAGTCGGTATCGGGTATGCGGATCAGTCGCGCCATGCGCAGTGGCGAGCCGCTGCTCCAGGAGGCGCTTCAACCGGCCGACCCCGGCGGGCTCTCCACCCGCGTTCGACAGGGCATCCGGGCACTGACCCTCAGCGTTGACGAGATCAACTCGGTTTCGGGGATGCTTCGGCCGGGCGATCGGATCGATCTGCTCTTGACCGTAAGACCTCCGGGGGCCGACTCGAATGCCACCGCCGAGCTGACCAAGCCCTTGCTGCAAGATCTTCTGGTCCTGGCGACCGGGCGCAAGCTCGGGCCAGCCTCCGAAGAGGCGCAGGGCACCCGCCCCTTCACTACCATTACCGTCGAGATCGGCCCGGAAGAAGCCAAACGTGTCGTCATCGCGCAGCGTGCCGGAAAGATCACCGCCTTGCTGCGACATCCCGATGACAGGCGGCCCATGTCGGAGAGCGCTGTCGATGTGGGCACCCTGCTCGGGGTTGCGCGATCGACGCCAACGGCGTTGCGGCCGGCACCGTCTCGCTCAGCACCCGAACTGATCGTCGGGGGCATGGGTAGCCTGGGCGGCAACGCGGGTCGCCGGATGGTTGCCATCGATGACTCGGCAGCACAGAGCACACCGCCACCTGGAACTCCTGTCGCCGCCGCGCCGTCAGGTACGCCGAGCGGTTCGCTGCAGGCCGCTGCAACAGGCGCTCCGCCTGCAAGGCCCGGCCTCCAGTCGCCCTTGTCGTCGCCCCAGCCGCTCCACCCGCCTCAAGGCTGGCCCCAGGGCGCTGGCACGCCGCCCGCTGCGGGAGCCGTGTTGACGGAATCCAACCAGCCCAGACTGTTCAGGTGAGACGATGACGACCCCTTCTTGCGATCACCGCCGCTTGTTGGTCCGACTCGCTGTCATGGCGTTCTTGGGCCTGCACACCCTGCCGGCGCGGGCGGACGCCGCCGCGAGGTCGGTATCGGCTCGCGCCGATTCGCCGGGCGTACTCAACCTCTACGTCGGTCAGGCGCATCTGCTCAATGAGGGACCTCTGCGACGCATCGCTGTTGGCAATGGCCGGGTGCTCCAGGCAACAGCGATCGATGATGCTCAGGTTCTGGTTATCCCCGAGGCCCCAGGACAGAGCACGATCCATCTCTGGAAACGCGATGGCTCCGAGCGTAGCTTTGTGGTCACGGTGGTGCCCGCCGATGCGAATCGGCTGCTCACGGAAATTCGGGCCATGCTGGGCGAGCATCCTAATCTCGACACGCGGGTCGTCGGCGACAAGGTCATCATCGAGGGGCAGGGCGCTTCGGAGGAGCAGGCCGCACGGATTGCCGAGATCAGCTCGCGCTATCCCCAGATCGTCAATCTGGTGAGCAAGCTCGGCCTTGAGCGCATGATCGAAATGGACGTGCGCATGATCGAGGTTCGTCGCGATGCGCTCGAAAATCTGGGCGTCAAGTGGAAGTCGCCTGTCAATGGGCCCAGCTTCGCCGTGGTGGGCGATACCTATGGCGGGTCAGCCTTTCGGAACGGCATAGCCGCGGGTGCCGCCGGTCTGACGGTTCAAAGCAGTCCCACCCCATTTGCCGCGACCCTGGGGTTGGCCTCCTCCCTCACCTCGATGATCAATCTGCTGGTGCAAAAGGGTGATGCGGTGGTTCTCGCCGAGCCCAGACTGGCCTGCAAGAGCGGCGGCAGCGCGCGCTTCATTGCCGGAGGGGAACTCCCCATTCCCTTCTCCTCGGGCTTTGGGGCCACGTCGGTGGCGTTCAAGGAGTACGGAATCAAGTTCGATGTCTCGCCGGTGACCGGCTCCAACGGCGTGATCGCAGCCCGCATTGCGACCGAAATCTCAGCGATCGACTTCGAGGTGCAGGTGAACAGCATCCCCGGCCTCACCAAACGTCGCGCCGAGACCGAGGTCAATCTTCGCGAGCACGAGACGTTGGTCATCGCGGGCTTGCTGTCCGAGGAAACCTCCCGCAGTGTCGATCGTATGCCGGCGCTGGGCGAGCTCCCCGTGCTGGGACGCCTGTTTCGCTCGCGTCTGTTTCGCGATCGTCAGACCGAGCTGGTGGTGTTCGTCACGCCCCGCCTGGTCAGCGCAGACCCACATCCGGCACGCGCCCAGTCGCTCGAGCGACGAAATAGCGCCCGCGAACTACGCGATCACCTGAGAATGGTGGATTGATCGTGCTGACCGTCTCCATTGAAAGCTCGGATGGCGTGCTCCGCAGCGCGCAGATCTCGCGCTTGCCGTGCCTGATTGGTCGTTCTGCCGAGGTCGATATCGTCCTGCCGGGCTGGCGGGTGGCGCGGGAACATGCCCACCTTGAGCGAGCCGGATCGGGCTACCGAATTGTCGATCGTGGCAGCTTGTCGGGTACCTGGGTCAATGGCGATCGATGCCTCGAATACGGCCCGCTGAGTGAATCTGATGAGATCTTCATCGCGGGCCACCGACTGCGTCTCATTCCCGCAGCTGAGCACGTCTCGCCGACCCGGCCTCCGGTGCTGGCTCACAATCACGAGGGTCATCGGGTTGAACCGGCAGGCGATGAAACCGCGCGTGCGCACGCGGGTGACGCCAGCCATGTGTGGCGCCGCCTGTTGCATCGCACGCTACTTGCGCAGATAGACCTTCGGCGCAAGGATGTTCGACAGTGGACCGATCAACAGCTTCGCGATGAAGCTCGCCAGATTTTCGAGCAGGTGATCGATCAGGAGGGTGGCGTTCCGACGGATATCAATCGTGAAGTCCTGATTCGCGAGGCCGTCAGCGAGGCGGTCGGCCTTGGCCCCCTCGAGGCGCTGATGGCCGATGAGTCGATATCGGAAATCATGGTGAACGGTACAACGCCCATTCACGTTGAACGGGCTGGGCGCATCGTGCAAACAAGCCTGGCCTTTTCGAGCGAGGACGCCATCCGATCGGTGATCGATCGCATCGTCTCGCCGATCGGCCGTCATATTGATGAAGGCTCTCCGATGGTCGATGCCCGCCTACCGGACGGCTCCCGGCTCAACGCGGTCATCCCGCCGGTTTCCCTCAACGGCCCCGCCGTCACCATTCGTCGCTTCAATCGACGTGTCCTGTTGCCCTCTGAACTGGTCGACCGAGGCAGCGCATCGCCCGGTATGGTGGAATTCCTGCGCTGCTGTGTCACTGCCCGGCTCAACCTTGTCATTGCGGGTGGCACGGGGTCAGGCAAGACAACGCTTCTCAATTTGCTGTCGGGCTTCATCGATGAGCGCGAGCGGGTCATCACGATCGAAGACGCGGCCGAGTTGCGCTTGCAGCACCGCAACCTCGTTGCGCTCGAGGCCAGGCCGTCCAATGCCGAGGGTCGTGGTCGGGTTTCGATTCGCGACCTCGTTCGTAACGCGCTTCGAATGAGGCCCGATCGAATCATCGTGGGCGAGTGCCGGGGCGAAGAGGCCCTCGACATGCTTCAGGCAATGAACACCGGACATGACGGATCGCTCACCACCGTTCATGCCAATAGCCCGCGCGATGTGTTGTCCCGGATTGAGGTCATGACCATGATGGCCGGCATCGAGATGCCGGTCGCGGCGATCCGGGAGCAGATCGCGTCGGCCGTTCAAATCGTTGTGCAGCAGTCGAGGATGTCGGACGGCACGCGTCGTATTACCGACATTGCCGAAATCGCCGGTATTGAGGGCGGAAAAATCCTCATGCAGTCCCTGTTCCGCTGTCATCCCCAGACCATGATCTTCATGCCGACCGGTCACCTACCGTCTTGCTTCGACCGGCATGGCAGGCAGATGACCGATGAGTGCCGGCGCCTGTTTGAGGTGGGCCATTGAACGCCACCCCAACTTTCGCCTGGCATATGGCGGCGCTCTTTCTCAGCCTGCTGCTCGGCTCTCTGTTTGCGGGCGTTGTCGTGCCGGGTCTGGTCCGCCGCTATCGGGATCGGTTCGGTCGGGTCGTCGGTGGTGCGCTTCGGCAGGCTTTTATCGACGTCCATCCGAATCATCTTGTACTCGCGCAGGTGCTGCTGGGCCTGTTGCTGGCCTCCGTCGTTGCATGGCTTACCGGCAGTCTCTTTGCAAGCCTCATCGCCGCCCTGTCGGCCGGGTTGGCGCCGCGCGTGGCCGTCCGGACGATCCAGCGCAGGCGACTCGCCAAGTTTCGACAACAGTTGCCTGACATGGTGATGCTGATGGCCGGCTCGCTTCGGAGCGGTGGCGGTCTCGCTCTGGCCATGTCGAGGTCGGCCTCGGGGGTGGCTGCGCCCGCCGGTCAGGAGCTCGATCTGGTACTCCGTGAGTTGCGACTGGGAACCACCCTTAGCCAGGCACTGGTGGGGCTGGAAAGACGTGCGCCAGCCGAGGAAACGGTGTTATTTGCAACTGCGCTGAGAATTTCATCTGAGACTGGTGGACCCTTGGTCGAGGTGCTGGAGCAAATTGGTGAGACCACCCGCAAGCGCTTGGCGGTCGAAGGAAAAATCCGGGCGCTGACCGCGCAGGGTCGCATGCAGGCCTGGGTCATGGCCATGTTGCCATTGATAGTGATGGGTCTGCTTGCCTGGGTTGACCCGCCCTCGTTTGCCGAACTCGTCGGCATGAGTTCGGGGCGCTGGGTTCTGTTGGGCGTCATGCTGGGGCAGCTTGCAGGTTTCTTCGCCATTCGACGAATCGTTGCAGTCGAGGTCTAGCGTGTTGAACTTGTTGAGCCTGGTTCTCATCGCGAGCGGTCTCTGCGCCTTCCTGGTATTTGCGCTGCTTAGGGAAATCCTGCTCGCGGTACCACGGCAGGACCAACGCCATCTCGATCCGCCGCCGGTGGTCTGGCGGCTTGCCTGGCCGGTGGTGGGCCTCATCAGCCTGGGGGTGCAACCGCTGATGTCTGCGCGATCCCGGCTTGTATGGCAGCGGCGCCTCATCCTGGCCGGCGTTGACCGGTCGATGGGACCCGAGCAGTTCATTGCCGGCCTGCTGCTCTTCGTCGCGCTTGCAGCAGCTTTGACACTAGCTGCCTCGCGGTCGCTCTCCCTCAGAAGCTTGGC
>CAIVPX010000172.1 GCA_903907905.1 uncultured bacterium | reverse complement strand
CCGCGGGTTGTCGAGATTCCCAGGCTCGTCTGGTCGATCATCCTGAACGGCATCATCCTCAATGTGCGGCCGGCCAAGTCCGCGCAAAAGTACGCCGCCATCTGGACCGAACAGGGGTCGCCGCTGGCGGTTCACACCAGTCGGCAGAGCGCCCGTCTGACTGAGACGCTGTCGGCAAGGGGCAATGATGTCGAGGTCGCCTGGGCTATGCGCTATGGTCGGCCGTCCATTGCGTCGGTGTTGCGTGAGTTGCGCGAAAAAAATGTCACGCGCGTGCTCGTCGTACCGCTCTACCCGCAGTACGCCGGGTCAACCACCGCGACCGCCTTCGATGAAGTTTTTCGCGAGCTTTCGCAGTGGCGCAACCAGCCCGAGTTGCGCACCTTGCGCAGCTTTCACGACTACGGGCCCTACATCGAGGCGCTGGCCCGCCATATCGAGGCTGTTTGGGCCCGTGACGGCAAGCCCGATCAACTCGTGATGAGTTTTCATGGCGTGCCCAGGCGCACGTTGTTGATGGGCGATCCCTATCACTGCGAATGTCTGGTCACCGGGCGGCTTCTTGCCGAGCGGTTGCAGTTGCGGGCGGACCAGTATCGCGTCACCTTCCAGTCCCGCTTTGGCAAGGCCGAATGGCTGCAGCCCTACACCGACATCACGCTGGCGCAGATGGGGCGAGAAGGGGTGGGGCGCGTTGATGTGGTGTGTCCCGGATTCGTCGCAGACTGTCTCGAGACCCTCGAGGAAATTGCCATGGAAGGGCGCGATACCTTCCTCGAAGCCGGGGGGCGCGAGTACCGCTACATTGCCTGCCTGAACGACTCCCCGGAGTTTGCTTCGGCCTTGGCTCGCCTCATCGAGTCCCACATGAGCGCCTGGCCCGGCGCGGCCGGATCCGGTATGCCGGCGGCAACAACGGCCCAGCTTTCTGATCGTGCCGATCGCGCACGAGCCTTGGGCGCCGAGCGCTGAGCGTCGGGCGTCGGGCGTCGGGCGTCGGAGGCGCTGACCCTTCCGGGGCTTGAAAGCCCTGCGATCACCCCCATCTCGGTCGGAGTTGTCGGTCGGGTTACTGCCCACTGGATGGTTCCGGTCGTCAAAAAATCGAGATAAGCCATTGATCTGGAAAGGTTTTAGAAAAATGTCCGACGAAGGCAAACCGCAGTCCGACACGGCGTCTGCGGCGGTGAATGAGCCTGCGGCTGCCCCGGAAGGGTCCGCGCAGGCCGAGGCGCTTGCGCTCGCGCAGGCCGAGGCGGCCGAGTTCAAGGATCTGTATGTCCGCGCCAAGGCGGAAATGGAAAACGTTCGCCGCCGCGGGCAGGACGACGTTGCCAAGGCGCACAAGTTCGCGATTGAGGGGTTTGCGGAGAGCTTGCTGCCGGTTCGCGATAGCCTTGAGATGGCGCTCAGGAGCGAGTCGCCCACCATCGAGAGCCTGAAAGAGGGGGTGGATGCCACCCTGCGCCTGCTGTCTGGCGCGTTCGCGCGGCACAAGCTGGTCGAGATCAATCCGGTGGGCGAAAAGTTTGATCCGAACCGTCACCAGGCCATTTCCATGGTCCCTGCCAGTTCGACCGAGCCGCCGGTGGCCGCCAATCACGTGGTGGTGGTGTTGCAAAAGGGCTATCTCATCAACGAACGGGTGTTGCGGCCTGCGATGGTGACGGTCGCTCAGGCTTGATTTCGCGGCACATACACCCATCTGCCAGATATCTGCGGGGCGATCGCCCCGCCCTCAGAAAACCAAAGGACTTCGCATCATGGGCAAGATCATCGGCATTGACCTCGGCACCACCAACTCCTGCGTTGCCATCATGGAGGGTGGTCAGCCCAAAGTGATCGAAAACTCCGAGGGCACACGTACCACCCCCTCGATCATCGCGTACATGGAGGATGGCGAAATTCTGGTGGGCGCACCGGCCAAGCGCCAGGCCGTCACCAATCCGCGCAGCACGCTCTACGCCGTCAAGCGCCTCATCGGTCGCAAGTTTCAGGAAAAAGAAGTCCAGAAAGACATTGGGCTGATGCCCTACGCCATCATCAAGGCCGACAACGGCGATGCCTGGGTTGAGGCGCGCGACAAGAAGCTTGCGCCGCCCCAGGTGTCGGCCGAGGTGCTTCGCAAGATGAAGAAAACCGCCGAGGATTACCTCGGTGAGGAAGTGACCGAAGCGGTCATCACTGTCCCCGCCTATTTCAACGACAGCCAGCGCCAGGCTACCAAGGACGCCGGGCGCATTGCGGGCCTTGAGGTCAAGCGCATCATCAATGAGCCGACCGCAGCGGCGCTGGCCTTTGGTCTGGACAAGGCCAGTGGCAAGGACCGGAAAATCGCGGTCTATGACCTCGGGGGCGGCACCTTTGATATCTCGATCATCGAGATCGCCGATGTCGACGGTGAAAAGCAGTTCGAAGTGCTCTCGACCAATGGCGATACCTTCCTCGGGGGCGAAGACTTCGATCAGCGTCTGATCGACTACATCATTGGCGAGTTCAAGAAGGATCAGGGCGTCGATCTCTCCAAGGATGTGCTCGCCCTGCAGCGTTTGAAAGAGTCTGCCGAAAAGGCCAAGATCGAACTGTCCTCGAGCCAGCAGACCGAGATCAATCTTCCTTACATCACGGCGGATGCCTCGGGGCCGAAGCACCTCAACCTCAAGATCAACCGGGCAAAGTTCGAATCGCTGGTTGAAGAACTCATCCACAACACGATCGAGCCTTGCCGGATTGCGCTCAAGGATGCCGGGGTTTCGGCCTCTCAGATCGACGATGTGATCCTGGTGGGTGGCATGACCCGGATGCCGAAGGTACAGGATAAGGTCAAGGAGTTCTTCGGCAAGGAGCCCCGCAAGGATGTCAACCCCGACGAGGCGGTGGCGGTGGGAGCGGCCGTGCAGGGGTCGGTGCTGTCGGGCGAGCGCACGGATCTGCTGCTGCTCGATGTCACGCCGCTTTCGCTGGGCATCGAGACCCTGGGCGGGGTGATGACCAAGATGATCCAGAAGAACACCACCATCCCCACCAAGTTTTCGCAGGTGTTTTCCACCGCCGACGACAACCAGCCGGCCGTGACGATCAAGGTGTTTCAGGGCGAGCGTGAAATCGCCTCGGGCAACAAACTGCTGGGCGAGTTCAATCTCGAGGGCATTCCACCCTCGGCGCGCGGTACGCCTCAGATCGAGGTCACCTTCGATATTGATGCCAACGGCATCCTGCATGTGTCGGCCAAGGACAAGGCCACTGGCAAGGAAAACAAGGTCACCATCAAGGCGAACTCCGGGTTGTCTGACGCGGAAATCCAGAAGATGGTCAAGGACGCCGAGGCTAACGCGGCGGACGATCGCAAGCGGGTCGAACTTACCAATGCGCGCAACCAGACCGACGGGCTTGTGCACTCGGTCAAGAAGTCGCTCGGCGAGTACGGCGACAAGATCAGCGCTGATGAGAAGACCAAGATCGAAGAGGCCATCAAGGTGGCCGAAGAGGCCTTGAAGACCGATGACAAGGACAAGATCGATGCAGCCAGTGAGGCGCTGACCACGGCCTCACAAAAGCTGGGCGAACTGATGTACGCCCAGTCGGGCGCCGCTGCGGGCGCCGATCCGGCTGCGGCCGCTGCGGCGGCGGCAGGCGCGGCGGAGGCTCCCGGGGCGACCGAGGCCAAGCGCCCCAAGGACGAAGACGTGGTTGACGCCGACTTCAAGGAAGTCAAGCGCTGATCGGTCAGCAGGTGCAGCAAACGGCGTCTCAGTCAGTTTCAAGCGAGCAAGCGGGCGGGCCCTGAATGGCGAAGCGTGATTTTTATGAAGTGCTGGGTGTG
>CAIVPX010000171.1 GCA_903907905.1 uncultured bacterium | reverse complement strand
TCGCAGGCCCGGTGGCGGTCAAACTCGTCTCAGCCGACCTGCCGCACAAGACCGAGGCCGGTGCCGTTCGGCTGGGCATCGAGGGTGAGGCCGCGCTGGCCGAGGCAATCGACGCCATGCGGGCGAGCGCGCTGGCCTACAGGGCAGAGGCCCGTATCGACGGAGTGATGGTGCAGGCCATGGTAAGCGGCATGGCCGAGGTCTTGCTGGGCTATCGCGATGATGCCTTGCTTGGCCCGCTCGTCACGTTGGGCGTGGGCGGACGGCTCGCCGAGGTCTACTGCGATGCTGCCACGCGCGTAGCGCCGGTCGATCTCGCGGCCGCGCACGAAATGATCGGTTCGGTGCGGGGCCTGGCGTCCATTCGTGGCTGGCGCGGCCAGGCACCCGGCGACCTTGCCGGTCTGGCTGCCGCCATCGTCGCGTTGTCACACCTCGCCTGTCTCGATCAGCAACCGGTGAGCGAAGCCGAGATCAACCCGCTGATCGTTAGCCACCATGGCATCACCGCGGTTGACGGATTGGTGGTGCTAAAGCCGGTCGGTTCAGTGCAGATCACGCGGTCAACCGACACCGCCTGAGCGGATAACGCCGATCGAGGACCCGAATGCTCCACAGATTTCACTCGCCACCAAGGCGCTGTAACGCGCCAAACAGCGCCGCAGCCTTGCTCGCAGTGGGCACGCTGGCAGTCGCTGCCCTACTCGCGCCGGCGCGAGCGCAAGCCCAGCAGGCGGGCGGTGCGCCCGCCGAGGACCCCAGCGCTTTCCCCAACCGCTCGATTCGCATCGTCGTGGGCTTTGCACCCGGCGGCGCCACGGATATCGTCGCCCGGGCCGTGGCGCAAAAATTGCAAGACGCGCTCAAACAGACCATCGTGGTCGACAACCGCCCAGGCGGGGGCTCGAATATTGCTGCCGAGATCGTGGCACGCGCCGAGGCCGATGGGCACACCCTGTTGATGGGCACGGTCGCCAACGCCACCAACATGTCCATCTACCGCAACCTGAAGTACGACACCTTGCGTGATTTCGCCCCGGTGTCGCTGCTGATGTCCGCGCCCAGCGTGCTGGTAGTTCACCCGAGCTTTCCCGCGAACGATGTGCGCCGGCTGGTCGAGATGGCCAAGGCCCGGCCGGGCACGCTCACCTACGCCTCGTCGGGCGCAGGCGGCTCGCCGCATCTGGCCGGGGCCATGCTCGAACTTCGCGCAGGCATCGAGATGATCCACGTGCCCTACAAGGGCGCCTCGCCTGCGCTGACCGACCTGATGTCAGGCAACGTCTCGATGGGGTTTCAGACGGCGCTCTCGGCAATTCCCGCCATGCAAAGCGGCAAGCTCAAACCGCTGGCGGTCGCCGCCACGGCTCGGCTCAAGATGCTGCCCGAGGTCCCCACCCTGGCCGAGGCGGGCTACCCCGATTTCGAGGTCAGCTCCTGGAATGGGTTACTGGCCCCCGTGCGCACGCCGAGCGCCATCATCGACCGACTGCACCGCGAACTGGTGACAATCGTGGCCATGCCCGATATCCGCGAGCGCTTCGAGGCGCAGGCCGCTGTACCCGTGGGAAACAGTCCCGAGCAGTTTCGCGACTATATCGCCCGCGAAATCCGGCGCTGGAGTGAGGTGGCCACACGGGCCGGCATCACGCTGAACTGAGCGCCGCTTGCAGCGCCGTCGCGGCGTGACTGCGTTGTCAGGAGACGTGGATACCGCTGTTGACGTCAATCACCGTGCCGGCCATGAAGCCCGAGGCTGGTGCGCACAGGAAGGCCGCAACGCCGGCCACCTCTTCAGGCCGGGCCAGACGACCCAGCGGAAACGCCGCCGGGTCGTAGGACTGTCCCGCCACCATGGCCGTATCCGTGGTGCCTGGCGCAATGCCATTGACCAGCACACCCGAGCGCGTGGCGCGAGCGGCAAACATGCGGATGAGGGTATGCAGCGCCCCCTTGGAGGCGGCGTAGTGAGGCACAGCGCGGATGCCGCCCATACGACCCGCAATCGAACCGGTGAGCACGATGCGGCCGCGGCCCCGGGCTGACATGCCCGGCAGCACGGCGCGCACCAGATTGATCGGCCCTCTCACGTTGACCGACATGACCTTGTCGAAGGCCTCATCCCAGTCGGGCGCCATCCAGTCGTCATAGGGACAAATGCCCGCCATATCGACCAGGGCATCGGGTACGCCAGTGCGGGCGATCAGCGCCTCAACCTGCGCGCGATCGGCGATATCGCAGGCGAAACACTGCGCCTGCAAGCCTGTCGGCAAGGCCTCACGCACCGCCCCCTCCGAGAGATCAGCCAGCAACAACTCTGCCCCCTGCGCCGCGAACACCTCGGCGCAGGCGCGACCGATCCCGCCGGCGGCCCCTGTGACCAGCACCCGCATGCCGGTGAGATCGAAGAGTGAGGCGGCGGTGCTCATCCCTGCTGCAACGCGCGGATCCGGTCTTCGAGCGGCGGGTGACTGGAGAACAGCGCCATGATGCCGCTGGGCCGTGAACTGATGCCCATGCTCTGCACCGTCTTGGGCAATTCGCCAGGATCGAGATTGCCCAAGCGGGCAAGCGCATTGATCATCGACTGCCGCTGACCCATGAACTGGGCGGCGCCAGCGTCGGCACGGAATTCGCGGTAGCGTGAGAACCACGCCACAACCATGGCCGCCACCACGCCCAGGAGCAGATCCATGATGATGGTGGTGACCACGTAGCCGATACCCGGTGCATCGTCCTTGTTCTGCAGGATCATGCGATCGACCACGTAGCCGACGATGCGCGAGATGAACACCACGAAGGTATTCATCACCCCCTGGATAAGCGTGAGCGTCACCATGTCACCATTGGCGACGTGAGCCACCTCGTGACCGATCACCGCCTCCACCTCGTCACGGTTCATCGATTGGAGCAGGCCCGTGGACACCGCGACCAGCGCCGAGTTGCGAAAGGCACCCGTGGCAAACGCATTGGGTTCGCCCTCGTAGAGCGCCACTTCAGGCATGTTGATGCCGGCTTTTTGGGCAAAGTGCGCCACCGTGCGCACGATCCACTGATGCCCGGGGTCGGGTGAGTCGTTGATGACCACGGCGCCGGTGGACATCTTGGCCATCCACTTGCTCATCAGCAGCGAAATGGTGGCGCCGCCAAACCCCATCACTGCGGCGTAGACGAGCAGCGTTCCAAGATTGAGTCCCGCGCTCGACAGAAAACGGTTCAGTCCGAGCACGGACACCACGATGCTCAGCACCAGCATCACGGCAAGGTTGGTCAGAATGAAGAGAACGACGCGTTTCATGGCCAGGGCCCCTGCGGCAAGGTCAATAAGAAACGCTCATCCTAACGAATCCCGGGGCTGCCCGGTGCATAAACCTTGACGCAAGGCGGCAAACTCGCCGCCCGCCCCCGGGCAAGGGGTGCAGGTCCGCTGGGCCGGCAACGGCGCGGCTGATTCAGAGCCGGCGCCGCGCGTAGCTCAGACCCAGGCCTGGATCACGTAGTCGTAAGCCGCCTGGGCATTGGTCATGTCCACCCGTTGCAATCGAATCTTCAACCGACCGTCGACCCGTATCAGCGTGTGCCGATAGCTGCCACCGAAATGACGGATGTCATCGCGCCGCATTTCCATCATTTGAAAACGCGAGTACACCTCGACACGCTCGGCCGTGGCGGACTCGACCATGACATGGCCGACCAGGTGGTTGGTGCCCCAGGCGGCCGCCTGCGACCACGCGTTGGGGTGTTGCAGGCGCCCCATGCGGATTTCCATCAGGAGCGTGTCCTCGGCAAAGATCGAAGGCTCGCTGGCCCAGTCGGTCTGGTCGGGAGTGGCCGGCATCCAGTAGATGCCGTCCTCGCTGAAGAGGTCGATCCAGTCGGACCATGCCTGGGCGTCCAGCATCGCCGCCTGCCGGTAGAGCAATGTCTCGACCTCGCGCTGCAGGGCAGCGTCAACGACCGCCTCGGCCGGAACATAGCCGCGAGCCGGCACCCGGCCGCGCCCCATATGATCGGGCGCGATTGATTCGGCACCGGTCATCGACTCGACCGCCTCGATCACCACGCTCGTACCGAGCGCCTTGCTGACTTCCTTGCTGTCCATGCTCATGCCCCTGCCTCGGTATGGTCACAGTCCAGTCCCTGACGCAGGTAGGCGTCCCAGGCCTTGAACTGATTGCGCATCACCACCTCGGAGGTGCCCTTGTTGGAGTAGAGGACGCCATCGCGCTCGGTGTCGCGCCCGTAGTCACGGTGAAAACTCACCCACTCGCCGCCCCGGGATTCGAGGCCACGCTGGCCCTTGGTCCAGTTCTCGAGGTCATCGGCGTTGATCATGGTGGCGGGCGAGTTCACCAGATTGAAGTACCAGAGCGAACGACGGTAGATCGCTTCGGGCGCGCCCTTGAGGCGGAAGTGCCAGATCTCGGAGAGCGTCTTGTCAGGACCCAGCGGACGCAGGCAACGCAGTTGCTGGAGCGGCGACTGCACCGACAGGTAGGGATAGACGAGGACGTGGTGGATGCTGCGCGACAGGTATTCCTCGGCCTTGGCCTCGCCATAGGCCTGCTTGAGCAGGGACTCGTACTCGACCGTATCGGGATCGGTGGGACGCAGACCCATGTAGGCCTTGAGGATGCCGTGGCCCTTGGGGAAATTGACGGTCTGCACACTGTCCCACTGATCGAAACTTGAAGCAAACGTGGACAGGTAGTGAAAGAAGAGCGGCGCGCTGCCGCGCTCGGCCTTTAGCCGCTGCTCGACCCGCCGGGCCGATACGCCGGTCGACTGGTGTGTCACCGAGGGATGCAGCGCATCGAGCTGGTTCTCCATGAAGAACTTCCAGTTCGATTGCTGAACCACGCGATGGCAGACAGGGACCACCTCGACCTCGCCCACCGGCGAGCGGTCGCACATGTCGTCGAAGGCCACCTTGGCGTCGCCTAGAAATTCAGCCAGCGATGGCCCCTCGGGCGACAGGCTGGCAAAGACGAATCCGCGGTAGCTGTCGACCCGGGCGGCCGGCACCATGCTGCAGTCGGGGTCGCTGGTGGCGAGACGCGTGCCGTCGTAGCCCTTGACCAGCGGAATGGCGCTCACCTTGCCGTCGAGTCGAAAGCTCCAGGCGTGGTAGGAGCACACGAAGTGTTTGCCGGTGTTGCCGCTATGGTTGCCGCACAACTGCACACCCCGATGCGGGCAGCGGTTGTAGAGCACGCGGATCGCCCTGTCCTGATCGCGCACCATGATCATCGGCTGGCGGCCAATCTGCAGCGTGTAGTAATCCCCCACCTTGGGCACCTGGGACTCGTGGCCGCAGTACACCCATATTTTCTCGAAGATGTGGGTCATCTCGAGATCGAAGATGTGCGGGTCGGTGTAGACGCTGCGGTGCACGCGGTCGGGCTGCACCAGATGATCGAGATCGATCGCGGAATCGACGGCGGGCATGCCAAGCCTCCGGTTGTCACAAAGGGTCAGACGGGCAAAACCATACCAAAGCCAACAGACCCGACCTACAACCTTTCATGCTTTTTCCATTACCATGGGTTATGGATTGCCGAGGGGTCGATGGATTACCGCAAGGTTCAGATGTTTCTTGCCGCCGTGCGCCACGGCAACCTCACCGAGGCCGCAGCCGAACTCGGCGTGTCGCAGCCGGCTCTGTCCAAAAGCATCAAGGCCCTCGAAAAATCGCTGGGGATTCGACTGCTCGATCGCGGTCGCTTTGGCGTGTCGCCCACGCCGGCGGGCGAGGCCCTGCTGCAGCATGGCCAGGTCGTCGAGGCCGAATTTCAGCAGGCCGCGGGCGCAATCGAGGCCCTGAAGGGCGCACGAGACGGCCATATCCTCGTGGGCTGCGGCCCCACCGAGGCCAACCGCCTGCTGCCGCTGGCGCTTTTGCAACTCGCCCGCGAGCACCCGAGGCTACGGGTCACCGTGCTCTATGGCCTCAACGAGGCACTGATGCCCTGGGTCAAACTCGGCGAGATCGAATTCGCCCTGTCCTCGGTCCCGGCGCGCGCGAACGACGCTGCACTCACCCACGAGTCGCTCTTCACCGAAACCGGCGTGGTGGTGGCGCGTGCAGGCCACCCCCTTACCCGACAGCGCGCCCTGACACCGGCTCACCTGCTGACCCAGCAGTGGATCCTGCCGCGCAGCCGCGAACTCGAACGCCTTGCCTTTGACGACTTCTTCCAACGACACCAGCTCGAGCCGCCCCTGGCCCAGGTCGAAACAACATCCACGGTGCTGATGAAGTCTCTCGTCATGCAAAGCGATGCCCTCACGTTCATCCCGCGAGAACTCATCTGGTGGGAGGTGCAGGCAGGGCAACTCACGCCGCTGAGGGTCGTGGGCACCGACTGGACCCGCAGGGTGGGCATCACCCGACGTCGCCGCGGCTCGACCAGCCCCGCCGCCCAGCTGCTGATCCAGGCGATCCGCGTGGTTGCCGCCCGGCAGTTTGAAAGCAGCATCGGCTGAGCGCCGCCACCGAGTCGCCGGGACTTACCGGGTCGCACCCGGTCCGCCCCCCTACAGGCCCGGCGCCTTTCACTCAGCCCCCGCATGCCAGTCGAAGGCTGATCAAACACCGGTCACTCGGCCATCACACGCCCAGGTAGCGTTGCCAGATCGATCGGTCGTCCGCGAGTTCGGCCGAACTGCCGCGCCAGGCCACCTGGCCACGCTCAAGCACAAGATGATGGTCGGCGATGTCAACCAGGCGATTGACGTATTTGTCGATGACCAGCAGGGTCTGACCCGACTCCCGCAACTGCTTCAGACAGCGCCAGATTTCCTCCCGAATGAGCGGCGCCAGTCCCTCGGTGGCCTCGTCCAGGATGAGCAGACGCGGATTGGTAACCAGCGCCCGCCCGATCGCCAGCATTTGCTGCTCCCCGCCCGACAGCTGGTTGCCCAGGTTGCGCTTGCGCTCGGCGAGCCGGGGAAAGAGTTCATACACCTTCTGGGCGTTCCAAAGTATGCCGCCCCGCTCGCCGCCCCGTCGAGCGGCAAACGCAGTGAGATGTTCGTCGACCGACAGGTTGGGAAAGACCTGTCGGCCCTCAGGCACCACCGCCATCCCCTGGCGGGCGATGCAATCGGCGGTCTGCCCCAGCACCTCGACCCCGCCAAAGCGGATGCGACCGGCCTGCGCGCGAACCAGACCGACAATGGAGCGCACCAGGGTGGTCTTGCCCATGCCGTTGCGGCCGAGTAGACCCACCACCTCGCCCTCGCGAATCGTGAGGTCGATGCCGAACAGCACCTGGCTCTGACCGTAGGCGGTCTGCAGCCCCTCGACGCTCAACAGCCCCTCGCTCACGCCAGCCCCTCGTCGCCCAGATAGGCACTGATGACCTCGGGGTGAGCGCGCACCGCCTCCGGCTCACCCGAGGCGATGAGCCGGCCGTTGACCAGCACCGACACGCGATCAGCCAGCCGGAAGACCGCATCGACGTCGTGCTCGATGAGCAGCACGGTGAGCTGCGAACGCAGCCGCTCGATCAGCGCCACGATGCGCGCAGAATCTTCGGGACCGGTCCCGGCCATGGGCTCATCGAGCAACAACAACCGTGGCCGAGTGGCCAACGCCAGGCCCAGTTCGAGCGCGCGTTGCTCGCCATGGGAGAGCGCCGCAGCGGGCACCTCGGCACGGGCGCCAAGCCCCACCTGGTCGAGCAAGGCCCGGGCCTCGTCAACCAGAGCCGTCTCGCGCGCCACCGGCCGCCAAAAAGACAGGTTCGAGCCGCTGCGCGCCTGCACGGCAATGGCGAGGTTGTCGATTGCAGTAAAACTGCGAAACAGCCGGGTGATCTGAAAGGATCGGGCGAGCCCGAGCCGCACGCGCGCGTGCAGCGGCATGCGCGTAACATCGTGCCCGTCGAAGCGAATGAGACCCTCGTCGGGCGCAAGGCTCCCCGAGAGTTGCGAGACCAGCGTAGTCTTGCCGGCGCCATTGGGGCCGATCAGCGCATGGATCTCGCCGCGTGCGACTTCGAGTGATACCGAATCGGTTGCCAACACGCCGCCGAATCGCTTGCAAAGCGACCGGACCTCGAGCAGCGGTTCGACCGCGCTCACGAACGCCCGCCCCGTGATCCCACCAAACGCGCCATCAGCCCCACCAGGCCCCGCGGGGCATACAGGACGATGGCCAGCAGCACCCACCCCACCCAGAACTGCCAGTGAATGGTGTAGCCCGCCACCACCTCCTCGAGCAGCAGCAGGACAATGGCACCCACGACGCCCCCCCAGAGCGTGCCGACCCCGCCCAGAATGACCATAATCATCAGCGAGCCCGACTGGGTCCAGTGCAGCACACTGGGATTGACATAGTTCTGGTGATTGACCATCAACGCACCTGCCAGACCGCCCAGCGCACCCGCGATGATGAACAGCAGCAACTTGTAGCGAAATACCGGCACGCCAATCGCCTCGGCACGCACATCATCATCGCGAATGGCCAGCACCAGTCGGCCGAAACGCGAATGCATCAGGCGGTGAACGATCAGCAGGGTGAGCGCGAGCGTGCCGAGCACGACGAAATAAAAGCTCACGTCATCTTTCAGATTGAGACCGAACCCGAAGTCTGAACGCAGGCGGATGTTGAGCCCTTCGTCGCCGCCGTAGGCCTTGACGCTGTTCACCAGGTAGAAAAGCATCTGCGCGAAGGCGAGCGTGATCATGATGAAGTACACGCCTCGCGTACGCAGGGAAATGGCACCGATGAGCGCTGCGGCCAGTGCGGCCGCCCCCATGGCCACCGCAAAGCCAATCCAGCCGCTGACCACCCCCTCGGTGATGAGAATGCCGACCGCATAGGCGCCGATGCCGAAGAAGGCGGCATGGCCGAAGGACACCATCCCGCCATAGCCCAGGATGAGATTGAGGCTGGTGGCCGCAACGGCGTAGATCATGATGCGACTGGCGACGCTGATGTAAAAGCTTGCGTCCCATGCCCGCATGGCCAGCGGAAACGCAATGGCCGCCAACACGAGGCCCGCCATCGCAAGCGGGCGCAGCCGTGAGGTGGTCGCAGGGGGAGTCGGCCCCATGTCAGCCACGCGCCGGGAAGAGCCCCTGCGGGCGCACGAACAGCACGACGGCCATGAGCAGGTAAATCATGACCGAGCCGACGGCGGGGCCGGCGGCGCTGGCAACCTGAGGCGGCAGGAACTCGCGAAATAGATGGGGCAGCAGCGTGCGCCCAGCCGTATCGACCACACCCACCAGCAAGGACCCGGCCAGCGCCCCGCGAATTGAACCGATGCCGCCAATGACGATGACCACGAACGCCAGGATGAGCACGCTTTCACCCATGCCCACCTGCACGGCCAGCAGGGGCCCCAGCATGGCGCCTGCCACAGCACAAAGCGCCGCACCGATGCCGAACACGGCCGTGAACAGCCGTTTGATGTTCACCCCCATCGCCATCGCCATATCGCGATTGGACGCACCCGCGCGCACCAGAGCCCCCATGCGTGTTCGGGCTACCAGCACGTAGAGCACTACGGCCAGCGCGAGTCCCACCGCGATGATCAGCAGACGATAGGCGGGATAGTAAAGGCCGGGGAGCAGCTCGACCGGCCCGGACAACACCGCCGGGGCCGACAAGGCCATGTCGGAGCCCCAGAGCATCCGAACGCCCTCATTGATGATGAGGATCAGTGCAAAGGTGGCCAGCACCTGCGAGAGGTGGTCACGCGCATACAGTGAGCGCAGCAGCGATGCCTCGAGCACCATGCCGAACAGCCCCGTTGCCAAGATCGCGAGCAACACGCCCGCCACAAAAGAGCCCGTGAGGTCGACGAACCAGGCCGCAAAGAAGGCGCCCACCATGTAGAGCGAGCCGTGGGCCAGGTTGATCATGTCCATGATGCCGAAGACCAGCGTGAGGCCTGCCGCCAGCAGGAACAGCATCAGGCCGAATTGCAGACCGTTGAGCGACTGTTCGAGCAGCAGGATGGCAGTCATGGCAGTGTTTGCAGCGCGGGCAGGAAAGCTTGCCCTTGATTTGCTTTAAGTCTAAAGTAGTTTACGCGAATTCCTCAGAACATCCAGAGATCCCGGACAGCGCGAGCCGATCGCCCGCCGCCGCGCGTTCCAGCCAGGCGAGGCCCCATGAGCGACTCAATCGACACGCTGTTTGGCGCCGTGCAGGCGCATGCCCAACGCAGTCCCGAAGCGCTGGCGCTGAGCGGTCCGGACGGCCGACTCAACTACGCCGGGCTCGAGCTTGCCGCCCGCCGACTGGCGGCTGGACTGCGCGCCCAGGGCATCGGCCCCGGTGAGGTCGTCGGCTTGCAGTTGCCCAACTCGGTCGAATTCATCGTGACCCTGCTGGCGGCGAACTTTGTCGGTGCTACGGTTCAGATGCTGCACATGCCCTACCGGCGTGCCGAGCTCGGCCCTCTGCTCGCGCACAGCGGCGCCACCTGCTTCATCGGGCTGTCTAAGGTCCGCGACAGTTCGCCCACCGGCATCGTGCGCGCGCTGCAAGCTGACCCCGCCAGCGGTTTGGGCGCCCTGCGAACCCTCATCACGCTGGGCGAGCCGGTGGCTGCTTGCGTCGACTGGTCTACCTTGGCCCGGAGCGACCCGCTGACGGGCCCGCCTGCCGCCCACGCCGACTCGCCCTATGTGCTGCTCTACACCTCGGGCACCACGGCCAGCCCCAAGGGCGTGCCCACCACCGCCAGGCGTTTCCTGGGCAACGCCGCCGACGCGCTGAGCGCCTTCGGATTCGGCCCCTCAGACGTCTTGCTGAGCGCGGCGCCCTACTCGCACCTCTACGGCCTCTTCGTCCTGCAAAACGCACTGCTGGCCGGTGCCTGTGCCTCGCTATTGCCCGCCTTCACGCCCGATGATCTGCTGGCTACCGTGAGGCGTGATCGCGTCACGGCCATCTTCGCCGGACCCGCCCACTTCAAGCCTCTGCTCGACGGCAAGGCCATGAAGCGCGACGACTTCCGCAGCACGCGCCTGGTCTGCCTGTCCGGAACCCATGTCCCCCCTGGCTTGGCACGGGCCGTCGAATCGCAACTCGACGCAGGCAAGGTGATCCAGCTCTGGGGCATGAGCGAATTGCAGGCCGGCGCCTATGGCCGCCCCGGTGACCCGGCCGACCTACGGCACGAAACGGCGGGGCGTGTCGCCTTGCGAACCGAACTGCAGGTGGTCGGTGACGCCAACCAGGTGCTCGAGCCTGGCTGCGAAGGACGGCTTCGCGTCCGGGGTGCCTCGGTTTTCGCGGCCTACCTGAACAACCCCGAGGCCACCCAGGCGGCCTTCTCCGACGACTGGTTCGATACCGGCGACACCGCCCTACTGCGTCCCGACGGCGCACTGGTTCTGACAGGCCGGGTAAAGGAACTGATCAACCGCGGCGGGGTCAAGTTCAATCCGGTCGATGTCGAAGCCGTTCTCGATACGGTGCCCGGCGTCAGTCGCTGCATTCTCGCCCCGATGCCCGACCCCACGCTGGGCGAGCGTGCCTGCGCCTTCGTACTGCCCAATCAGCAGCATGAGGTCACGCTGGGCGATCTCACCGCTGCGCTGGAGCGCGCTGGCGTGGCGAAGTTCAAGTGGCCCGAGCGGCTCGAATTCGTGAGCGAATTTCCGATGACGCCCACCCAGAAGGTGCGGCGTTCCCTCCTCACCCGACTGATTACCCCGGGAGCAGCCTGATGATCGAACTATGGGAACTGCGCGGCCAGAATGACCGTCGCTACAGCAATTTTTCCTGGCGCACGCGCATGGCGCTTCGGCACAAGGGGCTGAGCGTCAGCGTGCAACCCGTTCTGCTCACCGACAAGGCGAGCATCGACTTTTCAGGCGGGAAAACCGTACCGGTGATCCGGGACGGCGCCCGCGTCGTACGCGACTCGTGGCAGATCGCGGAATATCTGGAAAAACAGTACCCGGAGCAGCCCTCGCTCTTTGGCGGCGACACCGGCAAAAGTCTCTGCCAGTTCGTCAATACCTGGGTGGATCGCAGTGTGGTACCTATTGCGTTTCAGGCGCTGGCAGGCGATGCCATTCTGGTGCAGGACCCCACCGACCAGCCGCACTTTCGAGCCACGGTGGAAAAATTCACTGGAAAATCGCCCGAGGCCCTGAAGGAGGCCCAGGGCAAAACCTTTGAGCGGCTGCTCGCTTCGGTGGATCCGGCACGCGCCCTGCTCAAGCGCCAGGCCTTCCTGGGCGGAGATGCCCCCTGTTACGCCGATTACTCGCTCTTTTCGGTCTTTCAGTGGGCGAGGATCGTGTCGCCCCTTCCGCTATTGCCGGCAGGCGACGCGCTCGCCGCCTGGTTCGGCCGGGTGCTCGATCTGCATGATGGCCATGCGCGAGACACCCCGGCCTTTTACTGAGCTCTTATTTCATCCCGCAATCCTGTACATAGGCATCGCCATGATTGCGGAAGATCGGCTCGCCCAGGGTCTTGTTGACCAGGCGGCCGCTTGCATCCTTGCCGACCACGCGCAGGTAGTAGTTCTGAATCGGGAACTGATTCGTATTGAACTTGAACTCACCGCGCGTTGAATCAAAACGAGCCGCTTTGAGGGCGCGCCGCAGGGCTTCCTTGTCCTCGATCTTGCCCTTGACGTCACGCACGGCGGCGCTGATCAGCAGAGCCGCGTCATAGCCCTGCGAGGCAAACACCGAGGGCAGACGCTTGTACTCTTTTTCGAACTCGGCCACGAAACGGCGGTTGGCCTCGTTGGGCAGATCAAGCGCCCAGTGCGCGGTATCGAAGATCCCGAGCATGGCATCGCCCACGGGGCGGATGATGTCCTGGTCGGAGCCGAAACCGGGCACCAGCAGCGTAATGTCCTTGGAGAGGCCCGCAGCCACGAACTGCTTCACAAAGTTGATGCCCATGCCCCCCGGCAGGAAGACGTACAAGGCTTGTGGGCGCGCGGCGCGGATCTCGGCCAATTCGGCCGAGTAGTCGAGCTGGCCAAGCTTGGTGTAGACCTCGGCCGTGACCTTACCCTTGAAGTAGCGCTTGAACCCCGCGAGCGAATCCTTGCCGGCCTGATAGTTGGGGGCGAGCAGGTAGACGCTGCTGTAGCCCCGGTTGGTAGCATGCTGGCCCGCCGCCTCGTGGTACGCGTCATTGGGCCAGGACACTGCAAAGAAGTAGGGGTTGCAATCCTTGCCGGCGAGCGGCGAGGGCGCAGCATTGGGGCTCACGTAGAAGGTCTTGCTGTCGAAGGCCTCAGAGGCCGCCGCCAGCATGATGTTGGAAAACACCACCCCAGTCATGAAGTCGACGCGATCGCGCTTGATGTTCTTCTCGAACAATTGGCGGGCGACGTCAGGCTTGAACTGATCATCGCCGATGATCACCTCGGCTGGCAGACCGCCTAGTTTGCCACCCGCCAGTTTGACCGCCAGCATAAAGCCGTCGCGGATATCGACTCCAAGCGCGGCTGACGGACCCGACAGGGTGCTCACGAAACCAACCTTGACCTTGTCGGCCGATAGGGCGGGCCCGCTGAAGGCCAGGGCGGAAGCCAGCGCAAGACTGGCGGCAAGACGCAAGCGCATGAAGGGTCTCCTGTGTGTTTTTTGGGTAAGCCCGGGGGCAGCCAGGAAATCTACCACATGGGCTCGTCCTGCTGGGATGTTCCCAGCCGCCACGAACCCACCCCGCTTCGTTTGCGTCAACTCCGGAGGCGGCCAACGATCAGACGAATGTGCCGCAACATGCCACGAAGAAAACGCCAGCACACCCAGGTGAGCCAGCCCAAGCCGAGCACCAGAGCAACCAGCACCAGCGCACCCAGCAGTGGCTTGGTGAACGCGAGCCAGAGCATGCCGAGGACCAGCCCATCCTCGGTAAAACTCGCCGCCAGATTCGACAGGGGTTCGGGCAGCGTGTTGATGGCTGCGCGAGTGCTGGTCTTGGCAAGCTGGGCACTCGCTGCAAGCGTGCCCCCCAGCAGCAGTCCGACCACGCCCATCGTGCTGCTGTCAGCGCCCAGCACCGAGGCGGCGAGCGTGGCGCCTGCCGGAATACGCAAGACCCCATTCAGGAGGTCCCAGATCGAGTCGAGGCCCTGGACCTTGTCGGCCAAAAACTCCACCGCAAGCAGCACACCACTCAGCCCCAGGAGCCCCGGGTGCTCGAGGACCTGCAGCCCCGCCGGCAGGTCGACCCAGCCCAGGCGGCCGGCCAGCCCAGCCAGAAAGACCACGGCATACAGTCGCAAGCCGCTGGCCCAGCCCAGGGCCGCTGCGATCGCCAACAGACCCGCGGTATCGAGTTCAGCCATGACGGAGGGTCGCTGCACGCGCGCGAATCTGCGCCATCTCGGTCGCATCGATTCGCGTCAAATTCTTCACCTGCAAGGCCATGCGGGGGTTGCGCGCCAGCCTGTTCCGATGCCGGTCCAGAAAGTCCCAGTAGAGGGTGGTGAAGGGGCAGGCGTCATCGCCCACCCGGCGTTCGGGCCGGTAGACGCACCCCTGGCAGTAGTTGCTCATGCGATCGATGTAGCGGCCCGTGGCCACATAGGGCTTGCTCGACATGAGCCCGCCATCGGCGTACTGACTCATCCCGAGCGTGTTGGGCAGTTCTACCCACTCGACCGCATCGACATAAACGGCGAGGTACCAGCGGTGCACCGCCTGGGGGTCGGCCCCCAGCAGCAAGGCGTAGAGCCCGGTCACCATGAGCCGCTGAATGTGGTGCGCATAGCCCAGGCGCAGTGTCTGATCCAGCGCATCGCGCAGGCACGCCATGTCGGTCTGACCGGTCCAGTACCAATCGGGAAGCGGCTCGCGCGCATCCAGTTCATTGAGCCCGGCGTAGTCGGGCATACGCAGCCAGTAGAGGCCTCGCACGTACTCGCGCCAGCCCAGCACCTGACGAATGAAGCCCTCGACCGAAGCGAGGTCGACGCCGCGGGTTCGCCACGCCGCCTCGGCGGCTGCAACCACCTCGCGCGGCGAGATCAGCTTGAGATTGAGCGCCACCGACAGATGCGAGTGATAGAGCCAGGGCTCACCCGCCCACATCGCGTCCTGCCAGCGCCCGAAATGGGGCAGCCGGTGGGTGATGAAGTCCTCGAGCACCTGCAGCGCCTGCTCGCGCGTGAGTGGCCAGCCAAACGCCTCGAGCCGGCCCGGATGATCGGCAAACCGCCGCTCGACCAGGGCGATGACCGACTGAGTGAGGGCATCCGGGCTCAGGCGCAGCGGCTGGGGTGCCGCAGGGCCCGTAGGCCCGAACGCCTCGCGGTTCTCGGCGTCGAAATTCCAGCGACCGCCGGCCGGCGCCTGGCTGCCGGGCTCCGCCCCCGGTGTCTCGTCGGCCACCATCAGCACCTGGTGACGGACCCGCATCGCGCGATAGAAGTGCTCAAGCCGCAACTGCTTGCGCCCGTCTGCGAAGCGGGCGAATTCATCGGTCGAACAGTAAAAGTGGCGGTCGACGCGCTCGACCATCGGCACCCCGACCCGCTCGCAAATCTGCCGCAGGGTCTGCCGGACCCGCCAGTCACCCGGCTCAGTGAGAACCACCGCCTGAGGGCGCGAGTCAGCCAGGGTGGCGGCAAGCGCCTCGCCCAGTGAAGCCGCCGCGCCGCCCACGTCATCCAGAGCCCGGTAGGTGACGGGCCAGCCGCGCTCGAGCAAGGCCTTCGCAAAGTGCCGCATCGCCGACAGAAAGACCGCAATACGGGGCTTGCTGCTCCAGACGTGCGTTGATTCCTCGATTGCTTCACACATCCAGACCCGGTCACGAGCTGGGTCGAAACCATCGAGGGCCGACGCGTTGTCGTCGAGTTGATCGCCCAGTACGATCACCAGATGGCGCAGCCCCTTGCGCGCGGCATCCACCGCGGCACTCATCGGGACACCCGGCCGGGGCGCCCGGCCGGCGCAGCGCCCCTCGCCGTCTGGCCTACCGCGTCCGATGCGGGCCCGCCGCCCGCAGGCGAGCGGCGACTGCGGCGGCAGCGCTCGGAACACACCTTCACGGCGTCCCAGTTCTTCGCCCAGGCTTTACGCCAACTCATGGGCCGGCCGCAGGCCTCGCAGGGCTTGACCGGCAAACCTGATTTATTGCCTTTGAACATCTTCGGATGGTAGCCAGCCGAGCCTGCACGCGCGAATGCAGGGGTATTACACTCTCGCCTTGCTCATCCCTCCCTCCGGACGCCATCGCCATGAATGCTCCCGAAACCTCGCAGACCATCTCGAACCTGCCGCGCGACGAAGCCTTGCGTCGCCGCTACGGCCCCGACCACGCCGCCTTACCGGCGATGCCCGAAAGCGCCATCTTCGATGCCCTGCTGCGCCACCGCTCGGTGCGCGCCTACTCGAGCAAGCCCCTTCCCCCGGGCACGCTCGAGCTTCTGATCGCGGCCGGCCAGTCTGCAGCCAGTTCCTCCAACCTGCAGGTCTGGAGCGTCGTGGCGGTAGAGGACCAGGGGCGCAAGGATCGCCTGTCGGTCTTCGCCAACAATCAGGCGCACATCCGCCAGTGCCCGCTCTTGCTGCTGTGGGTCGCCGACCTGTCCCGCCTTGACCGCGTGGCGCAGGCACGCGGCACGACTGCCGAGGGCAATCAGTACCTGGAAATGCTGCTGGTGGGTGCGATTGATGCCGCGCTGGCTGCACAAAACGCGGTCGTCGCGGCCGAATCACTCGGGCTGGGTACTGTCTACCTCGGCGCCATGCGCAATCACCCCGAGGAAGTCGCCGCCGAAGTGGGGCTGCCACCCAACGCCATGGTCGTGTTCGGCATGTGCGTGGGCTACGAAGACCCGGCTGCGCTGGCCGCCGACGTCAAGCCACGCCTGAGCCAGACCACCATCCTCCATCACGAGCGCTACAGCAGCGATCACGAGGCAGCAGCCGTCGCGGACTACAACGCTACGCTCAACGACTTTCAGGCCTCGCAAAACATGCCGGCCTCGGAGTGGAGCAAGCAGTCCACCAACCGGGTGTCGGTGCGTGGCCTATCGGGGCGCGATGCGCTGAGCGCGTCGCTGCGCAAGATGGGCTTCGGCATCAAGTAAGCCAGAGCCGGCACCGCCGTGATGGTCATCTCGGCGATTCTCACCAGCCTGATCTCGCCGCTCGGCGCGGCGCTGATCCTCGGCACGCTGGCGCTCTTGTTGAGCCGGAGCCCCCGGAAAAAGCTCTCGGTGGCCTGTGCGGCGGCGGCCCTCCTCTGGCTCGGGGGCTGGTCGCTGCCCGTCACGGCCAACTGGATCTCGGACGAGGTCGGCAAGGACTTTCCCCCGCTGACGACTGAAGCCCTTTCTCAACTTCCGAAGACCGCCGCCATCGTGCTGCTGGGAGGCGGCATCAGCCCCGCCACGGCGACTCGCCCTGACCCCGATCTGGGCTCAGCCGCCGACCGGGTCTGGCTTGCCGCACGGCTCTACCGCTCTGGCCGGGCCCCGCTGATCATCGCAAGCGGCGGTCACGACCCGGCCGCCAGCCTGCACTCCGAGGCGGCCGCCATGCGACCACTGCTGCGCGACCTCGGCGTGCCCGACGCGGCCATCGTGCTCGAAGAGCGCAGCCGCAACACCCGCCAAAACGCCCTCGAGACCGCCGCCTTGCTGCGCGAACGAGGCATCCGCCGGGTGCTGCTGGTCACCTCGGCCTCACACATGGCCCGGGCACGCAAACACTTCGTCGAGGCGGGCATCGAGGTGGTGGCGGCAGCCACCGATCATGAACGCCTTGACCTCGCCGACCTTCGGCGCTTCGTGCCGAACGCCAGCGCGCTCGAACTGAGCGCCCGGGCACTCAAGGAGTGGGTGGGGCAACGCTGGTGGTAAGCGTCACCGGCGCCTTCGAATCATCGCGATCGCGCACCTGGCCAATGATCGTCGCCCCAGCATAGCCCCGAACTCGCAGGGCCTGCACGCAAGCCGAGGCCTGATCAGCCGGCACCCCGGCCAGCAATCCGCCGGAGGTTTGAGGATCGAAAAGAAGCGCAAAGCGGGGGTCGCCCGCGTAAGCGTCATGATCGACAAGCGCCGTGCGCAGGCGCAGATTGCCCGGCTGCAAGGAGCTGAGCCAGCCCGCCGAGGCGCTTTCGAGCGCGCCGGGCAAGAGCGGCAAATCGCCCAGCCACAATTCGGCATCAACCCCGCTGGCGCGTGTCATCTCGACCAGATGGCCCAGCAACCCGAAGCCCGTGACATCAGTGCAGGCGCCAGCGCCATGCTCGACAAGACAGCGCGCCGCTTGCCGGTTGGAGACTTGCATCGACTCGAGTGCTGCGCTGATCCACCGGCCGCGCGCGCGCAGCGCCGCACGCGCCACCAGCAGCGTGCCCGTGCCCAGCGGCTTGGTCAGCACAAGCGCATCGCCGGGTCTGAGGCCGCTGCGGCGCATGAGCCCCTGCATGGACTCGTCAATCAAGCCATTCACCGCAAAACCCATCGCCAGTTCGCTGCCCTCGGCCGTATGCCCCCCCACCAGCGCACACCCCGACTCGTTGAGCACTGACAGCGCACCGCTCATGAGTTGCACCAGTAACTCCTCGATCTGGGTATCGAGGCCGGCGGGAACGGTGAGTAGCGCCTGCGCGCTCTGCACCCGCGCGCCCATCGCAAAGATGTCACTGAGCGCGTGATTCGCAGCAATTCGGCCAAACACGTAGGGGTCTTCGATGAAGGCCCGAAAAAAATCCACCGTCTGCACCAGCAACTGCCCGGGCGGCACTCTGAGCACCGCCGCATCATCGGGCGCATCGAGGCCGAGCACGACGTCATCGCGCACAAAGGGGCGCAGTCGCGCCAGAACGCGTGACAGCACCGACGCGCCCACCTTCGCACCGCACCCCCCACAGCGCATGGCGAGCAGCGACAGTGCCTGCGCGGATTCGTCGGGCCCGAGTTCGAGCCTGTGCCCGCTGTCCCCCAAGGAGACCGCCATGCGGTCGGGCGACGAATCGAATGGCGAGAAGCGGCGCATGAAACGGCGGTCGATCCGATCCTTCCAGCGCCACACCCATTCACCCGACACGCCAAAGGGCCCCCAGGACGCGACAGCATGCCGATCGCCCGTGCTGATCAACGACAGCCAGTGGCGCTGCGGGCGGTAGGGCCGCAAGGCCTCGCCGCGCAGCGAGCGCCGCAGGTTGTCGGCCAGCGGCCGGCCCATGCGTACCGCAAAGACCCCCGCCTTTTCAAGCGGTCTGCCGGTCATGCTGGCAACGTCACCGGCGGCAAAAACCTGCGAATCGCTCACCGACTGAAGGCAGGCGTTGACCAGGATGAAGCCCCGATCGTCGAGCTCGAGTCCGGTGTCGCCAAGCCACTCGGCACCGCCCGCCTGCGTCACCCAGACGATCTCGTCGTGCTCGCGCCATTGCCCGTCGCACAGAAGTCGCCCCGCCTCGACGGCCAGCACCCGCTGGCCCGTGTGCACCTCGACCCCTCGGGCTCGCAAGGTGTCTTCAAAGTGCCGCCTGACCGAGCCGGAATGCGTGGGCAGGATGACCGGATCGGCGCTGTAGAGCGCAAAGTGCAGCGAGTCCGGATCCTGAGCCTGAGCCCGCCTCTCGGCGCGCAGGCGCCACTGCATCGCCAGTAGCAGTTCGACCCCGCCCGCCCCCGCACCCACCACCGCCACCCGCAGCGCGCCGGAATGGGTTCGAACGCGCTGCAGCAGCGACCGCCAGCGCTCATTGAAATCATGGATGGGCTTGACGCCAATGGCGTACTCCCGGGCACCGGGTGTGCCTTGCAACTGAGGGGTCGACCCGATGTTGATCGACACGCGATCGTAGGCCAGATCGGGCCGCCCCGACAGACGAACGCGCCGGGCCGAGCGGTCAAGACCCAGTACCTCGGCGCGCACGAAACGTGCCCCGGCAAAGACGCACAGGCGGTCCAGATCGATATGCACCTCGTCCCAACTGTAGTGTCCGGCGACATGCCCCGGCAGCATGCCTGAATAGGGCGTGTCCGCGCTCAGGCTGACGAGTGTGATGCGAAGCCCCGGTTCAGGTTGCATCGCAAAGCGCCGCAGCACACCGACATGGGCATGCCCGCCGCCCACCAGCACCAGATCACGCAGGGCCGGTTGCACCGATGTCAGCTGTTGGCAAAGGCGCGGAGGGCCCGCCGCGCCTGCATGGGCGTGGGCTGTGCGGCAGCACCGCCTGCGTTCAAAGGCTCGGGCTGGCCGGCCGTCCGGGCGCGCAGGCGCTCGGCCGTTGATTCGAGCGCTGCTTCGCGCACGGCACGGGCTTCGGTGCGCTGAGGCTCGCGGCCACTCCGTGCGCCAACCGGTGAGTCCATCGGCGAGCGGTTCGCCCCGGGTGCGCCGGGCGTCTTGTCACGCGCCAGCGAGGGCGTCCCGCGCGCCCTGTCAGGCAAGCGCTCGGCGCGCTGAAATTGCGCGCCGGCCGCGTTGCGCATCTCACCGATCGAGGCCATTCATTCCCCTGACTGGAAGCGGGAAGCCTACTTGACCATGCCGAGCAGCGACTTCACCATCGCCCGGGGATCGCGAACCGGCCAGCGCCCGCTGTCCACCCAGGCCACGAAATCGCCCAACTCCCGATTGAAGGCATCGGGCGCCTCGATGTTGATGGTGTGCCCCACATTGGGCAGTACCGACATGGCCGCCGTCGGAATGGCTTCCTTCATCATGAGCCCGGGCAACAGGCAGGGCCAGTCCTCGTCACCATTGAGAATGAGCGTAGGCACCCGAATACCCGCGATCTGCTCGCGCAACTCGAAGAGCGAGGGCCGCTCGCGCTGAACACCCAGTTGCGTATTGGCCGACCCGAGCGCCGAGTGCTTCTTGAAAGCCTGCTTGAATTCTTCGAAGCCGCGCGGATCCTTGTTCTGGAATTGCACACGCGTCGGCCCCAGCGAATAGCGCTCGACGAAAGCATCCATGCCCTGTTCGAGCAGCATCGCAGCGGACGCCTCGGACTCTTTATGAAAATGCGCGCGCTTCTCAGGCTCAGCCCCATAGCCGCAGCCCGCTACGCACAGTGACAGCGCGCGCTCGGGGTGGGAAATGCCCATGTGCAGGGTAGCGAAGCCGCCCATCGATAATCCGACCAGATGCGCCTTGGACAACTGCAGGGCATCCATGACCGCAATGATGTCCTTGACGGCGCGCTGCTGCGAGTACGACGAAGACTTCTCGGGCACGTCGGAGGGCGGGTAGCCGCGAGCATTGAAGGTCACGCACTGGTAGCGCCGGGAGAAATGCCGAACCTGCGGCTCCCAACTGGTGAGGTCGCCCGCGAACTCGTGAATGAAGACGATGGGGATGCCTTCGCCGGTCGTCTCGTAGTAGAGGCGCACACCATCGTCGGTCACTGCATAAGCCATGAGAGAACGCTCCTGAAATATGTGAATCAGCCCATGTAGCTGCGACGACCTGAGTCGCGCAGAAAAATGCGAACAAGATGCCGCTTGGCATCGGGTTCGTCGTAATCGACGAAATCGGTGCGCAGATGTGCGAGCCGAAAATTGTTGACGTATTGAATCTGCCCGGCCTCGAGCACGAAGCTGATGTGATGGGCCGGGTCCGACAGAATGCTGCCTACCTCGCGCAAGGATTCCAGGCCAAGCGCATCGGGCTCGAGCCCCATGAGGCGATAGCCCACCGGAATCAGCGCCGGGTTGAAGCGCGAGCGTACGCGCCCCCCCTCCATCTGAAACACCGGATAACGATGCGTAACCGGATCCCCCTCGGGGTGCTCGCCCTGCCGGTTCCAGTAAAACGGTACATAGAGCCGCTGCAGCAGATCAGGGCGACGCTCGTGCAGAACATTGTGCGCGGTCATCATGCTGGCTGCCTTGCTGACGCCACCTTCGCGCGCCACCCTGAGCACGAGCAGTCCGAGATAGGGCGGTGGAAAGTTGAACCCGTAGTCGCTGTGCCAGGAGATCTCCTGGTTGGTGAGATCACTGCGCACCCGGGTCGAGGTCTTGAGCCCCGTGTCGCGAACATCGTAGAGCAGGCGGCCATCGAAAGACTGCGCCACCGGGCGGGCGATCATCGAGGACAGCAGCCAGTAGATGGCGGTGAGTGCCTCCTTGCTATGGCGCTCGACGGGCAGACGATTGAGTACGGCCATGCCCACGCCCTCATCGAGCACCCGCCGCACCTGGCCCATCAGTTCGCGGCAGGCCTCGAGCGGATAGTCGTCCAGGCAAAGCGCCCGCACATCCATGGGATTGGCGCGAAGAATATCGATGACCTGCTCGATCTCGTCGAGCGCCCGCTCGGGCATGGTGATGAGCCAGTCGGCAGGGCTGACCTGATCGCGGGTCCAGGCCAGGCGGTCGCTGATGCGCGCCGCGTAGGGGACCGGGGCGGCAGCGTCGATAGTGTTCATTCGCAATACTCCTGTCAGGCGATCTGACGTTCGATCCAGCGCCCCACCTGCAGCAGGGCCTGTTCGCCATGGGGCGCACCAATGACCTGCAAACCCATGGGCAAGCCCGCCGGCCCGGTCATGACCGGCAAATTGAGCGCGGGCATCCAGGCCAGCGTCCAGAGATAGTTGAACAGCACCGGACCCGTGTCGCTCAGTCCGTGAGGCGCCTCGCCGACCGAGGACAAGGTGAGCGTGGCATCGAAGCCCCCCAGCCGCGATTGCAGATCGGCCCGGCCCTGCTCGATCTCGCGCATGGCGGCGTGGTAGGCATCAAGCCCGATCGCCTTGCCGTCCTCGACCAGCGCACGGGCGGCCGGCGACATCAGGTCGGGCTTGTGTCGCCAGTCGTGCATCAGCGCACGACCGGCCTCGAACTTGGTGACGGCCCAGCAGGCATCCAGCAGTTTCTGATCGCGCCCGGGCATGGCAACGTCGGTCAGCACCGCACCCGCGCGCGACAGACGGGCCAGGCGCGCTTCAAACTGCTCCCGCGCCGCCGGCTGCGCCTGATCCCACAACTCGCTGCGATACACGGCCAGACGAGGTGCCCGCGACAGGCCCTCGCCCACCGGACGGTATTCGCGCATCTGGAGCACCGCGCTGAACAGCGCGAGGTCTTCCACGCTGCGGCCCATGCAGCCCAGCGTATCGAGACATTCGGCGAGGTGTCGCACGCCGATGAAGCTGAATTCACCGTAGGTGGGCTTGATGGCGTGCACCCCGCAGTAGGCGGCAGGTCGGATCACCGAGCCGCTCGTCTGCGTGCCGACCGACAGGGGCACCATGCAATCGGCCACCGCCGCCGCCGACCCCGAGGACGACCCCCCCGGCGAGTGCGCCGCGTTGTGCGGGTTGACGCAGGCACTGGGATGCCGGTAGGCGAACTCGGTGGTGGCGGTCTTGCCCATCACGATAGCCCCCGCCTCGCGCGACAGCGCCACGCACACCGCGTCGGCCACCGGCCGATGCCCGGCGTAAATGGGCGAGCCATACGTCGTCGGCATGTCGCAGGTATCGATGATGTCCTTGAAGGCAACGGGGATGCCGTGCAGCAGCCCTCGCCGCGTGGATGCATCGGCCCGGCGGGCTGCATCGAGTACCGCATCCGGGTCGATATGGGCCCAGGCATGCAGGCCGGGCTCGCGCTCGGCCACCCGGTCGAGGCAGCTGCGGGCCAGCGCCTCGGCGGTGAGCGACCCCGCGGCCATCAACCCAACCGCTTCACTGGCGGTCAATGAGTGGGGTTCTCTGCGCATGCGTGGGGTCCTTCAGAAAATGATGGTGAACCTTACTTCAATCGAACGCGACTGTACACGCGATGCAACCGCGCCCGAAACGAGGGCATGGCGCACCGCCATCGCACACAGAAAAGTACGTTAGACCGCCCCCGGGGCTTCACGAGTCATCCTCGCTTGACGTGATCACGCTTGTCCCTTAAGTTCGGGTACCTTTTTAAGATCAACGACCGTCGTCACCGTAAGCGGTCATGCTCAACACCGGGAGCCTCCTCATGCGCCAGTCCAGATGGGCCATTGCCGCCCTCGCGTCCGCCTTCGTCGGGTTTGCCTCGTTCCAAGCCTGCGCCCAACCCAAGCTCAAGCTGCGTCTGGGTCATGTGACCTCTGCCGCGGCGATTGCAGGCCAAGGCGGCAAGGCCTTCGCCGACACGGCCCGTCAACTGTCCAATGGCGAGATCGAAATCGAACTCTTTCCCAACGGTCAGTTGGGCGGTGAACTCGAAATGCTGTCTCAGGTCAGGCTGGGCACGCTCGACATCGCGATGAACGGCTCGGGTATCGTCGCCGCCATCGAGCCCACCTTCAGCGTCACCGAACTGCCCTACATCTGGAAAGACCGCGACGCGGCCTGGCGGGTGCTCAGCGGCCCGATCGGCACGCGCGTGCTGGGTACGCTCGAGGCCAAAGGCATCAAAGGCTTGTCCTGGGGCGTGTGGGACTTCCGCGGCTTTCTCATGAACGGCACCGACATCACCCAGCCGTCCAACATGAAGGGCAAGAAAATCCGGGTGATCGAAAATGCGCTGTACGTGCGCACCCTGCAGTCCCTCGGCGGCAACCCCGTGCCCATGGCCTGGCCCGAGGTGTACACCGCGCTCCAGCAAAAAACCATCGATGGCGTCGAAACCAACTACCACGGTATGGGCGACTCCAAGCTGTATGAGGTGGCCAAGAGCCTGGCGGTTACCGACCACATCTTCTCGGCCACGGTCTACGTCATGAACCTGAAGAAGTTCCAGTCGCTGTCACCGGCCTATCAGGAGATCATCCTGAAAGCCTCGCGTGCCGCGGGTGAAACCATGCGGGCGGGCGCCGCCAAGGCCAACGAAGATGCCATCGCGCTCATGGAAAAGAACGGCGTTAAGATCATCCGCCCCGACCGCGCGCCCTTCGAGGCAGCGACCAAGGGTGTGCACACCTTCTTCTCAACCATGGTGGGTGCCGATCTGATCCGCGAAGTGGTCGAGGCCCAGCGCTAATCTGACCCCGAGAGGCCTGTCGCCCCGCCCCGCCCCGCGCGCTCGGGCGGTGCGCGGCAGCCCTCGCCAATTCCATGCCCCTCCTCAACGCCCCGGGCGTCCAGCTTTACTACGAGACCAGCGGCAGCGGCAGGCCGCTGGTGTTCTGCCACGAGTACGCCACCGACCTGCGGGCCTGGGAGCCCCAGGTTCGCCACTTCGGCCAGCGCTATCGCGTCATCGTCTACAACAACCGCGGCTACCCGCCCTCGAGCGTGCCGAACGACGATTCGGCCTGGACGCACCAGCACCTGATCGACGATCTCAAGCACCTGCTTGACGGGCTGGGCATCGAGCGCGCCCACATTGCAGGGCTCGCAACCGGCGGCAATGTCGCCCTGAACTTCGCCCTCGCCCACCCTCAGCGCGTGCACGGACTGGTGGTGGCCGGCGCGGGCGCTGGCACCAGCGATCGCGAAAACTGGCTGGCCGGCGCACGGAACATGGCCGCCGACATCCGCGCCCGAGGCAGTCAGGCGGCGGTCGATGCCATCGCCAATGCCCCGCAACGCGTCATCTTCAAACAGAAAGACCCGATTGGCTGGAACAAGTTCGTATCCATGATCGCCGAACTCGACCCCAAGGGCGCGGAAAAGATGATGGGCATCACCCTGGTCGACCGCCTGCCGATCACCGCTCTGGTCGACAAGTTGCGCACGCTCGCGCTGCCCATTCTGGTGATGATGGGTGACCAGGATTTCCCCGCCCACGAAGCCGGCCGGCTCATCCGTGACAGCGCACCGCACGCCGGGCTGGCCATGCTGCCCATGTGCGGTCATACCCTCAATTTCGAAGAACCTATGTTGTTCAATCTGCTGGTCTCTGATTTCCTGGCCGCCGTGGACGCCGGGCGTTGGGGTAATTGGCGGGCCGAGGAACTCAAGCGATGATGCCCACCCCGCTCGAACTGAAACTCCTGACGGGAGCCTGCATCCTGCTCGCCCTCTGGCTCGCCTGGGCGGTTCGGCAGGACGCGACTGAACTGCCGGTGGCCGCGCGCCTTTGGCGGCATGCCGAAAACTCCATGAGCCTCTTTCTCATGCTCATGATGCTCGCCACCTCCACCGTGCAGGTCGTCGCGCGCTACGTGCTGCCCGACGACTACTCGATGCCGTGGACGGAGGAAGCCGGGCGCCTGGTCATGGTGTGGGCCACGCTCTGGGCCGCCGCAGTGCTGCAGCGTACGGACGAACACATCAGCATGTCGGCGGTATTCGATCTGGTTCCCATGGCAGGCAAGCGAATCCTGCTCGTGATCGGTGATCTGATCACCCTGGGCCTGCTGGCGCCCATCGCCTGGTGGGGCTGGAACAATGCGCGCGCCCTCGACATCATGACCTCGATTTCGCTCGGGCTGCCGCTGTCCATTTTTGCCTACTCGATTCCGGTCACCAGCGGGCTGATGATCCTTTACTCGCTGGCGCTGCTCGTCAAGCGCTTCAGCGATGAACCGATTCGTGCCGGCGGCCAGCCGGTCGACATCTGAAAGCAAGGCGCGCCCATGGACGGACTCACCCTCATCATCATTGTCTTCTTCACGCTGTTCGCGCTGCGCGTGCCCATCGCCATCACGCTGATTGGCGCCTCGCTGGTGGGCATGGTGTTCGCGCCCTCCGCGATCAACCTCTCCACGCTCCCCACCACCATGTGGCAGGGCGTCAATCACTTCGTGCTGCTGGCCATCCCCTTCTTCATCCTGATGGGGGACCTCGCACTGGCCTCGGGGGTCACCCAGCGTCTGGTCAATGTCGCGCGCGCCTGGATCGGACACATCGCGGGCGGCCTGGCGCACGTCAGCGTGGCGGTCAACATCGTCATGGCCGGTATGTCGGGCTCCGATCTGGCTGACGCGGCCGCCACCGGCAAGCTGCTCATTCCAGCCATGAAGCGGGCTGGCTACCCGGTCGCCTACGCGGCCTCCATCATCGCCGGCGCCGCCATGATCGGCCCGCTCATCCCCCCGTCCATTGCCTTCATCCTGTATGCCGCAGCGACCGAAGCCTCGGTGGGCCGACTGTTTCTGGGTGGGGCCATCCCCGGCGCCTTGCTGGGTCTTTTGCTCATGCTGCAGGCCTACGTGGTCGCCCGTCGCAACAACTATCCGCGCGAACCGAAGGCCAGCATGGGCGAGCGCGTGCGCTCCACGGTCAACGGCCTGCCAGTACTGGCCATTCCCGTGGTGGTTCTGGGCAGCATTCTGAGCGGCATCGCCACACCGACGGAGGCGGCGGTCCTGGGTGTCCTGGCCGTGATTGTCGTGGGCGGACTGCTCTACCGCGAGATGACGCCGGCCTCGTTCGCCCGCCAGGTCTTGACCACCACCCGAACCATGGGCTCGGTCTTTCTCATCATCGCCGCCGCTGCAGTCTTTGGCCGCGTGTTGACGCTCTACGGTGCAGCCGACGGCCTGGCCAACTGGATGACGGGCATGTCGGCCGACCCCATCGTATTTCTCTGCATCGTCATCCTGATCTACCTTGCACTGGGGTGCATGCTCGATACCGTCCCCATCATTCTGGTGTTCGTACCCTTGCTGCTGCCCACCGTCAAGGCACTGGGCATCGATGAGGTGCATTTCGGCGTCATCACCGTGTTCACGCTACTTATCGGACTGGTCACGCCGCCCTACGGCCTCACCATGTTCCTGTTGTGCCGCATGGCTGACATCTCCATGATGAAGTTCTGGAAGGAAATGTGGCCCATCTTTCTCACGATGCTGGTCACCCTGGCACTCATTACCGTGTTCCCCGAACTCACCACCTGGCTGCCCGACCTGCTGATGCCGGTCAACTGATCAGCAGCCCGATCACCTGAACCCCGTCGCCGCCCTGAGGAACGTCCGCCCATGAGCAGTGAAACCATCCTGGTGACCGGACTGGGCGGACTGATTGGTCAGGCGGTGGCCCAACGCCTGCTGAAGGGCGGACGCAATCTCGTCGGCATGGATCAGCGCGTGCCGGCCCATTCGCCCTTCCCGGTCATCACCCACGACCTGCCCGATCCGCAGCGCTGGCACGAGGCCATCCGGCGATTTGGTATCACGCATGTGGTCCATCCGGGCGGGGTCTCGGGCCCCATGTTGCTGCGCGACGCGCCGGCCCGGGTCAGTGACATCAACATCGGCGGTGTGGCTGGCCTGCTCGAGGCTGCCCGTATTCACGGACTGCGTCGCGTGGTGTGCTTCTCTTCGGTGGTGGCCTATGGCGAACACCCAGGGCTCCCCGTCATCACCGAAGATACGGTACTCAAGCCACAAACGGTCTACGGTGCGACCAAGGCAGCGGGCGATGCCCTGATCAGTGCCTATCACGCCCAGCACGGGGTCGATGCCGTATCGCTGCGGGTCGCGGGCTGCTACGGACCCGGGCGAGTCACCGACTGCGTCATCCGGACTACCCTCGAAAATGGCTTGCAGGGGCGGGTCACACGCTTTCGCGAAGATCCGACGCGTACCCGTCAGTTCGTCTATGTCGACGACGTCGTCGATGCGGTCATCGCCGCGCTCGACACCCCCACACTGGCGCTACGCAGCTACAACATCGGACCAGGCGCCACGCATACGCTCGCCGACGTCGAGGCAGCCGTCCGGCAGTGCCTGCCCGCCGCGCGTCTGGAGGCCGATCCGCAGGCCTCGGCCCTCAACAGCTTCGGCATTGGCCTGATGAGTATCGAGGCCGCACGCCGCGACCTCGGGTTTTCGCCACGTGTGTCCCTCGCCGAGGGTGCCTCGCACACCTTGCGATGGGTGCGCGAACGCATGGGACTTTGACGAACATGATGATCGAACAGGCGCTCGATTTCACCGGCCGGCGCGTGCTGGTCACAGGGGCGGCCAACGGTTTCGGCCGGGCCATCGCACAGAGCTTCCACGCGCGCGGTGCGCAACTCGTACTCGCCGACATCGAGGCCGAACCCTTGGCGACACTGGCCGATGAACTCGGCGCCCAGGCCTGCGTCTTCGATCAAACCGATCCGCGCTCGATCGAGCGCCTGTCCGAGCAGGCCGGCTCGGTCGATGTGCTGATCAATAATGCCGGCGCCTTGGTGGCCAAGCCACTGCTGGAGACCACGGAAGCCGACATCCGGCTGATGCTCGATACCGATCTGGTCGGCGTTCTGCTGCTCATGCAGCACTTCGGCCGAAAGATGGTCGCTCAGCGGCACGGTGTCATCGTATCGATCGGTTCGCAAACCGCCTTTTGCGCGGGCGAGAATCGCGCGGTGTACGCCGCAGCCAAAGCGGCGGTCACGCAACTGACCAAGGCCGCCGCCGTGGAATGGGGTCCGCATGGCGTGCGTGTGGTCTGTCTCGCCCCCGGCCGATCGCTCACCCGCATGACTCAGCAAACGGCTGCACCCGGCTATCAGGGCGACCGCGGGCTGGCCCGAGTCCCGCTGGGTCGCTGGGGCAGTGCGCAAGAAGTCGCCAACATGACCCTGTTTCTCGCATCGGAGGCAGCGTCTTATGTCACGGGCGAAACACTGATTGCTGACGGCGGCTACGTGCTGGGCTGAGACGGAGACTTCATACCATGAGCACCCTCGGACTGATTGGCGCCGGCATGATGGGCGTTGGGATCGCCGCCAACCTGATCAAGCACGGCCACGCCTTGCGCATCCTGGACCACCCCGGCAACCAATCCCTCGACGCCCTGCTGGCTGCCGGCGCGCAGACGCGTGGCAGCGCACGTCAACTGGCAGCCGAGGTGGAGGTGGTCTTCGTGTGCGTCACCGGCAGCCCCCAGGTCGAGGCTGTATTGACCAGCCCCGACGGCGTGCTCGCAGGCATGCGGCCGGGTACGATCGTGATCGACTGCTCGACTGCCATTCCTTCGTCCACCGAGCGGATGGCGGCCGCCGTCCGCGCAGCGGGCGGCGAGTTTCTCGATGCGCCCATGACGCGTTTGCCGCAGGATGCGGCCGCAGGCCGGCTCAACCTGCTGGTGGGCGGCGATGCCGCGCTGCTGGAACGCTGCCGTCCCCTGCTGTCGTGCTTCGCCGAGAACATCTTCCATGCGGGCCCGGTGGGTTCCGGGCACCGGATGAAACTGTTGCACAACTTTGTCTCGCTCGGAACGGTGTCCCTCATCGCCGAGGCGGCCGCCTGTGCCGAGCAATCGGGCGTGCCGGCAGCAACTTTTGTCGATGTGTTGGCCCGGGGCGGCGGCTGGGGCGCAGCGCTCGACCGGCTCAAACCCTTCCTCTTGAGCGGTGACCCGGGCGGTCTGCAGTTTTCGATTCGCAATGCGCACAAGGATCTGAGCTACTACAGCCAGATGGCCGAAGACTCGAACGCCGAACGTGCCATCGCTCAGGCCGTCACCGGCACACTCGCCAGAGCCGCCGCTGAGGCGAGCCCTCTGGCCCTGGTGCCCGAACTGGTGGCGCTACTCGCAGGACGTACTTCGGAGAAGGCTTCGGGCGAGGCCTGAGGGCCGCCGGCTGAGGCCGTCCCGGCTGGCCCCTGCGCGCCCCAAGCCCGCCCGGACTCTGCGGGCTCCGGGCATCTTTCAGCGAACCAGCACGCCCGATGACGCGGGGATTGAGCCGGGCACCTTGTTCATCGCCATCAGCAGCGACAACATCTCGAACACCTGGGCCGACAGGCCCGAGCCCTCGAGCGGCACATAGTAGTTTTCGCCCAGGTGCGAAGCCTCGGCGATCACCCGCACGCCGTCTGGTACAGGGCCCCTGCGTACAACGAGCAGAGGCTGTTCCTCACGCGGACCACCGGGAACGCTCGCGACATTGAGCGTAGCCTTCCAGTTGTCGGCGCCCGCTGCATTCTGGGCGCGGACGAGCGCTCCGAGATAGCGCAGCACATCGCGCGTCGACCGGATATCCACCTCCAGGCGAATGCTCCAGTTGGGAGACCCGGAACGCGGGTCGTCGAAAATGTCGATTCGGCACTCCGTCGAGGCGGGCAGATTGGCGCGCGCAAACTTCGCGCGCAGCGTCGACAGCAGGCAGAAGCGCGTGCGGCGGTCGCGCACGACCACCTGAAAGCTGCCCGGCGTACCAGCCACCGGCGAAAGCGAGAACCAGTCGTCCTCGGGCAGGTTGACGAGGTTATGCAGGTTGCGAACGCTGTCGCCGACGAAACGGACGGCCTCGTCGCGCGTCAGCACGGGGCCGATCTCCATGGGTCTGCGAAAACTCTCGGTCCGAAAGCCCGCCCCGATCAGGTCGACCACCAGACCCCGGAATTCGGTATACCCCTGCGCCGTAGGAAAGTTTCGATAATCCTGACCGTCGGACGCAAGTCGGTCGAACGACACCCGGCTGAGCAGCAGCATGTAGAGCAGTTCGCGAGGGATCAGCCCGGACGAGTCAAGGACATGCACATCGCCGAGCGGCACATCGGACAGAAAGTTCCGGGTGAACTGCTGATTATCGAGCGAAGACAGGGTGAAATCGAAGCGTCGGCTGGTCTGCAACTCGGTGGTGAGCTTGCCCTCGGCAAACGGCGACACCAGCGAACTGAGCGAGGCACTGCCGGAAAGGGTGCCCTGCCCCATCATGGTGGCGATCGTGGTGAAGTGCATGGGCAAGCCATAGGCGGCCCTGACCATGTTGAGCAGCAGGGAGTTGCGATCGTGCTCCTCAACTGCCAGCGAGTAGGCTTGGCTCATCTGGCCCAGATCCGGCCGCACCGTCGAACAGCCACCGAGCGCCAGCAAGGCCAGCGCAAGGCCCCCCAGCATCTGCCGGCAGGGCCTCAAAACCTTATCGAACCACGCGCCCATAGGTGTCCTCGAGTCGCACGATATCGTCCTCACCCAGATAGCTGCCTGACTGCACCTCGATCATCTCCAGCTCGATCATGCCGGGGTTGCGCAGCCGATGCACTTCGCCCACCGGAATATAGGTGGACTGATTTTCGCTCAGCAAAAAAGTGTCGCTGCCGCGGGTGACTTCGGCGGTGCCCCTCACCACGATCCAGTGCTCGGCGCGGTGGTGATGCTTTTGCAGACTGAGGCTCGCGCCCGGCTTGACGCCAATGCGCTTGACCTGAAATCGCTCCCCCTGATCGACGCTGTCGTACCAGCCCCAGGGGCGGGAGACCTTGCGATGGCTGACCGCCTGCGCGCACTGCTGATCTTCGAGACGGGCAACCACCTCCCTTACCTGCTCGGCACTATCGCGATGCGCCACCAGCACCGCGTCCGGCGTATCGACGATCAGCAGATCGCTGGTACCCAACGCCACCACCGGCCGGTAGGGCGCGTGGATGAAGGTGTTGCGGGCCTTGTGCACCATCGCCTGCCCTTCCAGACGATTGGACTCGGCATCGGGCACCACCAGATCGGCCACGGCGTTCCAGCTGCCGACATCGCTCCATTGGCCGCTGAAAGGGATGACCGCCACGTCATCGTGGCGCTCCATGACGGCGTAATCGATGCTCTGGGCGCGGCAGGCCGCGAAGGCCGCGTGCTCGGGTCGGATGAACTCGATACCGGCCGCCAGGTGCGGCGCAGCGACCACCTCCCGGCCGCCAGACGCCAGCGCACCGCCCACCGCCGCGAGGATATCGGGCGCATGGCGCTCGAGCGCCGTCACAAGTGTGTCGATGCGCGCAAGGAAAATGCCTGCATTCCAGAGCACATCGCCCGTCAGAAGCAGGGCGGCGGCAGCGTCGGCCTGAGGTTTTTCGATGAAGCGCGCCACCTGTCGGCTGCCGTCGAGGCGCGCCGCCCCTTGCCGGATATAGCCATAGGCCGTGCTGGGAAAGCTCGGGCTGACGCCAAAGGTGACGATGGCCCCACTCAGCGCAGCCGCCGAGCCCTCGCGGACCGTGCGGGCAAACGCCTCAGCATCGGGAATGTGATGGTCCGACGGACAGAACAGCAGCAGTGAGTCGGCGGCCACCTGATCGCGCGCGCAGAGCGCGGCCAGCGCCATGGCCGCAGCCGTGTTGCGCGGCACCGGTTCGAGCAGCATGGGCCCGGACACCTGGGCCGCCGCCAGGGCCTCGAGCACCATGAACCGGTGCTCCTCGGCCGCCACGGTGAAGATACAGGGACCGAGCGCGGACACCCGCTCGAGCGCCAGCCTGAGCAAGCTGCGGTCGCCGATCAGCGGCACAAACTGCTTGGGAAAGCTCTTGCGCGACAAGGGCCACAGCCGCGTACCGGCGCCGCCGCAAAGCACCACAGGAAGAATGGGGGGAGTCTGAGACATACCGATGCGCTCCGAGCGCTGGACGAACCCGTTGCCAGAAGCCCCACATGATAGCGGGATCGGCGCCGCTGCCCACCGCGCGCAAGCCTCAGTCGGTCAGCGCGGCGAGCCCGGGCAGATCAAGCCGGTAGAAGCGGACAGCGTTGTCCACGAAAAAGGCCCGTCGCTCAGCCGCACTGAAGGGCTCGAGCATGCGGGCCACCGAGCGCACCAGTTCGTCGTAGGACACCCGCAAACCCGACACGGGAAAATTGCTGGCGAACATGCACCGCTCGATGCCGAAGATGGAGACGGCCTCGAGCACGATGCGGCGATTGGACTCGTAATTCCAGGCTTGGTCCTTCAGACCGAACTCGGACACCTTGAGATGCACATGAGGCTGACGGGCGATGACCTCCATGGCACGCCGCCAGGCAGCCAGTCCTGGTTCGCTGCGGTCCCAGGGAAAACCGGTGTGATTGAGCACCACAGGCGTGCGCGGAAACATCGCCACCACCTCTGCGGCCTCGGGCAAGTGCCAGAACGGCACGCGCAGGTCCCAGGAGAAGCCGTGCCGCTCGAGCCGCGAGTAGCCCTCGAGCCAGCGCGGGTCCTGCATGGTTCCCGGCGCGCCGGGCGTCATGGTGTCAGGGCTGAGCGAGGTGACCGGCTTGGACCGAATGCCCCGCACCATGGGAAATTGAGCCTGCCGCGCGAGCACCTCTTCGGAATTGTCGGTGTGAAACCAGGCATGGGCCACGATCGCAGCCGGCATGCCCTGGTCGGCGCTCAATTGGGTGAGCCATCGGGTTTCACCGACCTGATCCTTGCGATCCCACTCGGCCTCGCAGTGCACCGTGGCCAGCACATTGTGCGCACTGGCATCGGCGCGATACTGCTCCGGCAGATAGTTGCGCTTCAATCCATCGTAGTTGCCGAGGAAGAAGTTCGGCTCCGGATGGTCGCGCAGCCAGGGGTAATCGTTGCGGTCAAGGTCCCAGACATGGTGATGGGCATCGACCAGCGTGACGGCGTCGGGCGATTCATTCCAGTGGCCATGAATGGTCGGGAGTCGGTTCGGGCTCATACGCGCGTGCCTCCATCGACCATGAGTGTGGCCGCCGTCATGAAAGAGGCCTCATCCGAGGCGAGCCAAAGAATGGGATGGGCCACCTCTCGCGGGTCGGCCCAGCGTCGTTGCAGGTTGACATCGACCAACTCGGTGCGCAGGTCGTGCTCGGTCTTGCCCGAGGGGGCCGCGCGCGCCACATGAAACGGCGTGAGCGTCAGGCCAGGGCACACGGCATTGACGCGCACGCGATGGGGGGCTTCCTCGAAGGCAAGCGTACGGGTGAGAGACAGAATGCCGGCCTTGGCCACATCGTATTGGCCCATCCCCGCGCGGGGATTGACCGCATGGGTGCTCGAGACATTGACGATGGCGCCGCGGCCGGACTGACGCAAGGCAGGCAGGGCCTCGCGTGACAGATAGGCATAACTGAGCAGATTGACCTGGAGGATGCGCGCCCAGGTGTCGGCGCGGGCCTCGGCAAGCGGCTCATAGGCACGAATCCCGGCATTGTTCACGAGCACATCGAGATGACCGAAGCGATCGATGGCCGCCCGCACCAGGCGCACCGACTCCGTCTCTACCCCCACGTCGGCCGCGACCTCGAGCACCTGCGCACCCGCCACCGTCGCACGAATGTCAGCCGCCACCTGGCCCAATGGTGAATCGGCCAGATCGACCAGGACGACCGAGGCGCCCTCCTCGCAGAAGCGTCGTGCGGTGGCTGAACCGATGCCGCCGGCACCGCCCGTAATGAGGGCCACCTTGCCTTGAAGTCGGTGCATGTCAGAGTCCTTCCAGATCGTCGCGCAAGGTGATGTCGCCGCGAGCCGTGCGCCAGATGGCGACCGCACTGTAAAGCGCCATGAGCGTGCCGCACACGGGGATGGCCAGATACCACCAGGCCTTGTTCCACTGCAGATAGGGCGTGGTCTCGCCCGACATGCGAACGAAATCAAAGCCGACCACCGCAAGGGCCAGTGCGACCGCCAGCATCCCGACATGGATCGCGCTCCACCAGAGGCGACGGCCCACCGGCGGCAACAGGCGATCGAGTGCATTGACACGATAAAGCGAGCCCTCGCGCCAGAGCGCGACCGCCCCTGGACAGGTGAGCCAGATGAAAAGCAACTCGATGAGTTCGTCATAGCCCTGGAGATGCAGCACCGGCACCAGTCGCTGAATCATGCCAAGCACGAGCAGGGCGAAAAGCCCCACCAGGCAGGCCACCACGCACAGGCGGCAGGCTCGCGCCACCAGCGAATCGAGTCGCGCCAGCGCGTTCATGTCAACGGATCACCCCCAGACCGAAGGCCTTGGGCAACCAGGTGGAAAGCGCTGGAACATAGGTGACCACGCCGAGGACCACCAGCAAGGCGAGCAGATAGGGCGTGAGCTCACGCACGATGGCCGCGACCGGCACCCGGGCGATCCCGGCGACCACATACAGACACAAGCCCACGGGCGGCGTGACCAGACCGATCATCATGTTGAGCACCAGGATGACGCCGAAGTGAATGGGGTCGACACCGATGGCCGCCATGACGGGCGCAAGAATGGGATACGCCAGAATCATGATCGCGATGGTTTCGAGAAACATACCCAAGACCAGCAGGGCAATGTTGACCAGCAGCAGGATGACCCACGGCTCACGTGACAGCGACAGGAGCGCCTGCAGGATGGCATTGGGCACCTGTTGCTGCACCATCACCCAGCCGAAGGGAGCGGCCATGGCGATGATGAACAGGACCTGCGTAGTCTGGCGGCCGGTATCCCAGAGAATTCGCTCGATATCGCGCAGCGACAATTCGCCGTAGACGAAGCGCCCCAGGACGAAGGCGTAGGCGGCGGCCAGCACCGATGCCTCGGTGGGGGTCGCGACGCCACCGAAAATCGCCCAAAGAATCAGGGGGGGCAGGGCCAGCGCGGGTGCCGCGCGCACCAGGGTTCGAAGCACCACTGCACGCGACTGAAAACCTTCCGATCGCGGCAAATTGCGGCGCCGCGCGGCGATGGCGATCGCCACCATCAGGCCGAACCCGATCAGCAGACCCGGCACAATGCCCGCGAGGAACAGGGCGCCCACCGAGACATTGGCGAGGCTGCCGAAGATGACGAAGGGGATGCTGGGCGGAATGATGGGGCCGATGGTCGATGACACGGCGGTGATGGTGGCCGCGTACTCGGGTTGATAGCCATGCCGGGTCATGGCCCGGATCTCGACCACGCCCAGGCCCGCGGCATCGGCCACCGCAGAACCTGACATGCCGGCGAAGATCATGCTCGACAGCACATTGACCTGGGCCAGGCCGCCGCGGACACGCCCCACCATCAGGCGCGCCACATCGAAGATGCGCTCGGTGGTGCCCCCGACATTCATGAGATTGCCGGCGAGAATGAAAAACGGGATGGCCAGCAGCGGGAACGAGGTGGTGGCCGCGTAGGCGCGCTGAATGAAGACCACCAGCAGATCGGGGCCGCTGGTGACCAGCATGGTGCCGATCGCCACCAGCGCAAGCGCGGGCGCGATCGGCAACCCGATTAGGATGGTGAGGCAAACCGACAGCAGAATGCCGGTCAGCAGCACCGCAGGCCCCCGGGTCGGGAGAACGCCGGCGACGACAGGGGAACGGAATGCATCAGGCCCGAGCAGCCGAGACCAGTTTCATCCACTCGTTCCAGATGTCGTCGCCCAGGCTCTTGCGCAGCACCTCGTAGGCCGGCCCCATGCGATCACGGAAGGGGGCCACGTTGGGACGCGTGATGGCTACCCCGGCCTGCTGCATTTTCGCGAGATTGGCCTCCTCGGCCTCCTGCACCAGCCTGCGCGCATTGCTGCCGGCGAGGCTTGCCTCCTCGGTGATGATCTTGCGTTGGGCCTCGTCGAGTTTGTTCTGCCATGCACGCGGGTTGGCCGCGAGCATGATCGAGGTGTAAATGTGACGGGTCAGCGCGACATGGCTCTGCACCTCGAAGAACTTGGCTGCAAAGGTGGTGCCAATGGGGTTGTCCTGACCGTCGACCGCCTTGTTGGCCAGGGCCAGATACACCTCCTGGAAGGCGATGGTCTGCGTCGAGGCGCCAAGGGCCTCAAACGCCGACTTGATCGCGAGTTCGGGCGGCACGCGCAGCTTGAGCCCCTTGACATCGTCGGGCGCGTTGATGGGCCGGCGGCTATTTGAGAGCGCGCGAAACCCCCACTCGAAATTGGCGATCCAGGCAAAACCAGCCGTGGCGAGATGCTTGGCCAGCCAGGCTCGGGCCGTGACATCAAGCGTCTTGTGCGCATGCGCATAGCTGTCGAACTGGTAGGGAATGTTGATGACGCCAACGGCCTTGGAGATGGACTCGATGTTGGCGGGATTCATCAGAATCATGTCGATGGCGCCAAGCCGGGTCTGCTGAGCGGTTTCAACCGGCGAGCCGAGCGCATTGTTCGGGAACAGGGTGATCTTCACCGCCCCCTTGGTTTTCTCGGCCACGCGCTGCGCCATTTTTTCGGCTTCGGTATGCACCGGGTGTGAGATATCGGCCGGGTGCGTAAGCTTCAGTTCGACATTGGCGCGAGCCGGGAGCACCCAGGCGGACCCGGCTGCGAAAGCTGCACCCGCCTGCAGCAGGCGGCGTCGTTTGGAATGCTGGGTATGCGTCATCGTCGTCCCCTGTCTGGTTTGGTTTTGTGTCTGACCTTTTGCGGCCCGCCCCGACGCGCCGTCAGGAGTGCGGGCAGAGCCGCTAAATCTTGCATGCAAGATTTAGCAACGTCAAGCATGGCGGCCGGGATCCTTTCTGCAGGCGGATGAGCCTGCGCCGCGCCGGGCTCGGCCAACGACCGGACAACCAGCGACAGGCCATTTTTCACGTGATCCCTCAGTGCCGACGCCGCAGCGGCCGGATCATGGGCGCCCAACGCTGCAAGAATGCCGCCGTGCTCATCGAGCGCCTTCTGCCAGCGTGTAGGCCAGAGATTGGACGCATAGCGGGCGCGGTCGACCCGCAAGGCCAGAAGGTCCCATACCCAGAGCAGCACCGGGTTGCCCGCGCATTCGACGATGCGCCGATGAAAGGCCTTGTTGGCCTCGAAGTAGCCCGGCAACTCGTCCCGCGCGTGACAGCGCATCATGGTGTAGTGAAGGATGCCCAGTTCAGCCACTTCCTCGCCGGTGATTCGCCGGGCGGCCAGATCGCCCGCCAAGGACTCGATACTGGCCACCACATCCACCAGCGCTGCGGTTTCGCCCGCGTCAAGCGCAGCCACCACGGGGGAACGGTTGGGGCGGGCCACCAGCAACCCCTCCTGAACGAGGGTACGGATGGCCTCACGCACCGGCGTGCGCGACACTTCGAGCGACGCGCACAACTCGCGCTCATTGAGCCTTGCCCCTGGGGCGAGCACGCCCGTTACGATGAGGCTGCGCAACCGCGATACCGCGTTGCCGTGCAGCGCGCCCTTGCCGCGCGCGGGCTCAAGGGCATGGGCAGCGGTGAGCGCCTGCAAGGGCGTGCGCTCACGCGCCCGGATACTGCGACGCACGGCTGGCTTCGCAGCGCCTGAACGCGCGGGCGACTTGTCGGCGCCTGCGCGCGCGGCAGACGTTTTCGAGACGGGCGTTTTCACGGAACGGGTTGGGCCGGATCTGGGCGGTGTAAGAAGCAATGATCTTGACAGCAATCGTATCTTGCATGCAAGAATCCGATCCATGAACCTCATGCAAATCCTGAACCGGTACGCGCGTTCACCGCGCGAAGCCCTTCCGGTGGGGCTGGTCGGTGCCGGCGAGTTCGGCGCCACATTCATTGCCCAGTCGCGCCGCATGAGCGGCCTGGCCTGTGTGGCGGTTTGCGACCGGGACACGGGCCGTGCCCGGGCGGCCGCACTCGCAGCAGGCATTCCCGAGACCCAGGTCAGGGTCTGCCGGGACCGAACCGAGGCCGAAGCGGCCATCGCGCGAGGCGAACTCGCCATCGTCGACGATGCCGCCACACTGGCCAGCCTGCCGCTCGCGGCCGTACTCGAGGCCACAGGCGACCCTGAGGGCGCGGCCGCAACGGCGCTCGCGTCGATCGAGGCCGGCCGACACGTGGTCATGGCCACGAAGGAAGCCGAGATCGTGGTGGGACCCGAACTGGCCCGGCGTGCGGCCGAACGCGGCGTCGTGCATTCGCCGGTTGACGGCGATCAGCCCAGTTTGCTGATCGGTCTGGTCGACTGGGCGCGGGCGATGGGCCTGCCCGTGGTCAGCGCGGGCAAGGCGAGCGAGTCCGACTTCGTCTGGGACCCGGAGCGTCGCACGATCAGCGCCTGGGGCGAGACCATCGAGGCCGAGCACTACGCTGACGCGTTTCGGCTGATCGCATCAGCCGAGGGGGCGGATGCCGCGACCATGGCGCAACAGATGCAATCCCAACTACAGGCGCGCGCGCGCCTGCCCTTCGGGCTCACCACCGTTCCCGATCTGTGCGAGATGGGGATCGTCGCCAACCAGACTGGCCTGATGCCCGACTGCCCGGGCCTGCACGCGCCGGTGGCGCGTACCACCGAACTCCCCTGGCTGTTTCGACCAGCGGCCGACGGCGGCCTGCTGGGCGGCGCGGGTCGCGTCGACATGTTCAACTGCCTGCGCCGCCCCGATGAACTCAGCTTCGCAGGCGGTGTCTTCGTCGTCATCGAGGCACCCGACCCCGCCACCGGCCGGCTGTTTGCCGCCAAGGGCATCCCCACCTGCCAGGTCGGGCGCTATGTCCTGCTGCACAACCCCGTGCATCTGCTGGGTGCCGAGGCCACGGCCTCGATGCTGTCGGCCGTCCAACTCGGCCTGTCCACGGGTGGGCTCACGGTGCAGCAGCGCGTCGATCTGGTCGCCACGGCCACCCGCGATCTCGAGCCCGGTGAGCGACTCGAGATGGGCATTCGCCATGTCGTGAACGGCCTGGGCTATCGCCTGCAGGCTGCGCAAGCGCTCGGCGACGATCGCCCCGTTCCGTACTACCTGGCCACGGGCGCCCGCGTCGTGCGCCCGGTCCGGCAGGGGGCGGTGCTGTGCGGCGCCGACCTCGAGATCCCCTCGGGGTCGGTCCTGCACAGGCTGCGAATCGCTCAGGACTCGAAACGGCTCTGACGCCTGCACATTGATTTGTGGCGTCGCTTGTGCGAGTTTAGGGCCACACACCAAACCGGCTGGGCGGCTGGCGGGCGGCGAGCGCTTCGTGCCCGAGATGTTCGCCTCCACCTGACGCAAGACGCCGCTATCGAGCCCTTGAACGGAGACGCCATGCAAACGCCCCCCCTCGCAGTCAACCCACACCGCCAGGCACGCAGACTGGCGGCCTTCGCCGCCCCTCTCGTGATCGCCAGCGCCTGGCTAGGGGCAACGATTCCGGCCACTGCGCAGGCCCAGTCCTTCCCGGCTAACCCGATCCGGCTGATCATTCCCTTTCCCCCGGGCGGCGCCACCGACGTGATCGGGCGGCAACTTGGCCTCGAGATGTCCAAGCGGCTCAATCAGCCAGTGGTGGTCGAAAACCGCCCGGGCGCCGCAGGGATCGTGGGCATCAAGGCGGCATCGCTGGCAGCGGCCGATGGCTACACCATCGCGCTGTGCACGCCGAATACGGCAGCCGGCGACCCTGCCCTCGAAAAGATGTCCTACAACCCGGCCACCGACCTCACCGCGATCGCGCCCGTCGCAGCGATTCCGTACGTGGTCTTCGTCAACCCGGGCTTTCCTGCCAACACCCTTCAGGACCTGATCGCAGAGGCCAAACGGCAGCCCGGCAAGATCAATTTTGCGTCCTCGGGCACCGGCGGCCCGCCCCATCTGGCGAGCGAACTGCTCAAGTCGCGCGCCGCCATCGACATCCTTCACATCCCCTACAAGGGTGCCGTCCCGGCGGTCAATGATGTGGTCGGCGGCCAGATCCAGATGATGACTGGCGATGTCAACACGGCCTTGCCCTTCATCCAGAGCGGCCGCCTCAAGGCGCTGGCGGTCACCGGCCGAGAACGGATCCCCCTCCTGCCCTCGGTACCCACCGTGGCCGAGAGCGGTCTGGCCGGCTTCGAGGCCGAGGGCTGGTTTGGCGTTTTCGGCCCGGCCAAACTGCCTGCCGATATCACGGCGCTCCTGGCCCGCATGATCGCCGAGTCGGTTCGGGACCCCGAGTTCATCCGCAGAATGGAAGCTCTGGGGGGGCGTCCGATGGCGATGGATCGAGGGCAGTTCGACCAGTACCTCGCCGCCGAGCGCCGCACCCGGGCGACCCTCATTCGCGACAACAAGATCGTGCTCGACAATTGACCCGCAGCCGCCCTGGCGGCCTGCCCCCTCCGGAGAACCAATTGAACCGTCCGATCCGAACCGCCCTGGCCACTGGCCTCACCCTGCTTGCCGGCGTGCTGCTCGGCTCGCCCGAAGCCCTGGCGCAGTCCTTCCCCAATCGCCCAATCCGTTTCATCGTCCCCTACGGCCCCGGCACCAGCACCGATCTGCAGGCGCGATTCCTCGCGCAAAAACTCTCCGAGGTGGTCAAACAGTCGGTCGTCATTGAAAACAAGCCTGGCGTGAATGGCGTCGTCGGAACCCATTTCACCCTGAGTCAGCCCGCCGACGGCTACACCTACGTCATCGGCGGCAATACCTCGCACGCCGCGAATGTCAGCCTGTTCAAGTCGCTGCCCTACGATCCGGTGAAAGACTTCGTGCCGGTGAGCGGCATTTCAATCGGCGGCGGTGCCCTCGTGGTGTCGCCTGGCTTCCCGGCCAAGACCATTCCCGAGCTGATCGCGCTGGCGCGTCAGCACCCGGGCAAATACAGCTACGGCTCGGCTACCGCCTTTACGCGCGTGGCCATCGAGAGCCTGATGTACGAAAGCGGCATCAATCTGCTGCTCGTGCCCTACAAGGGCAGCGCCTCACTGGTGACCGAGGTGATCTCGGGCACGATCGACCTCGCGTTCGAGCCACTCGTCACGCTGGTGCCGCACATCCGCAGTGGTAAGGTGCATGCCCTGGCCGTGTCCACCCCCAAGCGTGCGCCGGGGGTCGAGGACATTCCAACGGTGGCCGAGCAAGGCCTGCCCAATTATCAGTTTCGCGCCTGGTTGAGTGTCTTCGCACGCACCGGCACACCCGCGGAGATCGTCGGCCAGATGAACCAGACCCTGGTGGCGATTCTTCGCACACCGCAGGCCGCTGACTTCTTCAAGCAGAACGCCTACTGGGAGCCCATGATCCTGACGCCGGAGCAGGTCAGCGGCTTCCTGCAGTCGGAGATCGAACTCTGGCGAACGGCCGTCAAGCGCGCGGCGATCGAGCCGCAGTGACGCACCGCTAGAATGGCGGGATCCTTCGATACCAAGACCAAGATGACACCTCCCATTCGCAAGGCCGTCTTCCCGATCGCGGGGCTGGGCACCCGGTTTCTGCCGGCCACCAAGGCCTCGGCCAAGGAAATGCTGCCCGTGGTTGACAAGCCGCTCATCCAGTATGCGGTCGAGGAAGCCTATTCGGCCGGCATTCGGCAGATGATTTTCGTCACGGGCCGCACCAAGCGCAGCGTCGAAGACCATTTCGACACCGCCTACGAACTCGAAAACGAGCTCGAAGTGGCAGGCAAGCACGCCTTGCTTGCGGTCGCACGCTCGATCGCCCCCGAGGACATGCTCTGCACCTATGTGCGTCAACCGCGCGCGCTGGGCCTGGGTCACGCGGTGCTCTGCGCGCGCGAACTGGTCGGCGAAGAAGCCTTCGCGGTGCTGCTGGCCGATGACCTGATGGTGGGCAAGCCGCCCGTCATGGCGCAAATGGTTGAACAGTTCGCCGAGTGGCGTTCCAGCGTCCTGGCCGTGCAGGATGTGCCGCGCGAACACACGCGCCGCTACGGCATCGTATCGGGCCAGGCGGTGGCCGATAACATCGTCGACGTCTCGGCCATCATCGAGAAGCCCGAGCCGGCGGTTGCGCCCACGACCCTTGCGGTCGCCGGGCGCTACGTTCTCACCCACGGCATCTTCAAGGAACTGGAAGCCTTGCCCCGAGGGGTCGGCGGGGAAATCCAGCTCACCGACGGGATCGCACAGCTGCTTCGCCGTGAAAAGGTGTTCGCCTTCCGGTATTCGGGCACCCGCTACGACTGCGGCAGCAAGCTGGGCTTCCTACAGGCCACGGTCGACCTGGGCGAGCAGCACGACGAAGTGGGCGTCGAATTCAGCCAGTGGCTGGCCCGGCGCGCCTGATCACCACCCGCTGAACCTTATCGATCCGCCCCGAGCTTCGGGTATTGGTCGGGCACGAAGAAACTGCTGCCCGCCACGTAGGCTCGCCCCGGCGACATGTCGGGCGGTGGGCCCGATTCGGCAGCGCCCTCGAAGGTGAGTTCCAGTTGAACTCCGCTAGGGTCGTAGACAAAGAGCTGCCACAACGTGGTGCCGGGCACCAGAAACTCGCGATAGTCGAGGCCGTGACGCGCGAAGCGCTCGCGAAACTCGTGGTAGCCCGAACAGGACAGCGACACATGATCGATCGCGCCTGACCCAAGCGCTGCCTTGCCCTCAGCGCCCAGTGCCGGACCGCCTGCGTAGATGTGCATGATCGCCTGACCGCCGGGCATGGGACAGGCGATCCAGGCCCCGGGATAACCGAAATCGGGCCGATGCACCTGCCGAAGCCCGAGCACCGAACAGTAAAACGCGCAGGTAGCTTCGAGATCATTGGTCTTGATCGCGACATGAAACAAGCCGTTGATGACCACAGACGCGCCCCCTTCAGCAAACGATTGATCGATTGGCTGCTTCAGCCCTCGGCCGTTTCGCCCCGCGCGCGCTCGACCGCCCGCATGGCCATCACGGTGACCAGTTCGGCACGATAATCGGCGCCGGCGTGAATATCGGCATTGAGCCCGTCGGCTGGCACACGAATGGTTTCAATGGCCTCAGGCGAGAACTGCGATACAAGCGCCTCTTCCATCTCGTGCACGCGAAATACAACCGGGCCTGCCCCGGTGACCGCCACGCGCACCGACGAGCCGAAGTCGGCCACGAAAACCCCGACCACGGCATAGCGCGAGGCCGGATTCTTGAACTTCATGTAGGCCGCGCGCCGTGGAATGCAGAACTCGATCGCCGTGATGATCTCGCCGGGTTCGAGCGCGGTCTCAAACATGCCCAGAAAGAAGTCGTCGGCAGCAATTCGGCGGCGCGAGGTTTGCACCGTGGCATCGAGCGCCAGCACGGCGCTGGGGTAGTCGGCAGAGGGGTCGTTGTTGGCGACCGATCCCCCCAGCGTGCCCATGTTGCGCACCATGCGATCGGCGATGCCCCCCGCCAGCGAGGCGAGCGAAGGCAGCACGGCTCGCAACTCGGGCGAGGCGGCCACCTCGGCGTGACGCGTCATGGCACCCACCGTGACGCGCTCGCTGCCAAAGTGAATGCCGCTGAGCGACGCAATACGCCCCAGATCGATCAGATCCGAGGGCTCGGATAGTCGCAGCTTCATGCTGGCAACCAGACTCTGACCGCCCGCCAGTAGTTTTGCCTCGGGCCGGGCCGTCAGCATCTCGCTTGCCTGCTCGATAGAGGCCGGACGATGGTAGGAGAAGGAATACATGCGCGTTCCGGTAAAACGATAAGCGAAGAGGGGGACGAGCGGGCCGATCAGCGACGCTCGCCCAGGGCAGCGGCCGCCTGGACCGCCTTGACGATGTTGTGATAGCCCGTACAACGGCAAATATTGCCGTCAAGTTGCTCGCGGATCTGGGCCTCGGTGGGCTGCGGAAAGCGCCTGAGCAGATCGACGGCGCTCATGACCATGCCCGGCGTGCAGTACCCACACTGCAGCCCGTGCTCGGCCCTGAAGGCCTCCTGCATTGGATGCAAGGTGCCGTCGGGCTCGGCCAGCCCCTCAATGGTGGTGACCGACGCGCCCTCGGCCTGCATGGCGAGCAGGTTGCAGCTCTTGACGGCCCGTCCGTCGACATGCACGGTGCAGGCCCCGCACTGGGCCGTGTCGCAGCCGACATGAGTACCGGTCAGCCGCAGTACTTCGCGAATGAACTGCACGAGCAGCGTACGCTCCTCGACCTCGTGGCTGACCGCCTTGCCGTTGACCTGCATCGACACACGAATCGTCATCGTTCAATTTCCTGTTGTCAGATCGACAGGTCTCTGACCTGTACCTCACGCTGAAAGACGTCCAGACAGCGCGCCTTGGCACGCGTGAACGCCTCGGCGGTGAGCGTAGCGGGGGTGCGCGGGCGTGGCGCATCAAAGCGGACGACCTCGGCAATTCGGGTCGGGCGTCGCGTGAGCATGAGCACCTGATCGGCCAGGTACACGGCCTCGTCGAGATCGTGCGACACCAGAATCATGGTGGTTCGCGTGGCCTCGAAGATGTCCTGCAACTTGTCCCGCATGAAGAGGGTCATTTCGTAATCGAGCGCTGAAAAGGGCTCATCGAGAAACAACACCTCAGGATGAACCGCCAGCGACCGCATGATCGATACGAGTTGCTGCTGACCACCGGAAAGCTCGTAGGGATAGCGGTTGAGATCGAAGCGAATATCGAAGGACTGCACGAGTTCTTCAGTGCGCGCCTCGCACTCGCCCCGCGAGCGGCCCGCGATGCGCAAGGGGTACTTGATGTTGTCGATCGCCCGCTTCCAGGGAAAGAGCGCATCGCGATAGTTCTGAAACACATAACCGATGACGGTCTGCTCGAGCGTCTTGCCGTCAAAGAGCGCCTGCCCCGAATCCATGGGCAGCAAACCCGCCACCATGTTGATCATGGTGGACTTGCCACACCCGTTCGGGCCGAAGATCGAAGTGATCTGCCCCTTCGGGATATCGAGATCGAAGTTGGTGTAGAGCGGCTGCCCGGCAAAGCTTTTGGTGAGCCCGCGGATGGTAATGTGAGTGTCGGTTGCAGTCGCCGCAGGCGACGCGGCACGCGCGGTCGAGGCCATATCGGCTCGGTTCGGAGTGCTCATTTGCCACCCCAGTGCACGAAGCGACGCTCGATCAGGATGAAGACCAGATTGAGGCCGTAGCCCAGCACGCCCGCGCCGAAAATGGTGGCGTACATCTCGGGCATGTTGAAGATCATCTGAGCATTGATCACCCGCTGACCGAGCCCATCCGTTGAACCGATGAACATCTCGGCCACGATGACAATCACCAGTGAAAACGAGACCCCGGAACGCATGCCCACGAAGGTTTGCGGCAACGATTCGAGCAGCGTCACCCCCAGCATGACCCGAAGTGGCGAGGCGCCCATCACCCGGGCAGCTGCCTGGCGGGTTTTGCGCGCATTCATGACACCGTACGCCGTGTTGAACAGGATGAGCAGACCCGCCCCGAAAGCGGCTACCGCGATCTTGGTGTTCTCGCCAACGCCCAAGATGACCAGAAACAGGGGGAACAGCGCCGAAGCCGGCGTGGACCGGAAAAAATCGATCACGAACTCGAGCGAGCGATAGACTCGCACCGACGAACCCAGGACCAGACCCAGGGGCACGCAGATCCCCACCGCGATGCCGAAGGCGAGGAGCGTGCGGCGGATCGTGATCAGGGCATCCTGCAACAGGTTGCCGCGAACAAAGCCCTCCCAGGTTGCAATCGCCGAGTCTTGCGGCGACGGTAACAGCACCGGGTCGATGAGCTTGAGCGAGGCAACCAGCCACCAGATGAAGATGAAGGCAAGCGCCCCGATCGCAGGGGTCAGGGCGTTGCCGAGGCGGGTAGAGAACACGATGAGGGCCGCGTGACGACGATGCTCAGAACGTCTTGAGCATGGGTTTCACGTCCACCTTGGTCTTGACCAGACCATAGGCCGTCGCCTGATCGACCAGGCTCTGGAGATCAGCAATTTCCTGAGGCTTCAGATCCCTGACCATGTTGTAGTAGGACAGCGGCACCGTGGCAGAGATGGAGGCCGCCACGTTCATGTGCGAGGCAAGCAGATCGCGCGCCTTGGGATCGTTGTTGCCGTCGTGGAGGGCCTTGGCCCAAGCCCTCGCCAGACGCTCGGCCACCTGCGGGCGCTCCTGCATGAATTTCACGCTCATGGCGCCACCGGCCAGCACGGCGCAGGCATCGGGTCTGCCCAGCATGTACTTGGCGATGAGCCCGGTTTCGAGGCGACGGGCGATTCCCTGGGACACCATCATGCTGGTGATGGGCTCGAGCGTGTAGCCGGCATCGAACTGCCCGCCCTTCATCGCACCGATGTGCACGCTCATTTGCTGTTCCTGCATCGAATAATCTTTTTCTTCGAGGCCGGCCGCCTTGAGCACGCCCTTGGCGACGAAGAGGTTGCCCGGCCCGGGCGCCGCGAAGATGCGCTTGCCCTTGAGATCGGCGAGGGTCTTGATGGTGGTGTTGTTAGCCGCCACCACATAGGACTCGACCTGATACTTCTCGTTCTGGCAGTTGATTGAAAAGTACTGCAGCGTGTTGGGTCGCAGCGCATTGATGTTCACCCCCTCAACCGACAGGAGGTTCGACGCGGTATCAAGGTCACCCTTGACAAGGCCCTGCACGATCAGCGGGTGCGTGGCCAGAGGGATACCCTCGACCTCGAGGTTTTCAGCCGCGAAATAGCCACGCTCGCGAGCGATGAAATAGGGCATCGCCGAGGACGCGATGAACAGACCCATCGTCACCTTGTCGCGCGTTTGCGCGCGGGCGTCGGAGGTGGGCGCAAGCGCCATCGCGGAGCCGATCGCTGCGGACACCGTCAGGGCAAGAATTTTTTTGGCGAACATCTCGCTGATCCTTCGATAACAGGGGTTGAACTCAAACGACGCGGCACCCTCGCACGGTACGGGTTGGAGGTCAAGGTTTCTCCAATCAACCCGAGAACACACAAGGCTTTTTGCCAAGCTACGAGGCCGAGTCTACACTCGACTCGAGCAACGTCGTGCGAGCTTTGCGGCGAAGAGGGTCTTCGGCGTGCCAGTGCACCACGACACGTCACGCGCCCGTCGCAAGGCACCGGAATGGAGCAGTCTCCCAACCCCGGGCACCACGACGGCGCATCGAAATCCCCGGAGATCAGCATGCATCCAGAAGGCATCGGCGCCCCCGTCCTACGACGCGAAGACAGGCGCTTTCTCACCGGCCGCGGTCAGTACGTCTCCGACCTGAGCTTTCATGACGAACTGCACTGCGCATTCGTGCGTTCGCCGCATGCGCACGCACGCATCCAGTCGATCGACACCTCGCAGGCGCTGGCCGCCCCCGGCGTCGTCGCCGTGTACACGGGAGCCGACATGCAGGCGGATCGGGTCGGCCCGATGACGCCGCTCTGGCAAATTCCCGGGGTGGGCGGCACACGGATGAATGAGCCGCCGCGCTGGGCGCTGTCGCGGGGTACCGCGCGCCACGTCGGCGAAGCGGTTGCCATGGTCGTTGCCGCGACCCGCAATCAGGCACTCGACGCCGCAGACAAGGTGCTGGTTGACTGGGAAGCGCTGCCTGCCGTGGTCGACGTTCGTGATGCCGCCGCGGAGGGCGCGCCGCAACTGCATCCCGAAGCACCGGGCAACACGGTCGTGCAGTTCGAGCGTGGCACCAAGGCCCCCGTCGATGAAGCCTTCGCTCGCGCCACCCACCGGGTGGCCGTTGACATCGTCAACCACCGCATCATCTGCGCGGCGATGGAGCCGCGCGCGGTCATTGCACAGGCCTCGGCCACGCGCGGACTCGACGGGCATGCGGTCACGATCTGGTCGGCCACGCAAGTTCCCCACCACATCCGCAAGTTTGTCGCCGAGCAGCTCGATCTGCCCGAAAACGCCGTACGCGTCATCGCACCCGACGTGGGCGGCGGTTTCGGCACCAAGGGCAAGCACTACCCCGAAGAGATCGTGCTTGCCTGGGCTGCACGCAAGCTCGAACGCCCGCTCAAGTGGGTCTCCACGCGCAGCGAAGCCTTTGTCAGCGATTACCACGCACGCGATCATGTCACCCACGCCGAACTCGCCCTCGACCAGGACGGTCGATTCCTGGGCCTTCGGGTGTCCACGCTGGCTGCGGTCGGGGCCTACGTGTCCACCGTCGGCGCAGCAGTACCCACCACGGTGTACACCGCCGTGCTGTCGGGCCCCTATCGAATCCCGGCCATTCACGCGCAAGTGCGCGCGATGTTCACCAACACGGTGCCCACCGACGCCTACCGGGGTGCGGGGCGCCCCGAAGCCTGCTTCGTGCTCGAGCGTCTGGTCGAGGAGGCCTCACGTCAGCTGGGCATCGACCGGATGGAGCTGCGCAGGCGCAACTTCATTCCAGTGTCGGCCATGCCCTACTCCACCCCGGTCGGGCCTACCTACGACACCGGTGATTTCGTTCGGCTGTTCGACCGCGTCCTGGTACTGGCCGATTACGCGGGCTTCGAAGCCCGCCGGGCCGAAGCGGCCCGACGCGGCATGATCCGCGGCTTCGGCATCTGCTACTTCGTCGAGAGCTCGGGCGTGGCGCCCTCCAAATACGCGGGGGCCTTCGGTGCGCGGGCGGGCTTTTTCGACTCGGCCGATATTCGCGTGGCGGCCGACGGTAGCCTGCTGGTGATGTGCGGCACCCACAGCCATGGTCAGGCGCATGCCACCACCTTTCCCCAGGTGCTTGCCGAGCGCATCGGCGTACCGCTGTCCATGATCGAACTGGTCGAAGGCGATACGGGCCGCGTGCCCTATGGCACCGGGACCTTCGGCTCGCGCTCGATGGTCATCGCGGGCTCTGCCATCTCGATGGCGGCCGACAAGATCCTGCTCAAGGCCAAGAAAATGGCGGCGCACATGCTCGAGGCCGCCGAACAGGACGTGGAGCACCGCGTGGTGAACGGCGAGGGCGAATTCCGCGTAGCCGGCACCGATGCATCGGTCAGTTGGGGCCAGGTCGCCCGCGCGATCACCTATGCGCACAGCCTGCCGCCCGGCATGGAGCCCGTGCTGCACGAAAACGCCTTCTTCGATCCGCCCAACCTCACCTGGTCCAACGGAGCGCAAGCCTGTGAGGTCGAGATCGATCCTGCCACCGGCGTCACGCGACTGGTGTCGTACATCGTGGTCGACGACATCGGAACAGTCATCAACCCGATGGTGGTCGAGGGTCAGGTTCATGGCGCAATTGCGCAGGGCATTGGCCAGGCGCTCTTCGAACAGGCCGCCTACGACCGCGAGACCGGACAGCTCTACACCGGTTCGTTCATGGACTACGCCATGCCTCGCGCAGACGTCCTGCCCAGCTTCGTGTCGGAAACGGACGAATCGCAGCCCTGCACCCATAACCCGCTCGGCGTCAAAGGATGCGGCGAGTCCGGCACCATTGGCGCACCGGCGGCCATCACCAGCGCGATGCACGATGCGCTGCTGCCGCTGGGGGTACGCGACCTCGAAATGCCCTTCACGCCCGACAAGGTCTGGCGGGCGCTGCGCCGTGCGGGCATCGGCAGCCTGCCACGCGCCGCCTGATACCCCCTCTGCCCGCCGCCCCGATTTCGGAGAAGCCCTTCCATGAGCCGCAACCCCGATGATGACCGCCTGCGCACGCAGGTCGCCGCAGAACTGGCACGGCTTTGCGAGTGGGCGGCGGCGCTCGATGCTGACACGCTGCCGGCGCGCGTCCTGTCTCAGGCCGTACTCATCCTCGGCGACAACATTGCCGCCATGCTTTCGGCGGCCGACGAGCCCGAACTGCGCCGCTACCACGAGCAACTGATCGGGCAGGCAGGCCCGCCTCAGGCCACCCTGTTCCGGGCCGGCGCACCCAAGGTGCCCTTGACCGAGGCAGCCGTCGGCAACGGCCTGTCCAGCACCTGGAACGAACTCGACGACGGCTATACCCGTACAGCGGTGCACCCGGGCGCACTCAGCCAGCCGCTCATCCTCGCCGCCGCCGAAGCGGGCCACCTCCCGCTTTCAAAGATGCTGCGCGCCGTCGTAGGTGCCTACGAAATCGGCACGCGCTTTGCACGCGCCTGGCCGGGCACCTTGCCCAGATTGCATCCGCACGGGGTCTACAACGCGGTGTGTGCCGCGGCGGGCCTGGCGCTCCTGCGCGGCTATGACGCAGCAAGCCTGCACCGATCGCTCACCTGCGCTGCCAGCATGGTCTCACCAGGCCCCTACAGTCATCCGATCGAGGGCGCGCTGGTTCGCAACGCCTGGCCGGCCGCCGGATCGTGGCTGGGGATCTTCGCCTGCGACATGGCCCGCGCGGGCATCGCTGGCACCCCGGGCGGCCCGTTCGACATCTACAGCCGCGGCCTGGGCGCACCGGCCAAGCCGGATGAGCTCAGCGTCGGCCTGGGCGAGGAGTGGACCACCTGCGACGGCTACCACAAGCTCTACGGGGCGTGCCATCACTCGCATGCGGCGATGGAAGCCATCGAGTCCATCCTTGCCACGCGGCCCGAGCTGCGGGGCGGACGGCAGGTCCGTTCGGTTCGCGTCGAGGGCTCGGCGATGGCGATGAACTTCGACAATGCCGCGCCCGACACCACGCTCGGCGCAAAATTCTCGATCCCCCATGCGGTCGCCGCCACCCTCGCGCACGGCGCCGGCGAGCCCGGCAATTTTCTGGATGCGAGTCTGCGCGACCCGCTCATCATCGAACTGCGGCAACGCGTGGTGCTGACCGAGCTCGCTGAAGTAAAGCCCTGGCCGCTCGACCGGCCAGCGCGCGTGACGCTCGAACTCGACAACGGCGAAGCCCTCAGCGCCCGCTGCGATGCCGCCCTGGGCAGCCCGGCCCGGCCGCTCGACGCGCAGCGGGTGCTGCGCAAGATCGCCGACTTGTCGCAACGCGACGCCCCCGCGCTGCAGGCTGCGGTCGTGGGCCTGCGCGACCAGATCGCGGCCGGTGCACCGCTGACGGGTGACACGGCCGCCTGGATCGCTTCGATGTTCGAGGGTTCAGCGCGCTGAATCGTCAGGCCCGAAGCGGGGGGGCCAGTGCGCCGCCCAGGGGTGGGCGGTCTCGTACTCGCGAGCCAGCGCGAGCAGCCGTTCATCTTGCCCCCAGGGCCCCACCAGTTGCAGGCCGTTGGGCAACCCCTGCTCGCTGAACCCACCGGGCAAGGCGATCGCGGGTAGCCCCGCCGCGTTGGCGAAGGCGGTGAAGACCGCATGGCCGCGCGGCCCCACCGATTGCCCCGCAATGCGATCCGGATGACTGTCGGTGGCCGGCCACGGCAGGGCCGCCGTCGCCGGCGTCAGAAGCAGATCGAACTCGGCAAAGCACAGGCTCAAGTGCCGCTTCATGGTCTCGACCTCAGCCAGCAGCTCGAACAGCGCAGTGGCCGGCAAGGCTTGTCCGGCCTGCGCGCTGGCGCGAGCGATCGGTGACAGCCCCTCGGCCGCCCGCCCCCGCTCGGCGAGCATGCGGGCGAGCCCGACCTGCGCCAGGGACATCCAGAGCCCGTTGAGCCGATCGGCAAGGGGCCAGTGTCCGGCGCGCTCGACCCGATGACCCAGCGCAGCCAGGCGATCGGCGGCCTGATCGGTCAGGGCGGCAATCTCGGCGTCGACTGGCGCATCGCCAAATTTCGGCACATGGAGGATGCGCAGGCGCGGCAGGGTTTGCGGCAGTTCGAGCGGCCGGTCTTCGAAGGGCCAGGATCCGGGATCGCGTCGATCGAAAGGGCTCAGCGCCTGCATCAACAGGATGACATCATCGACGCATCGGGCGATCGGGCCGATCACCTCATAGTCGAGAAAAATCGCCGGGAGTCCGCCTGCGCGCGGCACGCGTCCCCGCGAGGGCTTGAATCCGACCAGCCCGGTATGTGCTGCGGGCCGCCGGATCGACCCGCCTCCATCGGTCCCCAGCGCAAGCGGCCCCAGCCCTGCGGCCACGCAGGCGACCGCGCCGCCGCTGGAGCCACCGACGCTCAGCGCCAGGTTCCAGGGGTTGCGCGTGACACCGAACACCTCGTTGTCGGTATGGCCCTGCATCGCGAACTCGGAGGCATTGGTCTTGCCAAGCAGGACCATGCCCTCGGCCCTCAGGCGTGCCACGGGCAACTCATCGGCCTGCGGCACGTGCCCGGCAAAACGCCGGCTGCCCCAGGTGCAGCGCAGACCCGCCTGCTCGATGTTGTCCTTGATGGTGATGGCGATGCCGTCCAGCGGTCCGAGCGGCGCGCCTCGGGCCCATCGCTCGGCACTGGCCATGGCAGCCCGGCGCGCGCCCTCGAGGTCGGGCGTGACCAGCGCATGAATGAGGGGATTGAGGGCATTGATGCGCGCGACCAGGCTGTCGAGCAACTGAACGGGCGTGCACTCGCCCGCGCGGAAGCGACGCCCCAGTTCGGTCGCGCTGAGCGACCACAGCGGCGAAATCGGCGACATGCTCAGGCCACCCGAGCGATCAGTGCAAGCAAGCCGCCGCCTGGCGGACCCTGGTGCTCGGCTCCACCGGAAACGAATAGGCGGGTGTCGCCCAGGACCCCCGCGAGCAGGCCGCCGACCGCAGCGCGGATGTGGCGCTGAGCGTTGATGTCACCGTCCTGCCACATGGTGTGGCGCTGCCCCCGGATCAGACCGCTGGCATCGGGCTCGCACTTGACCAGCGCGCAGACGATCCGCCCCAAAGCCTCGGCCCGGTTGTTGCCCCGACAGTCGATGCCCAGGCCGTCGAGGCAGGCATAGGCACCGCCGAGATCGAGGGCGTCGTCCATGACGTGGTGGCCGATGACGAAATCGCTCTGCCAGCCAGGCGAGTTGCCGAACACGACCACCTCGTTCTCGGCGACCTCGATCCCCGAGGACACGCTCGCCCGATCGCTCCAGAGATCGAGCCGGGAGAAGAAATTGGCCTCGTCGACCTGGTCCTCGGCAATGTCGCCCAGCGCCAGCATCACGCCGAAGGCGCCCGCCACCCGCGAGAAGGCCATGGAGCGATTGGGATCGGCAGAGGCCAGCACCGCACCCCGCGCGTGCGCCGCCCGGGCGGCCTCGGTCGTGACACACCCGCCCTTGACCTGCACGAAGTGCACATCCGCGCCGTCAGCGATCCCGGCCTCGGCCATGGCGCGCCGAACCGCATCGGCCACCAGCGCCACCTGCGCCCGCGTGCCGATTTCCTCGGCCAGCGGGGCTCGGGTGAGGGCGCGACCGATCGCCAGACGCCGGGGGCCTGCGGCCCGCAGCGGCGTGGACCGGTCCACGCAGAAGACCGTGTAATGCGGCGTCAGCACGCCCTCGGTGCCACCCGAAAAAACGAAGACTACCGAGCGGCCGATCTCGTCGGGCGACCGACCGAGACGCTCGGACAGCAGCAGTTTGAGCGACAGCACCAGATAGCCGCGGGTGAAATCGTTGACCAGCCCATTACCCTCGGTCTTGCCGATGAAGGCGACGATGGTGGCAGGGTCGATCTCCCCGCGATCGATGGCCTCGGCGAGTTGCGTGACGTCGCCCGGGTCACGCTGGGTGAAACGATGCACACTGGCGCGCATGATCAGACTCTTGTGATGTCGCGGTACAGACGCGAGAGCTTGCGCAGAAACGGCGGCTCGAGCTTGTTAAGCGTACCGGTCACTGGGTCGGCGCCGGCCATGATCGTGTCGCTCGCCTCCAGGGAAAAATCCATTACAAAACGAATTCGCGCCTCACGCAATCGGGCGAATTCGGCGGTCACTTCGGGCACGGCCGCCGCTGGCGCAGCGAGCCTGCGCGTCAGCAGCTGCCCGGCCACGCAGGCGTCCTCGATCGCCTGGGTGGCGCCCTGGCCCAGCGTGGGCACCATGCCGTGCGCCGCATCGCCCAGAAACAGCACGCGCCCCCGGGGGTCGGTGAACAGCGGGGGCGACTCCTGCAGCCGGGCCCAGTGAATCGAGGGCACGTTGGCGGTGATTTGATCGATCAGCCAGCGGCACTGGGCGGAGGCTTTCCCATCGTCGGGCGTGTAGCGCGTGCGCAGGCTCGCCGCCGTGCGCGCCTCATCGGAAATCTCGGCGCCGGGTTCGATCGGGAACGTACCCGCGATGTACACCGCCTCGCCCGGCACCCGGAAGGCCAGCAGGCGGTTGGGGCCTTTGAACCACTGCTCGTAGTCATCGATGAGGCCACCCGAGGTATCAGGCACCAGCAGCCGGAAAATCACGACGCCATGCTGGCGGACAGCCGCCGGCCCCACGGTATGTGAGCGCACCAGCGAGTAACGGCCGTCACCCGCCACCAACAGGTCGATGTCGTCGATGCGATGCGACACGCCCGCCTGGGTGTAATCGAGCGACAGCCGGCCACCGCCGCCGCTTGCATCGCCCAGGCCGGTCACGCGCGCGCCGTAGCGGATGAGGCCGCTCACTTCTCCTCGGAGCGCCGCGTAGAGCTCCGACCAACGAATTCGGATACCGTCATTGTCGGCGACCTGCGCCAAAGGCAGATGAAAGAGCTCGCGGCCGCTGGTGAGCGAGATGCGCCAGGCGCGCCAGGGCAAGCTGCGAGCCAGCACTGCAGCGTGCAGCGACGGATCGTGCTCGAGCAGTGCCCGTACCGCATTGGGGCCGATGTTGAGGCCCGTGCCGGATTCGGAGTGGTCGCTGGCCTCAACCTGCTCCAGGCACAGCACCTCAAGTCCGTGGACGCGCTGCAACGCCCTTGCAAGAATGCAGCCGGCGACCCCCGCTCCCGCGATCACACATTTCATGGTTCAACCCGTCGACGAAGCAATCAAGAGACCCTTGATCGAAATAGGCCCAGCCCCGAGGCCGGACGCCAAACCGTGAGACGATAACCGATCTGCCGGCAAGCTCCGTCGGCCATTGGAGCCCTCCAGGCAGGTCTCCCCTAAAATCCCCGACTGCCTCAAACGAACCGGACATATCGCGATGGACATGCAAGGAAGCCGGCAACTCGCCGTCACCCAACAACAGGCCTGGGATGCACTCAACTCGCCCGACATTCTCAAGGGCTGCATCAACGGGTGCGAAAAATTCGAGCTCTCCGGCGATCAGGTGTACTCGATCGTGGTCGCCATCAAGATCGGCCCGGTATCGGCGCGCTTCAACGGCAAGGTCACGCTGGCTGACATCGTCGCCCCCAGTTCCTACGCGTTGCGCTTTGACGCCCAGGGCGGTGCAGCGGGGTTTGGCAAGGGCGAGTCCAAGGTTGAACTCGTGCCCAACGAGGCGGGCTGCGAACTGCGCTACACCGTCAAGTCAACCGTGGGGGGCAAGCTGGCGCAAATCGGCCAGCGCCTCATCGACGGCGTCGCCAAGTCGCTCGCCGAAGACTTCTTCACGCGCTTCGAGGCCGCGCTGGCCGAGCGCTATCCGGCCACGCCCGCCGCCGGCGAACCCGCAGCGCTCGCCGAGGTCGCCGAGGCCCCCGCCGCAGCGCCCCCTGCCGTAGTTGCCCCGGCGGCCGGCACCTCAGCCGCGCCCGCTGCAATAGTGCCTGCAGCGCAGGCGGACAGCCCGACACGACCGATCGTGCCCTCCCAGGCCCGCACGGCGACACCGCAGTGGGTGTGGTGGGCCGCGATCGCACTCGCGTTCGCCGCAGGCTGGGTCCTGGGCAAGTAGCCACGGCGCGCGCGCTGCGCGCTCGACCGTCGATCAGTCTTGGATCAGCCTCGACACCGCGCGTGACAATTCGAGGGCGGTTCTGGCGCCCAGCGCCCTGAGCGCATCCACCGACCGATCGGAAAAGGCCGGGCTCAAGCCGGGCCGAAGCGCGCGCTCGATCATCTCGAGATGCTGACGCAAGGCCTGGCAACCAAAACTGGCGACGCGCCCGCGCAGGCGGTGGGCCAATGCGCGGGCATCGTCGAATTGCCGGCCCCGCAGCAGGCCACCCAGCCGGGCCAGTTCATCACCGAGATCGTGGGCAACTTCGGCGGCCAGGCGAGCCACAACCGGGGCACCAATTGCCTGCGTCAAAGCGAAAAGACGGGTTTGATCCAGGACAGAAATCATTCGGGTTGATTAAAATAAAAAAATTTATTAACAATCAATACTATACAATAAACAGTTAATTTAATACCTTGTTTTTGTTAACCCCCATGACCCAAAACGTTCTGGTTGTTGACGATGATCCCGTAATGGTTAGTCTGCTGCGGCATGTGCTCACCAAGGCGGGTTACGTATGCATCACCGCCAGCCATGTCGACGAAGCCCGACGTCTGGCAGCCCGACAGCGGCCCCACGCCGCCATCGTCGATGTGGCCCTGGGCAGCGAATCCGGGCTCGATCTGGTCAGGCTGTGGCGGGTCGTGGACGCCTTTCCGGTCATCTTGCTCAGTTCGCTGGGCGAGCCCATCGACCGCATCATCGGCCTCGAGGTGGGCGCCTACGATTACGTGGTCAAGCCCTTCGAGCCGCGCGAATTGCTGCTGCGGCTGAAAATCGCGCTCGATCGCAAGGCCTTGCGCATGCCCCGCTACGAGGACATGCCGCGCTGGTCGCTGGGCAAGGGCACCTTCGACGCGCGGCAGCGGCGCCTTCGGGTGGGCGAGCGCGAGATTGAACTCACCACCGCCGAATTCAACTTTCTTCAGCTACTCGTGACCCACCCGAACGAAGTGCTCACGCGCGATCGCATCATGGACGAGGTACACAGCCGGGAGCGCATGGCCACTGACCGCTCGGTCGACATGATGGTGGGACGGCTGCGCAAGAAGGTCGCAGAGGTCGCGGTCAGCATCGAGGCCATTCGCGGTGCTGGCTACATGCTGTGCGGACCGGTGGAGCGATTGCAGTGAAAGACACCCCCGTCGAGTCGGTCGCTTCGGGCACACGCATTGACGCCTCGCCCGACGCAAGCCCCTTTGCGTTCGCCTTCGAGCACAGCCTAATTCCCACTACGATTTCCACCCTGCTTGGGGGGCGCATCGTGGAGGTCAACCCCGCCTTCTGCCGCCTGAGCGGCCAATCGCGCGACCAACTGATCGGCCGGACAAGCATCGAGCTGGGAATCTGGCGAAGCGATGACGCCCGGACGCAGGCACTGTCCTCAATGGTTCGACAGGACGGGGCCAGCAGTTCCACCGTCTTCATTCCCCTGCCGGGCGGGCGCAGAGGCCGGGTGTCGGTATCGCGATCAATCGTCACGCTGAACGGCGAAGACTGCCTCATCACCTGGGTTCACGACATTTTGCCCGAGCAATCGAACGGGCATGACACGCTGGCAGACGGCCTGCGGCTCGATGCGGCGATGGCCAGCATGACCGACGGCGTCATGATCTCGGATCTGAGTGGCAGCCGCCTGACCTACAACGACGCCTACATACGCTTCCATCGTTTTCGCAATCGTCTGGAAAGCGAAAACATGCTCCGGAATTACAAGCAGTATCTGGAGATGCGCAGCCCTGGCGGCGCCCTCGAGGCCCCCGACAACTTGCCGCGCCTGCGGTCGCTCCGGGGCGAAACTGGTAACTCGATCGAATACGAGTTGTACCGGAGAGACCTCAAGATAAGCTGGATTGGCAGCTACAGTTTTTCCCCGATCCGCGACGCCGATGGCGCGGTCATCGGTTCGATCATAAGTTGTCGAGAAATCACCGACCAGAAGGAAAGCCAGATCCGTCTGCGCCAATCGAGTCAGAGGCTGGAGCATCAGGTAAGGCAGCGTACCCTGCAACTGGCTGCGGCCACGCGAGCGGCCCAATCGGCCAACAAGGCCAAGACCGCCTTCCTGGCGAACATGAGTCACGAGATTCGTACGCCTTTGAACACGGTCACGCACATCGCTCAGCTCATCCGGCATCTGGGCGTCACCGCCGAGCAGGCGACTTACCTCGACAAACTGGAGAACGCGAGCACGCACCTGCTGGAAGTGGTCGAGTCGGTCCTCGACCTCAGCCGGATCGAGGCGGGCAAGCTCGAGCTCAATGAGGGCGAGTTCAATCTCAATGAGCTGGTCAGCAACGTGATGGCGATGTTCCATGACCGCGCGCGGGCCAAGCATCTGTTCCTCTCGGCCAGCGTCGCGAACATCCCCGACCAATTGATCGGCGACCGTATCCGCCTGAAGCAGGCGCTCATCAACTACCTGAGCAACGCCGTCAAGTTCACGCAACGGGGAAGCATCGGTCTGCGCGTGTTCACCGAGCATGCCGACTCCCAAACCATTCTCGTGCGCTTCGAAGTCACCGACACCGGCGAAGGTATTGCGCAGGACACGCTCGACCGGCTCTTCACCCCGTTCGAGCAGGCCGACCCCAGCAGCACGCGCCAGCACGGCGGCTCTGGCCTGGGCCTGACGATCACGCGTCAGATTGCCCGGATGATGGGCGGCGATGCCGGCGTTCGCAGCATTGAAGGTTCAGGCAGCACCTTCTGGTTCACGGCGCGCCTCGGAAGACCGCCTGCCGTGCAGCAGGCCCTCGATCTCACACCCGTCGCGCAAGCGCCCGCGGAGATCGACCAGGCGCCCCTTCCGGGTGCCCCGCACCGCATCCTGTTGGTTGAGGACGAACCGATCAGCCGCGAAATCGTCGCCATGATGCTCGGCAACCGGGGGTGGGTGGTGGACACGGCCCGAGACGGCATCGAAGCGGTTGAAATGGGCTGTCAGGTCGACTACGCGCTCATCCTCATGGACATGCAGATGCCCAGACTGGACGGCTTGAGCGCAACCCGTTTGATGCGAAAACGCCGCGACGCACAGAGCCTGCCCATCCTGGCCATGACGGCCAACGCGTTCGCGGACGACCGCGCCCGATGCATGGAAGCGGGGATGAACGACTTTCTCAGCAAGCCCGTTCAGCACGCGCAACTGATCGCCACAGTCGAAAAATGGCTTCAGCGGCCCCCCCCCGCTCACGCCGTCCGAGCCCGCCTCTCGCCGCCTGAACGCGCGGAACGACCCGGCGACGGCTGCGCCGAGCTGTTGCCGCCCGCCCCCCCGGAACTGACAGGCGACTGCTGCACCGGGCCGCCCCGCGTCCGAGGCTGTTGCGGTGGGTCTCCGATTTAGAATGCTTCAGGGCACCGGAAACCCGGGGAGCCCGAACACCACGAGGAGACTCCGTCATGTCACACATCACCCTGTCTCGCGGCAGCCCATCGGGCCTGCGCGCCCGGTCCAAGCGGCAGACCGCCGCGAGCGCACTGCTCGGCCTGCTCTGCGCGGGGCTTGGCATCGCTCAGCCGCTCACGGCCTGGGGCCAGGCCTATCCGCAGCGCACGGTACGCATGGTGGTCACGTTTCCGACGGGCGGGGCGCCCGACATCCTCGCTCGGCTGTTCGGCGAAAAGGCGCAGATGGGACAACCGGTGTTCGTTGACAACCGGCCGGGCGCAGGCGGCAACATCGGCGCCGATTTCGTCGCCAAGTCAGCGCCCGACGGGCACACCCTGGTCATGGGTACCGTGGGTACCCATGCGATCAACGGTGCGCTGTACGCGAAGATGCCCTACGACGCGACGCGCGACTTTGTGCCGGTGTCGCTGGTCGCCTCGGCGCCCAATCTGCTGGTGGTCAACAACGATCTGCCGGTGAAGTCGGTGGCCGAGCTGATTGCGTACATGAAGGCCAATCCCAACAAGCTGTCCTTCGGGTCCCCGGGGGTCGGCACCTCGGTGCACGTCTCGGGCGAGCTCTTCAAGTCGATGACCGGTACCTCGATGACGCACGTCCCGTACAAGGGACGGCAATTTGCCATTCCCGATCTGGTCGGCGGCAGCATCCAGCTCATGTTCGACAACATGCCCTCGGCGCTGCCGATGGCCAGAGAGGGTAAGATCCGCGCGCTCGCGGTCACCACGGCCAAACGCTCGTCCGCCGCGCCCGATGTGCCCACGGTGGCCGAAACCATTCCGGGCTTCGAAGCCACCACCTGGTTCGCCATCTTCGCCCCGGCGGGAACGCCCAAACCGGTGGTCGAGCGCCTGCACCAGGAGGTGCTGCGCGTCTATCGCCTACCCGAGGTCCAGGAGCGCCTGAAAACGCTCGGGCTCGACGCCGTGTTGTCCACCCCCGAAGAACTGGCGGCTTATCAGGCCACCGAGATCAGCAAGTGGACGCAGGTGGTCAAGGCGTCGGGCGCGCGAGCCGAGTAAACCATCAGGGTCGGGCGTGCCCGCGGGCGCGCTCGTAATAACTCAGGTCGATGAACCTCCCAGGGTCGGGCGCCTGCCCGCCCCACTGGCCTTCGATCTCGGCGCGCAGGGCCAGCACGTTCTGAAAGCCCTTCATATCAAAGGCGCAGTCTTTCGACAGGCCGCTGCCCGGGGTCATCAGCTCCACATAGGTGAGCCCCGCAATCCGCTCCGAGAGCTTCAGTTCACGCTGCAGCACCTTGAGGACCGTCTCGCGCTGGGCAGGGTCCTGGGCGGCCCGGCAGCCTTCGATGTAGGCCGCCAGATAGCGTTCAAGCACCGGCGCATTCCGGGCCGCCCACGGCCGCATCACGAAGGCGCCGGTGGCCTGGTAGGGGCCATACAGATCGATCGTGCGCCCCAGACTCTTGGCCCCCTTGTCGCGCGCGAGAAAGTTCCACGGCGGATTGAGCAGCGTGGCCGCGCGCTCGGGCACGTTCAGGCCATTGGTGCGCGCCTCGGAGCCGCCCAAGGGGTCGAGCTTGTAATCCTGCCCGACGACCAGTCCCGCCTGCTTGAAGATCTTGCGCCCCATGAGGGCGTAGGCGGTGTTGGGGGCATCCACCACATAGGAGCGCCCGCGAATGTCGCCGGGCCGGTTGATTTCGGGGCGGACCAGCAACTCGTTCATACCGCCCTCGCCGCCCGACACGATGACCGCATCGGCCTTGGCCACCTCGATCATCGCCACGGCGTTGTCGACGGCCGCATGGGCGATGTCGAAGCGGCCTGCCGCCAGGCCCTGGCGCTGCGCATCCGAGTTCGGCGTGAACTGCATCTCCAGCGTGAGCCCACGGCGCGCAAAGTAGCCTTTTTCCTGGGCCATGTAGATCGGGATATTGCTCGCGCCCCGAAAAACATTGACCTTGAGCGTGGCCGGATCGTTGGCCGGTGCCACCGGCGGCGGCGTGCTCGCGCAGGCACCTAGCAGCAGCGCCGAGCAGGCGAGAAAAACTCTGGGCATCATGGACGCGTCTCCTTTTGATTGTTTGTACCTCGCCGGATAATAAGCCGAGGCCCGCGCCACCTTGCAAAATTCCTGGCCAAGGGCGCCCACCGGGCTCGGTCGGCCCACGCGGGCACGCGCACGAATAACGGCACGCCGCAGCAAGACGCCTACCGGGGCGTCGATATAATCTGACGTACGCGCCTGCTACCGGCTTTCCCGTCAGGCGAGCGCCCCCTACCAACGGCTCGCATGAACTTCGACTTCTCCTCCGAGCAGTTGCAGATCAAGGACGGCGTGAGCAAGCTCCTCGCGCGACGCTGCCCACCCGCTGCGGTCAGGCGGGTCCTCGATGGTCAGGAGCCCTTCGCCCGCGACACCTGGTCGGCACTGGCCGACGACGGGTTTCTCGGCGCGGCCATCTCGACCGAGCACGGTGGCATCGGCGCAGGCCCCCTCGAGCTGTGCGTGATCGCCGAGGAACTTGGCGCGGCCCTCGCGCCGGTGCCCTTCCTGTCGTCCATCGGGCTGTGTGCCGAACTCCTTGGCCGGGCGGCGAGCGCCGATCAACAGAGTCAATGGCTCCCGCGGCTTGCCTCGGGCGAGCGCATCGGCTGCCTCGCCCTGGTGGAGTCGCCCGGGCGGATCGCCCCCGACCAAATCGCATCGCAGGTCACGAACGGCCGTCTGACGGGCAGCAAGCTGGCCGTGCTCGATGGCGACGTGGCTGATGTGGCTCTGGTCGCCGCACACAGCGCCGGTGCCGTCCGGCTCTTTCTGGTCGACCTGCATGCGAGCGGTGTCAGCCGTGAAGCGCTGGCTAGCATCGACCCGAGCCGGGGCCAGGCACGGATCCAGTTCGAATCGGTCGCAGCCGAGCCGCTGCCGGCAGGCGACTGGGCGGTCACCGAATCGGCGCTCGACCGCGCGGCGGTTCTGCTGGCCTTCGAGCAGATCGGCGGCGCCGCCAAGGCGCTCGACATGGCGCGTGCCTATGCCAGAGAACGCTTTGCCTTCGGACGACCCATCGGTTCCTTTCAGGCGCTTCAGCACAAGCTGGTCGACATGTATGTGGCACTGGTGCTGGCGCGGTCAAACAGCTACTACGCGGCCTGGGCCATGGCCCACGATGCCGACGCCCTGCCCGAAGCGGCAGCCGCAGCGCGAATCAGCGCCAGCCAGGCCTACCAGCTGTGCGCACGCGAGAGCATTCAGGTGCACGGCGGTTCGGGCTTTGCCTGGGATCTCGATTGCCACCTGCATTACCGTCGCGCGCACCTGTACGCAGTGTGCCTGGGCGGCACGACGCAGTGGCAAGACCGCCTCATCGACGCCATGCTGGCGCGCCGTCGCCAAAGTGCCCAAGGCCTGTCATGAACTTTGACGACACGCCCGAGCAAGCCGCCTTCCGGGCCGAAGCGCGCGCCTGGCTCGAGACGTACGCGCCGAGGCACTTGCTCGCCGGTCTCATCGAGGCGGCGGCCCGCACCACCTCCAGCGTTCACCCGCCTGAAATCGACGGCCATGACCCGATCGCCATCAGCAAGGCCTGGCAGGCCCTGAAGGCAGCCCACGGCTGGGCCTGCCTCCACTGGCCCAGGGAGTTCCGCGGGCGCGGCGCTTCGGCCATCGAGCGCGTGATCTGGCAGCAGGAGGAAGGACCCTACGCGCAACTGGCCAATCTTTTCGTGATTGGTCTGGGCATGGCGGGTCCCACGCTGATGGCCCACGGCAGCGCGGCGCAGCAGTTGCAGCACCTGCGACCGATCGTGTCGGGCGAGGCCGTCTGGTGCCAGCTCTTTTCTGAGCCCTCGGGGGGCTCGGACCTGGCGGGTCTGCGTAGCCGGGCCAGTCGTGACGGCGATGGCTGGCGGCTCAACGGTCAGAAAATCTGGACCACCCATGCTCAGGTGGCCAACTACGGTTTGATGCTGGCACGCACCGACCCGACCATGGCCAAGCACGCCGGGCTCACGATGTTCATCGTCGACATGACATCCCCCGGCATCGAGGTGCGACCCATCCGGCAAATGACCGGTGAGTGCCACTTCAACGAAGTCTTCTTCAGCGATGTCCAGGTGCCCGACAGCGGCCGCATCGGTGAGGTGAACGGCGGCTGGAAAGTCGCGCTCACCACGCTCATGAACGAGCGCCTGTATCTGGCCGCCGCCATCCCGACCGGCGTGCCCGAGTTATTCGAATTCTGTTGCGACACCCACACCCCCCAGGGCCGGCTGATCGATGATCCGGCCGTGCGCGCGCGGCTCGCCCATTGGCTGGTCCGCCAGAGCGGTCTGCAGTGGACGATGATGAGGACCATCTCGGCGCTGTCCAGCGGGCGTGCACCCGGTCCGGAGAACTCGATCGGCAAGCTGGTCGCTGGCGAGATCGCCCAGGACCTCTGCGCCTTCGCGCTCGATCAGATGGGCCCGGCCGGTGCCCTGATGCAAGCGGGCCAGAGCGGGCGATCGTTTCAGCGCATGCTGCTGAGTTCGCCGGCGATCCGATTGGGCGGTGGCACCGCCGAGATCCAGCGGAACATTCTCGCCGAGCAGGTGCTGGGCTTGCCCGCCGACCTGCGTGCCGACAAGGGGCTGCCCTTCCATCTCATTCCGACCCGTCCGAAATAGCGCAGCACTGAGGCGAAGTGGTATGACGGCACCACCCAGCCGCCAAGACAGGAGCCAGACCGCATGCCCGTCACCGTCGAGCAATTACTTTCACTTCGGCGCAGCAATGTCGAAAGCGCCTACAGCGAGCGCGACACCATGCTCTATGCCCTCAGCGTGGGCATGGCCCGTGACCCGCTCGATCGCCAGGAGCTCAACTATGTATACGAGCGCCGGGGCAGTCTGCAGGCCATGCCCAGCCAGGCGATCACCGTGGCCCGTCACAACCTCATCTTCGATGTGGGCCTGGCGATCGAAAAAATGCTGCATGGGTCGCAGGTGCTCACGCTGCACCGGCCGCTGCCGCCCGAGGCCCGCCTGCTGGGCGATCACCGGGTACGGGCCGTTCACGACAAGGGCGCTGGCAAGGGGCTGCTGATCGAGGTCGAATCGAAGATCCGACTGGACGACGGCAGCCCGCTCTTCGACATCTGGAACCTGTATGTGGCCCGGGGCGATGGCGGCATCGGCGGTCCGGCCACCCAGCCCCCGGGCCTCGCGCCCGTTCCGCAGCGCGCGCCCGACCTGATCCGAAGCACCCAGACGCTGCCGGGTCAGGCCCTGCTCTACCGCCTGACCGGTGATCGCAACGTGATCCATGCCGATCCCGATATCGCGCTGTCACTGGGCTATCGCGTGCCGATTCTTCATGGCTCGTGCACGCTCGGCATCGCCTGCCGAGAAATCCTTGCAGGCGTCTGTGGTCATGACCCGGCTCGACTCCAGTCGATCGGCACGCGCTTCACTGCAGTCGTGTTCCCCGGAGAACGCATCGACACTGACATCTGGATCGACGGCACGCAGGTTCGCTTTCGCTGCCGAGTGCCCGAGCGCGATGCCGTGGTGCTCGACTTTGGCGAGTGCCGGATCAGCCCGCACTGACCCCACGCTGTCCCATACCCGATCAGACAAGGAGCGCCTCAAGATGAAACCCGCCACCTCCCTCTTGCACAGGCCTCCGGCCCGATCGATGCAACGACGCATGGCCACAGCAGCGCTGGCCGCGTGCGCAATCGTCACCGCCCCTGGAGTCAGCCTGGGCCAGAGCTTTCCCGCGCGGCCCATCACCCTGGTGGTGCCCTACACCCCGGGGGGCACCACCGACAACATCGTTCGAGCGATTCAGAAGGGACTGAGCGATCAACTGGGACAACCCGTCATCATCGACAACCGTCCCGGCGCCTCGGGTAACGTGGGCAATCGCTCGGTGGCACGCGCCACGCCTGACGGCTACACCCTCGGCATCATGCCGACCACCGTCGGCACCTTTCCGCTCATGTCGAGCACCATGGGCTATGACCCCATGACCGATCTGAGCTTCGTCGGCACCGTCGCCGAGACACCCAGCATCCTCATCGTCCGCAAGGACTCGCCCATCCGCGACTTTCCTGCGCTGGTCGCGCTGGCCCGCGCAAAGAGCGGCGGAATCAACGTGGGCTCGGGTGGCGTGGGCGGGGCCGGCCACCTGGTGATCATGGCCCTGGGCAAGCTCAACGGCTTTGCCGTCACACATATCGCTTACAAAGGGACAGCGCCGGCCGTCAGCGATCTGCTGGGCGACAGCATCGATGCAGCGTCCATGGCCATCGGCGGGGTCAAGGGGCAGGTCGAGGGTGGCATCGTGCGGCCCATTCTCGTGGCCAGCACCCGTCGCAGCCCCCTGATCCCCGAGGTGCCGGTCATCGGCGAGTACGGGCTGAAAGGCGTCGAGGGCGGCGTGGGTTATGCGATCGCGGTGCCCGCGGCCACGCCCGGCGAGATCATCAAGCGACTGCACACGGCGCTGGAGCGGGTCCTGCAGGACCCCGAGGTGGTCGAGCGCATGCGCGCGATTTCCTTCGTGCCGGTCATCACGACACCCGAGCAGGCACGCCGGCTGATCGAAGAGCAGACCGCCACCTGGGCGCCCGTGATTCGCGATCTGAATCTCAAACTCGAGTAGTCGGCCGGAGCCCCCATGACCCTCGGCTCGCCCCCCCGGCCGCCCGCCGCCCTTGAAAACCTGCTCGTGCTCGAACTGGGCGCACGCTGCGGCGTCTCCGCGGCGGGTTCGCTGCTGGCCCAACTCGGTGCCACGGTCATATTCGTGGAGGCACGCGAGCGGGGCGACTTCGCGCAGCCCAAGTGGGACGATCGGCCCGGCTACGCCGCCGGCAAACGAAGCCTCGCCGTCGATCTCGCCCTCGCGCAGGATCTGCAACTGTTGAGACAACTGCTCGCTGCCTGCGATGTCGTGCTGCGCGCCAGCGACGCCGATCCGCTCGCGTTTCGCGGCACGCTGCCCGAGGTCGAAGGCGGCGATGACGGGCCCGTCACCTGCGACATCACCGCCTTCGGCGGCACCGGCCCGCTGGCGGCGCTCGCGGCAACCGATATCCAGATCCAGGCCCTCACAGGCGTGATGGAGGCCACCGGGCTTGCTGACCAAGCGCCCCTGCCGATTCCACTGCCGCTGATCGAGCAGCTCGCAGGCGTATACGCGGCGGCCGCGGTCATGGCCGCCCTGCGAGGCGATGGCGCGGGTCCTCGGCATGCGCAGATCGCGCTCTACGATGTCGCGTTCAGCACCATGACCTCGTTCCTGCCCGCTGCCTTCACCGGACGCGACGCACAGGTAAACCGGGTCGGTAACCGGCATACCCTGGCTGCGCCCTGGAATGTCTATCAGGCTCGCGACGGCTGGGTGCTGATGTGCGCCGGCAACGACGACCAGTGGCAGCGCATCTGCGGCCTGCTCGGCGACCCGGGGCGCGATCTGGCGCAACGCTTTGCCCGCATGGGCGATCGCGTGGCGAACGCCGACGAAATCGACGCGTCGGTGCAGGCCTGGATGTCGCAACATGACGTGGCCCGCTGCGTGAGCGAATTTTCGGCGCTCGGCGTCCCCTGCGGCCCCATCGCCCCGGTGCGAGCTTACCCCCGAGAGGCCAATCTCGAGCATCGGAACATGGTTCATGCCCTGTGCGATCCGGTCACCGGGCAGTCCCTCCGGGTCGCGGGGTCGCCGCTCCGCATGAGCGAGTCACCGGGTCGGGCCCCGACCCACCTGAGCGCGCCCGATGCCGATCGCGCGATGCTCATCGATCTGCTCTCGCAGCGACCCGCGCGCACCGCCCCCAGGACCGAGCCGGTCCGCGCGCAGCGCGATCGGTTGCCGCTCGAGGGGCTGCGGGTCCTCGAGATCGGTCACTACACCACAGCCCCCGCAGCGGCGCGCCTGCTCGCCGCGCTCGGCGCCGAGGTGATCAAGCTCGAACCCCCCGAGGGCGAGGCGGTCCGCAACTGGCCTCCAGTCAAGGATGGCCGAGGCATTTTCTTCACCTTTCAGAACGCGAACAAGCAGTCGCTGGTGCTCGATCTGCAGGCTGAAGAAGACCGGTCGTCGCTCCGGCGACTGGTCGAAGGCTGTGATGTGCTGGTGGAAAACCTGCGGCCCGGCGCACTGGCCCGCAAGGGCCTCGGACCCGAACAGTTGCTGACGATCAACCCTCGACTGGTCTACTGCTCCATCTCCGGCTTCGGCGCGCACTCGATCTATCCCGCGCGCCCCGCGTTCGATACCGTGGTCCAGGCCATGTCCGGGCTGATGGATCTGATTCGCGCAGGCGAAGTACCCATGAAAACCGGGCCATCGCTGGCCGACGTGACCGGCGCCGCCTTCGGCATGATGGCCATCGTGGCGGCCCTCACCCGACGGGACCGTAGCGGGCGTGGGCAGTTCATCGACCTGTCCATGCAAGACATCTGCGCCTGGGCGACGCAGCCCGCCTGGCGGGGGGGCAACGCCTGGGATCGACCCATGCTCGAGGCGTGTGCCGATGGCCACGTCATGCGGCCCGCCGGAGCAAATCTTGCGGCCCTGGCCCGAGCGGACCAACGATGCCCGCTCCATGCCGCCGCGCGCCCGACGCGCGATGAGCGCCTGCGCGCGCTCCGGCAAGCCGGCGTCCAGGCCGTGCCGGTGCTGAGCATTCAGGAGGCGGTCGCGACCGACCAGACCCGGGCGCGCGAACTGTGGTGCCTGGCGGGTGATGAGACCAGCAACGGCTGCCCCCTAATCGCCAGCCCGCTGCGCTACCGAGACACCCCGCCGGTGGCGCTCAGGCCCGGACCGATGCTGGGGCGCGACACCGCGGCGCTGTTACGGTCGCTCTTGTGAACGAAATCTGAAGCTGTGGGAGACTCCCGCTCCCTGCCCTGCCCGCTTGAGACCCCATGGCCCGCCGCCGAACGTCCGCCCAGACAGAGCCCGCCGCTGCGACCGACGCACCCGGCGGGTCAGTTGACCAACCCGACCCTGCCGCACCGGCCAAGGCGCCTGCCCGGCCTCGCCGTGCCAAGCAACCGGCCCGCGCCCCGGCAGGCTCGGCGCGACCCCGTCGCAAAACGGCCGACAGCGATCCGCCGGCAGCCACCGCCCGACGCGGCCGTAAGGCACCCGCATCGCCCCCGCCGGCCGAGCCTGTCGACGAAATTCCCCTCATCGCCCTGCCGGCGCCACTCCCCCCGGACGCCTCGGCCATGCGGCAGCGGCCCCTGCGACCGCGTGCTGCGCCGGCGGTCCGTACGACAGCGGCCAGCCAAAAAATGCAATGCCCGCTATGCGACTATGTCCTACCGGCCACCGCACGGTTCTGCCGGTCCTGTGGCGCGCGGCAGTTGGCAGTCGAAACGGTTGCAGCAAGCGACCCCCCCCCACGGCTTAGCGCCCGGATCGGCGCAGTCGAGACGCCCTCGCCGTCACGCCCACCGCTGACCGACTCAAGCGCTGCAGGCTCAGCAAGCTCTCCCATCGCCGTCACGCCCTCAAGCTCACCGGCCTTGCCGGTCGTTCCGGCGTTTCTGATCGCCTCGGCTCCCTCCGCATCCTCACCTTCCTCAACTCCCTCCACTCTCCTGACTTCGCCCGCGCATCTAACGCCCCCTGCGCCGGACCCGACCCGCCTGAGCCAGCCCGGCAAACCACCGGCAGGGCCGTCCGGCTCGGGCGCCTGCGCGTCCACGGAGAGCACCGCGTGTTTCAGCTGCAACTACCGTCTGCCGAGCTTCGCCAAGTTCTGTCGGGCCTGTGGTGCGCAGCAACGCCACGGCGCCGCCACGCCCGCGCTTCGGTCCTACGACGAGGGCGCCGCGCGCGCCATTTCGGCATTTGCCGCATCGCTCGAGCCCACCGCGTCGCTCGAGCCCACCGCGTCGCTCGAGAACGGCGGTTCGGTTGCAGCAAACAGCGCCAAGGTGTCCCGTGGCGAACCCTCGGCAGAGGAGCGTCCCGAAACCTCGACTGACGAGGGGACGGGCGACCCTCGCCCGGCACTGGATGCCTCGCCGGCGTTGATCGAAGAAGCCACCAATACGACTCAGATCGCTCAGGAAACAAGTCGCGCAGCGCAACTTACACACGATACGCAGGCGCAGGATCCGGACGGTGGCCAGATCGAATCCGTTGCCGCTTCGATCGATGCGCCAGCGACGGTCGATGCGCAGGTGAAGCGCGGCACTGCGCCCTCTTCCTCAGAAGACGCTCTGCCCTCGAAAGAGGCTGCGCCCGACGGCGACGCTTTTCAGAGCGGGGCGGCGGCCCAGGCCGCGCAAGGGACAGAGGCCACGGAGATCACCGCCAACGCTAAGCCGGTCCATCCGCAGCAGTCCCCTGAAGTTGACATCCCCGATCACAGGCAGCCAGCCCTTGAGGCCGCGGCGCCGGTGGACGCGTCGCAAGCCCCTCAAGTCGCTGCACTGGCCCACACGCCCGAAACCCTGCAGACCGAGACGCCGACGCAAACCGTGTCGGCCGTCACGGCGATGCGCCTCTGCCCCGCCTGCCACGGCGAACTGCCCACGCTGGCACGCTTTTGCATGCACTGTGGCCTGTCGCAGCACGAAGACGGCCCGCCGGCCGTCCTGAGCGAACTCGATGCCTTCATCAAGCCGACGCTCAGCGCTACCGCCAAGCTCCAAGCACCGGCGCCAACGGTGGGGGAGGCCAGTCGGGGGCACGCGGCGCCCCTGGCCCGCCAGCCCGTCATGTCGCCTGCTACGAGCCCGGCGACTGAAACGCCGTCCAGTGACACCATGGCGGCCCCCGCGGTCGCGCCGATGCTGTCGTCGGTCAGCCCACCGAAGCCCGTGCGGCCGGTCAGCGCGCTGGCGTCCGCGCCTATCCTGTCGCCTGGTACCGGTCAGCATGAACGACTTTCCGAGGAGGGCAGCCAGCTTGCGCGGGCCACCATCCGGCGAGTCAACGACGCCATCGACACCACGGCATCGATTCGAGCCGAACTCGATGACCTTCTCCAACGCCTTCAGAATTGCCCTGAGGACAAGCTCAAGCGGCGTCGCAAGCCGCTGCTGACCCGCTGAAGGAGGACGCACCATGTACTGCATTGAATGCGGGGCAAGAATCGAGACCAGCACACGCGTGTGCGGCGCCTGCATGTTCGAGCAACCGCTCGAAGAGTTCCCGGATGCGACAGCGCCGGCGGCGACGACCAGCGCACAACGAAGCGTTCAACCGGTCCGCTTCATCGAGCCGAGCAAGCAGCAGACCACCCGGCCGAAGATTGCTGCAGCGATTGCAGCCATTATCGCCTTGTGCCTGTCGATCGCTATCGCCTCCTACCTGCTCAGCCGGCAAAGCATCAGCCCCGCCTCGACCGGGGTCAAAGCACCGGCATCACCAGCGTCGCCCGACTGCATCGAGAGCGGCCAGTACGAGTCAGCGGGCGAGGACCTGTCCTGGCATCAGCTTGCACGGCAAGGCTCCAGCGCCTGGACCTGTAGCAGGTCGGCCGACGACCCCGATACGCTGGCGGCGCGCGCCGCACAAGGCGACAAGACCCTCACGGCCTTCTGCGAGCGCAAGGCTACCGAACGACTCGTCGAGTTGAGCATCGAGCGCGAAGGCGCCCCCCTCGGACGCTTCTACCTCGGTCAGGCGCGTTGCGAGGCCGCACTGCTCGTCGCCCGTGCCCGCGAGGCGGCCACACCGGCTCAGCCAGAGACCCAGGCTGGTGACCCATCGACCGTTCAGTCGGCCCCTCTCCCACCGCCTCAATCGCTCCCCCAGGCGCCGCCCGCCACGGCCCCGAAAGCGAATTGAGGCGAACGGCAATACGACTCGAACGTCGCGCCTCGCTCACACATGTCCGCCTTCTCGCTCAAGCGACGCCGGCTCCTGCAGGCGAGCGCGCTGGTGCCCGCCGCCAGTTCGAACGACGCCCGCGCCGACTGGCCGGAACGACCGATCCGGATTGTCGTTCCCTTCGCGCCGGGTGCGGGCACGGACTCGATGGGCCGACTGCTCGCGCAAAAGCTGGCCGACACCCTTTCGTCGCCCTGCATCGTCGAGAATCGGTCCGGGGCAGCGGGCGCCATCGGCACCCAGCATGTCGCCCAAAGCCCTGCTGATGGTCATACCCTGCTGCTGATCGCTGCGCCCTTCACGACGGTGGCCGCGGTCTTGAACCGACCACCCTACGATCCCATACGCGACTTCACGCCCATCAGCCTGATCGCGCAAGGCCCCCTGCTCTGGGCCGCGCGCCGGGATCTGCCGGTGAATTCGCTGGGCGACCTGATGGCGATGGCCCGGCAGCGTCCGGGGGAACTGAACTACGGCTCCGCCGGAACAGGTGGCATCAATCACCTCGCGCTTGAACTGCTCAAGGCGCGCGCGGGCGTTCACATCACGCATGTCGCCTACCGGGGCGTCGCCCCCGCCGCGCTCGACATGATCGCCGGGCACATTGATCTGATCACCGGCACGATTCCGGCGCTGGCACCCTTTGCTCGAGACGGCCGGATCAAGCCGCTTGCCGTGAGCTCGGCGGCGCGATGTGCTGCACTGCCAGACATCCCCGGTATGCGCGAGTCGGGTTTCGGAGACATCGAGGTGCTCAATTATTTCGGCCTGGTGGCGCCTGCCGCCACGCCTGCGCTGCCAATTGGGCGACTCAACCGAGCGCTCGAGCAAGCGCTGGCGCTGCCGGAAATCAGTCTGCGCTTCAGATCCGATGCGCTGGAGATCGCCCGGTTGGGCCCCAGCGCCCTCGCAGCCTTCCTGGCGGCCGACCACGCCCGCTGGCGACAGTTGGCCGACCAGCAGGGGCTGCGCACCGACGCCTTGTAGCCTTCCCGGTAGCGCCGCAACCTCAGAGCGAGCAGCGCACGCCCTCCGATCGAGGGCGACGCCTTGCCTCACCTGCCCCGGATCGGTAGTCTCTGCGCCTGCCCGCATTGTCCCCGGAGACTCCCCATGAACTTCAATGAGCAGACCCTCACCGACGCGGCTGTTGCGCGACTCGATGGCTGCACCGACCCCCGCTTGCGCGAGATCATGAGCTCGCTGATCCGGCATCTTCACGCCTTCGTGCGGGATGTCGAGCTGACCGAGAGCGAGTGGTTCGAAGCCATCAAGTTTCTGACCGAAACCGGCCACCGTTGCGATGACAAGCGGCAGGAATTCATTCTGCTGTCCGACACCCTGGGCGTCTCCATGCTGGTGGACGCCATCAACCATCGCAACCCGTCCGGCACCACCGACACCACCGTGTTCGGTCCCTACTTCGTGGCCGGCGCACCCGAGTTGCCGCACTGGGGGCATATCGCCGAGGGGCTCCCGGGCACCCCCTGCTACGTCTCAGGCACTGTGCGAGACACCAATGGGCAGGCGATCAGTGGCGCGATCATCGATCTCTGGCAGACCGACGGCGTCGAGGGGCTGTATGACGTGCAGGTGGCCGGCGACACGATGTTCGGTCGCGGTCGCGTTCGCACCGATGCGCAGGGGCGCTACGCGTTTCGCACGGTCAAGCCCATCAGTTACACGATCCCGGCCGACGGGCCCGTGGGGCGCATGCTGCGCATGATGGGGCGCCACCCCTGGCGTCCGGCTCATGTGCACACCATGCTTCAGTGCGAGGGCTATCGGAGCATCACCACCCACCTGTTCGTCAAAGGAGACCCCTGGCTCAAGTCAGACGCGGTGTTCGGCGTAAAAGACTCTCTGGTGGTGGATTTCGTCGATCGCCCGGCCGGCCCCGCGCCCGACGGCTCGCTGTCCGAGGTCGCCTTCTGCGAGGCCCACTACGACTTCGTCATGGCTCGGGCATGAGCGAGCACGCACCGTCACGGCCGCTGATCGGCTGGATCGGTTGCGGCAAGCTCGGCCAGCCCATGGCCGAGCATCTGATCGCAGCGGGACACCCGCTCCAGATCTACGACCTCGACATTGGGGCTCGCCATGCCCTGGATAGCCGGGGCGCACGCCCGGTCGACTCCGTGGCGGCTGCCTGTGCCAGCGCCTCGGTGGTGTTCAGTTCGCTGCCCGATGATGCCGCAGTGACGGCAGTTGCCTGCGGCGAGCACGGCGTACTGAATCACCTCGCGCCTGGCGCCATCTTTGTGGAGACCAGCACGGTCTCGCCCACTGCATCGATGCGGGTCGCTGAGCACGCCGCGCGAGTTCAGCGGGCCTATCTGCGTGTGGCGGTTTCGGGCAACCCGGTGCTTGCCCGCGCCGCACAGTTGACCGCCTTCGCCTCGGGGGCTGCCAGCGACTACGAGCGCATCGAGCCCCTGCTCAGCACCTTCAGCAAGCGCGTGTTCCGGGTCGGCGAGGCCGAGCAGGCACGCACGCTCAAGCTGGTCATCAACCTCATGATCGCGATCTCGGCCGGCATGTTGGGCGAGGCGCTGGCGCTGGGCGAGAAAGGCGGGCTCGACTGGCATCAGATGCTGGAGGTGATCAGTGAAAGCGCGGTGGGTTCGCCCATGGTGAAGTACAAGGCGCCGCCGCTCGAGGCCCGCGATTACACCTCGACCTTTTCCTGCGCGCAGATGGCCAAGGACCTCGACCTCATCCTCGGCGCCTCGGCACAATTCGGTGCGCCCGTCCCCATGGCGGCGCACATGCGCCAGGTCTATGAGGCCCTGATGGCGAGCGGCAGCGGCGGCGACGATTACATCGCCACCGTGCACCATGCCGAAAGACTGGCGGGTCTGCGCCCGTGAACCGCTTGCGGGCGCATGGGGTCGCCCCGCCCGCTGAACGGAGGCCAACACCGTCCAGCCCCTAGTGCCACCCGAAGCGCCTGACGTAGAGGCGCTTCACAAGGGTCGCAAGTGCCATGTAGCCCAGTAGAAGCGCAGCCAGACCGACGAAGTAATCGGCCGGTAGGGCAACCAGGCGAAAGTCGGCTGCCAGCGGCCCCAGCGGCAGCCAGATGCCGATCGCGCTCACGGCCAGCGAGGTGAGCAGCAGCGGCCAGGACGCGCGACTCGTCAGCAGCGGCACCCCGGGCGAGCGAACCATGTGAACCACCAGCACCTGCGTGAGCAGGCCCAGTACGAACCAGCCCGACTGAAAGAGCCCCTGCGAAGCGACGGTATTCGCACCAAATGCCGACCACATCATCCAGAAGGTGAGCAGATCGAACACCGAACTGACCGGTCCGAACCAGAGCATGAAGCGGCCGATGTCGGCCGGATTCCAGCGCAGAGGCTGAGCCACCAGATCCGGTTCAACCCGATCAAACGGAATGGCGGTCTGCGACAGATCGTAGAGCAGGTTCTGCACCAGCAATTGCAGGGGCAGCATTGGTACAAAGGGCAGGAAGGCGCTGGCGATCACGACCGACAAGACGTTGCCGAAGTTCGAACTGGCCGTCATGCGAATGTACTTGAGCATGTTGCAGAAGGTGTTGCGCCCTGCAATTACGCCGGCGTCCAGCACCATCAGGCTCTTTTCCAACAGGATCACGTCGGCCGCTTCGCGCGCGATATCGACCGCCGAGTCCACCGAGATCCCCACGTCGGCTGCGCGCAAGGCGGGTGCATCATTGATGCCATCACCCAGAAAGCCGACGGTATGCCCCTGGGCGCGCAGGGCGCGAACAAGGCGTTCCTTGTGCATCGGATTGAGCCGGGCAAACACCTGATGCGCGTCGAGCGATGCGGCCAGCGCCTGATCATCCATGAGGTCAATGCTGGGGCCTGTGAGGATCGACGCACTACCCAGGCCCACCAGCGCGCACACGCTGGCCGCCACCTGCTCGTTGTCACCGGTCAGGACCTTGACCTGAATGCCGTGGCGAGCCAGTGCCTCAAGCGCGGGCGCCGCGCTCTCTCTCGGCGGATCGAGAAAGGCGATGAAGCCAATCAGGGTCAGGTCCTGTTCATCGGCCTTGCCAAAAACCGTCTGGCTGGCGCTGACCTCACGCGTTGCCAATGCCACCACTCGAAGACCCTGGGTGCTCAGCTCGTTGACCCGCGCACGCACGGCATCCAGTTCAGTGGCGTCGATTCGATTAGGTGCTGCGGTGGTGGAGTCGCCGGGCGCCAGATGCGTACAGCAGGCGAGCACTTCCTCGACTGCGCCCTTGCAGATGAGCATCCGGCGGTCCTGATCATCGGCCACCACCACCGACATACGTCGCCGCACAAAATCGAAAGGTAGTTCGTCGAGCTTGAGATAGCGCCGATCAAGCTCGAACGCTTTTGCGAGCGACGCGTGTTCAAGCACCGCGCGATCGAGCAGATTGCGAAGACCGGTCTGATAGAAGCTGTTGAGGTAGGCAAGCCGCAGCACCTCGGACGACTCGCGCCCCCAGGGGTCGAGGTGGCGGCCCAGCACCACTCGGTCCTGCGTCAGCGTGCCCGTCTTGTCGGTGCACAAAACATCCATCGCGCCCAGCACCTGGATCGCATCAAGCCGTTTGATCACGACCTTTCTTGCCGCCATGTCCAGCGCGCCCTTGGCGAGCGAGGTGGTGACAATCATAGGCAGCATCTCAGGCGTCAGACCCACCGCCACCGAGAGCGCGAACAGAAACGCCGAGACCCAGTCGCCGCGGGACCAGCCGCTGATCAGGAAGACGACCGGCACCATCACCATTGCGAAGCGGATCAGCAGTCGACTGACGCCATTGAGCCCCGCCTGGAATGCCCCGGCGGTTTCAATGCCGGCCGCCACCCGTAACGCGATCCCGCCAAAGACGGTGCGCGCGCCGGTCATGACGACCAGGGCCGTGGCCGTCCCCGATACGACATTGCTGCCCATGAACACCAGATTGGGCTGCTCGAGCGGCGCCTCCCCCTCGCCGAGTCGATCGGCTGCCTTCCCCACCGGTAGAGCCTCGCCGGTCAGCGCCGCTTGGGCGATGAACAGATCACGCGACTCGAGCAGACGGCAATCAGCCGGGATCATGTCCCCGGCCGACAGGCTCACGAGATCACCCGGCACCAGGCGGTCGATCGGGAGGTCGAGCCGCACGGTCAACTGGGCGGCGCCATCACCACCACCATCACCGCCGGGCCCGGCGGCCTGCCGCCTCAGCACCGTGGTGGTGTTGCGCACCATCGCCTGCAAGCCTTCGGCCGCCCGGTTGGCACGGCCCTCCTGAATGAAGCGCAGTGCCGTGCTGAGCAACACCATTGAACCGATCACGATCGTCGCACGCACGTCACTTGCAAGCGCAGCGAGGACGGCCAGCGCCAAGAGCAGCAGGTTGAAGGGGTTGTTGAAGCATTGCCAGGCGTGTCGCCACCAGCGCAAGCGCTCATCGCGGGCCACAGCGTTCGGACCGAATCGCCTCAGCCGGGCGGCCGCCTCGCGGGCGCTCAACCCCGCTTCGTGCGTGTGCATACTCGCCAGCGCGGCCGACGGCGTGTCGCGGCTGATCCGCATCAACCCCTGCGCAGACGCCTCGCGCGGGCCTGCGAAGGGGCCGCGTGCGGCCAGATGCTCCTGAAGCGCGTGTCGTCCGGTGTGGCGGGGTCTGCGCCGATGACCCAGCAGGGTTTGCAAGCGAGAACGGATATCGACCACGGCAGGGGACCGGACAGGCAACAATGCCTCATCGTGCCGCACCGGCCTTGGCACTGAGCCGGGCGACGGGCGCGCTTTCGGTCGCGCCCTTGCTTCAAGTCAATCGCGCAAGCGGGCGCCGCAATCGAAGCCGGCGACGACGGACTCGATCGCCTCGACGCGCTTGCACCGGCGCACACGCAGGCTCATCGACGCAAGGGCTTGATCAGCACATCGCGCAGCCACCAGGCGACCAGAGCCCAGGCGAGCAGACCCTCCAGGGCCATGAGGCGAAGTGCTTGCGCCGCATCGAGACGGTCGGCCGTCCAGCCCAGCAGCAGAAATCCGAGCGGTCCCGTTCCGATGCTGAGCGCCAGCAGGCCCATCAGGCGGCTGCGTGCTGCGGCGGGCGCAGCCATCAGCACCAGCGTTGATTGCATCGTGGAAAAGCCGGTGAGCCCCACGCCCCCCGCAAACATTGCCACCCAGGCCAAACCGGGTGACGAGGCCAGTGAAAACGCGAGCGTCGTCAGCAGGTAGGTGAGCAGCCCAAGCGCGAAAAATCGGCCGTGAAACCGAATCCGGTCACCCAGTCGAACCACGAGTAGCGAACCCAGGGTGGCGCCCAGACCCTCCGCTGCAAGCAGCAAGCCCACGAGAGACGCCGACATCACATAGCGCTGCTCGCCCACCACCGGAATCATGCTGGTGGCGGGGAAACCGAACAGGTTGAATACCAGCGACATGGCGAGCGCGAGCAGCACTGGCCGGATGCCGCGCGCGATGTCGAAGCCCTCACGCAGACCGCGAAAAAAGCCCACGACCGCCTGGGTCGGGCGTACATCGCTGTCCAAGCGGAAGATGAGCACCACCGCCGCGCCGTGCATGAGCGTCGCCACCAGGAAGGCGCCGGACAGGCCGAGGAACTGATAGGCCACACCGCCCAGCACCGGCCCCAGCGTACGGGTGAGATTGATGGTCGTCGTGTCGATCGCCATCGCAGGCACGATACGGTCCGCCCCCACCGCTGCAGTCATCATGGTTCGGCGAAGCGGCAGATCGGCCGCCCAATAGATGCCCGCGAGGAGCGAGCCCAGCGCGAGGTGCCAGACTGCGACCCCCTCAAGCGCCGCCAGCAATCCCTGCCCTGCGCAGACGACCGTCGCCATCAGCGCCGACGCCAGGAACATTCGTCGCAAGCCGAAGCGCTCCGCCAGGCCCCCCAGAATCGGTCCGGCGACGCCAAACGGCAGCATCCGCAGCATGGCGACGAGCGAGGCCTGCAGCGCCGACTGCGTGACCTGAAACACGTAGATGCCGACGACGATGATCTCGAGCCAGCGAGCCACTCCGGCCAGAATGCCAGCCAGCCAGATGCGGCGAAAGGCCTGATGGGCCAGCAGCCCGTTCGAATCGGTCATCAATGGGAATCAACTCCTTCGAGCCCGCATCCTAGCTCAGGGGCTGGCGACGGGTTCGACCGGACCACCGCTTGCAAAGACCGGGCGACTCCGCGCACGCGGCTGGCTCTGGCAGGGGAGCCAGCCTCAGACTGCTCCGGACGGAAGGGGTGAGGGTTCGGGCCAGTCGTATTGCGGCGGATGCGTGACGATGGACCGTAGCGCGGGGCAAGCGTTCTGGAGCAGCTTCAGATCCGGTTTGGCCTGAGCCAGATCCGGCCGGCTCGCGAAAAACGCCTCCAGCGCCCGCGAGGCCGACAGCAGCCTGGCCTCGCCGCGCAAGCGTCCGATCACCTGCAGTCCGAAGGGCATGCCGTGTTCATCGCGGCCGCATGGCAGGCTGAGCGCAGGATGCGTTGAAAGCGTCACCACGTAGGTGAGTGCGCACCACTCATAATAGTTGCGCATCGTGTGCTCGCCCACCCGATCGGCGTAGAGCCGTTTCCACGGAAAGGGCGTGAGCGGGCTGACCGGTGCAAGCACCAGATCGAATCGATCGAAGAGTGCCGCAAAGCGCCGCGCGATGCGCGTTTGCTCGAGATGCGCCCAGGCCCGATCCGCCAGCGTGATCGGGCCGATCATGTCCATATTGGCACGCACGTTGGCGCTCAAGGTGTCGGGCGCGCGCTGAAACACCTCGCTGAACGCTGCCAAGAATCCCTCGGCGCGCACCAGATCGAAGGTGCGGTGCGCCTGGTCGAGTTCGATGGAGACAGGCTCGCAAACGGCCACTTCACCCGCGAGCGCGGCGACCCGCGCCCGAAACACGCGCGCGATGCCGGGCTCGAGCACGCAACTGCCGCCCAGATCTTCGGTAAACCCGATACGCACGTCCGAGAGCGCCAACGAGCGCAGGGGCTGGATCGCGGCGGGATCCGTCGGCACCGAAAGCGGGTCGCGCGCATCGAAGCCCACCATGGCGGCCAGCATCAGCGCTGTGTCGTCGATGTTGCGCCCCATCGGTCCGAGCACCGAAATCCCCGACCAGCCCAGCGGCCGCGCGTCGTTGGGTACCAGCCCTGGCGTGGTGCGCAGTCCCACCACCGAGCACAGCGCCGCAGGCACCCTGAGCGAGCCCCCGGTATCCGAACCGGTTGCAAGCGGCAGCATGCCTGTGGCCAGGGCTGCCGCCGACCCCCCCGAGGAGCCGCCTGCATTCAGCTCGGGATTGAAGGGGTTGCCGGTCGCCCCCCAGACGAAATTCTGGGTGTTGGCCCCGGCCCCCATGTCGGGCGTGTTCGTCTTGCCGATCACGATCGCACCGGCGCGGCGCAACTGCGAGACCATGGCGTTGTCGGCACGCGGCACGTGGCCGCGATACCGCGGGCTGCCGTAGGTCGTGAGCAGCCCAGCGGTGTCCTGCAGGTCCTTCACGCCGATGGGCAGGCCATGCAACAAGCCCAGGGGTTCACCGCGCATGACCTGATGCTCGGCCTCGCGGGCGGCGAGCCGTGCACGCTCGAAATCGGTCGCCGCAAAGGCGTTGACCGCTGGATTGATTTGCTCGATGCGCGCCAGCACCGCATCGAGCACCTCAACCGGCGACACGTCGCGCGCGCCAATCAGGCGGCGTAGTTGAACGGCAGTGGTATCGGGAAGACTGTCAAGCGGGCTGCTCATCGGGACGCTCCGAAATCCGGTGCGCCCGATGCTACCTCAGCGCTCGACGGTGATACGGGAAAAGTCCTGAAACCAGTTCTGCGCCTGCACGAAGCCCTTGACGCGCGGGCTCATCGCCCGGGCATTTAAATCGTGGGTCACCATCAGAAACAGCTGATCGTTGACGAACTTTTCGTGGAGGCGCGACAAGGCTGCCGTTTGCTCGGTCGGATCGAAGGCCGTGCGCGCTGCCAACAGCATCTCGTCCATCTTCTTGTCGGCGTAGTGCCCCCAGTTGGTACCCTTGGGGGCGACCAGATCGGACTGAACGTGACGCACGAAGGCGGTAAAGGGGTCCTGAATGAAGTAGCTGTAGTTGAGTGCGACCGCACCGCGATTGGCCGGATCCTTTACACCGCCCCGCCAGGCCACCAGCAGCGCGTTCCACTCGAGCACCGTCAACTCGACATTGACGCCCACATCGCGCAGGTTCTGCTGAAGAAATTCGTTCATCGGAATGGGCTGCATCATCCCCGACCCTGATGAGGGGATCAGCACCTTGAGCGTCAGCGGCTTGGCTTTCGAGTAGCCCAGTTCTGCGAGCAGCTTGCGTGCGGCCGCTGGGTCATACCGAAGCTCCTCGGGCTTGCCGAACCAGGCATGCCCAGGCGGCATGAAGCCCTTGGCGGGCAGCGACAGCCCCCCCAAAAAGAAATTGAGCCCCTCGCGATCGATCGCCAGATTGAGCGCCTGCCTCAACTTGAGATCCAGCAGGGGCGAGCCCTCGGCCATCGAGAGGTGCCAGACCCAGTTGTGCGGATAGGCATTGGTGACGATCTGAAGACCGGCACTGCGCAGACTCTTGACCGCGTCGGGCGGCGGCGCCTCGATCCAGTCGACCTGCCCCGAGCGCAGCGCGGCCACGCGGGAATTCGACTCCGGCATCGGAATCAACACCATCCTGTCCAGCTTGGGAACGCGGGCCTTGTCCCAATAGTCAGCGTTGGGCACCATTTCCGCTCGCTCGCGTGGCGTCCAGCCCACGAGCTTCCAGGGCCCCGTGCCGGACGGCGCCTTGCCGTAGGTATTCCAGTCGCGTCCGGATTTCTCCCAGTGCGTCGGTGAGGACATGGGGATCCAGGCAAATTGGTAGGGCAGGAACGCGTCCGGTTCACGGGTGACAATCTCGAGCGTCTGGGCGTTGATCGCCCGATAGCTCGCAATCGATGGAATCCGGCTTCGCCCCTGCGCCGCCTGCTTCGAGTCAAATTGGGGCGATTTCTCGTTCAGCAGTTTTTCGAAATTCCAGACTGCCGCCTGGGCATCGAAGACCGACCCGTCGTGAAAGCGCACGCCGGGGCGGATATTGAATACCCAGCGCGTGCGGTCTTTCGCGTCGACGCTCCAGGACAGTGCAAGGCCCGGCACCAGGGTGGACGGCTTGTCGGCACTGGACAGATCCCACATCACCAACTGATCGTAGAGCGTGTTGGCCATGAAGCGCTGCCCCTCGCCGCCCTGGTCGGCCTGTCCCGTGGTCAGCGGGATGTCGGCGGCCGTCATGGCGATGCGAAGCGTTCCCTGAGCTTGGCTCGGGAGCGACGCCATCAGCATCGTGGCCGTGCACAAGGCAAGCGCCGCGCTACGGCCGACACGCGCCGCCAATCGATGACGGACAAGTTTTTTCGCGAAGGGATCGAAAGACGGGCTCATGACGCACTCCATGCCGAGGGTTGCCTGCGAACACCCGCTCGCACCAAGTCGGTGCGAGTCGATGCGAGAACCCCCTCGACGCAAGGAGCGCGCCAGCCTTGACGGTGCACCGCTGGCCCCGGCGCACCGGGTCAGGCGTCGATCAGCCCTGAAACCAGCCTGCCCGGCGGGCACGGTCGCGCCAGGCGAGAAAATCGTCGAAGGCCTGTTCAAGCAGATAGGCCGGCCCATAGCCTGTGTCGCGACGGATCCGATCGATGTTCATCGGCGAGCGACGCGCCACCTTGCCACGCCCGATGCTCACCGCGTCCAGCCGGTCGGTAAAGGCGTACTGAAAACCGGGGAAGCGCTGCTGCAGACGCTGGCACCAGGCATCGATCGACCAGCGCAATCCGGCGGACAGGTGATAGACCGGCTCGGGCAAAGACGCCTGATCGAGCACGCCAAGCAGGCCCTGCGCCACATCGACCGAGTACACCCAGTCATCGGCCGCATCGGCATGCAGCACCACCCGAGCGCCCCGCTCGGCCAGATCGGTGAGTTGCAGAGCGAGGCTCAGGGTGTCGCGCACCCCGGTGTCGTATTCCCAGCGCCCGAACACCATGCCCAGCCGCACCACGGTGACATTCAGGCCGCGGGTGCTGCGATAGCGAAGCGCGGTGCGCTCGGCGGCAAACTTGCTGATGCCATAGAGACTGTCGGGAAACACCGGGCTGCTGCGTTCATCGAGCGAGTCGCTGAGCAGCCCTGCGGCGCCGAAGATCGACCCCGTGCCCAGTTGCAGCACCCGCCCGACCTTGTCATGGCGCAGTGCCGCCTCGAGTACCTCCACGGTTCCCAGGACGTTGACCGCGAAGATGTCACGGGCGGCACGCCGCTCCCGCCCGAGATCGGCGGTGATGGCCGCGCCGTGAATCAATCGATCGATAGGGTGGACCCCGAGTACCGCATCGAGGTCGTCAGCCCGGGTCACGTCGCCGCGAATGAGCTGCAGGCGCCCGGGAAGCGTCGACAGCATGGCCAGCGCCGCCGCAGGCGGTGGATTCGGGCCGAAGATCAGAACCTCGTCGCCGCGCGCGAGCAAGCGCTCGGCCAGATTGAGGCCGACGAAACCCGCCCCGCCAGTGATCAGAACCGCCATCGTGAACTCTCCGAGAATCAGCCCCGGCCAGAGCGATGAGGGCTCCGCCGTCGCGCCGGCTCACCGCGTGGACGAGCCGCTGCCACAGTCATTGCGCCTCGATCTTCGCTGCGCTGACCACCGCCCGCCATTTCTGCGCCTCCTCGGCAATGAAAGCCGCGCTCTGCGGCAGGCTGAGCCGCAGCGGCTCGGTGGCCATGGCCGCGAGGCGGGCCTCGTAGTCGGGATCGGACACGATCCGGTCGTGCAGGCTGCGCAAGATGGTCTGCACCGGCGGCGGCGTCCGGGACGGCACTGAAATCGCCCACCAGGTGCTCGAGACCATCCCCGGTATGCCCAGCTCGGCAAAGGTCGGCACGCCGGGCAGCAAGGCGAGTCGGGTGGGATGAGCCACGGCAAGCGCCCGGAGCCTGCCGCTGTCCAGGTGCGCCTTGAGCGTGGTGAGGTCGTTCACGGTCATGTCGGCCTCGCCCGACAGCACAGCCAGCGTCGCCGGGCCGCCCCCTTTGTAGGGCACATGCAGCAGATCGATGCCCGCACGGTACTTGAAGAGCTCTCCCCCCATCTGAACGATGCTGCCCGGTCCGGCAGAGGAAAAGCTGAACTTGCCCGGATGCTGCCTGGCCTGAGCGACCAAGGCCGCGACATCGCTCGCCGGCAAAGTTTGCCTGACCGCCAGAATATGCGGGGCGATGGCCACCAGACCCACCAGGGACAGATCGTTGGCCGAGTCATAGGGCAGCTTGCGGATAACCAGATCGTTGATCACCTGCGTGCTGGTGGAACCGAAGAGCACCGTATGGCCGCTGGGTACCGCGCTGGCGGCCGCCTGGGTACCGATCACGCCAGCCGCCCCGACCCGATTGTCGACCACGACCTGCTGGCCGCTGACCCGAGACAGATGCTGGGCATACAGCCGCCCGACGATATCGGCCGGCCCACCCGCCGGGAACGGCACGATGAGGGTGATGGCGCGGTCGGGATAGGCCGCAGCCGGCTGGGCCAGCGCCGCGGGCACGCCCGCGTCCAGCCAGGCGACCAGGCCAGTTGCTGCCAGGGCCAGTGCGAATCGTCGCGCCGGGCGCGACCTGAGGGGGGCTGAGGGGAGCATGAGACCTCGAATCTGTCAGAGGGTGAAAGTGGCAACCTGAGGCAAGGAGTGTAGTCGGCCGGCTCAAGGGGTGACCACGCAGTCCTCAAAGCGCATGGCACGGCCGATGAAGCCGCCCGCCAGCAGACTGTCGGCCAGTCGTTCGAAGCCCTCACGCGACACCGCAGGATCGGTCGACCAGACACCGTCGGTCAGATAGCGTTCGAGCGAACTTCGAAGTACCGCGGCGGAAACCTCGGGAAAGCAGGGTGCGACCACCCGCGCAAACTCGGATGAGCCGTTGACCGCCATCCAGCGCTGGGTGCGGGCCACCGCCCGTACCAAGGCCGCGAGGGCCGCGCGCTGACGATCGACCGTCTGGCGCGTCGTAATCAGGGTGGTGTAGCAGGTGGGCCCGCGACGATTCGCCGCATCGACGATGCACGCCTGCCCCTCGGCCAACAAATGACTTACGAAGGGCTCGAACACCTGCACGAGGTCGAGTCGCCCCTCGCGCAAGGCCTGGATCTGCTCGCTCATGCTCAGGCCGGTGCGGACCGATCCCGAGGCCATCAGGCGGGCAGGGTCGACACCCAGCGCCCGCAAATCGGCCTGCAGACAGAGCCAGGGCGTAGGGACTTCACTCACGACCCCCAGGCGCAGGGAGGATAAGGCACGAAGATCCATCCGGCCAGGCTCGGACGCCTGAGCGGGTTCGTGATCGAATTGCCCGGCGCGACCCAACAGATAGAAGGGGTCACGTCCCACCACCTCGCAGAACGAGACCAGCGAGGTGCTGTTATCGGGCGACTCACTGTGGTCTTTCATCACCCGCATCGGGCCGCCCCAGGTGAGATCGATCTCACCGCGCTTGACCGCATCGATCGCCCCACCCGGATCGCCAGGCCCCAACCAGTCGATCTCCAGGCCCTCGCGCTCAGCCAGGCCCAGTTCGCGCATGGCGTAAAAGGGCGCATAGAACACCGCACGGAAGTTTTCGGCGAATCGCAGTTTCATGGGAAGGTGACAGAGGGTTTCGACGCACACGGCGCAGCCGGCGAACGGCACGCAGCGGTGAAGACCAGGCGGGTCAGGCCTCAGGTCTGATACGAGGGATCGATCTTTGCCATCAGGCGCATGATGGCCGAAAAGTCGAGCTCGCCATGTCCGATGGTGCGTCCGCCGGGGCCGATCCGGAAAAACCACTCGTGGCGCTGCGCAGACTTCTCGAGCACCTCATCGCTCAGGCGGGTGAAGGGCTGCCCGGACATCAGCACCTGCATCTGCACCTGACAGGCCAGCATAAGCCGGTACATACGCAAAAAGGCCGAGTCGACCGTCTCGCCGATAGTGACCAGACCGTGGTTGCGTAAGACCAGTGCGACGTTATCGCCCAGGGCCGCCGCCAGCCGCGGGCGCTCATCGACCTCGAGGCTCGGGCCTTCGAAGTCGTGATAGCCAATGCGGTTGTAAAAATCGGTGCCCTCGAGCGTAAGCGGCAACAACCCGTCGCGAAGGCAGGACACGGCCATGCCGGACACCGTGTGCACGTGCAGCACGCAGTGCGCATCGTCTCGCGCGTTGTGGATGGCCGCGTGAATGTTGAAACCCGCCGGGTTGATCGGATAGTCGGTGGGCGTGAGCACATTGCCGTTGACATCGATCCGAACCAGATTGGAGGCCGTCATCTCGGAGTAGAGCAGCCCGTAAGGATTGATCAGAAATTCGGCGGGCTCGTCACGCACCCGCAGCGAAATGTGGTTGGCGGTGAGTTCGGACCAGCCGAAATAATCCACCGCCCGATAGGCCGCCGCGAGCCTCAGCCGCAACTGCCATTCCCGCGCATCGATCGCTGCGACCGGCGACGCCTCGCTGGAACCCGATACCGTAGGCACGTAGGCATCGCCGCGATCGATTCGCATCTTTGAATCCTTGCTGTCCATGCAAGCCCCGTAGGCTGGGATGAAGTCTGCCGGCAGACTATCAGGGAAAAAGCCAACGCCGATTCAGCGGCGCCTCTCGGCCAGCGTGAGGGCCAACAGAGCCAGCCCCCCGACCGCCATGACCCCGATCGAGATGCCCACGGCGTTGCGGCTGGCAGCGTAGGTGATGCTGGAATACGCCAGATAGGCGCAGGCACCGCAAAACAACAGCGGCGTCAGCGGATAGAGCGGCACCGAATACTGATCTGCCGCGGGGGGCTGGCGGCGAAGGATGAAGACCGCGACGCCCACCAGAAACAGGAACACCCAGAAGACCGGGGCGGTGAATTCGACCATGGCCTCGAAGCCATCGTGCTGCAGCAGGCCAAAGAGCACCAGGGCCACGCTGATGCCCCCCTGAACCAGCAACGCACGAATCGGCACGCCGGTCCCTCGGTTCCACTGCCCCATGAAGCCGAGCGCCTTCCAGTTGAGGGATAAGGCAAAGTTGCTGCGGGCCCCTACGATCATGGTGGCATTGATGCTGGTCAGCGCCGCCAGCGCCACGAAAAGCCCCAGGGCCTTCTGACCCCAGACCCCGAAGGCGAGCGACATGACATCGGCGGCGGCAGCTTTCGACTGGGCCAGTCCCTTGAGCCCCAGGCCGTGAATGAGGGCAAGATTCACCAGCAGGTAGATGCCCGTGATGATCAGCAGGCTGACGATGATCACGCCCACGATGCGGCGCGGCCCGCCAGCCACCTCGGCCGAGATGAAGGCCGCCTCGTTCCAGCCGCCAAAGGTCAGCAGCACGAACACCAGCGCGAGCCCTGCCATGCCGAGCGGCGGGGCGCTGCTGAAGGCGGGCGGTGTGGCATCGGGCGGCGCACTCACCATGAAGCCGGCTATGACCACCGCCAACAGTCCCAGCACCTCGAAGATCGTGAGCAGGGTTTGCACGCGGCCCGAAGCCTCGATGCCAATGACATTGACCAGCGTAAGGCCGATCACCACCGCGAGCGCCCAGATGGCGGTGGAGTAGGGGCCGAGGCTGACGACCTGGCTCATGTAGTCGCCAAACACGAAGGCCAAGAGCGCGATCGAACCGGTGTTGATCACCGTCGCCTTGGCCCAGGCATACAGAAACGACAGGTGTCTGCCATAGGCGATTTCCAGAAAGTGGTAATCGCCCCCGGCGTGCGGGTGCCGCGTGGACAACTCGGCATAGCAGAGCGCGCCGGCGATCGAGATCAGCGCACCCGCCACCCAGACGAGCAGCATCCAGCCGGCGTCCCCGCTGACGCCGGCCACCATCGAGGGGGTCTTGAAAATGCCGGCACCGATGACGATGCCGACAATGATGGCGACCGCAGCGTAGGGCCTGAGCAGGCGCGCTGGTTCGGCGGCGGCGCCTGAGGAATGCGGCTCGTTCACGTGGGATGTTTCAGTAGCGCGGCGTCAGATGCCCGCTCAGTTGCCGACGCGCCGGGCCTCGAAGCTGTTGCTCGAGTAGTTACCCACTTGGCCCTTGAGCGTACCGCCTTCGCCGAGCGTCGCCTTGACCACCTGCAACTGCCCCGACGACGCCATGTAGCGAAACTGCATCTCAGCGCCCACCACACGCGGCTCGAGCAGGGGCTGGGTCTGGTCGCCCACCGTGATCGTGCCACCGATCTTCTGGTATTTCTGGGTGATGTTGACGCGCACCCGGGCATTGCCGTCCATGCCGTCGAAACTCCACTCACCGCCCACCTGCGCAGGCACGATCCAGAAGTAGCCGCTGCTGCCACCGAAGCCGGTGGAGCTGGCATTGACATGCTCATCGGGTTCCCAATCCCCCATGGTGAACGAGTTGGTCACCAGACGCGTGCCCGGCTTCATTTTGAGCAAGGTGGGACGCAGGCGCAGGTTGAGTTCAGGCAGCAGGTACATCGTGACCACCGTGGCCTTGGAGAAATCTTCCTTGAAAATGTCGCCATTGATGATGGTGACCTTGTCGGCCACGCCCGCCCGCTCGGCATTGCGCTTGGCCAGTGCCGCCATCTCGGGGTTGAACTCGATGCCGATGGCACGCGCGCCGTGGTTACGGGCTGCCGCAATGGCGATCTTGCCGTCGCCGGCGCCCAGGTCGTACACCAGGTCATCCTTGGTGACCTTGGCCGTCTCCAGCATCTTGTTGACCAACTCGTTGTTGGTCGGCACCCAGACCACGTCCTTGCCGGACTGCCCCACCTGAGGCTGGTACACCGTGTCGCCCGACTGGGCATGAACCGAGACACAGAGCGCTGACAGGATCAGCGCCGCAACGCCCGTCTGGAGGCGTCGAATCGAGATGGAAGACTTCATGGCCGGCATTTCCCTGATGTTGTCGTCAAAATAATCTGGCCTGGGAGTCATCTGTCTGCCCGACGGCCAATTGGCAAAAGCCGCAATCTTGAACGCAGACCCCCGCCGGAGCAAGTAATCCGGAGCGGCAAGCGGGTCTTGGGTCAAGCGTCGATGGAACCCGATGATTGGGCGGGTTCAGCGCTTGGCGGCCGAGGCCCGATAGCCACGCCCCCCGAATGCCTGCTCGGCATCCCAGACTTCAAGCCCCGCTAGCGCCTTGAGTTTGTGTCGCTCGACCTCGCGTTTGGTGGTTGAACGGGGAAACTCCTCAAGGAACACGACGTAGCGGGGCAGCTTGAAAGCGGCCATCCGATCCCGGCACCAGAGCACTAACCCGCGCGGCTCGATGATGGCCCCGGGCTCGGCAATGATGAAGGCCTTGATGTCCTCATCCCCCAGGGGCGCAGGCACCCCGACCGCGATGACCTCGCGCACACCGGGGTAGCGACTGATGATGCCTTCAACCTCGTAGGCCGACACGTTCTCGCCCCGGCAGCGCATCCAGTGGGCGTGCCGGCCGGTGAAGAACAGATAGCCCTCGTCGTCCAGGTATCCCAGATCGCCGGTGTGCAGCCAGAGGTTGCGAAACGTCTCGAGTGTTTTGTCCGGATTGTTGTGATAGCGAAGCATGAAGGTGTCCGGTACGACCGGACGCAGCAAAATCTCGCCGATCTTCCCCGGCGCTAGCGGCCGGTCGCCCTCGCCGCCAATGCGAATGTCACACCAGCCCCAGGGCTTGCCATTGGACATCAGCTTGGGCGAATCGGGCCGGTTGCGAACGATCAGGGTACCGCCGCTTTCCGAGAGCGAGTACACGTTGACCAGACCAATACCGAAGCGTTTGGGAAATTCATCGGCAAACTGCTTGGGCACCTGGCTGAGTACAGCTAGCGTAAGGCGGACCCGATGATCGCGATCGGCCGGTCCTGCGGGCGCCTGGCAGAGCAGGCTCACCATGGTGCCGATCGGATCGATGATCGTCGCGCCGGTTTCGCGCACCCGGCGCCAAAAATCCTTGACGCTGAACCAGCGGTCAAAGTGGGTCGGAATGCCCGCCAGAAAGGGCCCCAAAAACCCGATCATCGAGCCGCCCACGTGAAAGAGTGGCAGCACCGAGTAATGAGAGTCGCCCGGGCCCACCTCGAAAGCCTGCACATAGCGGCAGGCCGCCGCCACCCAGGCGAAATGCGGCAGCACCACCCCCTTGGGCATGCCGGTAGTACCCCCGGTGTAGATGATGGCCGCTTCGTCGTGTCGGGCGAGCGTCACCTCGGGCGCCGAGCCTGCGCGCGGCAGGGTAGAAAACGCGCCATAGCCCGAACGCGGCGTCTCGGCCACCAGAAAGCATTGCAGCGCCGGATCAACCCGCCCGCGAATCGTGTCGAGTTTGTCGGCGCAATCGGAATCGGTCACCAGCACGCGCGGCGCCGCATCGTTGAGGGTGTAGGCAAGATCATCGCCCATCAGCCCGACATTGAGCGGCACCCACACCGCACCGATCCGGGCGGCGGCAAACCACACGACGATCTGCTCGACGCAGTTGAAGAGCATGGTCGCGACCCGATCGCCCTTGGCGACCCCGCAGGAGGCGAGCCCAACCGCACAACGCTCGACCTGATCGGCCAGTTCGGCACAACTTAGCCCGCGACCCACCACATTGACCGCGAGCGTGTCGGGGCCCTGGGTCACCCGGGCCCGCAGGATGTCGATCACGCTGTTGTGGGGGACCGTACTGTCGGCAAGTTCCATCGCTCTGAATCCTATGCAGGCCCGCCCAGGCCCTGCCGCGCGCTGAGCAACCGGGCGGCCACCATGAAGGGAAGCGACGCCGACACCATCACGATGCCGTAGGCCGCGACATGCCCCATCTTGCCGGCATCCCACTCCTGAAAGAGCATGATGGTCACCACCTGCGACCCCGGTGACGACAGCATGATGGGCAGACTGAACTGCCGCATGAAAACGATAAAGAGCAGCGACCAGGCTGCCACCAGCCCTGGCACGACCAGCGGCAGCACGATGCGGCGAATCGTGAGCAGCAGACTCGCGCCCGCCACCTGTGAAGCCTCTTCGAGTTCACGGTGAATCTGCAGCAGGTTACCGTTGATGTTGCGGATACTGTAGGGCAGAAACTTGATGCTGAAGGCCAGCAGCATGATCCAGAGGGTGTTGTAGATGGGCGTATTGATGAAGGTTGACACGATACCGATCGCCAGGACCGAACCGGGAAAGGTAAACGGCAGGAACGAGATCGTGTCGAGCAAGCCTCGGCCCCGCGCATTCGTGCGGGTGCACACATAGGAAATGACGAAGCCCGCAATGACGGCGATGCTTGCCCCGCCCAACGCGATGAGTGCTGTATTGAGCAGGGCCCGTCTGGATTCGGAGTCGCTGAAGATCCACGCATAGTTGGCGAGCGACGCATGAGGCTGCAGGGAAAACGGCCACGTAATGGCGTTGAGCGAAATTGCAAGCAAGAGCAGCAGGGGCAGCACGCCAATCACGCAGACAATCGCGTAAAACGCCAAGCTGGCCACCCATCGCCAACGGCCCAGATCGAGGCTGCCCAAACGATAGGCCTTGCCGGTGATGGCCACGAAGCGCCGGTCATCGGCGGTGACACGACGATAGACCTGAACCAGCACCAGCGAGGCAATCAGCGCAATGACGCCATAAACCGCCGCGCCGCCAACGTCGGCCGGATAGTTGAACCGCGTCAGCAGGAACACCTCGATACTGAGGATGTAGATTTTTGCCGGGTAGCCAAGAAACCAGGCGACGTCAAAACTTTCGAGGCCGATGATGAAAAGAATAGTGCCTACCGAGATCAGTGTTGGCATCATGCGCGGCAGAGTGATCCGCCGAAAAGTTTGCATGGCCGAGGCCCCTGCCGCCGCAGAGGCCTCTTCGAGTACGGGATCGATGGACGAGAGCGTCGCGTAGAAAAAGATGAACGCCAGCGGAAAGGTGTAGAGGGATTCGACGAACACCATTCCGGCGAACGAATAGATGTTGAAGAGTGCGCCGCCCACCAGCGGCTCGATGAGGGTATTGATGATGCCGTTGCGCGGCGACAGCAACAAAATCCAGCATACGGCGCCGAGCGTCGGCGGGATCAGGTAGGGCAGCAGCACGGCGATCGGCATCCAGCGCCGCCCCGGCGCATTGGTTCGGGCTGCAATCCAGGCAAACAGAAACCCCATGCTTGCCGCACACAGTGTCATCGCCGCGCTGAAGCCAACCGTACGGCCGAGCAGTTCGTAGCTGCGCTCCTGGGACAACACACCCGCGTAATGCTTGAGCGTGAACTGCCGTGCACCCGAATGAACCTGGGTCAGGCTCTCATAGATGAGCATCGCGCAGGGGACGAGCACGGCCGCACCCACCACGCCCAGCGCGATCAACAGCATCAGGCGCGGCGCCAACACGGGCCGGGAGGACACGGGCACGCTCGGATTCATGTATTGGCCTGAATACCGCGGTCAGGCTGCCGCAAAGGCCCAGCAGCGGGGCTGGCGCAGACGCAGCGCCAGCCGCTGCCCGTCGGCCAGCGCCGCCCCCTGCACCTTGATGCGCAGGCTCTGCCCCTGACTGCAGGCATCGGCTTCCTGATGCTCGCCAAAGTACATGGTGCCCGAGAGTTCGGCATGGATCTGAAGCGCGTCGGTATCGGCCACGTTCGAGACCGGCATCAGGTCTTCGGGGCGGATCATGAGGCGCACGGCACTGCCCGCCGCAGGAACGCTTTCCATGTCGATTGCGACCGCGCCGAAGACGGTCTGGACCACGCCCTCGCCCGGGGATGTCCGCTCGCGCACCGTGCCTGTAATAAAGTTGCAATGCCCCAGGAACTGCGCGACGAATTCGGTGCGGGGCCGGCGGTAGACCTCGACCGGTGTACCCGTCATTTCAATCCGTCCGCCATTCATGACAGCGACCCGATCGGACATGGACAGCGCCTCCGCACGATCGTGCGTGACATACACCGCCGTCACCCCTATCTTGCGCTGTAACTGCGTGAGTTCGCTGCGCATGCGCTCGCGCAACAGCGCATCAAGGTTGCTAAGGGGCTCATCGAGCAGGAGCACACGCGGCTGCGCGACCAGCGCCCGAGCCAGCGCCACGCGCTGCTGCTGGCCACCGCTCAGCGCCGTGGAGGGCGAGCGGATCAAGGCGCCCAGCCCCACCAGTTCGACCGCCTCGGTGACCCGTCGCCGGACCTCGGCCCCCTCCAGTCGGCGCCGGCCGGTGGTGAGCGGATAGGCCACGTTTTCGTAGACATCCATATGGGGCCAGATCGCATACGACTGAAACACCATGCCGATATCGCGATCGCTGGTCGGCGTAAACAGCTTGCGCTCGGGGCAGGCAATGAGCTGATCCCCGAACCACAGGCTGCCACTGTCGTACTGTTCAAGCCCGGCAATCACCCGCAGGGTGGTGGTCTTGCCGCAGCCGCTGGGACCCAGCAGGGTGAAAAAGGCGCCCTCAGGTATGGTCTGCGTGACGTCGTTGATCACGTGAACCTGACGATCGCGCGAGCGATAGGTCTTGTTCAGATTTTCAAGCCGGATCATGCCCGGGTCAGCCGCCGAAAAGCTGCTTGAGCGTGGCCCTGAGCCTTTCCGCTTCGGCCCCGGTCGGCACCGGCGCGACCACGACCTTGGCTGCCGTCAGATCGGCAATGCCCTTGACCCCCCGTGCGTTCGAGCGATAGCCCATGGTGGTGATTTCTTCCTGGGCTTCGTTCGAGAGCATGTAATCGATCACCAGTTTGCCCGCATTCGGACTGGGCGCGTTCTTGAACAGTGCAAATCCGGGACCGCCGACCGCGTAGACGGGGTCGGTGGGCGAGAACGCCATGCTGTAACCAGGCTCACGGCCGACGCTGTAGGTATGGCCCACGAAACCGATACCGATTGGAAATTCGCCGGTGCCAACGCCCTGCGACACGCGCATGCCCCCGGGACCGAAGACGAGCGGCTTCTGCGCGGCCAAGCCCTTGAAAAACTCCTGGGCCCGGGCGTCACCCATGTCGCGGACAAATCCCGCGAACATGGCAAAGAGCAGGTCATTGGCCACGGGGCTCACCAGCGCGATCTTGCCTCGCCACTTGGGGTCGAGCAGGTCGTGAAAGGTCTTGGGCGCATCGGCCCGGCTGACCGCCTTTGCGTTGTACATGATGCCACCCAGGTACAGGTGGTTGCGCACCCACAGGTCGGGCGGGTCGGACCACCACTGGCGGTCATAGTTGTCCTGGTGAACCGAGCGGTAGGGCACCAGGTAGCCTTTGTCGTTCAGTACCGGCATACGTACCGTATCAACGGCGATGACGTCTGCGAGATGACGGCCGGCGTCCTTTTCCGAGATCACTCGATTCATGAGCGGCGCACCCGACAGATAGATGAATTCCATCGTGATGCCGGGGTACTTCTTTTCAAACCCCGCCTTGAGCGCGCGCATGGTGGGCGTGATCATCTCGCCATAGACCATCACCTTGCCCTCCTTTCGCGCGGCGGCAATCAACTCGGCTGACTGAGCCCAAGCAACAGACGGTAGGAGGCTTGTAAGCGTCAGGGCAACAGAAGCCACCGCCGCGCTCAGCGTGAGTCGGCGCGGCCCGTTGGGGGTTGCAACTTGAATCATGGGGTTACCTCAGGTTTGGGCAATTTGGCATAGGGGCCGCCGATGCAGGCGGCCTGGTTGGGGTCGATTTGGCCTCGCATGATGACCCGCCTATCCATGGGCAACCGGGGCGCACCGGCCAGTCGCCCCCGCTCGGGGCTTCGGGCAGTCACATTTCACGGCAGGACGTGCCGTCGAATTCCGAGCAGAAATACAGCACATGCTTGGCGCATGTGGCGGGCTCGAGCGTCTGCACCATGTGATAACGGGACCGCAGGTGAATGAGCCGAAGGTCGCGGATGTGCTTTCGCAGCACTTCAAACTGCTTGTTCGAGGTGAGCGCACCGCCGTGATCCGGATACAGGCCCAGCACTGGCGCCTCGATCTTGTCGAGAAACGGTGAAGGATCAACCTTGCCAGCCAGACGAGACATGGCAATCACCACATCCAGGTTCGACTTGGACATTTCGGCGGAGAACCACTCGAGCATTTTGGGGTCGGTATCGGGCGGAAATCGCGTCAGGGTGTTGACCGCATTCGACCAACCGCCCACGCCCAACGCCCGCAGCGCCTCCTGCCAGTTCGGGTGGCCCACCGCGAAGGTCTTGCGGGTTTCTTCACTGATGATGAGGGGCGCAGCAAAGAGAGAGAGCGTGCGTACGCGCTTGGGGTGCATGCCTGAGAGGTACATGCCGATGATGCCGCCCAGCGATTCGCCCGCGTAATGAACGGTTTCGAGCCCCAGGTGGTCGAGTAGGGTGATGAGGTCGCGGATGTAGTTCTCGGCCGTGATCCGGGTATCGGGATCAGGCATTTGCCAATGCGTGCCCAGACCGCGCAAGGTGGGGCACACGACCTTATAGAAGCGCGACAGGTAGGGAATCATGTTGTACCAGAAGCGCCCAGAGCGACCGAAGCCGTGCTGCAGGATCAGCGTGGGCGCCTGGCGCCAAGGGTCGGTGTAGTCGTGAATATCGTAGTGGAGCGGCACACCATCGTGAGACAGAACCTGGGGCATGACTGACAGACCTCCTCGGCAGCAAACCGGACACGGCCACGCCAGGCCGAAGCGGCCTGGGTGACGGAACAATCGGTCGGACGAGGAGGGGCGTCTCGCGTGCGCGGCGCTTTCGTTGAGCGCAGCTGATTTGATCAGACCAATATACAGGCGCGTCGGAAATCGTGTCAACGAAGGCGAGTCCAGGATCTCGTGCGTGATGCAGCGCGCCGGCTTCACCCACAGGGGCTGCCACTCCAGACCGGTTGCCGACTCCCACGGCATCGCGTACGGCGTGCCGCCGTTCCTCCCGCCGTTCCGTCATCTTTGATCCAGCATCGCTGCCCCGCTCGCCGCGCCCAACGGAGCCGCATCCCGTCGGGGTCAGGCTGCGCCCCTATGCTCATTTGACATGGGAAAATTTCCCATTTACTCTATTTTCACGATTTCAACGATTTCAACGATTCACCCGCCCATCCAGCATCCACCGGCCAGGACCACCCGAGCGAGGAGCCCCGCCATGAACGTACAACCGCACCCAAGTCGGCGCGACACACGCGCCGCCGATCAATCCAGCCGCCCCCCGTCGGCGCTACCCAGCCGGCTTGCCAGACTGTTGCTGCCCCTCAGCCTCGCAGCCCTGATCTCGGCCTGCGGTGGCGGCGGGCCCGCCAGCAGCGACCCCGCCCCAGCCCCACCGGCCAGCGGGGTGACCGCCCTGTCGCTATCAACCGCCCTCTTCGAGGAAAAGGCGCTCTCGGCGAGCGGGCAGCAGGCCTGCGCGTCATGCCACGCCAGTGACACGGCCCATGCCGACACCAGCGGTACCCAGCTGCCCGTGGGGGGGGCCTCGCTCGATCGGCAGGGCTTTCGCAGCAGCCCCAGCATGCTTTACCTCGATGCCAACGGTCCGTTCCGCTTCGTGGGCACCGAGGCCTTCGGCGGCTTCACCTGGGACGGCCGTGCCAACACCCGGGCCGAGCAGGCGGGCGGTCCGCTGCTCGATCAGACCGAGATGGCCAACCCCTCCATCGCCGACGTGGCCTCGCGGGTTCGAGCGCTCCCGTATTACGCCGACTTCCGCTCGGTGTTTGCGCTGCCGGAGAATGCCTCCGACCAACTGGTCTTCGACACGCTTCGTACGGCGCTGGAGCAGTACCAGAAGCTCGATACTGACTATCTTCTTTTCAATAGCCGATACGACCGCTTCCTCGATGGGCAGGCCACGCTCACCGCGCAGGAACAGCGCGGGCTGTCAATCTTCGAGAACCCGGCCAAAGGCAACTGCGCAAGCTGCCACCCCAGCCGGCCGGGCGCCACCGGCGAGCGCCCGCTTTTCACAACCTTCGGCTATGCCGCTCTGGGCCTGCCGCGCAACCCAGCCATTGCAGCCAACGCCGATCCTGCTTTCTTCGACATGGGGCTCTGTGGCCCCAAGCGCACCGACCTGTCGCACCGAAGCGAGCTGTGCGGCCAATTCAAGATCCCGACCCTGCGCAACATCGAACTTACCGCCCCCTACTTTCACAACGGCTCGGTCGCAACACTCGAGCAGGCGGTGAGCTTCTACGCCACACGTGATATCGATCCAGCGCGCTGGTATCCCGTGGGCGCTTCGGGCATCGAGCGCTTCAATGACCTGCCGGCTGGTCTGCGCAGCAACGTGCTCAACACGGCACCCTTTGGTCTGCGTCCTGGTGACCCACCGGTACTCACGGCCCAGGATGTCGCCGACCTCGCCGCCTTTCTTCGAAGCCTCACCGATGATCAGACCGCCGCGCAGAACACGCCCACGGTCAGCGTCGCTCCCTGAGCTTCACGCCCCCGCCCCGCCTGGGCGGGGCGGCGCGCTGCCCGGCCTGGCGAGAACACGAGCGTGAGCCGGCGCGCAGCGAACGGGTCCACGACAGCCCGCAGCACCATGGCGAAACCCGCGGGCTGGCGGGCATGCAAGGGCTGCTATCCTGCAGCATCCAGCCTCCTTGCGCCCCCACCATGAGCCGACTCGACTCCCTCGATCTCACTGCCATTCCGCCTGAAGACGAGGCCCTCCGGTCGGAGGTGCGTCGCTTTCTTGCCCAGCACCTGCAGGGCATCCCGGCCGCCACTCGGGCGCGCTCCTGGTCGGGTTACGATCCTGCGTTCAGCCATGCGCTGGGCGCCCGAGGCTGGCTGGGCATCACGCTGCCGCGCGAATACGGCGGCGGCGGCCGCAGTGCATTCGCGCGCTACGTGCTGGTCGAAGAGTTTCTGTGCGCGGGCGCACCGGTGGGCTCGCACTGGATCGCTGACCGCCAAAGTGGTCCTCTCATCCTCAAGTACGGCACCGAGGCGCAAAAGCGCTTCTACCTGCCCCCGATCTGCCGAGGTGAATCCTTCTTCTGCATTGGCATGAGCGAGCCCAACTCGGGCTCGGATCTGGCCAGTGTGCGCACCCGCGCCCAGCCCAATGAGCAGGGCTGGCTGCTCAACGGCCAGAAGATCTGGACCACCAACGCGCACGGTTGCCACTACATGATTGCTTTGGTGCGCACGTCGGGCGAAGCAGGCGACCGCCAGGCGGGCCTGTCGCAGCTCATCGTCGACCTCTCGCTGCCTGGCGTCACGGTCCGGCCCATCACCGACCTGTCCGGCGACCGGCATTTCTGCGAAGTTTTCTTTGACAACGTACAACTCGCCCCTGACGCGCTGATCGGCGAGGCCGGTCAGGGCTGGGCCCAGGTCACCGCCGAACTGGCCTTCGAGCGCAGCGGACCGGAGCGCATTTACTCGAGCATCGTGCTGTTTGACGAGTGGCTCGCCTGGATCCGCACCCCACAGGGGCGCAGCGCCGAATCGCAGCGATTGGCCGGGCGCATCGCCAGCCATCTGGCGCCTCTACGGGCCATGTCCATCGCCGTCACGGGCAAACTCGCCCAGGGCGAGAGCCCCGTGGTGGAAGCCGCGCTGGTCAAGGACCTGGGAACGGGCATCGAACAACTCATTCCGGCGGTCATCGCCGACGACCTCGCCAGTCGGGAAGACCCCTCGCTGGTGCCGATCGAACTGCTCAACACCCTCGCCTACGTCACACAGGTTGCCCCGTCGTTCTCCCTGCGGGGCGGCACCCGCGACATCCTGCGCGGCATGATCGCGCGCGGCCTGGGCCTGCGCTGAGCCGCGCCCCGTCTCCCTTTCCGTGAAGAGCCCCGCATGGACACCCTGATCAACGATGCCGTCGCAGCCCTGCTGACCGACCACTGCTCATTCGATGCGGTTCGCGCCATCGAGGCCGGCACCCCTGCCACGGACCTTTGGCAGGCCCTGCTTGACGGCGGGTTTGCCGACATCCTGGTACCGGAATCGGCGGGCGGGGCGGGCCTCGCGGTGACCGACGCCGGTAGCGTCTGGCAGTTGCTCGGCCGGTACGCCATGCCGATTCCGCTGGGCGAAACCATGATCGCGCGGGCGCTGCTGGCGAGCCAGGGCCTGCCCGCCCCGGACCAGCCGATCGCCTTGGGTCAGGTCCTGCGCGGCGCTCAGGGCGGCATCGCATGCCAGGCGGTCAACGGCGCACGCAGCGCCGCCTGGGTGTTGGCGGCAGACGAGCAAGATTGCCGGCTGTTGCCGATCGCGAAGGCCCGCGCCACCCCTGCCACCTTCGTGCTCGATCTCAACCTCGAGTGGGACGCCAAGGCCTGGCAAGACGCCGCGAGCATCCGTCCCGCCCCCGGGCTTCGCGCCCTGCAGGCGATGCTTCTCGCGGCGCAACTTTCGGGCGCGCTGAGCGCCGTCTTCCAGCGCACCCTCGCCTATGCGAACGACCGCGTGCAATTTGGCAAACCCATCGGCAAGTTTCAGGCGATCCAGCACCAGCTCAGCGTCCTGGCTGAAGAGGCCTTCGCCGCGCAGATGGCCGCACAACTGGGCTGTCAGACGCGCGGGCTGGAAGTCGATCCGCTGAAAGTGGCCATCGCCAAAGCACGCACCAGCGAAGCTGCCCTGCAGGGTGCGCAACTGGCGCACGCCATCCACGGCGCCATCGGGTTCACCGCCGAATTCGACCTGCAACTGCTCACCCGCCGGCTGCACGCCTGGCGGCAGGCAGCGGGCAGCGAATCCTATTGGCACCGGCTGGTCGGCCAGGCGCTGATCGAAAGCGACCACGCGCTGTCGCTCGAGGTGCTCCGCGCGGGCTCCGACCTCGACGCGCATTCGAGCGTGTCGGCCTGAGCGCCGCGTCCCACCCCTTCCGCAACGGGCCAAGGCCCCCTCTCGAGGAGAGCAGCTTGAGCGACTTTCTGCAGATCACACGTGATGGCGCCATCGTCACCTGGACCATGAACCAGCCGGCCACGCGCAACGCCCTCACCGGCAACACCGCCGTGGCCGAGATCGTGGCGGCCTGCGCGGCGGCGGGGGCCGACCGCTCGGTGCGCGCCATCATCCTGACCGGCGCAGGACCGGTCTTCAGTTCAGGTGGCAATGTCAAGGACATGGCGCGCTTTGCTGAACCCGGCCTCGATGCCGACGCCATCCGCAACGAATATCGCCACGGCATCCAACGCATCCCCAAGGCCATGTGGGCACTCGACGTACCCATCATCGCGGCCATCAACGGCCCGGCCATTGGTGCAGGGCTCGATCTCACCTGCATGTGCGATCTGCGAATCGCCAGCGACACCGCGAGCTTCGCCGAGAGCTTCGTTCGCGTGGGCATCGTTCCGGGCGACGGCGGTGCCTGGTTACTGCCCCGGGCGGTGGGCGCGGCCAAGGCGGCAGAGATGGCCTTTACCGGCGACCCCCTCAGTGCCGCCGAGGCCCTGGCCTGTGGGCTGGTCTCGCGGGTGGTCCCAGCCGATCAACTGATGATCGAGGCGCAGGCCCTGGCGGCGCGCATCGCGCGCAACCCTGCGGGTATCCTGCGCATGACCAAGCGGCTACTGCGCGAAGGTGTGCACAACACGCTCGAGTCGGTGCTCGAGATTTCAGCGTCCTACCAGGCGCTGGCCCACCTGAGCCCCGACCATCACGAAGCGGTGCGGGCCTTCATCGAAAAGCGTTCGCCCAAGTTCAGCTGATGAGCGCCCCCGCTTTTTATCCTGCGCCGGACGGGCGTTGGCTGGCGTTGCGCGACGAGCCGGTCATCGACCCGGCGCAGCCCATCGTCGATGCACATCATCACCTGCTTGCCTGGCCCGGCTGGCGCTACGGCACCGAAGAACTCATGGCCGACCTCGGTGCGGGCCATGCGGTGCACAGCACGGTGTACCTGCAATGCGGGGAGTGGTATCGCCAGGATGGCCCCAAGCCGCTCAGGCCGGTTGGCGAAACCGAGTACGTCGAGGCGCAGGCCCGGCGGCTCGAGGCACAAAGCGGTGGCGCATTGCGTCCCTGCGCAGCCATCGTCGGCTTTGCCAACCTGCTGCTCGGCGATGCGGTCGATGAAGTGCTCGAGGCGCATCGCGCCGCCTCGCCTGCCCGCTTTCGTGGCATTCGGCACGGGGCGGCGAGTGACCCGCACCCGGCCTTCGCCGCGCAGGGCTATCGGCCGCCACTCGAGCTCTTTGCCCAGCCGGCGTTTCGCGCCGGCATGGCTCGCCTGGCCGCACACGGGCTCCTCTTTGAGGCCTGGGTCTACCAGACGCAACTGGACGACGTGCTGCACCTGGCCCGCGCCTTTCCTGACATGCCGATCGTACTCGACCACGCAGGCGGCCCGCTGGGCATCGGCCCCTACGAGGGCTGTCGCAGCGACACCTTCGCGGCGTGGCGCGCAGCGATGCAATCGCTGGCGGCGTGCCACAAGGTCGTCGTGAAACTGGGCGGACTTGCCATGCGCCAATGCGGCTTCGGGTTTCATGAGGCTGCGCTGCCGCCCGATTCGCAGCAACTCGCCGCCGCATGGCAGCCCTATGTCGAGACCTGCATCGAGCTGTTCGGTGCCGCGCGCTGCATGTTTGAAAGCAACTTTCCGGTGGATCAGGGCAGCTGCAGCTACCGGGTCCTCTGGAATGCCTTCAAACGGTTGGCTGCCTCCTGCAGCCCCGATGAGCGCGCCGCGCTCTTTGAGCAGACGGCGCTGCGAACCTATCGGATCAGTGCGCCGGCCGCCCGGTGAGCGCGATGATCTCGTCGAGCGCCGCAGGATTATCCAGCGCGGAGAGATCACCCAGGGGCTGGCCGCAATACGCGCTGCGAATCACGCGACGCATGATCTTCGAGCTGCGCGTCTTGGGAAGTTGACGCACCGTGTGCATGACCGAGGGTTGAAACGGTCGACCGAGCTTGTCTCCGACGTAGCGCTGCACCTCGGTCTCAAGCCGGTCGGTACTGCCCTGATAGCCTGGCGCAGGCACGATGAACACCACCAGACGCTGCCCTTTCGCCGCATCCTCGACGCCAATGGCGGCCGCCTCGACCACCCCCGGCCACTCGATGACCACCTCCTCGATTTCGGCGGGCCCCACGCGCTTGCCAGCAAGCTTCAGCGTGTCATCCGAGCGCCCGAGAATGAAGAACGAGCCATCACTACGACGCAGCGCCAGATCACCGTGAATCCATAGCCCGGGCTGCGTGCGCCAGTAGGTGTCCAGGTAGCGTTCGTCATCCTCCCAGAAGGATTGGGTCATGCCGATGAAGGGCGCGCGCAGGGCGAGTTCACCCACCTGGTCGGTGAGCGAACGCCCCTCGCTGTCGACCACATCCAGATGCACGCCGGGCGAGATGGTGTTGAAGGCACCGGCCGCGATGGGCCGCCGCGTCACGCTCGACAGCAGCGCCCCCGAGGCCTCTGTGCCGCCGGTAAAGTTGATCACCGGTGCCCGGCCCTGCCCCATGTGGCGATGAAACCAGGTGGCGTGTTCGGGCGCGATCACTTCGCCCCCGGTGGCCAGCAGGCGCACGCTGGACAGATCGCCCTCGGTCGCCTGCTCGGGGTGGCTGGCCAGCCCGCGAATGAGCGTCGGCGCCGACCCATAGTGCGTCACGCGATGCCGTTCGATCAGCCTGGACATGCGCGACCAGTCTGGAAAATCGGGTGCGCCGTTATAGCAGACAAGGGTTGCCCCCCGCAGCAATGCAATCCCCAGCACCAGCGAACCCGCAATCCAGCCCATGTCGGCGGGCCACGAAAATACGTCTCCCGGATTGACTTCCAGGTGAAGCGCCGAATCGTGCGCAACCTTGACGGGAAAGCTGCCGTGCACATGGACGCAGCCCTTAGGCCGGCCGGTGGTGCCCGAGGTGTAAATCACCATGAAGGGGTCGTTCGGATCCATGGCCGCTGACTCGCGGCCATGCCCGTCAGCAGCCGCGAGATCGGCCCAAGCGAGATCGCCCTCCGGACGCTGAAAGCCCTCGCCCGAGTCCTTCCAGATCACGAATTCCAGGGTGGGCAGATCGGCCCGGGCCTGCTTGACGACGCGAGCCATGTCGACCCACGCGCCGCGCCGGCGATAGCCGGTGGACGCCAGCATGGCCCGCGCGCCGCAGCTTTCCAACCTTGAGACGATGGCGTCGGCGCCAAAGCCACTGAAGAGGGGCACCACGATGGCACCGAGGTGCGAGAGGGCGAGAAAGCCCAGCGTGGCCTCCAGCCCGTTTTCCATGAGCATGGCCACCCGATCGCCACGCCGGATACCGGCACTGGCGAGCCCCGCGGCCAGATCACGAACGCGCCCCGGGAGTTGCCCGTAGCTTACGCGGTCGACATGGCCATCTTCGCGCTCGGATACGATCGCCGGGCGATCAGCCCCCCCGGGCGTGTCAGCCCAGCGAAACACGGTATCGACCCAGTTGAGGCGGCCGCCGGGAAACCAGCGAGGAAAAGGCGCGCCCGCGCTGTCATCGAGCAAGGCGCCCGGCGGCGCCTTCCAGACGAAGCCCAGGTAATCGAGCACGGTCTCCCAGTAAGCCTGGGGCTTGCGGGTCGAGAATTCGAGAAAGCGCTCGTAGTCGGCGATGCCCAGTCGCTTCATCAGGACCGATGCATTGGCGGACTCGATGGCAGCCGCGTCGGGCACCCAGGTGGTGTGAGAGGGTTCAGTGTGACTCACGATTCATCCTCTGCTGCGTGGATCCGGCCAGTCGGCCCAGTAACCATCGATGCCAGCGTCGCATCATGAGCTGCATCTCACGTGCGGCACGCGCTTCATTGCGCGCGCGCAGCGCATCGATGATCCGATGGCGGCGCTCCAGACCGATGTCGTTGGGCTCATCGACCCGCCTCGAAAAACCATGCATGGCCTCGGTAATGGTGCGGATATTCATCACCAGAATGGTGTTGCGCGTGGCCCGCGCAAGAATGTTGTGGAACTCGATGCTCGCGGCGGTTTTTTCGGCAAACCGCCCGGCCGCCAGGAGCGCCTCGGCCGTTCGAACATTGTCTTCGAGCGCCTGCAGGTCGGACTCGGTGGCACGCTGACAAGCGATCCGTACCACGCGATCGCCCACCCACAATCGTGCCTCGGCCAGTTCCTCGAAGGTGATGCTACCGAGCGTGAGCAGATCGCGAAAATTGTCCGACACCACATCCGGATTGCCCGAGGTGACGAAGGCCCCGCCCTTGCGCCCCTTGCGAAGCTCGATGACCCCGCTGATCTCGAGCGTACGCAGCGCCTCACGAAGCGCCGAGCGGCTGACGTTGAGCTGCTGGGACAACTCGCGCTCGGGCAGCAGGCGGTCACCCGGCTTGAGTGACCCGGCACTGAGCAGGGCCCGCACCTGCTGCGCCACCTCTTCGAAGGTGCGACGGGTTGCGGGCCGCGAAATAGCCGTCGAGGCATCCATGGCGTATCTGCCGCTCGGCCTGACCCGGGTTGCCGCCAACAGGCCCGGGGCGGGCTTCAGCCGACCGCGCGTCGTGCGCCATCCAGCGAAAAGCGCCGCAGGCGCCCACCCGACTTCATGACCTGCCCGGGCAGCTTACGGCCGAGCAAGGTCTCGACACCGCGCGCGACCTCGCAGAGCTTGTCCAGATCGATGCCCGTCTGATAACCGCTTTCGTGGAGCAGGTACACCAGGTCTTCGGTACAGATGTTGCCCGAGGCGCCCGGCGCGAAAGGACAGCCCCCCAGCCCGGCGATGGACGATTCGAACTCGCGGATGCCCAATTGCAGGCCGACGACGACATTGGCCAGCCCGACGCCGCGCGTGTTGTGAAAATGCAGCGCGATCTGCAGATCGGGAAAGCGGCTACGCAGCGCTTCGACGGCCCGCTCGACCACCGGGGGCGTGGCCATGCCGGTGGTATCACCCAGGGTGATGTGGCGCACGCCGCGCTCGTGGTAGGCGCCCGCAATACGCAACAGCGAATCCACCGGCACCTCGCCTTCGAAGGGACAGCCAAACGCCACGGCAATGGCGCCGCGCACAGGAATGCCGTATTGCTCGGCGATGGGCGAGAACTCTTCAAAGTCGGCCAGCGCTCGCTCGATCGGTTTATTCAAGTTGGCCTGGCAGTGGCTCTCGCTGGCCGAGACGAAGCAGATCATCATGTCGACCTTGGCGGCAGCCGCCCGCTCGGCGCCACGGGCATTGGGCACCAGCGCCGACAGACGCACGCCCGGGCGGCGCGTGAGCATGTCCATCAGTTGCGAAGCATCGGCCAACTGTGGAATGGCGCGAGGCGACACGAACGAGGTGGCCTCGAAGCTACGCACCCCTGCGTCGATCAGGGCATTGAGCACATCTGCCTTGCTGGCCGTGGGAATGAATTCGGGCTCAACCTGAAACCCGTCGCGGGTTCCGACCTCGGTGACCAGCACCGAACAGTCGGCTGAATCGGTTGCGGAAAATCGCATGATGGCTTGCTCCTTGAGTATCAGACCGCACCGGCCTCGGG
>CAIVPX010000170.1 GCA_903907905.1 uncultured bacterium | reverse complement strand
TTCAGTCTGCGTGTCGACCGAGGAGGTGGCCTCGTCGAGAATGAGGATGCGCGGGTTGATGAGCAGCGCCCGAGCGATCGAGATGCGCTGGCGCTCGCCACCCGACAGGGCCTGACCGCGCTCTCCCACCAGCGAATCGTAGCCGTGCGGCAGGCGCAGGATGAAGTCGTGGGCGTGCGCGGCGCGGGCGGCCGCCACGATTTCTTCCCGCGTGGCCTCGGGTTTCCCGTAGGCGATGTTCTCGGCAATGGTGCCAAAAAAGAGGAAAGGCTCCTGCAGCACCAGACCGATGCTGCGCCGGTAGGCCGCCACCGACAGCGAGCGGACATCCACCCCGTCGACCAGCACCGCCCCTTCCGACACGTCGTAGAAGCGGCAGATGAGGTTCACCAGCGTGCTCTTGCCCGAGCCGCTGTGGCCCACCAATCCCACCATTTCGCCGGGTTCAATCCGCAGATTGACCGACCGGGCCACCGACCGACTGCCATAGCGAAAGCCCACGTCGCGCAACTCGATGCGACCTTCGATAGGACCGAGCGTCACGGGACGCACAGGATCGGGCACGCTGGACACGTGGTCGAGGATGTCGAAGATACGCTTGGCACCGGCAGCCGCCTTCTGGGTGAAAGACACGATGCGGCTCATTGAATCGAGCCGCGTGTAGAAGCGGCCGATGTAGGCCAGAAAGGCGGTCAGCACACCCACTGTGACCTGATCGTGTGACACCAGCCAGATGCCGAAGGCCCACACCACCAGCAGCCCCACCTCGGTCATGAGCGTGACCGTCGGCGAAAACAGCGACCAGATGCGATTGACCCGATCATTGGTGGCCAGGTTGTGACGATTGGCCTCGCGAAACCGCCCTGACTCGCGTTTTTCCTGGGCAAAGGCCTTGACGACCCGGATACCCGGGATGGTGTCGGCCAGCACATTGTTCACCTCACCCCAGATCCGGTCGACCTTCTCGAAACCGTGCCGTAGGCGATCTCGAACCAGATGGATCAGCCAGGCGATAAAGGGCAGCGGCAGGAGCGTGACCAGAGCCAGCCAGGGGTTGATCGACACCAGGATCGCGGCGGTCATGGCGATCATCAGCACATCGGTGGCGAAATCGAGCAGGTGCAGCGACAGGAACAGACAGATGCGGTCGGTTTCGGCGCCAATGCGCGCAATGAGATCGCCTGTGCGCTTGCCACCAAAGTACTGAAGGGAGAGGTGAATGAGGTGATCGTAGGTGGCCGTGCGCAGGTCGGCGCCAATGCGCTCGGACACCAGCGCCAGGATGTAAGTGCGCGCCCAGCCCAGCCCCCAGGCAAGGAGCGCCGCCACGAGCAACCCCCCCAGCAGCGAACTCACCAGATCGCGGTCGATCGGCGTGCCGTTCTGGTAGGGGATGAGCACCTTGTCCATCAGCGGCATGGTGAGATAGGGCGGCACCAGCGTGGCCGCCGTCGCGGCCAGCGTGAGCAGGAAACCGATCAGCAGTTGCCCCTTGTAGGGACGCGCG
>CAIVPX010000169.1 GCA_903907905.1 uncultured bacterium | reverse complement strand
CAGCCGGCCGGCTGCGTCGTAGGTAAAGTCCTGTGCAATGCGCGCGCCCGCCAGCCGGTGCTCAAGCGAGACGAGCCGGCCGTCGGCATCGTAGCGAGCGTCAGTTGACTGCCAGGGATGCTCGATGGCGACGAGGCGGGTGCCCTGATACCCTAGGCGAGTCAGCAGGCGCGCCTCGCCGCTCACCTGCTCGCGCTCGGTGAGCCGGCCTGCCGCATCAAAGCGCAGGTGCTGCTGCGATCCGTCGGACAGGCTGATGCGCATGGGCCGACCCAACGCATCGTAATCGTGGCGGCTCAGGCCCCGCTGGGCCGAGCGCTCCTCGATCAGCCGCCCGAAGTCGTCATGAACCAGCTCGGTGAGACGGCCGTCGGCATCGAGCAGACGCAGCGAATCGGCATGCAGCACCAGCCCCAGCGCAATCAGCCCGGGCTGTCGCGGCAGGGCCGGCGCGGTACCCCCCACGGGGCCGGGCGCGGCGGCGCGCGCGGTCGGCGAGGCCTCACGGTGGGCGACAGCCGGCTCGCCCGGGCGCGCGGCCTGATCGATACGATCGGCCCAATCGGCCCGAACGGCCTGAGCGAGCCGCACCCGGGCACCGCTCGCCGCCTGAATCTCGATCACCGACCCCCGCTCGGTGATCGACCAGCGATCGCCCCGGGAAAACGCGATGCTGCTCAAGCGCCCGCGATCGTCGCGGCTCAGATCGAGCCACTGCTCGCCATTGAAGAGGCGCGCCAGACGCCCGAGGCCCTCAAAGCGGCGTTCGCGCCGCGAACCGTCGGGCAGCACCTCGAGCACCGGCCGGCCCAGCGCATCGCGCTCGATCCGGTGGGCCACGCCCAGCGGATGGCGCAGCGTCTGCAGCCGCCGCAGGTCATCGTGATGCAGCTCGTGACGCGCGACCACCGCCTCGCCGTCGAGTTGCTCGATCGCGATCAGCTTACCCGAGACGGGTCCGGCGACCGCGTAGTGAAAACGCAGCGACCGCACAAGCGGGACGGGCGCATCGGTATAAGGCGCCCAGCCCGATTCGTGGAGCTCCAGCATCTGACCGCGTGCGTTGTAGCGAAAGCGCAGCGCCCGCTGGCGGCCGGCCACGACACTGGGCGCCTCGATGCGAGCCGGCGGCGCCAGCGGATCGGCGCTGTCGTGAAACAGCCGCCAGGTTTGCAGCGACACCCCCTCGCCGCGTGACAGCGTCTGCAGCCGTCCGACACCGTCGTAGGTCAGTCGCCAGGCGCCAAAGGCCACGAGCCGCCCCGATGCATCATGGCGCAGACTCAGATCGGCGGCGGGGCAACTCGGACAGCCCGGGCCCCGGGCCGCCTCCAGCCGGGGCACGCTGTCCGGGGTCAGTCGCCAGCGATACGCGGTCACGCCACCGCGATGGCTGACCTGGGTTTCGCCGACGTGCGCAGGCGGCGGGTAGCGGGCGGTCACCGCCGCCTCCTCGCCATCCCCGGGCGCCCGGGTCGACGTGACCCGTCCGGCCTCGTCATACCGATGGTGACTGCGGCGGCCGTCGGGCCACGTGGTGCCGGTCAGCCGGTGCGGGGCGCGCGCGTCCTCGTAGTGGTGGGTGATCAACTGGCCGTCCGGATAGCGCACGGCGACCAGTCGGCGCTGCGCATCGTAGCTGTAGCGCACGCGTTCGCCCGAGGGCAGCAGCACCCAGGCAAGCCGGTCTGACTGATACCCGAGCTGCAGGCTTCGACCGTGGCTGTCGCGAACCGTCTCGAGTCGACCGCCCGCGTCGTAGGCGAGGCGCAGCGCATCGAGATCGGGCGCCACCACCGCGCTCAGCCGCCCCTGTGGATCGAACATCAGGCGCCGCCCCGATGGCCAGCGCCAGACCCAGGGGTGATCCGCCGCCGACAGGTCCTCTTCGATCAGACCCTCCGACAGATCGGCGCTCGCATAGCGAACCGGGCCCGCCCTTGCGCCCCGGGGCGCAAGGCGGACCTGAGGCCGGAACACCATCCGCCTGCCGTCGGCCTGAAGCACCTGCAGCTGCATCGCTGGCAGTCCCGGCGCCGGTGGCGCGGCGTCCAGGCGAAGGCGGGCGAGACGAGTCTCAAAGCTATGAGTCCATCCGGGCCCCAACGAGAGCGCGTACTCACTGCTGCTGTGGTAGAAGCGACTGAACAGTAGGTTCACGCGCGCCGGCCCCTGCAGCAGGCCCGTCAGGGCTACCCCTGCCTGAGCCTGGGCGCCGACCGCCGTCAGGGTGTCGACCGCGGGCCACTCGAGATCCACCACCCGCTCATGCTTGGCACCGGTCACCACGTCGAAGGGGTTGCCGGCGGCCCGGCTGGGTCCGTCTCCCGGCAGACTGGCGGGCTCGTCCGAGCCGCCCCCCGCTGCGGCACCGCACGCGGGCGCCGACCCAGGCCGGACGCCCGAGGCCAGCGCGATCAGGCCCCCATCCGCCGGACGCGCAGGTCCGACCGCCCCGAGGCCGGCGAGGACAGCGCCCAAACCCGAGCGCTCGCCATACGCACCTGGAAAGCCACCCACTGGCATGCACATCGCGGCCACTGGATCGGTCTGGATCCACAATAAAAAGGCCAGAGCACAAGTAAGCGCCCGCACACGTGCGGCGGATCCAGACAACCAGGCGGTAAAACGGTTCCAGGGTTTCATCCCTGGAACCCTAGGCGCGACAAAGGCCGTCGAGAACCAGGCGAGCGGCTTAGGCCAGACGCCTCACGCGTCAGCCGGATATCGACGGTCCGCCCTTGCGCCACCGGGGCCCGGCCGCGCCGGCCGCCTCAGACATCGCCACCCGCCCTCGGCCCAATTGCCGAGCCGGATCACGGCAGGGTGCGGCGTCAGCGCAACGCTTCGGGCGGGCGCGCGCCGGCGCGATGGAACCGGTAGATCGCCTGGGTGGCGCGCAGACCCGCCAGCCAGCGGACCGGGCGGCCGTCGGCGAGAAAGGCGCTCTGCGAGATGGAGAGCCCGAGTCGTGCGAGGAAGTCTTCGAGATCGCGTACCGTGGCCAGGTGAAGGTTGGGCGTGTTGAACCACTCGTAGGGCATCTCGCGTGACACCGGCATCCGGCCCATGAGAATGGACCAGGCGTGGTACCAGTGGCCGAAGTTGGGAATGGAGACGATGCCCTGACTGGCCACCTGGCTCATTTCGGCGAGCACGCGCTCGGTCTGGTGCGTCGCCTGCAAGGCCATGGACAACACCACCACATCGAAGGCGCCGGCGCCAAACATGCCGAGACCCGCCTCGATGTCGCGCTGGATCACCTGAACCCCGCGCCCAACGCAGGCGAGCACACTCGCGTCATCGATCTCGACGCCGTAGCCCACGCAGCGGCGCTCACGCTGCAGGTAATCGAGCAGCGCGCCATCGCCACACCCCAGGTCGAGCACGCGTGAGCCCGGCGGGATCCATTGCGCGATGAGCGCCAGGTCGGCGCGGAGTGCCCGGGCCATCACTGCGCCTCCTGCGCGGCTGCAGGCACCACCGCCACCCGCTCGAAGTAGGCACGCACCAGGGCGTGGTACTGCGGATCATCGAGCAGGAAGGCATCGTGGCCGTGCGGCGCGTTGATCTCGGCATACGTCACGGGCTTGCCGGCTTTCAGCAGCGCCTGAACGATCTCGCGGCTGCGCTCGGGGGCAAAGCGCCAGTCGGTGGTGAACGAGGCGATGAAGAAACTCGACCGGGCCGCCCGCATCACCTCGGCCAGGTCTCGACCGGCGCGCCCTGCGGGATCGAAGTAGTCGAGCGCGCGCGTGATCAGCAGGTAGGTGTTGGCGTCGAAATACTTCGAGAATTTCTCCCCCTGATAACGCAGGTAGGACTCGATCTCGAACTCCACATCGAAAGTGAATCGGTAGTCGTCGGGCCCCGTCCGGTCGACGCTCTGGCGCAGCGCGCGACCGAACTTCTCGGCCATGGAGTCGTCCGAGAGGTAGGTGATGTGACCGATCATGCGAGCAACCTGCAGCCCGCGCGCCGGCACCACGCCGTGGTCGTAGAAGCGCCCGCCATGAAACTCGGGGTCGGTGAGGATGGCCCGTCGCGCCACCTCGTTAAAGGCGATGTTCTGCGCCGAGAGCTTGGGCGCGGTGGCAATGGCGACGCAGTGACGGATTCGCTCAGGGTAGAGATAGCTCCAGGCCAGGGCCTGCATGCCGCCGAGGCTGCCGCCCATCACGGCAGCAAACTGCGTGATGCCCAGGCGGTCGGCGAGCAGGGCCTGCGTGTGCACCCAGTCTTCGACGGTGAGCACCGGGAAATCCGGCCCATAGGGCCGGCCGCTTGAAGGGTTGACCGACATGGGACCCGTCGAACCAAAACAGCTGCCGAGGTTGTTGACCCCGATGACAAAGAAGCGGCGCGTATCGACCGGCTTGCCGGGCCCGACCATGTTGTCCCACCAGCCGGGCTCGTGCGGCGCCTCGGCAGCCAGCCCCGCAACGTGGTGCGACGCATTGAGCGCATGGCACACGAGCACCGCATTGCTGCGCTCGGCATTGAGTTCGCCGTAGGTTTCGTAGACGAGCTCATAACCCGCGATCGAGGCACCGCTCGACAGCGCAAGCGGCGCCTCAAAGCGCATGCGTTGCGGGCAAACCCTGGCCTCGGACATGACGAAAGAATGATCCCCGGAAAACAAACAACCCGACCGGCTTGTTGCGAGCGGGTCGGGCTGGATGAGGGGCCGCACCGCTTTAGCCGTACTTGTTACGCGCCCGCAAGCTAGCCATCAAATCGGCGCGACCAACCGACAAAGTGTAACCCACGCCTGCAGCGCGTCAAGCGTCGTGCTGCAGGCGCTCGAGCAGCACCGCCACGCGAGCCGGGTCATCGGTGGCCACCAGGCGCCGCACGCGCGGTGCCAGTTTGGCGGCATCTGACCGAAGAATTTCGCGCTTGACCCGAAGCAAGCTGGCCGGGTGCATGGAGAAATCGGTGAGGCCCATGCCGAGCAGGAGCCGGGTTGCACCCCAGTCGCCGGCCATTTCGCCGCAGACCGACACGGGCTTGCCCGCCTTGAGCGCCGCGCGCAGCGTCATCGCCACCAATCTGAGCACCGCCGGATGAAAGGGCTCATAAAGCGAGGCCACCTCATGGTCGGCGCGATCGATGGCGAGCGCGTATTGAATGAGGTCGTTGGTGCCGATCGACAGAAAATCGAGCTTGCGGGCAAAAAACCCCGCGCACAGCGCTGCCGCCGGCACCTCGATCATGGCGCCGATGGGCATTGCCGGGTCAAAGCGTTCACCGCGCGCCCGCAACTGCTCGCGCGCCTTCGCCAGCAACGCCAGGGTGCTCTCCAACTCATGGTCGTGCGCAATCATGGGCACCAGCAGCCGGACCTTGCCATGCGCCGAGGCCCGAAGAATCGCGCGCAACTGGGCGAGAAACATCTCGGGTTGCGCCAGACTGTAGCGGATGGCGCGCTGGCCCAGCGCAGGATTGGGAGCGACCGCCGCCGTGGCTGCCGTGGCATGCAGAGTCTTGTCAGCGCCGATGTCGAGCGTGCGAATGGTGACGGGTCGCCCACCCATCGCCCGTACCACCTGACTGTAGGCCTCGAACTGCTCGTCCTCGCCCGGCAGCTCACTGCGGTTCATAAAGAGGAACTCGGTGCGGAACAGGCCGACACCCGAAGCGCCCGCCGCCAAGGCATCGGCCACCTCCTCGGGCCGCTCGATGTTGACCTCAAGCTCGATCGCGCGGCCATCGATCGTGCGCGCGGCCACGCCGACCAGCTGCTGCAGGCGCTTGCGCTCGCGCTCACCAGCGGCCTGCCGCTCGCGATACTCGGCCAGCACCGACTCATCGGGATCGACCACGAGCACGCCGGCATCACCGTCGAGAATCAGCCAGTCGTCATCGTGAATCAACGAGCGCGCCGATCCCAGGCCCAGCACCGCGGGCACGTTCATGCTGCGAGCAAGAATGGCTGTGTGCGAGGTGGAGCCGCCCAAATCGATGCCAAAGCCCAGCGCCGAGCGCAGCGTCAGCATGTCGGCCGGCGCAATGTCCTCGGCAATGAAGATCGCAGGCTCCGAGGCCCGCACCTGCGGCCCGACCGAGCCCGAGAGCGCGCGCATGACCCGCTCGCTGACCTGCAGCACATCGCGCCCGCGCTCGCGCAGGTATTCGTCGGCAAGCGCCTCGAACTGCGCCGCCAGATGACTAGCTTGGGCCGACATCGCCCACTCCGCATTCCAGAGATGCTCGGCGATGGCCGCGCGGGCCGCGCCGCTGAGCGCCGGATCGTCCAGAATCATCACGTGGACTTCGAGCAGCGCCTGCGCCTCGCTTGGCGCATCGCGGGGAAGGCCCTTGGCCAGACCGGCCAGCTCGTTTCGAACCTGGTCGAGCGCCTGATCAAGACGTTGCTGCTCGGCGGCGACCCCATGCGCGTCGATACGCTGGCGCGCCACGTCGCGCCGGCTGCCCGTATCGAGCACACGGGCGCGGCCAATCACGATGCCGCCGCCAATCCCGGTTCCGTTCAGACTGAACACTAGACTTCCTCGCCGAAACCCGATTCGATCAAGGCCACCAGGGCCGCGAGCGCCGGCGCTTCGTCCGGGCCGTCTGTTTCGATGACCAGCGTACTGCCTTTGGCCGCTGCGAGCATCATCACCCCCATGATGCTCTTGGCATTGACGCGCCGGCTGTTTCGGGCAATCCAGATCTCGGCGCGAAACTGGCTGGCGGTGCCGGTCAGCTTGGCCGAGGGGCGGGCGTGCAGGCCCAGCCGATTGACCACGATCACTTCAGCGCGCTGCATGATGAACCCCCTGATCGCCGGACACATCTTCACCGGACACCAGCCGGATCGCGCCCTGGCCGGCCTGCACCAGGGTTGAGACCAGCTCATCGACCGGGCCACGGCGGTTGCTCAGCGCCTTGATCAGCAGCGGCAAATTGACGCCGGCCACCACATAGACGCGATTGGGGTCGGCCAGCTGAATGGCGATACGCGAGGGCGTGGCCCCGAAGACGTCGGTCAGCACGATGGCGCCGCTGCCGTCATTGATACGGGCCAGCAGGTTGCGCGCAGCCTCGAGCGCACCGGCCGGGTCTTCATCGGGAATGACATCGAGCGCGGCCAGTTGCACCGGCAGTCGACCGAAGATGTGGCGCGTGCAGTTGAGCAAGGCGGTGCCGAGCGGTTCGTGCGACACCAGCAGGATGCCGATCATGACGGGGCCCGAGGCTGCCCGGCCCCACCGCGCACACGACCCGCATCGACTGCGGCCTCGAGTGCATCGATGAAGAAGGCGGCGACTGCAAAGCCAGTCTGGTCGGTGATCTCGCGAAAGCAGGTCGGACTGGTGACATTGATCTCGGTCACGCAGTCACCGATCACATCCAGCCCGACCAGCAGCAGGCCGCGTGCTGCCAGAATGGGGGCCAGGGTTTCGGCGATCTCTCGGTCACGCGCCTCGAGCGGCCGGGCCACGCCGCGACCGCCGGCCGCGAGGTTGCCGCGAAACTCGCCGGCCTGCGGAATGCGCGCCAGGCAATAGGGCGCAACCTGACCGCCGATCAGCAGCACCCGCTTGTCGCCCTCGCTGATCTGGGGCAGATAGCGCTGGGCCATGACGCTGCGCTCGCCAAACCGGTTCATGGTTTCGATGATCACCGACAGGTTCGGATCGTCGGCGCGCGCACGAAAGATCGACATGCCGCCCATGCCGTCGAGCAGCTTGAACACGGCCTCGCGATGCTCGGCGACAAACTCGCGCAAGTCGTGCGCGCTGCGGGTGACGATCGTGGGCGCGGTGAACTGCGCAAACTCGAGGATGGCGAGCTTCTCGTTGTGATCGCGCACCGCACGCGGATCGTTGAAGACACGCGCACCTTCCCGGCAGGCCTGCTCGAGCAGCCAGGTGGAGGCCACGTATTCCATGTCAAAGGGCGGGTCCTTGCGCATCAGCACCGCATCAAACCCGGTGAGGGGCGCGCTCGATACGTCGCCAAGCGACCACCAGTCGGCACGCTGCCCGGTCGGATCGACCAGCTCCAGGCTGCGGGTGGTGGCAACGATGCGCGCACCCCGTGAGGCCAGTTCATGCTGCTCGCAGACGAAGACTTCGTGGCCGCGTGCGCGCGCCTCGACCATCATCGCAAAGGTGGAGTCCTTGTAGGGCTTGATCGACGCCAGGGGATCGAGAATGATCAGCAGTCGCATGGTGGCTCGGGGCGGTTCGGTCGGGGCACGCGCGTCAACCGTAGCGCGCGGGATCGGGGTCGGTCTGCTCGAGCTCGATCGACGCGGCGAGCAGGGCCAGCCTCGCCACCACGCCGTAGGCATAAAAGCGGTTGGGCGCGCAATCGGGCTCGCCCTGCGCATCGGGCAGGTTGCAGCTCGAGGCAAAGGGCAGGGGCACGAAATGCATGCCCGGCGCATTGAGATTTTCGTCGCGGCCCCGTGAGGCGTGCACGCGATAAAACCCGCCCACCACATAGCGATCGATCATGTAGACCACGGGCTCGGCAATGCCGCTTTCAACGGTTTCGATGGTGTGCACGCCCTCTTGCAGGATGACGTCGCTCACCTGCAGGCCCTCTTTGACCACCGCCATCTTGTTGCGCTGCTTGCGGTTGAGATTGCGCACCTCCGAGGGGTCCTTCACCGACATCACCCCCATGCCGTAGGTGCCGGCATCGGCCTTGACGATGACGTAAGGCGTTTCGTCGATCGCGTATTCGCGGTACTTCGAGCGGATCTGACGCAGCAGCGACTCGACGTGCGCGGCGAGTTGATCCTCGCCCTCGCGCTCCTGGAAGTTGATGCCGCTGCAACCGCTGAAGTAGGGGTTGATCAGCCAGGGGTCGATATCGAGCAGCCTGGCGAATCGCTTGGCGACATCGTTATAGGCCGCAAAGTGCCGTGTCTTGCGGCGCACCGACCAGCCCGCATGCAAGGGCGGCAGGAGCACCTGCTCGTGGAGTTCGGTCAGTAACTCAGGGGTGCCTGCGGACAGATCGTTGTTGAGCAATATGGCACAGGGGTCGAAGCCCTCAAGACCGATGCGCCGGCCCTTGCGCTGCAGTGGCTCGAGCTTGAGTTTGCCGCCTTCCGGCAGGTCAAGCTCGGTCACCTCACGAATCTCCGGATTGAGCGAGCCCAGACGCACATCGAGGCCAGTCTGCCGAAGGATCATGGCCAGGCGCGCCACGTTCTGCAGGTAGTAGGTGTTGCGCGTGTGGTTCTCGGGGATGAGCAGGAGGCTGCGCGCATCCGGGCAGTACTTTTCGATGGCCGCCATCGCCGCCTGCACAGCGAGGGGCAACATCTGCGCCGACAAATTGTTGAAGCCACCCGGAAAGAGGTTGGTGTCGACGGGCGCCAGCTTGAAGCCGGCGTTGCGCAGATCGACCGAGCCATAAAACGGCGGCGTGTGATCCTGCCATTCGAGGCGAAACCAGCGCTCGATCTGGGGCGTGGCGGCAAGTATCCGGCGCTCGAACTCGAGCAGGGGACCTGACTGGGCGGTAAGAAGATGCGGGACCATGGAATCGCCGGGGCGCGGCCCAGAGCCTGAGCTTGTCCCGGATCTGTGACGGACCGGACATTCTACTTGGCTTGCAAGGCCGGATCCTTGCCCGGTTCCAAAGCAACAGGACGTCCCGAAGGACGTCCTGTCTGACGGCGGGCCCGGCGTCCTGGCACCGCTTCGCGCTGTGCATCCTGCAGCTACACAGCCCGGGCCCACTGCCGACCGCTCAGGCCGAGCGCGCGACGCGCGGCCTGAGCCGAGCCGAATCGCTCAACCGTGGTAAGCACTCTCGCCGTGGGAGACGATGTCGAGGCCCTCGCGCTCCTCGTCTTCGGCCACGCGCAGACCCACCACCAGATCAACGATCTTGAAGGCGATGAACGCCACGACCGCCGACATCACCACCGTGATGAGGACCGCTTGCAACTGGATCCACACCTGACCCGAGATCGAGTACTCGGGGTTTGCGGCATTCTTCACATAGTCGAAGATGCCCGTGCCACCGAGCGAGGGCGCAGCAAACACACCCGTGAGCAGGGCGCCGACGATGCCGCCCACGCCGTGCACGCCAAACACATCGAGCGTGTCATCGGCACCCAGCATGCGCTTGAGCCCGTTCACGCCCCACAGGCACATGACCCCGGCAACCAGGCCGATGATGAGCGCACCCATCGGACCGACAAAGCCGCAGGCGGGGGTGATCGCCACCAGACCCGACACCGCGCCCGACGCACCGCCCAGCATGGAGGGCTTGCCCTTGCCGATCCACTCGCCCAAGGTCCAGGCGACGGTGGCAGCAGCGGTGGCCACGAGCGTGTTCACGAAGGCGAGGGCTGCCGTGCCGTTGGCTTCCAGGTTGGAGCCGGCGTTGAAGCCGAACCAGCCCACCCACAGCAGCGAGGCACCGATCATGGTCATGACGAGCGAGTGCGGCGCCATGGCTTCACGGCCATACCCCACACGCTTGCCCACCACATAGGCGCCCACCAGACCAGCCACCCCGGCGTTGATGTGAACCACCGTGCCGCCGGCGAAGTCGAGCGCGCCCTTGGCCCAGAGGTAGCCGGCCGCAGCCGTGACAGTTTCCAGCGTCTTGTCATCGGTGATCGCGTCCGGACCTGCCCAGTACCAGACCATGTGCGCGATCGGGATGTAGCAGAAGGTGAACCAGAGCACCGAAAAGAGCAGCACCGCCGAAAACTTCACCCGCTCGGCAAACGCGCCCACGATCAGTGCGCAGGTGATCGCCGCGAAGGTCGCCTGGAAAGCGACGAAGATGAGCTCCGGAATCACCACACCCTTGCTGAAGGTGGCCGCCACCGACTCCGGCGTGATGCCTTTCAGGAAGATCTTGTCGAAGGTGCCGTAGAAACTGCCATCGCCGCCGAAGGCCAGCGTGTAGCCGTAGATCGACCACAGCACCACCACCAGCGAAAAGATGACGAAGATCTGCATGAGCACCGACAGCATGTTTTTCGAGCGCACCAGACCGCCGTAAAAGAGCGCAAGCCCCGGAATGGTCATGAGAATGACCAGCAGGGTGGCCACGATCATCCACGCCGTGTCGCCCTTGTTGGGAACGGGCGCAGCAGCCGCTTCCTCCTTGGCTG
>CAIVPX010000168.1 GCA_903907905.1 uncultured bacterium | reverse complement strand
GCAACAGTGCGCAAACGACCAGCGATCGGACAGCACACCCAGCGCCTTGAGTCGGGCGAGCGAGGTCATCCCGAATTGTCTGATCGCGCCGCGAGCCTGTTTTTCGGTTTCGAGCAGGTGCGTGTGCAAACCGGTGTCATGGATTTGCGCAAGTTCGGCGCAAAGCTGCAGGGCCGCGTCGGTGCAGCGGTCCGGGTTCGAGGGCGCCGGAAATACGCTCAGGCGTCCGCTCTTGCGGTGCCAGGCCCGTATCGAGTTCCCCAGCAGGTCCTGGAGCTCACCAAGGGGCTGCGGCCGCAGCAGCGACACCTGACGGAGTTGCTCGAGCAGGGCGTCCGGCAGGATGCCGGGGGCGGGGAAAATATCGTCAAATCCGCCATCAAAAAAGCGCAGTCCCAAGGCGACCCGCATGCCGGTTTCCTGCCAGGCCGACAGCACGGCCTCCACATCCTCCATCGCGAAGCGCTGCCCTGGGAAGTGATCGATGATTGCCGTGGTGCCGCTGGACATCGCAGCCCAGGCCGTGAGAAGCACCGCGAGGCGGGTTTCATCGGGCGTTCGCCGTGCGGTATGTGCCTGGGTGAGCCACATGAAGGCCGGGTGACTGAGGCGGTCGGCAAAACCGGGCAGGGTTGCGGACTGTGAGTGCCCGTGCGCATTGATGAGACCCGGCACTGCCAGCTTGCCCGAGCCGTCGATCCGTCGTACGACGCCCGCGAACGGGGGTGGATCCCCCTCACCGACCTGCTCGATCCGATCACCCGAAAGCAGCAGGAATCCGCGCTCAATGAAGCGGTCATTCTCGTCGAGCGTCAAAATCGACACATCGCGAATCAGCGTAGGGGTCATGCCAGGCTCCCTGAATCCGAGGCCCCGTTTGCATCGAACCAGGTCCCCTGTCCTTGCTCCTCGGCTCGCGCCAACAAGGCACGCGCCAACACCAGATCCTGCAAGGCGATCCCGATCGACTTGAAGGCCCTCACCCCGGCATGAAAAGGAATCGTTTGCGGCCCGCGGATGAACGCACCGATATCGCCGGCAAAAGCGTCCCGACTGATCACGCCCTGCTCGATTGGAATCTTCAGGTCCCCGCCCTTGCCGAGTGCGCCCTGCAGGTGGTCGGTAAAGATCTGCGCGCGACGAATCAGGGCGTCGTCCACCTCGCGGGCTGACGGCCGGTTGGCCCCGCCCAGCACCACCAGCGTTCCCTCGCGGACGACCTGCCCTGGGAAAACCGGGGTGTCGGAGGTGGTCACTGTGACGATGACATCGGCCTGCGCCGCCGCGAACGCGGGATCTTCGATGGCGTCGATCTCGATCGATGCCAGGGCCTCGCAGCGCCGAGCCTGGACCGCGAGGGCTCGCGCCCGGGCGGGATCGCGCCCGACGATCAGGACGCGTCGGATCGGCCGGACAGCCGCGACATACGTCAGGCTGGGAAGGGCGAGTTTGCCCGCGCCGAAGATCGCCAGGACCGACGCGTTCGGAGCGGCCAGCACCTTGGCCGCCGCGGCAAAGCCGGCCGCCGTACGGTGGTCATTGAAATTCGTCGCCGCCATCAGGGCCAGGGCCCGAGCCTGGGCCATGTCCCACAAGACCAGCAGACTGCGGTTGACGCGCGGGCCGCCGGCCACCGGCCAGGCGTGGGCATTGGTCTTGGCAACGAAGGTATCGGAATCGTGGCCAAAACCCGCCACCACCAGTACGCCCGCTTTGGGCGTGCTGCGCCGCAAGTCGAGGCGCCCCGGTTCGAGCGTCTCGCCCAAGGCCTGCTGCACATACGCGTCCTCGGCGCATTGAATCGCCAGCGTTGGATCGATCAAGCGCTCCACATCGGCTTCAGACAACAGGCGCATCGCGCTCTCCGGAGCAGTGGCGAATCGCCCGGTCTGCGAAACCGGCGCTCGGCAGAAAGTGGGCGAGCAGCGAAGTGCGTGTCATGACACTGAGAGGCTCGAATGCTTCCAGCGCAATGTACGCTGCTCGGCCCAGGAGGTGGCCGCGAACACCGACAGCGCGCACAGCACTGAAGTGAGGACCGCTGCCCAGAGCAGTTCGGTCTCGCGCATCTCACCGCTATCGAGAATGAGCTTGCCCAGACCGCGGGCGCCGGTAATCCACTCGGAGAGCATCGCCCCGAGGATAGCGCTCGCCCCCGCGATCCGGAGCCCGGTAAAAAAGTAGGGCAAGGCAAAGGGAATCCGCACGTAGCGAATCTGCTTGACTGTTCCCGCACCGTACACGTGCATCAATTCCAGCGCTGCTCGATCCGCCGAGGCCAGCCCCCTCACGAGATTGATCATCAGGGGAAAGAAGGACACGATCGTCACGACCACCACACCCGTTCCCAGGCCCCGACCGACGAACAGCGTGATCAATGGCGCGACCGCTGCCACGGGGGCTGAACGAAACACGAGCAAAAGCGGCATCGCCGTCTGCGCCGCCTTGCGACTCACCGTAAACAAGAGCGCGAAGAGGGTCGCAAACGCGGTGCTGATCAGAAGCCCCAGCCCCGCCGCGCCCAGAGTAAGCGCGGTCTGGCCGAGCAGGATACGAGCATTCTCGATCGCGGCGATCGCAACCGCCTTGGGCGTGGGCGCCAGGTAGGCGGGGATCGACAGGCCAATGATCAGAGCCTGCCATGCGCCGATCAATAACATGATGACCAGCCCGGTCGACACAAAGCGTCTCATCGCGACGTCCCCGGATCCCATCTCACGACGATTCGCTCGACTGCCGCGATCAGCGCATAGGCGCCCGCCGCCAACGCGCAACACAGCAACACCGCGAGCCAGACCTTCTGGATATCGTAGGAAAAGAGCGCGTAGAGCATCATGGCGCCGATCCCGGTATCGGCGCCGGCCCACTCTGCCGTGACAGTCCCGAGAACAGCCAGTGGTGCGGCGACCTTGAGACCCGCAAAGAGATAGGGCAAGGCGGTGGGCAGGCGCAGATACCAGAAGACCTGACGTGGCGAGGCCGACAGCGTATGCAGGAGTTCGCGCTGTCTAGCATCGACCGAAGAGAGGCCCTGCATGGCGCCGACCAGCATCGGGAACTGGCTCGTGAGAACGGCGATCAGAACCTGCGTCCTGGAACCCGTGCCAAGCCAGACCGCGAGCAGCGGCGCCGAGGCAATCACAGGGATCGCATTGATGACCACACCCGTGGTGTAAATCGGCCGATGAAAGACCCGCCAGGTCACGGCGATGGCCGCCGCAACCAAGGTCACGCATGCGGCGATGCCATACGCGCTGGCGGCATTGCGCAAAGTGGGGACAAGGTTACGCACGACCAGCGAGGGCGATGCCGCGACCAGTCCGATCACCTCGCTGGGGGCCGGCACGAACACGGGGAGCACTGCAGCGCGCTTGAGCCACTCGATCAGCAAGAGCAGCGCAATTGAGGAGAGCAGCGGCAGCAGGAGCGGCGCCAACCGCTGGATCACCACGTCTCGACCGCCTGACCGGGCTCCGAGGATTCGGCGCCCGGCACACCGGACTCTCGCCCGAACAGACCGTCACGCACCTCGTTGACACAGCCGAAAAATTCAGCGGATCGCATCATGCCGAGCGCTCTTGGCCTTGGTAGAGGCACTTCGACGGTCCCGGCGATCCGCCCGGGCCGGGCCGACATCACGAACACCCGGTCGGCCATGAACACGGCTTCGGCAATGGAATGCGTCACCAGCAAGGCGGTCGTACCGCTCTCGGCCCATATGCGGAGCAGTTCGAGGTTCATACGCTGGCGAGTGATTTCGTCGAGTGCGCCGAAGGGTTCATCGAGCAAGAGCACCTCGGGCCTGAGAACCAGCGCCCGCGCGATCGCTGCGCGTTGCTGCATTCCCCCGGAGAGCTCGGATGGGAGCGCCTTCTCGAACCCTTTCAGTCCGACCAGTTCGATCAACTCCAGCGGCGACAATTGGCCGCGACGCACCTTGCCCGCACCCGTAATCCGAATCGGCAACTCGACGTTTTCGAGAACGTTGCGCCAGGGCAGCAGTGTCGGTTGTTGAAAGACGAATCCGAGTGCATTGCCCAGCCGCGCCTCGCGCGGGGTCAGGCCGCCGATCTGGATCCTCCCCGTGGCAGGCTGAAGAATGTCGGCGACGAGTCGCAAGAGCGTCGATTTGCCACAACCGCTTGGGCCAATGATGGCGCCGAAGCCGCCCGCATCGAGGCGCATGTCGATCTTTTCCAGGGCAATCGTCGACGTCTGCCGACCCTTGAACACCATGGTCACCTGATCGACGACGATCTCCCGGGACATCAGGCGACCCTCAGGACTTGAGCGCGGCGTCGATGAAGGAGGCATCGCACAGCGAAGCCGCCGACATGTTGGTCTTGACCAGCCCCACCTTGCGATAAAGCCCGATGATGGTGTCAAACAGGGCCGTGTCGAGCGCAAGCAGGCCCTTCGTGCTCGCGGGCCCCGCCTTGATGAAGGGCTCGCTCGCGTAAATCTCCGCGGTCTGGGCGCGAAGATCGAGCCCCGGCGCACCGTACTTGTCGACCATCAGCTTCGCGGTCTGGTCCTTGTTGGAGAGCGCCCACTGCCAGCCGGCCACCGCCCCCTTCAGGAAGCGAACCACGGTGTCCCGGTTGGCGGCCAGAAAGTCTTCGCGCCCATAAATGGTCCCTGCCGTCTCGGGCATGCCCAGATCGTGGGCATTGAGGGAGAAGATCTTGACGCCGCGCGTTTCAAGCATCACGCCCTGATTGGTGGAATAACCCGAGTACGCATCAATTTGCCCCGAGACCAGGGCGGACGGGTCCGGCGAGGAGGGCACCATGTTGACGCGAGCCGGATCGAGACCGGCGTCCCGAATGAGGTTCTGCATCAATGGGCGGTTGGAGGTTGCCACGGCGACGGTCTTGCCCTCCAGCTCCCGGACGCTCCGAATCGGCTTGCTGTCGAGGCTGATGATGCTGAAGGGACTGCGCTGGAAAACGGTGGCGATCACCTTGATCGGAATGCCCTTTTCGCGCGCGATGATCAGAGGGCCGATCGGGCGATCGCCCAGTTGCGACTGACCCGACGCCACATTGGCCACCGGATCGACATTCGGGCCGCCCGAATTGAAGGTCATAGCGAGCTTGTTCCGCGTGAACGCGCCGGTTTCAATGCCGGCGAAGTAGCCGCCGTACTGAATGCTCTTGATCCAGGACAACTGAAAGCTGAGCGGCGTCTCCGCAGCACGGGCCAGGCGCAAGGGCGACACCGTCGCGATCGCACCGGCACCAATCAGCGCGCGGCGGGCATGGGACACACTGTTTGAAGTCATGAGGCACCCCTTCAAGGAGAAACAGGTCTGCGAATCAGATGGAAAAAGGACACACGGCGCGAGCAGCATCCGGGCGGGCGAAAACGCTCCCGAATGGTGCGCACTTGCACCGCAAATTCCATACTGAGCAAGAAGCAGGCCCGATCAGAGGCGGGTGGGCCGGGCAGCAGACCGGCGGTCAGCGATCAAAGGCCCGAAGCCCCCTGCGGGGCTCGGGCACCGACTCGACGATTGTCTTCAGCGGTCACCCGAGAAATCATGCTCGAGCGGACGGTGACCCGAAAAATTCCGCACATGGTCGATCATCGACTGTGGCGGCCGGGTGTACAACTGGCGGCGACTCACGCCGGCGCCCGTGGTGCGGGCCAAGCGCACGAGAAAGGCCGCGTGCTGAAACAGTACGCCCAGACTGTCCATGACCGGCACATCACCCAGCGCCTGAAGGCGTCCACGACGCACCAGAAACTCATTGAGCACGCCATCGGCCGGAATCACGATGTCCGCCCCCTGGGCGATCACCTTGGCGGCGGCCTGATCGAATCGCGCTTCGATGGCCCGCGCCGTGTCCTCGTCGGCCTCGAGTGCGAACTCGTCGATCGGCGGATCCAGGGCCACCGCCCCGGCAAACCGGCGCTCGAGCCCGTAGGCGTGCATGATGTCGGAGTAGTCGGCGGACTGATCGGCGCAGAGCGTGACGAGGCCGAACTTGCGCCCCATCGAGCAGGCGGCCAGCGCACAGCTTTCGCCCAACCCCACCACCGGAATACCCACCACCGAGCGTGCCTCGCGCAATGCGGGATCGAAAAAACAGCCGATGGCCACGGCGTCGAAGCCCTCGCGCTCAGCCACCATGGCCGCATCGCAGACCTGCAGGCCCTGAACCGCCGCCACATAGCGATGGCGGATGGCATCAATGGGCGCGCAACCCGCCGTGTAGGTACCGGGCCTGAGGCCGTGCACGCTCACCGAGGCGTCCGTACCCATGACCGCTGCCGCATGCTCGGTGAGGGTCTTGCGATACACCGGCATGACGGTGAGGTCGGTGAAGCTCTGGTGCCAGATTCGCATGATGGTTCCTCAGTTCTGCAGCAAGTGACGGCTCGAAGCGCGGGCGATTTCGGGGGCAAACGCTTCGGTCGCATCGAAACCGGCGTTCTTGAGCGTGAGCAGTTCACCGCGCTTGAGCAGTTTCACCATCCCCGGCCCCTGCGCACCCAGATGCGCCTCTTCGGGGACGCAACACTCGATGACCAGCGAGGGCGCTTTCACCCGACGCAAGGTGGCGGTGAAATCGAAATCGAAATTCATCGAATAGACCTGTGCGATGCTGCGGCGGCACTGAATCATCTCGATGGCCCGGGCCTCCTGGCCGCGCAGACGCTCGTCCGTGATCTGCGCGCTCGTCATGATCGCCGGGTTCCACCAGACGCCCGACACACCATTGAAGTCGGACGCCCAGTTGCGCAGCAGGTGCGAGCCGTCTGCGCTCTCCTCGTACACACCCATGTGCTTGCGAACCACCGTCATGATGGCTGCATTGCGGGCCTTGCGTGAGATGACCAGGCTGTGGGTCATCCCGATGAGCACCGTGCGAATGACCCGATCGGGCCAGCCCGCGGCCATGGCCGCTGCAATCTTGTTACCGGTGTGAAAGCCCAGCACGTGGGCCCGTTCGATGCCGCGCTCGTCCATCAGGTGGATCATGCTGCGCGCGAGGTCTTCGATCTTCATGCCGGGCGACGGCGGATCGGACATGCCAAAGCCCAGCGTATCCGGCGCAAGACAATGAAACTTCTTGCCCATGAGTTGCATCAGCGGCGCAAAGCTCCAGGCTGATCGGGGCGTCTCGTGAAGCATCAGCAAGGGCGCGCCCTCGCCGTGCGAGTAGTAGTGAATCTGGCCTTCGGGCGTCGAGGCGTAGGCGCGTTGCATGTCGAAGATCCTGAAGAAATTGGGCCTGTGATCGCTTGGGCAAAAGCGTGCATCGGCGGACCCGACACGCGCCCTTGAGCCCCTCTCGCGACGACTGTACCATGCAGCCAAACCCTTCAGGACGCCCATGAACACTGATAAAAACGCGCTTCGTGCTGCTGCGGCGGAACACACCCGCCGGCTGTTTGGCTGGGCCGCCACGGCCTGCTCCAGCCCCCTGCCCGACCCCATCCGACGCCGCGCAGCCACCATCCTCGCTGACGACATCGGTGCCATCGTGGCCGGCTCGCTCGAGCCGCAGGTGGCCCGTGCACGCGAGGGCTTTGCCAGAACCGCCACAGGTCGCGCCGAGGCCACGGTCTTCGCGACCGGCGCGGCGCGGCTTGATGTCGCTTCGGCCGCGTGCGCCAACGGCATGGCCATCACCTGGTGTGAGCTTGACGAGGGCTTTCGCAATGCCTCGTGTCATGGGGGGGCCTACACCATTCCCGCACTCATCGCCGAGGCCGAGGCGCGCAACCTCACTGTGGAACACGTGCTGCGTGCCGTCGCGGTCGCGTACGAGGTCACCACGCGCTTCGCGCTCGCCTACCCCTTTCCGGGCTTTTACGTTCACCCGCACGCGGCCTTCGCCACCATCGGCGCGGCCATCGCGGTGTCACTGATTCGTGGCCACGACGCCCGGCTCATCCAGGACACCGTCACGGGCGCCGCCTCCATGACCTTCGCCGGCCCTTTCGACACCGCGGTCGAGGGCTCGCTGGTGCGCAACGGCTGGACCGCAGCGGGCGCGTGGATCGGCCTGCGTGCCGCCGATTGGGCCGAGGCCGGCATCGCAGGCGGCCTGCATACCCCCTTCGATGTCTTCGCCACCAACTTCCGGACCCGGGTGATTCCGGAAGCCCTCTCCGAGGGGCTGGGCAGCCAGTGGTCGGTGAGCAACGGCTATCACAAGATCTTTGCCTGCTGCAATTACGCTCATGCTGCGGTCGAGGCCTCGCTGCAACTGCGGAGCCGCCTCGAGGCCCGACGCATCAGCGACATTGAACAGATCACGGTCGAAGCAGGTCCGGGCGGCGTCGCGCTGTCAACGGTCGAACCGGAAACCGTGCTGGCCGCCAAGTTTTCGATTCCGCATGCGGTCGCGGCCACCACGCAGCTTGGCACCGGCGGCGCGGCGGCCTTCACCTACGACACGCTCGGCGACTCGGCGATTGCAGATCTGCGCAGAAGAGTGAAACTCGCGGCCTATGCCGACGTCGGCCCCCCGCCACGCGACCGCCCGGCCCGGGTCACCTGGACCTTCCGTGATGGCGCTCAGATGTCCGCCGTCGTTGAAAACCCGCGCGGCGGCGCCGATCAGCCCTTCGACGAACCGACGCTGCTCTCCAAGCTCGCCGAGAACAGCGCTGCAGTATTGCCCGCCGCGCCGCCCGTGCTGGCCGCCCTCATCGCGGGCGAGCCGGACGCCCTCGCACGTGGATGGCGCGACACCGTGGCGATGATGACGCGCGGAGCGGTCGCCCCATGACCCTCGCGCGACAGTTCGTCCAGGCCCTCAGAGCGAGCGCGAGCGCGCCGCTGTCGCCCGAACTGAGGCTTGCCGCCTCGCTGCATTTTATCGATGCCATGGGTGTCGGCCTGGCGGCAGCCGGGTCGCCCGTCGGGCTCGCCTACCGCGAAGTCGGCCAACGCTGGGCACGCGGCGGGCCCGCGACGGTGTTGGGTCAGTCGCTGGGCGCCACGCCAGCCGAGGCCGCGCTGGTCAACGGCGGGCTCATGCACAGCCTCGAATTCGATGACACGCACACCGGTTCTATCATGCACGGCAGTTCGGTCGTGGCCTCAGCGGCACTCGCAGCAGCCGAGGCCTGCGGCAGTTCAGGCACCGCCATGCTGGGCGCCTACATCCGAGGCTGGGAGGCGCTTGCACGCTTTGGCATCGCCGCCCCGGGACGATTTCACTCGCGCGGATTTCAGGCCACGTCCGTGGCGGGTACCCTGGCCGCGGCGCTGGTCGGGGCAGAACTCGAAGACCTGTCCGAGGCTCAAACGCTCGCCGCCATCGGCATCGCGCTTAGCCAGTCGAGCGGCGTGATGGAGTTTTTGAGCAATGGCTCATCGGTCAAGTCACTGCACCCAGGCTGGGCCGCTCACGGCGGCCTCATAGCCGTTGAGCTCGCCGGTGCTGGCATGACCGGACCCGAAACCTCACTGGACGGCCGCTGGGGCCTCTTCAATCAGTTCAGTGACGATCCGGATGCCGTCAAGCGCTTTGGCACGCTCATCGACGATCTGGGTCATCGCTGGCACCTGCCTGCTGCCGCGCTCAAGTTCTACCCCTGCTGTCACTACCTTCACCCCTTCATCGAGGCCGCCGGCCTTCTGGCTGAACGCGGGGTGCATGCCGCCGACATCGTGGCCATCGTCTGCGAAGTACCGGCCGGCGCCGCTCCGGTCATCTGCGAGCCCTGGGAACGCGCGCTCAATCCCGCCAACGGCCATGCCGCGCGCTGGAGCCTGCCCATCACCGTGGCCACACGTTTCATCGAAGGCAAGGTCGATCTCGACACCTTCGAGACGTCGGCCTCGTCCGAGGTGAGAGCGCTGGCCGCCAAGACCCGCTGGCTACCCCTGCGCGATGCGCGCTTTCCGGAGCGCTTCGAAGCGGTGGTCACCTGTGAGCTGCTGGACGGCACGCGCCAAACGGTTCGCATCGAGGATGTCGATGGCAACCACACCCGACCGCCGTCGAGCGAGCGCGTATTGGCCAAGTTCCGGCAGAACGCGGCCCGCTCGCTGCGCCCGGCGGCCATCGAGTCGCTCGAGAAGGTATGTCTGCAACTGGATGCCCCGGGCAGCCTGACCGCACTGACCGAGGCGCTGCGACAGACCCGCTGAGCGACAGGCCGGGCAAAGCTTCTTGCCCGGTCGGTACGGCTAATCGATTCTGGCGCCAGAGGCCTTGACCACGCGGGCCATACGCGCGTAGTCTGCCTCGAGCAGCTTGCGAAACTCGGCGTTGCTCATCGGCTTGGGCTGAACGCCCTGGCGATCGAGTCGCTCAAGAATGACGGGGTCACGCAGCACCTGCCCCACCGCCGCGTTGATACGGTCAGCCTCGGTAGCCGGCACCCCCGCAGGCCCCAGCAGACCGAACCAGGAATCAAACTGATAGCCCGGCAAACCGCTTTCGGCAATGGTGGGCAAATCAGGCAAATACTTGCTGCGCTCGATCGAGGTGACCCCCAGGAGCCGCAGCCGGCTGTCCTTCACAAAGGTCAGGGCGCCGATGCTCGCCGCCACCACCGCCTGGGCACGCCCCGAGATGACTTCATTGATAGCCTCGCCGGTGGCCTTGAGCGGCACATGCACCAGATCGATCCCCGCCAGCCCGTTGAAATAGGCCATGGACAGGTGGGTGGCGCTGCCGTTGCCAGCGGAGGCATAGTTCATCTTGCCGGGGTTGGCCCGGGCGTACGCGATGAACTCGGCCGCCGTGCGAGCCGGCACATCGGGATGCACCATGAGCACGTAATCAGCTCGCCCGAGGTGGGCGAGCGGCGTGAAGTCCTTCTGCGGGTCGTAGGCGAGTTTGGCGTAGAGCGAACCGGCAATGTTGTGGCTGGCGGCCGCCACCACCATGACCGAGCCATCGGCCTCGGCACGCGCAACCGTGCCGGTGCCCACTGTTCCGCCCGCACCCGGACGGTTTTCGACCACCACCGTCTGCCCCAACGCTGCGCGCAACTCATTGGAAATCGAGCGAGCGAGAATGTCCTGCACACCGCCCGCCGCAAAGGGCACGACGAGTCGGACGGTTTTACCGGTCTGTGCACGCGCGGTGGGTAGCCCGGCAAGCAGGCCAGCGCCGGCCAGGGTGGCCAGGAGAGTTCTTCGGGGCGTCATGGATGTTCTCTGAGGAGATTGAAGGAGGGAGTTGTTGTATCGAAGGCTCGATGCGCGCGTCAGGCCAGACAGAGCCGGTCGGCGAGGCGCCGCATGAAACGCTCGCACCAGGCGAGTTGTTCGATGGCGACCCACTCGTCGGGCTGGTGCGCCTGGGCAATGTGGCCAGGGCCGCACACAATGGTCGGCACGCCAGCCTGGTGAAACAGCGCCGCCTCGGTCCCGAAGGACACCTTGCCCGCGCCCGACGTGGGGTCAAGTTCGGCACACTCGAAACACAGCCGCGCGATGTCGCTGTCGGGCGAGGTGGCGAAGCCGGGCAGCACCGAGCGCAACTGGTGCGTGATGCCGGTATCGGGCGACACCGCCTGCATCGCCGGGATCAGGCCGTCGGCAAATGCCTTGGCCCGGGCAAAGAGCGCATTGGGCGAGTCAAGGTGATGGTGGCGAATTTCCCAGGTGATCTCGCAAAGACGCGGGATGATGTTTAGCGCTGTGCCACCCGCGATTACGCCAGTGTGAACCGTGGTGTGCGGCACGTCGTAGATCGGATCGAAGGGGCCCTCGGCGGCCAACTGACGGTGTATGGACTTGAGGTAGGCCACGAACTCGCAGGCGATCTCGACGGCATTGACGCCCAGCGGTGTGAGCGAGGAATGCGCCTCGAAGCCCTTCACGGTGGTCTGGTAGGCGTGTTTGCCCTTGTGCGCAATCACGACCTGCATGCCGGTGGGCTCACCCACGATGCACCCTGCGGGTTTGAAGCCCTGCGCCACCATATCGGCAATGAGGCGTCGAACGCCGATGCAGCCGACCTCTTCGTCATAGCTGAAGGCGAGATGAACCGGCCGACGCAGCCCGCGTCGAAGCAAATCGGGCACCTGCGCAAGCACGGTGGCGCCAAAGCCTTTCATGTCGGTGACGCCTCGGCCGTAGAGGCGCCCGTCACGAACCGATACCGCGAACGGGTCCGAGTGCCAGGGCTGACCATCGACCGGCACCACATCGGTATGGCCGGACAGCACCAACCCGCCCGCGCGGGTCTCGCCGTCGCAAGCCGGCAGCGTCACCCAAAGATTGCACTTTTTGCCGCTATCGTCATAGGTGCGCCGAAACTCGGTCAGCCCCAGTGCGCGCAGATGCGACTCGGTCCAGTCGATGAGGGGCAGGTTGCTGTCGCGAGACACCGAGGCAAACGACACCCACTTTTCGATCAGCGGTAGCGCGGACAGGTCGGGTACGTTCAGCGCCGAGAGCGCCGAAACGGGAACGGATGCGTTCATGGTGGACTCCCGGGGGCACGCAAAACCGCAGGCCTCAAGCGCCGTGCGGAAGGCCTGCAAACACATAGCCTTCCATGATAGCGTGCACCCCGGACACATCACAGGAATCCCCGGTCGCCATGTTTATCGAAGACCCGCGCGAGCACGGCCTGCGCTTCAACCCCTGGAAAGCACTGGTGGTCCCACGCCCGATCGGCTGGATCTCGACGCTCAGCGCCGACGGCATCGCCAATCTGGCGCCCTTCAGCTACTTCAATGCGGTGGCCGACTTCCCGCCCATGGTGATGTTCGCGCCCATCGGCCCGCGCCCCGAGGGGGGGCAAAAAGACAGTTGGTGCAATGTGCTGGCCACCCAGGAGTTCGTGGTCAATCTCGTGAGCGAACCCCTCGCCCACCCCATGAACCTGAGCTCCGAGCACCTGCCCCCCGATGCCGACGAGTTCGATCACGCGGGCCTCGAGAAGGCGCCTTGCATCAAGGTTCGGCCGCCCCGGGTGGCGCGGGCGCCGGTCAGCCTTGAATGCCGACTGGTCCAGGCACTGGTCCTGCCCACCGATGCACCGCCGATTCAGAACAATCTGGTGATTGGGCAGGTGGTCGGCATCCACATCGCCGATGAGTTGCTGGTCGACGGGCAGGTCGCGATCGATCGCTACCGCCCCCTCGCGCGACTCGGTTATTTCGATTTCACCGTCATCGAGCGGGGCTTTCCGCTGGCTCGCCCCGACCTCAACCCGACCGAGGTCGCTGCCGAACTCAGCGCCCTGTTGCCTCGCGGTGCCGCCGGCGCAGGACCGACCTGAGCCTCGCCCCCCAGCGCCGCGATGCCGATACCCACAACGCCTGACCCGCCCGACGATCCCACCGCGGCTGCGGCGCTTCGTCTGAGCGGCCGTATCCTTTTCCTCAGCCGTGACCCCGCGCTGATCGAGCGTCAGCTTCGGGGTCGCGACAGCACGCTGACCGACGCCGCGCCGCTGCGCGACGAGGTCTCGACCGACGAGATCACGCCGGTGCCCTGCATGGTCAACTGGGACGACACGCTGGGCCGCCACCCCTACACCGGCCTGAAGGCCGGCGATCGTCTGCCGGTAGGTATCGACGGGATTCGCCATGCGGGCATCGACGTGGTCGTGGCCGGTGCACGCTTCGGCAAGGGTTCATCGCGTGAGCACAGTCCACGCGCCGAGCAGTTGGCCGGCGTGCGCCTGGTCATCGCCGAAAGCTTCGAACGCCTCTACCGGCAGAACGCCGACAACATCGGCCTCTTCACCACCACCGACTTCGGTCTGCTCGACCTCATACGATCGGGCGAGCCGCTCAGCATCGAGCAACTGCTTACAGGGCGCGACGCACTGGCATCGGCCATTCTTCGCAGTGGCGGACTGCTCCGATTCGGCCAGCGCCACCTGCTGCTGCAGGCGAACCGCGAAGACCACCGCAGCACTGCCATGCCTGCCCACGGCGGCCACTCCAGTGCCGCTGCGCCTGCCGCTGGCGCGGGACCGCTGACGCTGTTTCAGAAGATCGTCGCCAGACGCCTGCTGCGCACGCCCGTGACCGAGGCCACCCTTAAAACCGGTCAGGGCGTCTTCGTGCGGGCCGACTGGCGCTTTGCCATCGAGTACTACACGCCCATGGCGGCCCACATGCTCGAGCAGGTCTACGGCGATCGGCTGGCCATCGTCGATCCCGAACGCGTGATCATGTTCGAGGATCACACCTCGTATGCGGATGAAAGTCCGGTGCACGTGGGCTTGAAGCTGGTGTCGCAGGTGCAGCGCATGTGCGAGGCGCAGCGACGCTTTGCAGCGCGCCACGGGCTTCGCCTGCATCGCACCCTGAGCGAGGCCGAGGCTGCGCGCGATGACGGCCGCCATGTTGCGGGCATCTCGCACGCGATGATGACCGAGCGCTACGCCCTGCCCGGGCAACTGGTGGTCGGCACCGACTCGCACACCCCGCACAGTGGCGCGCTCGGCTGCGTGGCCTTCGGCGTCGGCACGACCGACATGGCCAATGCACTGGCCACCGGCGCGGTCAGGCTCACGATACCCGCCAGCCTGAAGGTCGTGCTCGAGGGCCGCCCGCCCGCAGGCGTCACCGCCAAGGACATTCTGCTTCACCTGCTGGCACTGCCCTCGATTCGTGGCGGCGCAGGCGTGGGCAAGGTATTCGAGTTCACCGGCGAGGCCGTGAGCGCCATGTCCATCGATGAGCGCGCCACCCTCACCAACATGGTGGCCGAGTTGGGCGGCCTGACCGGCATCGTCGCCCCCGACGCGCAAACCGTGCGCTTTCTGCGCGAGCGGCGGGGCATCGAGTTCGTGATCGAGCCCTGGATGCAAAGCGACGAAGGCGCCCACTACGCCGACACCCTGCGCGTCGACTGCGCGCAGATCGAGCCCATGCTGGCGGCACCCGGCGACCCGGGCAATGGCCTGTCCATCAGCCAACTGACGTCGACTGTGCCCATCGACATCGCCTATGGGGGCTCGTGCACCGCCGGCAAGCGTGAAGATTTCGACCGCTACCATGAGGTCCTCGAGTGGGCCGCGCAACGCGGGCTCAGAACCGCGCCAGGCGTCAGCCTGTATCTTCAGTTCGGCACCACGGCGGTTCGCGACTACTGCATCGAGCGCGGCTACCTGAAGGCGTTTGAGACGGTTGGGGCACGGCTGCTGCAGCCTTCGTGCGGAGCCTGCGCCAACTGCGGCCCAGGCTCCTCCAGCCGCCCCGAGCAGGTGACGGTCAGCGCCATCAACCGCAACTTTCCAGGACGCAGTGGCCCGGGCCAGGTGTGGCTCGCCAGCCCGCCGACGGTTGCGGCCAGCGCGATTGCCGGCCAGTTGTGTTCGTTCGAGACCCTTCGCCAGACCCACGGATCCTGAGCGCCGCGCAACATTTCACACCCGAGGCTGCGCGCAATCGGTTCCAGACAGGCGATTCCGATCGCAAGCATGGTGTGGCGGGCCCAAGTCAGCCGAGCGACGGGATCCGATCAGCCGGACAGTCAGGTAAGGGCCCAACTCGGCAAGGACTCTGATACGTTCGCCCTCACTGAAATCAAAACCCCGCGCCGAGGAGCCTGCATGACGCCTGAAATCCCCCAACGCTCACCCTATGCGGTCGAGGTCGAAGCGGGCAAAACCTACTGGTGGTGCAGCTGCGGCAAGAGCCAGTCGCAACCTTTTTGCGACGGTTCGCACAAGGGGAGCGCCATGACCCCGGTGAAGTTCGAAGCCGATGCCAGCCGCACCGTCTACTTTTGTGGATGCAAGCACTCGAACAAGGCGCCCCTTTGCGACGGCGCCCATAACTCGATCTGAGTTCGTAAGCCCGCCTCGCGCGCCCGCATCGCCAGGCGGTCGACCTCAGAATCGAACACCGAGCGCGAATCGACTCTGATCGCTCTGGGTGAAGTTGACCTTGCGATCTCGAACGATCCGAACGAACACATCCTGATAGTCAAAGCCGACTGATATCGCGTCACCGCGAATCTCTGGCTCGCCGGGTACAGCGCGTCCCTGCCGCCACGCGAGGTCAAGGGTGAGACGCCGACGGCCGTCGAACCACTCCCGCCACACCGCATGCACCACCTTCTGATCGGTATCCAATCGGTCATCCACAACCATGAAGGCCGACAGCACGGTCTGCTGACGCGGCCTCACGCCCAAACCAAGCACTACCGAGTCATTGGGATCAAAATTGAGGTTGTAGTAGGGCTTGAGGTTGGTGCGGCCAAAGCCGACGATCGCCCACACCGACTCGGAACCAATCTGTGCCGTGACCGAGGCCCCCGCAAAGCCGCGGCTCGCCACCTGTAACGAGGGCACCACCTGACCGAAGGACGCCTTGTAGGTGTATTCGTAGCCCAACCGAGTCTGCTCAAAGTCGCTGCCGCGGTTGTAGTGGCCCACCCACAAAGTCTGGTCGCCACGGTTGGCTCGAAGGTTGAGGTCGGTCGCTTTGGGCTGGGCGGATTCAACGTAAACCGAAGGCGTGAACTTGAACGACCAGGGCTCAGCGGTCTCCCCGGTAGCGGGAGAAGCCGCCCACGCGGGCGGCGGTAACAGTGCAAGGCCAAGGCAAGCACTCAGGACCCAGGGACGAAGGAGGCCGCCAGTCGGTCGACACAATGGGTCGCCCAAGCGATCCGCGGTACGCTTGCTCATGCTGCCGAACGCGTGAAGCCCGCCACCTGCTGATAGCCCTCCGAGATCCGCCGCAATTCGTCCTGACTGATCAGATCATCGATATGGCGAAAGGGCTGGCCCCCGCTCAACTCATCGGCCTTCATGATGATGAAATCGGGCGGCTGGGTACGATTGGTCTGCACCACCCGAGCGGTGGCCTCGCGGCGACTGGCCTCGTAGGCCCCGAAGGCGCGAACCGGATCGCCGGTCGCCGCGAGTTCGTCGGCCAGGGTTCGCGCATCGATGAGCGCCTGCGCAGAGCCATTGGAACCACGCGGATACATGGGGTGCGCGGCATCGCCCATCAGTGTGACCCGACCGTCCTGCCAGTGCGGCAGGGGGTCACGATCAACCATGGGGTACTGCAAGGTCTGCACCGAGGCGCGAATGAGTGCGGGGACATCGAGCCAGTCGAAGCGCCAGTCGGCAAAGACCGGCAGAAAATCGTCGAGCCGGGCAGTTGTGTTCCAGTCATTCATGCTGGCGCCCTCGCGCTGGATTTCGGCGACCCAGTTGACCAGTTGCCGGCCCTGCTCGTCGAAGCGGTCGACGATCGGGTAGATGACCATCTTGCCCGTGGTGATCGTGCCGATCCGCAGATACGACTTGCCACTGAGAATCGGCTCGAAGGCACTGACCCCGCGCCAGGTGTTGATGCCCGCGAAGCACAGGCCGTCCTGCGGAAACATCTGCGCGCGAATGGCGGAATTGATGCCGTCACAGGCCACCACCGCATCGGCCGTGATGCGCTCGCTGGCGCCATCGGCCCTTGCGAAATCAATCGTCACACCGTCGCGGGTCTGCGAGTACCCACGACAGCGCATGCCGGACCGCACGGCGGACGGGCCCAGGCGCTCGCGAACCAGTTCGAGCAGCACGCCGTGCAGACGGGCGCGATGGATCCCGATCTCGGGAAAGCTGTGGCCCGCGTGTCGTCCCCTCAATTCGCGGTAGACAAACTGCCCGAAACGATTGAAGAACACGCTCTCGAGATTTTCGATGCCGAGCGGTTCGACGCGCTCGAGCGCGCCGAGCGCCTGCAACTCGCGACAGGCATGCGGCAACAGCGTGATCCCGACACCGACCTCTCGAAACTCGCGCACCGCATCGTAGACCGTGGCACGAATGCCGCGCTGCGCAAGTCCCAGCGCAAGCGCAAGGCCCGCGATCCCACCCCCGACAATGGCGATTTGCATGTCAGTCAGCCGTGATGCGACGGGCCTGGATCAACTGCTGCCAGCGTTCGGCATCGTTTCTGACCAGCTTCACGAAGTCCGGCAGGCTCGAGGTGGCAGCATCCATGCCCTGCGTGGAGAAGGCCCGACCCACTTCGACCGACCCCAGCAGTTCACTGATATCGCGATGCAGGCGGGTGACCGTGTCCGACGACATGCCCTTGGGGCCGAAGAATCCGTACCACATGGACACATTGACCTCACCCGCCCCGGCCTCGGCCAGGGTCGGCAGATCAGGCAGCAGCGCATGACGCGAACTGCCGCCCAGCCCCAGGGCCACCAGTCGTCCCGCCTTGATGAGTGGCAGCGCAACGTGAATGGGCATGAACATCGCGTCGACATGACCGCCCACCAGATCCTGAACCGCGGGCGCCGTACCGCGGTAACCGATGTGGGTGATGAAGACCTGGTTGACGCCCTTCAACATTTCCATCGACATGTGATGGGGCGTGCCCGGGCCGGGCGAGCCGTAGTTAAGCGCGCCGGGTTTGGCACGCGCGGCCCGAATGAAATCGCCGGCATTTCGAAAGCCGGTTCCAGGATGCGTCACCAGCAGCAATTGCCCCCAACTGGCCAGCGCAATTGGCGTGAGATCGACCAAAGGATCGAAAGTCATTTTCGGATAAAGCGAGCGCGCGATCAGCAGCGTATTGGCGCTGACCAGGAGCGTGTTGCCATCAGGCGGGGCATTGACCACCTGCTCGCTGCCAATGTTGCCAGAGGCCCCTGGCCGGTTCTCGACGATGGCGGCTCGGCCCATGCGTTCGCCCAACCCGGGTCCGATCGTGCGTGCGACCATGTCCATGCCGGTGCCCTGCGTGAACGGCACCACGAGCCGAAGCACGGCCGGGGCGGTCTGAGCACGTGCCCAACCCGGGATGAGGACTGATGAGCCCAAAGATGCGAGCAGCGACCGGCGGTTCATGTGATCTCCTTTGGTTCATGCGGGGTGCCCAAAACTGAAGCTCTGCCGCGCGAGGGATTGTGCACCGATGACGGACAGACGCTCACGAGAAGCCCTACGCGGGCGGCCGGCTCGCCTCCGGCGGAAACTGCAGCACCAGCAGATCGAGCCCGACATCGGTGGCCACGATCGTGAAGCCGGGTTCGTCGTGGGCGAAGCAGACCGAGCCTTTCTCGAGGGCCTGACCCTGCACCTGCATGGCGCCCGCCGCGACAAAGTAGTAGCGCGCGCCCGCTCCGGGGACACCCGATGCGGGCAAGGCCGCGCCAGGTGCCAGCCGCAGTCGCCAGACCGCCGCACCATCGCGGTTTCCAGTCAGCAAGGACTGGAGGCTGAGGTTCTCAGACGGTGCGAGCGGCTCGGTGTCTTCGATCTCGATGATGGCGGTCATGCCGTGTTGCTTGGCCAGCCCCTCGCGCATCAGCGGCCGCGATTCCGGAAGGTAGCGGGTCTGTTCATCGGGCGTGGCCCGCAGCGTGTAGTAGGACAGCCCCCGAGGTCCGGCCGTGATGGGGCCATAGCCGGATTCGGGCGACGCGTAGTGAACCATCAGCGGCGCCACCGGGTGTCGGCCGATGCTGCCCGAGCCTGCGGCCACCACCTGGAACTGATGTACGCCATGGTAATGAGCGCGCAACACCCAGTCAGGGGCCTGCTCCACGACAAAGGCCTGGGGCGCGCAAGCGCCGCCATCCGGCGCCTCGCTGAACAATGGCACGCGCGTGCCTTTCTGATGGGGCGTGTCGCGGATGATCCGCCCCTGCTCCGCCTCCTGCCAGCTCCGCACCCGAATCATCGCAGCCCTCCCTCTGACAACCAGCCCAAAGTCTAATGCAATGAAAGGTCGACCGGCCGCACATCGCACTCGACCGCGCGGGAGCGCCGGCGTCGCCTGGTCGGGCTGGACCGGATCCGGGCTGGGCCGAGCGCTAATCCCGCAGCATGGTTTGTTTCAGCTCACTGCCGGGCGTGTATGTCCGAGCACATCCGGATTCACGACGTTGATGGGTTGCCCGGCAGCATAGGCAGTGATCTGCCGGAAGATGTCGGTGAACTGCAACTGATATTCCTCGCGGGTCACGTACCCGAGGTGGGGTGTACCAATCACATTGGGTAGCGCAAGGAGCGGGTGGCCATCGGCGGAGAGAGGTTCCGTCTCGTACACGTCAACGCCGGCCGCGCCCGGCCGCCCGGCCTTGAGAGCCTCGTATAGCGCATCGGGCTGGATGAGCCCCGCCCGGCTGGTGTTGAGGAGAATGGCTGTCGGCTTCATCCGAAGGAGATCCTCACGCGTCACGATGCCGCGCGTAGCCGGCACCAGACGCATGTGCAGGGAGATCACATCGCAGTCACTGAAAAACGCTTCCTTGCTCGCGGCTACCTCCAGCCCGTCGGCCCTTGCTCGATCGAGCGACTCGGGGCGGGCCCACACCACGACCCTCATACCGAACGCACGGGCGTACTCGTTGACCGCCCGGGCGATGCGCCCGTAGCCGTAGAGTCCGAGCGTGTGACCGCGCAGCGTCATGCCCATCCCGGTTTGCCAGACCCCTTGCTTGAGCGCCGCCGCCTGCTGCGGGATTTGCCGTGCGACGGCCAGCAGCAGGCCCCAGGTGAGTTCGGCAGCCGCGTAGCAGGGCGTGCCCGCATGCTGATCGGACGAGACGATGATGCCCAGTCGCGTGCACGCGGCCACATCAATGTGCGGATAGACGCTTCGCTGGCTGATGAGGCGCAAGCGCGGCAAGCGATCGAGCAGCGGTGCGCGCAGGGCGGTACGTTCCCGGATCAGAACGACGCAATCGGCCTGAGTAAGCCTGCGCTCCAACTCCTCCTGGTTCTCGGTGTGATCGTTCCAGACGGTGACCTGGTGGCCGGCCAGCGCCGCAAAACAGGGCAAGCCTCTCAGCGTGTCGAAAACGTCATCCAGAATGGTGATGTTCATGGGGTCTCCCGTCCCTGGCGTCAAACTGCGGGGGTGGCGAAAAACGACAACCATCCCACAGACACCGATCTCAGGCAAAAAACACGCCCTACCGCCTGGATCCGACACCGCCGCGGGTCACCCCGCGCGATCACAAATTCCCGGAATGTCGCATTGCAATCTCCGACAGAGCGTGTGATTCTGAGACCAGACGGATTCGCCAGCTTCCGGGCGGTTCAGATCCGCACAATGAGGAGACACTTCATGCCGACCCGGCCTTTGGGCGCGCTGACGGCCGCTCTCGCGGTGGCTTGCGCACTGGGACCCTCCGAGAGCATTGCCCAGACCTGGCCGAATCGGCCAGTCAGAATGATCGTGCCTCTCGCACCGGGCGGGGGAACCGACATCCTCGCCCGGCTGATGGCGCAACGCATGGGCGATACCCTTGGTCAGACCTTCGTCGTCGAGAACAAGCCAGGCGCCGGCACTGTCATCGGCGCCGAGATGGCGGCCAAGTCGGCGCCCGACGGCTACACGCTCTACGTCAGCTCCCCGAATATCGTGATCAATCACGGGCTGCACCCCAAGCTGCCCTACGACGCCTTGCGCGACTTTGCACCGATCTCGCAATGGGTGAGCTTTTCCAACCTGCTGGTCGTGCATCCCTCCATGCCCGTTAAATCGGTACAGGAACTCATCGACTATGCCCGTTCGCGCCCCGGCAAAATCAACTACGGCTCGTCGGGCAACGGTGCCACCACCCACCTGGGCATGGAACTGCTCAAGGTGATGACTGGCATCGACATCGTGCATGTGCCCTACAAGGGCAGCGCGCCCGCCATGGCCGATCTGCTGAGCGGTCAGGTGTCGCTCATGCTCGATGCCGGGGCTACCTCCAATCCGCAGATCAAGGCAGGCAAGTTGCGCGTGCTGGGTGTCACCGGTAGCAAGCGCTCCGCACTCAACCCCGATGTCCCGACCATCGCCGAGTCGGGGGTGCCGGGTTATGACTCATCGGTATGGATCGGTCTGTTCGCTCCGGCGGGCACACCGGTCGACATCATCCACCAACTCCACAGCACAGTCGGTCAGGTGCTCAACACGCCAGAGGTTCGTAGCAAGCTGCTCGCCCAGGAAATGGAGCCGATCGGCAGTTCGCCTGCCGAATTCAGCGCACTGGTCCGAAGTGAACTGGACAAGTGGCTCAAGGTCATCAAGACCGCCAACGTAAAAATCGACTGAGGACAACCATGTCTCACCACGCAACACTCTGGCTCCAGAGCAGTTCCGGCCACGCTGACGCTGCCAACTGGGCTGTCTACCAGGAATCGGCCAAGCGTCATGCGAACCGGGTGGTCCGTCCGGGACTCAAAGTGGAATTTCACGCCGTGAGCGAAACCTATCCCGGCGTCGACTTCCTCGATAGCGGGCTGCATCTGGTGACGCGGGAAGTCGCTCGCAACGGCATCCTGGCCGAGCAACGCGGCTACGCCGCCTTCGTCAACGTCAGCACCAACGACGCGGGCCTGCCAGAAATTCGCGAGATGACAGACATTCCGACGGCATTCATCACCGAGTCGGCGGTGCATCTCGCTGCGCAGATGGGTGCCCGCTTCGGTTTTCTCACCCACAACCCGGGCAGCCGCAAGAAGATGGAGTTGATGACCCGGCGTTACGGGCTCGGCGAGCGACTGGTCGAAGGCGCCTCCCTCGAGATGCGTTATTCGGACTTTCCGCGAATCTATCAAGACCCCGCTTCGGGTATCGCAGCCTTCAGCCAGGCCGCCCGCGAGGTGATCGCGCGCGGGGCCAATGTCATCATCCCTGCGGGCGGGCCGCTCAACATGTTCTTCGTCGACCATGATCTTCGACACGTCGACGGTGCGCCGCTGATCGACATCATGGCTAACGTCATCAAGAGCGCCGAGCGCGCCATCGACCTGCATGCGCTGGGAGTTCCACAGCGGGGATCCTCAATGGTCTCGCCCGACTTCAAAGCCAGGCTGCGGGAAATCTTTCTGCGCTGAGCAAGCATCCGCCTCTTACGATCTTCCTACCCTGCCCGCGCGGAGCACACGAGCCATGAGCACAATCCGAACAGCGATCGTCACCGGCGCCGGCGGCGGAATCGGTCAGGCTTTCTGCAAGGCGCTCGCGGGGGATGGCATTCAGGTGCTGGCCGTTGACCTGCTGCGCAACCGGCTCGATACCTTGGAAGCCGATCTTCGTTCGGCCGGATTACAGGGCCGACTGCACGCGCTGGCCATCGACCAGTGCGCCGCCTCGGCGAGCGAACGCATCATCGAAACGGCACTCGGCCACTTCGGTGCGGTCGACATCCTCATCAACAACATCGGCATCGGCCAGGGCAGCCTGCGTGCCGACAACTGGCTCAATCCGCTCAAGTTCTGGGAGGTCACCGAGAGCCAGTGGGCGCGCTACTTCGCCATCAACAGCACATCAGGCTTTTTGCTGTCACGTCTCGCAGCGCCGCTCATGGTTGAGCGGCGCTGGGGTCGGATCGTGAATGTCACCACCAGCCTGGGCTCGATGCTCAGGCGCGGCTACACGCCCTACGGACCGTCCAAGGCGGCCCTGGAGGCACTCACCTCTATCATGGCGCACGATCTGGCGGGCACGGGCGTCACCGCCAACGTGCTGGTGCCGGGCGGCGTCACCAACACGCCCATGATTCCGGACGAGTCGCGTTTCGATCGAAGTGAACTGCTGCAACCCGAGGTGATGGTGGCGCCGCTGCGACATCTGGTCTCGGACGAAGCGGGCAACATCACGGGCCAGCGATTTTTAGCCATCGACTGGGACGACACGATCCCGCCCGCTCAGGCCGCAGGCAAGGCTGCTGCGCCCGTGGCGTGGCGCGGCATCGCGACGATGCCTGTATTTCCGCCCTCGCGATAAACAGGCGGGTCGACAGGCAGAATCGAGCCCGCGTCTCGCACGCCCCGGAAGGGCTCAGCTTCGCCTCAGATTTTTCTCAGGTCGGGCGCAGCATCATGGGCAGCCAGCTCACCGTGATCGGAAACACCGAGATGATCGCTACGGTTGCCACCAGCATCAGCACAAAGGGCAGAGTGGCCCAAGCGACATAGCCGCTGCTGCGCCCGGTGAACGACTGCATCACGAAGAGATTGAAGCCCACCGGCGGGCTGAGTGCCGCGATCTCGGTCATCAGCACGATGAAGATGCCAAACCAGACCGGGTCGAAGCCCGCGTTGACCACCAGGGGGAGCGTGATGGTGGTGGTGAGCAGGATCATGGCCACCCCCTCGAGCGCCGTTCCCAGAATGATGTAGACGACGCAGAGCGCGGTCACCAGCATGTAGGGCGTGAGATGCAGACTGGCCACCCACGCAGCCAGGGCCTTCGGAATACCGGTGAAGGCCATGGACACTGACAGCACCGTGGAGCCCGCCAGAATGAGCGCGATCATGCAACTGATGCGGAGCGCGCCATAGGCGCTGTCCTTGAAGGTTTGCCAGGTCAGAGACCCCCCCAGCTTTGCCACGATCAGCGACCCCACCACGCCCACTGCACCGACCTCGGTGGCCGTGGCAAAGCCCGTGAACATGCCGCCCGCGACGCCCAGGATGAGGAGCAGGCAGGGGATGAGTTCGCGGGTGGCCTTGATGCGCTCGAGGAAGGTGTAATGGCGCTCGGGTTTCGGGATTTTGGTGGGATTGAGCAGCGCCCAGACGGCGATATAGCCGCTGAACAGGGCGGACGCAATCAGCCCCGGGATGACCCCGGCACGGAAGATTTCAAGAATGGACACATCGGCGGCGACCGCATAGACGATCATGATGACCGACGGCGGAATGAGAATGCCGAGCGTGCCGGCACTGGCAAGCGACCCCAGGGTGATCGCCTCGGGGTACTTGCGCGCGGTGAGTTGGGGCAGCGCAATCTTGGCAATGGTGGCGCAGGTGGCGGTGGATGACCCCGAGATGGAACCGAAGAGCGCGCAACCCACCACGTTGACATGCAGCAGTCGGCCCGGAATGCGGCTCAGCCACGGCGCCAGACCGTTGAAGAGGCTCTGGCTGATGCTGGTTCGAAACAGGATCTCACCCATCCAGATGAACATCGGCAAGGCGGTGAGGGTCCACTCGGCACTGTCGCCCCACATGGTGGTGACGGTCACCTGCCAGACCGGCGCCGACGCGAACAAGGCGATGCCGATCATGCCTGTGAGGAGGATGCCCAGGCCGATCCAGAGCCCCGAACACAGGAGCAGCATCAGCAGGATCAGCATGAAGAGTGCAACGAGAGTGGTGTCCATGGGGGTCCTGACGATCTTGCGAGCTTGCGGGAACAGACGTTGGGAACAGCCTTCGGGGGTGCGAGGCTTACTCGGTGCCGAGCGCAGCCATCTGGTCGCCCTCGTTGGTCGCATACGTGGGGACCTGGCGCCGCCAGATGCGCACGAAATCGTCGAGCAGCGCAATCGCGAACACCATCAGGCCAACCGTCATGAAGCTCATGGGCAGCCACTTCGGAATGGGCAGCAGGCCCAGCGTCCACTCGCCGATCTGGTGGGAGATGATCATCATGTCGATGGTGTAGATCGACAGCGTGCCAGTCACCAGCGCCCCAGTGAGCGTGCAGGCCAGTTCAAACCATCGCAGGGCACCCGGGCTGAGGTAGGAAAGCAGCACCTGCATCCGGACATGCGTGCCGCTGCGCAGCGTATGGGCCATGCCCAGGAAGGTGGCACCGGCCATGGAATACCCGGCGAATTCGTCGGCCGAGGGCACCACCATGCCGAAGGGACGCGCGATGATCTGCGCCGAGGCGAAGACGACGATCATGACCAGGCAGCACACCGCCGCTGCACCGGACACGCGATACAGGCCATCGAGAAAACGACGCATGGAGCTCATCGGTTCATCCATAGGGAGTCAATCGATCAATGGGACGAAATGTAACCTCTTGGCGGAGCGAACGCCAGATGAGCGCCGAAGGGCCGCCTCACCGATCCAGCCACGGTTAAACTGCACCATTAATCGCCAAGCACCGGCGCCGATCATCCCGGGGCCCCCAAACCATGCGTATCCACCCCTCGCGTCTCGCCGCCCGGCGGCTGCTTATGGTCGTCATTCCGGCGCTCGCCGCCTGCACCACCCCCCCCGAGGCGCAGCCCGTCGCCCAGCCTCACGTCCCGGTCAGCCTTGCCAACCCCGCCACGGCCCACTGCCTGCGCGCCGGCGGACAGACCAGTACTGTTCGCGACGCGGATGGCGCTGAGCGGGGTCTGTGCACGCTTGCCTCCGGGCAGCGCTGCGACCAATGGGCCTTTTTTCGGGGCGAGTGCGGGCCGCCACGAACGAAGTAAGCCCCGAACCCTGCGGACCAAGACCCGAGCAGCCCGGAATGGCTGCCCGCTCGCGTCGGTACAAGCTGCTGCGAGATCACGCTGCCGACATTCGCCGTTGACCGCGCGCGCACTTCGTGTTCGCATTGGCATTCGGGCCCGATTGGGGCGATCCAGGGACATCAGGGATGACAATTCGAGAACTCGGCCGCAGCGGCCTCAAGGTGGCCCCGCTCGCACTGGGCTGCAACGTATTCGGCTGGACGGCCAGCCCGGCGCAATCTTTCGAGGTGCTCGACGCCTTCGTCGAGGCCGGCGGCAACCTGATCGATACCGCCGACATGTACTCCATCTGGGTGCCCGGCCACACCGGCGGTGAATCCGAAACGCTCATCGGTCAATGGCTTGCGAGCAGGGGGCTGCGGCACAAGATCCTGATCGCCACCAAGGCGGGTATGGACATGGGCGGCGGTCGCAAGGGCCTCTCGGCGCCTTATCTGCGCAGCGCGGTCGACGACTCGCTGAAACGCTTGGGGGTGGACTGCATCGACCTGTATCAGGCCCATGCCGATGATGCGCAGACGCCGCTCGAGGAAACCCTCGGCGCCTTCGCCGACATGATTCGCGCGGGCAAGGTCCGGGCGATCGGCGCCTCCAACTACAGCTCGGCGCGCCTCGCAGAGGCCATTTCCGTGTCGGCACGCCTGGGATTGCCACGTTTCGAGACCTTGCAGCCGCAGTTCAACCTGCTCGACCGGGCCAAGTTCGAGGGCGATCTGCAGAACCTTTGCGTGCGGGAGAACATCTCAGTCATTCCCTACTACTCGCTCGCCGCAGGTTTCCTGAGCGGCAAGTACCGCACCGAGGCCGATCTCGCGGGCCGGGCGCGCGCAGGGCGGGTTCGCGATTACCTCAACGAGCGGGGCCTGCGGGTGCTCGCTGCGGTCGATGATGTGGCAAAGCGCCTGGGCACGACCCAAACCGCGGTGGCCATCGCCTGGGTGCGTGACCGTCCCGCCATTGCGGCGCCAATTGCAAGCGCCACCAGTGCGGCGCAGTTGCAGGCCCTGATCGCGGGCATGCGCCTGGCGCTGGACACCGCGGCGCTGGCGCAACTCGACGAGGCCAGCGCATGAATCGCCATTCGCTGGGTACTTTCCTCGTGAGCATGCAGTTCACCTCACTGGGCCTGCACCTCGTTCTGGCGGCCTTCTCGCTGGATGGGGACCCACCTGAAGCTTCCACGCTGATCCTGCTTGCGCTGGGTCTGGCGCTGGGGGCCTGGGCCTTGAGCTGCAACCGTCCGGGCAATTTCAGCCTGCTACCCGAACCGCGCCAGGGCGGCCGTTTTATTCAGACCGGCCCCTACCGGTGGGTGAGGCACCCCATGTACCTCGCCCTGCTGCTGATCTCGGCGGCACTGGGCGGCATCACCGACAGTTTCCCGGGCTGGATGTTGTCGCTCACCCTGCTCGGTGCATTGCTGATCAAGGCTGGTTTCGAGGACCGGTGGATGGCCGAGGCCCACCCCGGCTACGCCGAGTATCAGGCCCGTACCCGCGGCTTCATCCCATTCATTTACTGAGCCTGGGACGCCTCGCCCTCAGTGCGAGGCCACGCAGTAGTTGCCGCTGGAGTAGTAACCGCTCGGGCAACTGGAACTACGCGGGATCGCCAGCTTCGAGTCATCGGACGACGCCACGCAATAGTTGCCGCTGGAGTAATACCCGCTGGGGCATGAGCCATTGCGGGCCAGCGCAAACCGGGCGCCGCTGCTGGGTACGCAGTAGTCACCGCTCGAGTAGTAGCCGCTGGGACACGAACCGTTGCGCGGCACCGGTTGCGGCGCAGGAGCAGCTTGCGCGAAGCAACTCCACGCCCCAGCGCACATCGTGACTGCGACATGAACGATCAGCCTGACCATGAAAGCCCCCTCAACTCGACGACAACAGTTTGAATCATGCCACTTCCCGAGCCTTGCGACGGGTCACTTGCCGAACGCGTTGACAGACAGGCTCGACTCGGGTCTTAATACGGGCCGATTTCACTCAGGAGGCTCTCATGCTCAAGAAACTCGTGCCGGTAGCCACAGCGCTTGCCGCGCTGTTCACCGGCAGCATTGCCGTCGCTCAGGTCAAGTGGGACATGGCCACGCCCTATGCCGACCGCGAAGTGCTGACCAAGAACAACCTGCAGTTCGCCGAAGATGTGAGGCGCGCCTCCAACGGCCAGCTCAACATCACCGTGCACACGGCCGGTTCGCTCTTCAAGAACCCCGAAATCAAGCGCGCCATCCAGACCGGCCAGATCGCCCTGGGCGAAATCTTCAAGTCCAACCTCGGACCCGAAGACCCCATGTTCGAAATCGATGCGATCCCCTTCTTCGCCTCCGGCTACAAGGAAGCTCGCGCACTGCTCGAGGTATCGCGCGGGCCCATCACCGAGCGCCTCATGAAACAGGGCCTGCGTGTCCTCTACATGTGCCCCTGGCCCTCGCAAATGTTCTACACCAAACAGCCCGTCAACTCGCTTGCCGATCTCAAGGGCCTGAAGATGCGCACCTACAACGTGCAGACGGCTCGGCTGGCACAGCTGATGGGCACGGTGCCCACCACGGTGCAGGCCACCGAGATTCCGCAAGCCTTCACCACCGGCATCATCGACACGATGTTCACAGCGGGGGGCACGGGTGTCACCACCAAGGCCTGGGAGTACACCAAGTTCGTGTTTGATACGCAGGCCTGGGTACCCAAAAACGTCGCTTTCGTAAACGAGCGCGCCTTCCAGGCCTTGCCGGACAACCTCAAGAAAGTGGTGCTCGAGCAGGCGGCCATCGCCGAGAAGCGCGGCTGGGAGATGAGTGAAGCCGAGAACAACCTGGCGCCCAAGCAGCTGGTTGATAACGGTATGACGCTCGCCCCCATCAGCTCGACCTTCGCGGCTGATCTGAAAAAGGTGGGTGAGCAGATGCTCGAGGACTGGCTGAAGAAGGCCGGTCCCGACGGCAAGAAGGTGGCCGACGCCTACTACGCTCGCCTCAAGCAGCAATAAGCACAGGTCTCACCGTCGCGTGATGACGGCCGCCCTTGGGCGGCCGTTTCGTTTACCGGGGAACGTACGCCGTGTGTGGCTGCGCCGACCGGTTCAATCGCTGTTTCGTTCCCGACACCCACTGGAGAGCCCGACATGCCGCAACCCTGGGAAGGCATCATTTCAGCCGACGAAATCGCCGCCTACGAGGCCGCCGGTTTTGGTCGCCCGCAAGGCATGGGCAAGCGCCCGGCGCTGCTGATCATCGACGTGCAGTACCGCACCGTCGGCACCAGGCGTGAGCCCTTCTGGGACGCCATCAAGGAGTTCAAAACCTCCTGCGGCGAGGTGGGCTGGCGGGCTGTGGATCACATCAAGCCGCTGCTCGAACTGTTTCGCGAGCTCAACCTGCCGGTGATCTACCCCTATGTGTCGCCCAAGGAATCATTTGACGTGGGCAGGCTCGCCGAAAAGGTGCCGGCGCTGATGCAAGTGGCCGCCAACGGCTACCAGTTCGTGCCGGAAGTCGCCCCGAAAGAACGCGACATCCTGCTGCCCAAGAAACATCCCAGCGCCTTTTTCGGCACGCCGCTGGTCAGTTATCTGATCGACCTGGGCGTTGACAGCCTGGTGGTCACCGGCTGCACCACCAGCGGCTGCGTGCGCGGTAGCGTCGTTGACGGCTTTGCCTACAACTTCCGCTGCACCGTGCCCATCGAATGCGT
>CAIVPX010000167.1 GCA_903907905.1 uncultured bacterium | reverse complement strand
GATTGTTCAAGCACCGCCTGCTCATCGCGCTGTCGCTGGATCGGCAAGGGCTTCGGGGGCGTTTTGGGCGGAACGATGCGCCCCTTCGAGGCCAGCGGTTGCGCGTCGGCCACCTCGCGCTGAAAGAGCGATTGCTCGCGGGCTTCGCGGGCGAGGCGCTCGGCCTCGCGGCGTTTGCGATCGCGCGCTTCGGCCGCCTGCTCGCGCCAGCGATCAACCAGCGGGGCGAGTTGAGAGAGCCCGTCCAGCGCTATGGGTGGAGGCTCACGCTTGTTCGTCACGGCTGCGGAGGCTCAATAGATTCCGGGCGCGCACTCAGAGGCTCGTGTCAGCCCTCCGCGAGCGACTCGAGGTAGCGCTGCGCATCGAGCGCAGCCATGCAGCCGGTGCCCGCGCTGGTAATAGCCTGGCGGTAGACATGGTCCTGCACGTCGCCCGCAGCAAACACGCCAGGCACGCTGGTGGCTGTCGCAAACCCTTCCAGACCGCCGCGGGTCCGGATGTAGCCGCCCGCCATGTCGAGTTGTCCCTCGAAAATGCCGGTATTGGGCGTATGCCCAATGGCAACGAACACGCCCTGCAGCGTGATGTCGGCGGTGCTGCCGTCGCGCTTGTCCCGAAGGCGGATGCCTGTGACGCCGGTGTTGTCGCCCAGTACCTCATCCAGTTCACTGAACCAGCGCAGGTCGACCTTGCCGCTGGCCGCTTTCTCCATCAGCTTGTCGATCATGATGGGCTCGGCACGCAGCTTGTCGCGGCGGTGCACCAGCGTGACCTTGCTGGCGATGTTGGTGAGGTAGAGCGCCTCCTCGACGGCGGTGTTGCCGCCGCCGATCACGGCCACGGGCTGGTTGCGATAAAAGAAACCGTCGCAGGTGGCGCAGGCCGACACCCCCTTGCCCATGAAGGCCTGCTCAGAGGGCAGGCCCAGATAGCGTGCCGATGCGCCGGTGGCAATGATGAGCGCGTCGCAGGTGTACTCGCCCGAGTCGCCGATGAGCCGAAGCGGGCGTTCGCCAAGTTTTACGGTATGGATGTGATCGAAAATTAACTCGGTTCCGAACCGGGCCGCATGCTTTTCGAAGCGGGTCATCAGGTCGGGGCCCTGCACGCCGTCGGCGTCAGCGGGCCAGTTGTCGACCTCGGTGGTGGTCATCAACTGCCCCCCCTGGGCCATGCCGGTGATCAGGACCGGTTTGAGGTTGGCGCGCGCCGCATAAACCGCTGCCGTGTAACCGGCCGGGCCCGACCCGAGGATCAGGACGCGGGCGTGCTTCGTTGAATTGGACATGGTTCAACCCGTGGAGTGTCGCCAAAAAACCGCAGCGAATCATTAAGTTAGAGGAAAGTCTTCAAGAAATTTTGCGAAATCGCGCGTAATTCGTGCACAATTATAGGAGGACGCGTCATTTTTTTGCCTCGAAGGCCCTGTCTGCCTCCTTGGGAAGGTGGGTTGTTTGGGTCAGCGCTGGCGGGCAAGGCGGCGTCGTTCATTAGAGCAGATTCAGCAAAAGACAGCCTGACGGCCGCCCCTCGCATCGGGTGGCGCAGTGGGGAGACGATGGTCACGGTCGACAACAAACTGTTCCTGCGCAGGGTACCCCTGTTTCAGGGTCTGCCCGAGGCGCAGATCGAGCGTCTGTCTGCGGGGAGCAGTCGGCGCAATTACCCCCGGGGCAAGACCATCATCGCCGAGGGCGATCTTCTGCAGACCATGTATATCCTGCTTTCAGGCCGAGCCAAGGTGCAGCGATCCGACGCCGAGGGCAAGGAAGTCATCCTGGCGGTACTGGGACCGGGCGAGTTTTTCGGCGAAATGAGCCTGATCGACGACGAGCCTCGCTCGGCGAGTGTCATCACGCTTGAGTCCTGCGATTTTCTCGCCATCCGGAAAGAAAACTTCGTCTCGGTGCTGATGCAAAGCAACGAGACCTGCATTGCGGTCATGCGTGGCCTGGTTCGGCGCTTGCGGTCGGCCGACCGCAAGATCGAGACCCTCGCGCTGCTCGACGTGTACGGACGCGTCGCGCGCGTGCTGCTCGATTCGTCCGAGTTGATCAAGGGCGAGCGGATCGTTCGCAACCGCTTGCCGCGCCAGCAAATCGCCAAGATGATTGGTGCGTCGCGCGAAATGGTGTCGCGCGTCATGAAAGGGCTCGAAGTCGAGGGCTATGTGGTCGCGTTGCCCGAAGGGCGTCTGCGACTTTGCGAAAAGATCAGCGCCTACCTCTGATCGATTCAACCACCCCAATACTCACACTCGCCTTCAACCCGTGGCCCGCGTATCTGTTGCTCTCGGAACCTCCGCCCCGCGCGCCTTCGCCCGCGGGCTGACCGCCGACCTGCCCGAGCGGGTCATGCGCCTGCTCAACGAAGTTCGCTGGATCGCCTGTGGCGCCATCGCGAGTTACCTCTGTCTCATTCTGCTCACCTATCACCGTGCCGACCCGGGCTGGTCGCATGCCGTGTACGGCGCACGCATCCAGAATGCGGGCGGGCGAGCCGGAGCCTGGCTCGCCGATCTGCTGCTCTACCTGTTCGGGCTCAGTGCCTGGTTGTTCGTTCCCCTGCTCGCCGTCGCGGTCGTACGTGGCGCGGCGCGTCTCAAGGGCGCGCTCAAGGGCGACGATGCCGAGTCCAGCCGCTTCGCGTGGGAGCGCTGGCTGGGCTTCATCCTTTTGTTCGGGGCCTGCGTGGTCCTCGAGGCGGCGCGCTTGCACGGCCTCAACGCCACGCTGCCGCTGGGGCCCGGCGGCATCATCGGCGAGTCCTTCGCGCCCTTTGTCTTCGATTCCCTGGGCGCCATTGGCGCCACCATGATGCTGCTGGTCACCATCGGCATCGGCTTCAGCCTCTGGTCGGGATGGTCTTGGTTCTATGCGTGTGAGCGCGTGGGCGAGTTCTGCGAATGGGCGGTGCTGCGTGCGCGCGATGCCTTTGCTGCGCGGCGCGACCGCCGCATCGGCGAGGCGGCCACCGTCGAGCGCGAAGAGCAGGTTGAAGAGCTGCGCAAGGTCATCGACGAGGATGACGAGCCGATCCGCATCGAAGTCCCGGTCGTTCACATCGAGCGCTCCAAGCGCGCCGAGGCCGAGCGCCAGCCGCTTCTGTTTGCCGACCTGCCGCGTGATTCGAAGATGCCCGCCCTGTCGCTGCTCGATGAGCCGCCGGCGGCGCAGGAGAGCATCGCTCAGGAAACGCTCGAATACACCTCGCGTCTCATCGAAAAGAAACTCGCCGATTTCAACGTAGCGGCCAATGTGGTGGCGGCCTACCCGGGCCCAGTCATCACCCGCTACGAGATCGAGCCGGCCACGGGTGTCAAGGGCAGTCAGATCGTCAATCTCTCCAAAGACCTGGCGCGCGCCCTGTCGATCACCTCGCTGCGAGTGGTCGAGACCATCCCGGGCAAGAACCTCATGGGGCTTGAACTGCCCAACCCGCGCAGGCAGTCGGTTCGCCTGTCCGAAATCCTCGGCTCGCAGGTGTACGCGGCCGGCACCTCGGCGCTCACACTCGCGCTCGGCAAGGACATCGCCGGCAACCCCATGGTGGCCGATCTCGGCAAGATGCCACACCTGCTGGTGGCGGGCACCACCGGGTCGGGTAAGTCGGTGGGCATCAACGCGATGATCCTGTCGCTGCTCTACAAGGCGGATCCCGCGCAGGTTCGGCTCATCATGATCGATCCCAAGATGCTCGAGATGAGCGTCTATGAGGGCATTCCACACCTGCTCGCGCCGGTGGTCACCGACATGCGTCAGGCCGGTAACGCGCTCAACTGGTGCGTGGCCGAAATGGAGCGGCGCTATCGCGTCATGAGCAAGCTCGGGGTGCGCAATCTGTCGGGTTTCAACGCGCGCATCGCCGAGGCTGAAAAGCGCGAGGAGTTCATCCCGAACCCCTTCTCGCTGACGCCCGATGCGCCCGAGCCCCTGGGGCGTCTGCCGCAAATCGTCGTCGTCATCGACGAACTGGCCGACCTCATGATGGTGGTGGGCAAGAAGGTCGAAGAGCTCATCGCGCGCCTGGCACAAAAGGCTCGCGCGGCGGGCATTCACCTCATCCTGGCCACGCAGCGACCGTCGGTCGATGTCATCACCGGTCTCATCAAGGCCAACATTCCCACGCGCATCGCGTTCCAGGTGTCCTCCAAGATTGACTCCCGCACCATCCTTGATCAGATGGGCGCCGAGTCATTGCTGGGCCAGGGCGATATGCTCTACATGCCACCGGGGTCCGGTGTGCCCGTTCGCGTGCACGGTGCCTTCGTGGCCGACGAAGAAGTGCACAAGGTGGTCGAGTACTGGCGCAGCGTCGCAGAGCCCGATTATGTCGAGGGGTTGCTTGAAGGCGGCGTACCCGAAGAGGTGGACGCGGGCAGTGCGGTGGGTTTCGGTGGCCTGTCGCAGACGCTCTCCGAGGCCGGTATCGATGGCGAAACCGACCCCATGTACGACCAGGCCGTGGCGGTGGTGCTCAAGCACCGTCGGGCCTCCATCTCGCTGGTGCAGCGGCATCTGCGCATCGGCTATAACCGATCCGCCCGCCTGCTCGAGCAAATGGAAAAGTCCGGCCTCGTCTCGGCCATGGCTGGCAACGGCAATCGCGACTTGCTGGTTCCGGCGCGGAACGAAGAGTGATCTCGCGTCGCCGCCTGCTCGGCCGCTTGTCGGGCGGCCCGCTGGCTCTCTTCGGACTCGCCCTCGCGTCCGGTCTCGCCCGATCGCAGTCTGCGTCAGGCACGCCCTCCGAAGGCTCGGCACTGGCCGAGTTCAGGACCTTCATCGCCGGGACGCGTGCGGCCCGCGGGCTGTTCCGGCAAGAGGTGCGCCACCCCGGGGGCCGCACGCTCGAGTCCACCGAAGGCAGCTTTGCCTTTGCCCGGCCCGGGCGGTTCCGCTGGGAAGTCAAAAAGCCCTATGAGCAGTTGCTCGTGGCCGATGGCGAGTCGCTCTATTTTCATGATGTCGACCTCAATCAGGTCACCATCCGAAAGTTGGGTGATGCCATTGCCTCGACACCCGCAGCCATTCTGTTTGGCAATGAGTCGGTCGAGCGTGATTTCATGCTTGCCGAAGCAGGTCTCCGGGAGGGCTTGCTGTGGCTTGATGCGCAGCCCCGCTCGCGGGATGCGGGCGTTGAGCGCCTGTCGATCGGGTTTCGAGCCGGTGTGCCCGAGGCGATGGATGTGGCCGATGCCTTCGGTCGCAACTCGCGGTTTACCTTCCGATCGTTCGAGCGTAATCCATCCCTGGATGCGTCCGTGTTCAGCTTTCGCACGCCGGCCGGTGCCGACGTAATTCGCCAGTAGGAGCGTGCCGATGAGCGGCCCCACCGTCACCGCCGAGCCCGCGTCCGGTTCCGGCCTTGAGCCCGCCATGCAGACGCGCGTGATCGCCGTCATCTCGCTGGCACACGGGCTGTCGCATTTCTTTCACCTCATCCTCGCGCCACTGTTTCCGCTGCTCAAGGAGGCATTCTCCTTGAGCTATTCCGAGCTCGGTCTGCTCATGACGGTGTTCTTCATCGTGTCGGGTGTGGCGCAGGCCTTGTCGGGTTTCGTGGTCGATCGATTTGGAGCCTTCCCGGTGCTGGTCGGATCGCTGTCGCTGTTCGTGCTTGCTGCCCTGGTGCTGGCGGTGGCGCCGAGTTATGGCGTGCTGATGCTCGGTTCTGCCATCGCGGGGCTGGGCAATGCAGCCTTCCACCCTGTCGACTACTCCATTCTCAACGCGCGAATCGGTGCGGCTCGGCTGGGTCGTGCCTATGCGGTGCATGGGGTGTGTGGCAGCCTCGGCTGGGCGTGCGCGCCCCTGCTGCTGGTGGGGGTGTCAAGCGTGGCCGGCTGGCGTGTCGCGCTGTTGGCTGCAGGGGGGCTGGCGGTGCTGATCATCGCGATCGTCTGGTGGGCCCGACATCAGTTGTGGGTGCGCGCCGAGCGCGATCGTCAGGTCGCTGCCCGCGCGGCGGGGCAGTCGATCGAGGCCTCCACCTTCGGCTTCATGAAACTGCCGGGGCTGTGGCTTAGCTTTGTTTACTTCTGCGGGACGGCTTTTGCGATTGGTGGCGTCCAGAGTTTCGGTCCGGCCTCGGCTGCGCAGTTGCATGATCTGCCTGTGGCACAGGTCGCGCTGCTGGTCACCATTTACATGGTGGGCAGCGCCTGCGGCACGCTGTTCGGTGGCTACGTGCTCGGTAATCCCGCCTATGCCCAGCGCGTGGTCAGCGCGTCGCTGGCGGTGGCGCTGTGCTTTGCGATCATGATTGGCTACCTGCCCACGCCGGTGTGGGTCTCGCCCGTGCTCTTCGCGCTGATGGGTTTTTCAGCGGGGGTGGGTACCCCGGCGCGCGACCTGCTGGTCAAGCGTGCCGTACCGCCTGGGGCAAGCGGGCGCGTCTACGGCATTGTCTACTCGGGTCTGGATGTGGGGGTGGCGCTCGCGCCCGCCATGTTCGGTCTGATGATGGACGCCCATTGGCCTGCCGGAATCTGGGTTGGCGT
>CAIVPX010000166.1 GCA_903907905.1 uncultured bacterium | reverse complement strand
CGGATTGCAGCGCACGACGGCGGAGACGGCGCAGATCATCAGCGATCGCGCGGTAGAACTGGTTGAAGCCGGTAAGTTGGAACTTCAGGGCGGTATTTACAGGCCAGTGATCGATTAAAGCGCGGGTATTGATGGATCTGCGTACCGTTTCGAAGAAAAACCTGAGGTTTAAGCGAGCATGGCCCGATTGATTCCCTCCGATACGGAGATGACGCTGACCGGTGAGCACCCCCCGGCTCCTGAGGCTCGCACCCTCGCGCGTCTTCAGCAGGGATTGAGCGATCAGTACACGGTCTTCCACGGCGTGCACTGGGCACGCGCCGGGCGAGCGAACTCGGCGTATGGTGAGATCGACTTCATCATTGCGAGCCGCTGGGGGCGCTTGCTCGCGATCGAGCAGAAAGACACGCAGGTGATCGTGACGCGGGGTGATCTGTTTGCGCGCTACCAGCCGCAGCGCAACCGGCTCGGTGAGCGCGATCACGTTGACTACACCGACAAGAGCATCACCACTCAGGTGAATCGGAATTTGAACGCGCTTCGCGGTGAGTTCTCGCGACGGTACCCGGGCCGAGCCTTATCGATGGATCACCTGTTGTACCTGCCGGCGGCCCGGGTCGAAGGGGTATTGCCATCGTCCGTCGACCCAGCGCGGGTCGTGGATGCGGATCGGGACGCTGATCTCATTCAGGTCATCGAGTCTTTGCTCGATGATCCGCCAGAGAACTTTACCGACGAGATGCTCGATGACATTCCGCGCATTCATGGTTTTCTATCGCGATGCGTCGATGCGGTGCCCGATATCGGCGTGTTGGGGCGATCTGCGCGTGAGGTGACCAGACATCTTTCGGGTGGACTGAGCATCTGGGCTGAGCGTCTGACGATGCAACCCTGGCGCCTGCAGGTTCGTGGGACTGCCGGATCGGGTAAGACCCAACTTGCCCTGCAGGCCCTGCTGCAAGCTCACGAGGCGAATCAGGCTGCGCTCTACGTTTGCTTTAATCGATCGCTTGCCGATGCCATGAAACCGCTTGCACCGAACCCGCAGTTTGTCGTGACCTTTCATGAGCTTGCGCGCACGGTGGTGGGGCTTGATCAGGTGATTGATTTCAGTCGGCCGGGCGTCTTCGACGAGTTGGCCAACGGGTTTATCAAGATGAGCCCGAAGCTTGCTGCCACCTTCGACACTCTGGTGATTGATGAGGGGCAGGATTTGGACCCGAGTTGGGCGGAGAGTCTCCTCGCGCTGGCGCGTCCGGACGCTAGGATGCTCTGGCTCGAAGACCCCGAGCAGTCCTTGTACCAGCGTCCGGCCTTTGAACCGTCCGGGTGGGTTCGGCTATCGAGCCCGGTCAACTATCGTTCACCGCAAAAGCTGATCGACTTCATCAACTGCCTGGGTTTGACTGAGCAGCCGGTCGAGTCGGGCAGCAGCGTTCAGGGCTTCGATCCTTATTGGTTGCAGTACGAGGGCGATATTTCGTCGATCGATGCAACCGCAGACGCAGTGGCGACGCTCGTCGAGGACGGTTTTTCGCCTGCCAACATCGCCGTGCTCAGCTTCCGAGGCGCTGAGAGTGCGAATATTCTCGGAGAGAACGCGCCGGATCTGATCGCGGGTCACCGGGTGCGTCGGCATGTCGGATTCGACGCTGAGGGCAACGCCCTCTGGACCGACGGCGATCTGCTCGTCGACACGGTTTTTCGCTTCAAGGGCCAGGCCGCCGATGCCGTGGTGATAACCGAGATCGATTTTGCGGAACTCACCCCGCGCGACCGGCGAAAGCTGTTCGTTGGTTTGACCCGAGCGCGGCTGCAGGTGGCCCTGGTGACGAGCAGAAGGGCTGCTGATGTGATGATCGAAAAACTCGCTTGAACAGCTTTTACGGAAAAGCAGCGAAATGATTTTTCAGCGAGCGACCTGTGGAGGTGGGTGATGAGTGTCACGGTAGAGCAGGCCCTACGGGCTTACGCGACGATGATGAATACGCTGGATTCGACATGCCTGGCGCCGTTGCTCTCGGACGATTTTCATTACGCGTCGCAATGGGTCTTCGCTGAAATCGAATCAAAAAGTGAGTACCTCGAGTACATCGCCCCCAAGCTGGAGGCGATTCGCGAATCCGGTATTACAGCCTGGGCAGAGATGGGCTGGTTGGATCGCGAGGGTTTGGGGCCGTGCGTCGTCATGGCACAAGGCGACAAGGACAACTTGATCGCCTTGGTGCTCGCAAAGGTCGAAGACGGGAAGATCAAGCGTTTGGACCTGTGTGGCGTTCCTTCACCACAGTCGGCAAGCAGGAGCGGCGATTACCCTGGTACAGGCGCATGAGTCGACGCCACACTTCGATTGCAAAAGGCTGGAGTCACTTCCCTGACGGTGAGCGGGTACGACGGATCGTATTAACATGTGTTTATTTTTTTGCGAGGCCCAACCTTTTCCCGGCTAACGCGTGCCCCGAGGGGGTGAATCGATGAAAAAAGCGCCTAACAACAGCAACAGATCACGTGACCTGTGGGGCTCACAGGGCATCGTCACCGGTGCCAAAGAGCCGTCTCATGAAGACGCTGCCATTGGCTCATTTTTGGCCTTGCTGGGAAAAGACATCCGCACTGGGCAACGCCTGGATGTATTACCCGAGAGTTTGGGGAAGGTCATGCTGGCCACACTGAACCATCCGGTTGATCTGGACGCCGAGATCGCCGGCGATGTGGCGCTCTGATCCGGCGTCGCCGGTGGAATCTACCCTTTCGCGATTAAATCTTCGAGGAGCTGCAAAAGCTGCTAGCAGCCGCCGAGCGGGTGGCTGGCCGTTACGCCGTGCCCGTGACCAACCGTCGCGGCTGCCCGTCCGCCATGCGACTCGCCTCCTGAATGGTCTTGCGTCGACGCGCGAAGGGCGTGCACAACCGCTTCGGGTGCGGTTCGATGCCGACGCGACCGAGGTCGAGTCGGTCAGCATCCCAGCAGGCGCGAATGGCGGGCTCGCCTTCAACATGGCCGTCGCTGTGCAGGCGCATGGCCTCGCACAGGTGCTCGAATT
>CAIVPX010000165.1 GCA_903907905.1 uncultured bacterium | reverse complement strand
GCGCGGGTGCCGACCAGCTGGTTGGCGGTCTGGGTGATGACCAAGTCAGCGGTGGGGCTGGCGACGCCGTGCTCGTGGGTTCTGAGGGTAACGATGCACTCGATGGCGGCGACGGTGTCGACGTGTCGGTCCTTTTGTCTGCGCCGACGAGCTTCAGCTTCAACACGTTGACTGGCGAGATGCAGGTGGTGTCTGGCGAGGGTGCCGACGTGCTGCGCGGGGTGGAGTTCGTTCAGCAGATGAACGGAAACACGGCTGCGACGCGGTTTGTGCTGGCGCCGTCGTTTGAGGTTTCGACCGAGCAGACGGCGCGGACGGGTGAGTTGGAGGGCTTGCTGAACACGGGCGATGTGCTGGTGTTTGGTGGCGCGATGACGATCACGCTGGCCGATGCGCGAGCGGTGGCGGGCGAGGGCGCGAGCTTCTGGGGCGGTGACGCGATCACGGTGCAGGTGACGGAAGCCAATCTCAAGGCTGCTGACGATCTTGCGAGCCTGCGCCAGGTGGGTGTGGACGTGTTCCAGATGCAGAGCCCGTCGGGCGAGGTGCTGAACATTGCCGAGTACGGCGCGATCATCGACAAGCTGAAGGTGGGTAGCGAGGACATCGCCACCACCCAGGCTGCGCTCGACGCCAACACCGATCTGGTGGCGCCGAACGTCGTGACCATCGTGGATGACGAGCCCGCGGTGGCCAACATCAAAGGGGGCGACGTTGAATTCACCATCAGCTTCAATGAGCCGGTGGAAGCGGCTGCGCTCACGAGCGGTGATTTCATGACGCCGAACGGTGCCGTGAAGTCGGTGACCGCTGTGGGCACGGAGGCTTACGCCCAGGCCTTCAAGGTGGTGGTCACGCCGCAGTCTGGGTTCGAGGGCACGATGAGCCTGCAGCTGAGCGCAGACGCAAGCGCCGACCTGGCAGGCAACCCGACGCGGGTTTCGAGTGTGGCGTCTCAGGTGGTGGATACCATCGCGCCGGTGGTGCCTGGCGTGACGATGGCGGTGGGCTCGGACACGGGTACGTCGGGCGACAAGCTCAGCAAGAATGCGGATGTGGTGCTCGACGTGTCTGATCTTGAGGCGAGCGGCACCGCGCGCTATGTGTTGGACGGCGGCAGCCCGGTGGGCATTGCCGGGGGGGTGATCAGCCTCAAGGGTCTGACGCATGGCTCGCACACGGTAACCGTGACGCAGACCGATGCGGCGGGCAACCTGTCAGCGGTTCAGTCCTACGACTTCAATGTTGACCTGCAGGCGCCCGCTGCCCCGACTGGCAAGCTTTCGAGCGACTCGGATCGTGGCCTGGCTGACGACAATCGGACCAACCTGAGGACTGTTACGCTCGACGTGGCAGGGCTTGAGAGCGCCCGGGTGACGGGCACGTACAAGCTCGACAGCAACGCCGAGGTGAACTTCTCTGGGAACAGCATTACGCTGAGCAACCTGGCTGATGGGCAGCACACGGTGCTGTTCAAGCAGACCGATGCGGCGGGCAATGTCACGACGACGGAAAGCAGCTACGCGTTCACGGTTGACACCATCGCCCCGACCCTGCTCGCGCCCCCGGCTGGTGGTTCGCAGACCTTCTGGAATGCGCAACTGCAGGCTGATGGCAAGACGCTGCTGGTGAAGTTCAGCGAGGCGATGGATGCCAGCCACCTGGCGGGTGTCGAGAGTTCGCTGAAGGTGCTGTCTGCGGGCTACGAAGTGGGGGTGAAGGCGGCCTCGCTGAGTGGCAGTACGCTGACGCTGACGCTGGACCAGGTCATCACGCAGGGCCTGTCCGCCAAGTTGCGCTACACCGATGCCAGCGGTGACACCCAAGAGAAGGTACTTCAGGACCTCGCTGGTAACGACCTTGCCAGCAGCACGAGCGCTGGATGGACGACACAGAACACCTCGACGGTTGGAGTGAGTACTGCGGCTACCGCGGAAGTGCGGGTATTCGAGACCGGTCGTTTCGGCGGCACGGGTAACGACGCGCTCAGCTATCGTGGGTCAGGCGAGGAGTTCCTGACCGGTGGCGCGGGTAACGACACCGTGACGGTGGCCACCTCGGGCAGTTCCAGCGCCTGGCTGGTGGCGGGTTACTCCGCGACGTCTCAGACGGATCTTCCGGATGGCGTGCTGGCCGAGCTGGGTGCGGACAAGATGGTGTACGGCTTCACCAACACGGCCAACAGCGCCAACACGGTGTACGCCCAGGCCGAGTCGATCAAGGTGGGTGGCACGGAGGTGGGTACCGAGGGCGGCGTGCTGCAGATCAAGGGCTCTGAGGCCCAGACCATCATGATCGACGATCAGGTGATCCGTGCCGGCACCTCGCTGCGAATTGGCAGCGGCGCGGGGGCTGACACCATCATCGACGGCTACGACTCGATGCTGCGCTCGGACACCGTGGTGTATTCGGCGGCGGTTCACGGCAGCGAGGGCGTGATGGCGAGCAAGGCTGCGCTGATTGCAGGCATCGAGGGCATCCTGGTTCCGGGTAGCGCCATCTCTGACCAGATCAGCGTGAATCTTGGCGCAACCGATCTGCTGGAAGGTGTGGAGCGCTTGCGCTTCGTGACGGCATCGGGTACGGCGGATGTGGCGCTGGTGGGCAATAGCCAGGGGGTCAACGGCTATCACTCGCTCGCTGCTGCGGCGTCCGATGCGGTCACCACCGACGTTGTAGTGGTCTTCGACGACGCACTGCGCCAGCTTGACCGGATGAGTCTCACCTCGCGCCTGGATGGCATGTTCAGCACTTCGGGCAACGATGTGAAGCTGACGCTGGGCACGGGTAACTCGGCAACCTTCGCCGGTGCGAGCAAGGTGGTGTTTGCCGCCGCCGACGGCCCGGTCACGGTGCATGTCGTGGGTCAGAACGGCTACACCTCGATCGATGCCGCGATGGCCGATGCGCACGCCGGTGACGTGATCTACCTCACCGACACGGCGAGCGTACCGACCACCTACACGGTGTTCAAGGAAGGCATGGTCTTCATGGCCAATGGCAACGCGGCCGGCACCAGCGCCAACGACCTGCTGACGCTTGTGTTGGGTGACCAGGAGATTCCGGCCACTGAAGCCAATCCGAACCCGGTGCAGACGCTGCAGATCAAGAGTCTGGTGCTGATGGGTTCGGCCGACATCACGGTGCAGGGCAACGCGCTCGACAACGTGATTGTGGGCAACCGCGGCGACAACAAGCT
>CAIVPX010000164.1 GCA_903907905.1 uncultured bacterium | reverse complement strand
GTGATCTTCAAGAAGTACGCCGAGGCGGTAAAACGGGTGGGCGGTAATGCCGAGGCACTCACCAAGAGCTTCAACGCGCTGGTGGCCAAGTACGAGGCACAGCGCAAGTACGTCACCGGCATCGACCGCTATCTGGCCAAGAAGGCTCGCTCATGAGCCCCGCCCCCTCGAGCGCGCTCAACTTGGCAGCCCGGGTGGCTGCCCTGTCGAGGGCCATGGCGCGGATCACCGGCGTGCTGACCATCGTCATCATGCTGGGGGTCGTCGCCGATGCGTTGCTGCGCGGCGGGTTGGGAATCGCCGTCTGGGGCGTGCTCGAGGTGGGCGTGCTGTTCCTGCTGGCCTTGATCTACTTCGGGCTGCCAGCTACCCAGGCCGGTCGCGAAAATTTTCGGGTGTCCATCCTCGCCGAGCACTTTCCGCCAGCGCTCGACCGCATCGTCACGTGGCTCTTGATGGGCGTGCAGATCGCCGTGATCGCCATCTTGTGCTGGGCCACCTGGCGCAGTGCGATCTTCTCCTTCAACCGGGATGAGGTGTCCTTCGGCATCGTCCAGATTCCGCTCTGGCCGAGCCGGGCGATGGTCGCCGCCGGCCTGTCGCTGTTGCTGCTGCAGACGCTGGCCACGGCGCTCGAATATGCGTTGTCGGGGACACACCCCTACGCGGTCGCGCTCGAAACCGAAATCAAGAGCGAAATCGGCTCGAACGACCCAGACTTCAAAAAGGAACCGGCATGAGTGCCGCCGAGCAAGGCTTCGTCCTGGTGGGTGCTCTTTTCATCCTGCTCGCCCTGGGCTTTCCCATTGCCATGTCGCTGCTCACCTGCGGCGTGCTGGGCCTGATCGCCATGCGCGGATGGGGCGCTGCAGACTACCTCCTGGGAACTCTGCCCTACGCCGTCACCGCCGAGTTTGCCTTCATCGTCGTCCCGCTGTTCCTGTTCATGGGGCACATGGCCTACTCGGCCGGCATCTCTGAAAAAGGCTTCAAGGCGGCAGCCGCCTGGCTGGGCCATATCCCCGGAGGCCTGGCCATCTCGTCCGTCGTGGCGTGCGGGGCCTTCGCCACGGTCTCCGGCTCGTCGATTGCCACGGCCGCCACCATCTCCAAGATTGCGGTGCCCCAGCTTCTCAAGGCCGGCTACACCAAACGCCTGGCGGGGGCTGCCGTAGCCACCGGCGGCACGCTGGGCGTGCTCATCCCGCCCTCGACGGTGATGGTGCTCTACTCGATCGCCACCGAAACGCCCATTCCCTCGCTCTTCATGGCCGGCATCATCCCGGGGATCTTGACCATCTTCGTCTACGCACTGGGTATTCGCTGGATGGTCAAGCGAGATCCGCAGATGAGCCAGATGACACTGAACCCCAAAGTGGGATATCGGGAGCGACTCAAGCTCACCTTTTCCTCCTGGGAGATCCTGGTCGTCTTCATCGTCGTAATGGGTTCCCTCTACTCGGGTCTAGCCACGGCGAGTGAAGCCGCTGGATTCGGGGCAGCGTCGGCGCTGGCCATTGCCATCATCCGCGGCACCAAGATGAAAGAGATCAAGGAGGGGCTGCAAACCTCGGGATCGAGTACCGCATCGATCTTCTTCCTGATCATCGGCGCGGGCGTGTTCAGCGCGGCCCTGGCCACCACGCAGTTGCCCCAGAACATCGCAGTCTGGGCGATCGGCCTCAATCTGAACCCCACGCTGCTCACGATTCTGCTGCTCATCCCCTTTCTCATCCTGGGGTGCTTCATCGACGCTGCGTCCATGATCCTGCTGACCATGCCGGTGGTGTTTCCGATCGTGAAACAGGCGGGCATCGACCCGGTGCTTTTCGGCATTCTCGTGACCAAGATGACCGAGATCGGCAACATCACCCCGCCTGTCGGCTTGAACGTGTTTGTCGTGTCCGCGACCAACCCCGAAATTTCCATCCGGGAGTGTTTTCAGGGCGTCCTGCCCTTCTTCGTGATGGAGATTCTGATCGTGGCGCTGCTGATCGCCTTCCCCTCCATCACCCTGTTCGCGGTGCGAACCTTCTGAGAGACCACCATGTCCGATCTGAGCATCTACGAAAAACAGCATTTCGGTCAGAAACTCGGCTTCGGCCGCAAGTCGGCCCTGCTGATCATCGATCTCCAGGAGGGCTTTGCCAAGCCCGACATCCTCGGTGGCTACAACATCGGGCAGGCCATCGACAACACGGCACAACTGCTCAAGGTCGCGCGCGAGTGCGGTATTGCAGTGGGCCATGTCCGGTTCGGGACCGAGGCCGCCGGTGAAGACATCGGCACCTTCGCAATCAAGGTGCCCGCCCTCAAGGCGCTGTCGCCCAGCAGCCCCGACGCTCAGTTCGTGGCCTCGGTCAGACCGGTCGAAGGCGAATACGTCTCGCTCAAGCGGCACGGCTCCGCATTCTTTGGCACCAACTTCGCATCCTGGCTGAGCTTTCGCGGCGTCGACACCCTGTTCATCACGGGCTGCACCACCAGCGGATGCGTGCGTGCCAGCACCGTCGATGCCTCGGCTCACGGACTTCGCCCGATGGTGGTCACCGACTGCGTGGGCGATCGGGCCCAGGCGCCCCACGAGGCCAATCTGTTCGACATGGAGCAGAAGTACGCGGACCTGGTCAGCCTGCAAGAGGCCATCGCTCACTTTCGAAGCGTGAAGCAGTCCGCCTGAGCCAAAAAGCGGGCGAAGTCGTCGCGCCCGAAAAGCCGCGCTGCGGTCTATGGCGCGCTGGGCTCAGCAGGCAGCCGGTAACCTGGGCTCGAGGCGGTGCCAATCGGTCACCGACTGATACGCCCACCCCGCGCGCAGCAGCAGGGTGTCCCGCCAGCGCGGGGCCTCAAGTTGCATGCCGATCGGCAGACCGTCGTGTGACAGCCCACAGGGGATCGACAGCCCCGGCAGCTTTCCTAACGCACCGGCGTAGGTATTCTGGGTGACCGCTCGAGTCGCCTCGAGCAGGCTGCGATCATCCTCAATCAGCGGTGCCAGGCCAGCAGTGGTCGGCGATACGATCACGTCCACCTCATCAAAAACTCTGTCCAGGTCCAGGCACCACTGCTCACGCGCTCTCACGGCGCTGGCATAGTCGACCGCCGAGAGCGTCAGCGCATGGCGGATGCGCTCGAGCGTCTGGGGCGCCCATTGGGGTCCCCCCTGTGCCACTCTCGATGCGTGGATCTGACAGACATCGGCAAAAATCAGCGTGCTCGCAAAACGGTGACTGTGCCGCGCGCCGGGCAGGTCGATGTCAATCACCTGGGCCCCCAACTGCTCCAGCGTTCTGACCGCTGACTGAAGCGCAGCGGCAATATCGGAATCCAGCCCATCGAAATAATGGTCCCGGGGCAGCCCGACCCTCAGCCCGGCAATACCTGCTGACAGCTGAGGCAGGAAGTTGTCGAGAGGGCGGTCTTCACTGACCGGATCGCGCGCATCAAACCCTGCGATCACGGCAAACATGCGCGACAGTGCCTCGATACTGCGTGCCATCGGTCCAATGGTGTCGAAGGTGGGGCTGACTGGCATGCACCCGACGTTGGACACCCTGCCGAGCGTGGGCCGCAAGCCCGAGACGCCATTGAGCGCCGCTGGGATTCGCACAGAGCCCCCGGTATCGGTGCCCAGGGCCATCTCGGCCATGCCGGTGGCCACCGCGACGCCCGATCCGCCGCTCGAACCGCCCGGGATGCGACCAGGATCATAGGGATTGCGGCACTGGCCCGTCACGGGGTTGAACGAGCGGACCCCGAAGGCGAACTCATGCAGCGTGGCCTTGCCCAGGACCACGGCACCCGCCTGGCGCAAACGCGTGACCACTGGCGCGTCCTCGGAAGGAATATGGTCGGAGAAGAACCCCGACCCATAAGTCGTTCTCATCCCCGCGGTATCGATGTTGTCCTTGATGACGATGGGCACGCCGTGCAGCGGGCCTCGCGTACGACCCAGGGCTGAATCGACGTCGGCCTGGCGCGCGTCACGAAGCGCTCCCTCGGCGTCGACCGTCACCATCGCGTTCACGTGAGGGTTCCAGCGATCGATCGCAGCCAGACACCGCTCGGTACGCTGAACTGAACTCAAGCCTGACTCATCCATTCAACACTTCCATCAGGAACGCGCAGCGCCATCGGCGGCTCCGACGCGAAATCCGGTCAGCGCTGCAGCGACTCGAACCAGCCCATCACCTCGGCCCGGGACACTACGTCGCCGTACTTCGCGTTGATGTCAAACAGCGCCGCCTGATGTGGCGCGTCGTGGCGGTCGCCCACGCACTCGCGCGGCACGATCACGCGATAGCCGTACTGGATGCCATCGACGGCGGCCGCACGCACGCAGCCGCTGGTGGAGCACCCCAGCAGCACGATCGAATCAACGCCCATGACCTGAAGCGTGGACGCAAGCGAGGTGCCGAAGAAGGGGCTCGGGTACTGCTTGGCGACCACGATCTCGTCGGGGCGCGGTGCGATCTTGGGATCGATGGCTCCGAGCGGCTCACCCCGAACGAACAACTTGAGCGAGGGCACCTTGCGAAAGAAGAGGCCCCCGTCAACGCCCGAGGGGTGATACTCCACCGTGGTGTAGAGCACCGGAATACCGAGGGTTCGCGCCCGGCCGATCAGATCGACCGACGCATCGACGGCATCGACGACGCCCTGGCCAAAGAAGGGCGCACCGGGCGTGGTGTAAGCCTTGACGAAATCGATGACCAGTACAGCCGGCTTGTCGCCGAATCCGAGGCGGGTGTCGAACACCCCCCGATAATTGTCGTTGAGAGATCCCTGGCTCATGAACGCGTCTCCTGATCGAATCGGACCGGATCGAGTGCTCGCGCGTCAACCGTTGACGCGGCCCATGTTGAGGACGATGCCGGACATTTGGCTCGCGCGGGGAGAAGCGAGGTACACCACCGCATCGGCCACCTGCTCCGGATCCATCGACGGCTCGATCAGGCCGTCACGCAGCAGATCGGCTGTGCGGGTCTCGTCGCCATAGTGCTTGAGCGCCATGGCACGCATCATCATCTCGATTCGGTCGGTGCGGGTGGCCGGCGGGTGCACGCCCATGACGCGCACGCCCGTGGCAAGCGCGTCCTGGCCGAGCCCCTTGGTGAAGGCGGCCAGCGCCGCGTTGGCGGTTGCGCCGCAGATGTAGCCGCCCGTTGGACGTTCGCCGGCCATGCCGATGACATTGATGATCGTGCCCGCACTGCCTGCCCGCATGGCGCTGAAGGCGGCACGGGCGAGGCTGATGTAACCGAAGACCTTGAGCTCCCAGGCGTGCCGCCAGCGGGCATCATCGATCTGCTCGACCGTGCCGGGCGGAATGTCGCCCGCATTGTTGACCAGAATGTCGGTGCGCGCGCAAAGCGCCGAGGCCTGCGCCAAATCGGCCGGATCACGCAGATCGAGGCCGAAGGTTTCCACCTTGACCGGATGCTGCGTACGAATATCGGCCGCCAGCGCCTCGAGCATGGCGGTATTGCGTGCGATCAGGATGAGGTGGCAGCCCTCGCTCGCAAAGGACCGGGCGCAGCAGGCGCCGATTCCCTTGGATGCGCCCGTGATCAGGACGGTTTTTCCGGAAAGTTTCAGATCCATCGACGGCCCTCTTGAGAAATCAGGTGAACAGGTAATCGTCCGGCTGCAGCGTGCGGGTCATGTCCCAGTAGTCGAGCAGACGCCAGGGGGTGGTGGCAAAGACACGGCCACGCTTGTTCTTGTACCAGCTCCCCACCCCGGGATGCGCCCAGACCATTCTTGAGTGCAGGGCATCGACCCGGCGATTGAAGTCATCGTGCACCTCGCGCCGGCAATCCATGGCACGACGGCCACGCTCGATCAACTCGCGCAGGGCAAGCAGGGTGTAGCGAGTCTGGCATTCGCTGTGGAAGATGGCGCTTCCGCCGTGCGCGAGGTTGGTGTTGGGGCCGTACATCATGAAGAAGTTCGGAAAGTCAGGCACGGTAATACCGAGGTAGGCGCGCGGATCGTCCTCCCCCCAGCGATCGCGCAGCGTCTGGCCCCCGCGCCCTTCGATATGCATGGGCCAGGTGAGGCGATCGGCCTGAAAGCCTGTGGCCAGCACCAGCATGTCGGCCTCGCGCAAGCGACCATCGCGCGTGACCACGCCAGCAGGCTCGATGCGCTCGATCGGGTCGGTGACCAGTTCAACATTCGGACGCGTCAGCATGCGAAACCAGTGATTGTCACGAAGCATTCGCTTGCCGTAGGGGGGGTAGTTGGGCACCGCCTTGGCCAGCAGGGCCGGGTCGTGATCGAGTTCCCGGCTGATGTGCTCGATCAGCCGCTCTCTCATCGCGTGGTTTTCGGCATTGAGCGAAATGTCGGGCGTAGGCCAGTCGGGGTCGACCTTTAGAGAGGGGTAGAGCCCATCGCCTGCAGCCCAGAACAGTTGGAACCGATACCAGTTGGCGTAGTGGGGCAGATGCTTGAGGGCCCACTTTTTGCCCTCACCCACTTGCGAGTGATACAGCGGGTTGTGCACGGCCCAGTGGGGACTGCGCTGGAAGATGGTGAGCTGCTCGACCCGATCCACCACCGCGGGCCCCACCTGCATGCCGCTTGCGCCGGTGCCGATCATGGCCAGCCGCTTGCCGGCAAGGCTGACCCGCTCGTCCCAGCGCGCGGTGTGCATGACCGGTCCGCCGAAGCGCTCGAGCCCCTCGATATCGGGCATCTTGGGCCGATTGAGCTGCCCCACCGCACAGACCAGCGCGTTGCCGACAAACTGCTCGCTTGATCCGTCGGCGGTGCGCGCGCTGACGCGCCAGGCTGCGGCCGCCTCATCCCAGCGCGCCTCGGTCACTTCAGTGCGAAACCGGATATGCGGGCGCAAGGCGTGGCGGTCGGCACAGGCCTCGAGGTACTGCCAGATCTCGTCACGGGGCGAAAAATAGCGCGACCAGTCGTGGTTGGGTTCAAACGAGAACTGGTAGAAATGGTTGGGCGTATCGACACCGCAGCCCGGGTAGCGGTTCTCCAGCCAGGTGCCGCCCACCGTCTCGTTCTTTTCGAGGATCACGAAGGGAATGCCCAGCGCCAGCAGCTTGATGCCCAGGCACAGTCCCGACTCGCCGGCGCCAATGATCAGCACCCGAAAGTCGGCCACCCGCTCGTCGCTGGGCCGCTCGCGCCAGTCGACCTCAAGGGGCGGCGTGCCCGCGAGTTGCATCTCGTGAGCGATCAGCGGGAGATACTCGTCGGGCACCGCCTGACCGACGCACGTGCGGGTCATCTCGGCGAGGGTGCGCCGATCGGGCGGCGGGGCAGCCTGCGCGCGGCCCGCGTCGATCGCCTCAAGCAGGTCGGCCAGCCGGTCGTAGAGCCGCTCCTTGAGCGCCTGCGGGACCGACTCGTTGTAGCACCAGGGGCCGGTGATGTAGGGGCGAAACTCAGCCAGGATAGCCGTGTCGCCACTCAGCTGCACGTAGACCATGAGCAGCGGTGCGAGGTCGGCGCCCGCCAGATGCGTTCGAATCGACACGGTTGACCTTGTTGGCGTCACGAAAGGAGATCCCCGAGCATAAGACGGCCGAGGGCCGGTCTGCAATCTCGGGCGTCCCGAAGCGGCGCGCCACGGCCGGCCGCAGCGGCCCGCATGCAAGGGCCCGGGCAATAACGGAACGCAGGGGCCCGTTCAGCCCCCGCAGCCAATAAGATCGTCCGATGCAGTTCTCCGCGCCGGTTCTGATCTGCCTTGCGCTCACGCCGATCGCCTGGGGCTACAACTGGGTCGTCATCAAACGGTCGACCGAACTCGCGCCGCTCATCCCCTTCGTGTCGGCCCGGCTGATGCTGGCCGCGCTGGTGCTGTTCGGCACGGCGCTCCTCTTGCGACGCTCACTCAAGATCAGTCATCCCTTATCGGTGCTGGCCATCGGGCTGATCAACACGGCGCTGTCCTTCGTGCTGATGATGTGGGGCGTCGAGGTATCCGATGCGGGCCGCAGCGCCATCCTCGTCTACACCATGCCTTTCTTCGTCGCGCTGCTGGCCTGGCCCGTTCTGGGGGAACGCCCCGGCCGGGCGCAGTGGATGGCGTCGGCCGTTGCGCTGACAGGCATCGTGCTGCTGCTCGACCCGGGCCGCCGGCCTCAGGTGTCCGATCTCTACCTGCTGGGCTCGGGTCTGGCGTGGGCAGCGGGCGTGGTGATGATCAAACGCTATCAGCTTCGAAGCAGCGACGACCCCATCGCACTCTGTGCCTGGCAAAACCTCGCGGGCGCGCTGGCCCTTGGCGCGATGGCACTGCCCTCAGGCTTCGGTGACTGGCAATGGGACAAGGGCTATCTCTACTTTGCCCTGCTCTACAACGGCGGCATCGTGAGCGGCCTGAGCCTGGTCCTGTGGTTCTGGCTGCTGCGACGCGTCGATTCGGGCATCGCCAGCCTGAGCACCCTCGCTGCACCCGTGGTCGGACTGCTGAGCAGCATGATCGAACTGGGTGAGCGCCCTGCGCCACGCGATTGGGCAGGGATCGCCCTGGTGCTGCTCGCCCTCACGCTCATCGGCCTGTCGCAACTCAGGCGCCGGCCGCCGGCCCGCTAGGTCCGCCCGCCGGGTTCAATGCCCGGCGTGCGAACAGCCGGGTTCCTGGCAGTGCTGGGCGTGATGCCGGAAGTGCCGCTTGGCCATGAGTTGATACAGGTACATGAAGTCGGGCTTGGGCAGTTCACCGCCGCTGAACTCGCGATAGCACGCATACACGTTGATGTAGAGCCGCTCGGCTTCGGCCAGATGCGCCCACCGATCCAGTGAAATGGTGTCGGCGGCCTGCTCGAAGCTCATGCCTTCGTCATAGCAGCGACGCGACTGCGCGATGATGTAGGCCAGATAATCGCGGAACTCTCGAATGCCATGCTTGTCGGTAACCGGACCGTGCCCGGGCACCACGGTTTCGAGGTCCCACGAAAGCATCAGGTCGCAGGCCTTGACCCAGTTGCTGGGCGGACCTGCCCAGATTGCGGGATGTCCGCCGTTGAACAGAATGTCGCCGGTGTAGAGCACGCGATCGGCGGGCACGTAAACCAGCACATCGCCCCGCGTATGCGCAGGCCCGACCTCGACGAGGTGAACCTCTTTGTCCCCCACCTTGAGCTTCATCTCGCCGCTGAAGGTTTCGGTGGGCAGCACCAGGCGAATGCCTTCAAAGTTGAAGCGCGAGCCGATCACCTCCTGCCAGAATTGGCCGGCGATGCCCATGTTCTGCCACTCGCGTCCCCAGCGCGCCAGCTCTTCGGGCGGACGCAGTTTCATGTCTTCGGCGCAGGCCTTGGACGCGATGATGCGAGCGCCCTCGAGCAACTGGTTACCGAAGGTGTGGTCGCCGTTGGCGTGGGTATTGATGAGCGCGCCCAGTTCGGCGCTTGCCGGGACGGCTGCACGCATGGCCCGCAGCATCTCGTCGGTGGTGTCGAGATCGAAGAGCGTATCAACCAGCAGGGTTTGCCCAGAGTCTTCGATCAGGCCCGCGTTGGACCAGCCCCAGCTGCCATCGGGCACGAGGTAAGCGTAGTGCCCGCGTCCGATGTCGTGCAGGCCCTTGATGTAGTCTGGCTTTCGCAAGATGAACTCCCGGTCGAGAATCTGGCCCGATCATTCTGACGACGCCCGCTGAAACGAGGGCGTCAGGCCAAGCCTCATTCGATCATAGCATCGGCCCGCAAGCGCGAGCGGGCCTGCGTTTCGCGGACTCGACGCACCGACCGGAGGGCGGCTCAGGGCTCGAAATAGACGGTGAGGTACTCGCTGCCGCCTCGGCTGAGCCCCGCTGACAGATGGCCCAGCCGCTTGGGCCCCGCGATGTGCATCAGCCGGTCAAAGCCCGACACATCCACGCCCAGGGCCCGCGCCGCATCGCGGATGGGCTCGCACAGGTCGGCCACCCGCAAGCCACTGGCGTAGAAATTGAGGTCGAAACCACGGCCGGGCTGGCCTGCCTCGCCAACATCGAGAAAGAGCATGTCGGCCGCCGACATGCGGCTCAGCCCCCGATCGATCATCGTCCTCATGGCGTCCCGGCCGACTGGCGAGGGCATGGATCGGTAAACCCGGTCGACCCGCTCGCGCAGCGTATCGGCCGCAAGCCCCGGCCAGCATTGATACACGGTGGTCAGCCCCTCATCAGGCGAGTCGGCCCGCCATTTGAAACCCATGTGCAGCCGGTACGAGGCCTCGGGGTCGGGCGTCTGCCCGAGGGATTGATGCATGGCAAGACGATACTCAAGGTAAGCCTTGAATATCGCCCCCTGCCCGGATCCCTCGAAGCCAAAAAGTGCGAGGTCGGCGGTAGCGATGGCGCGCTGAAACTGCTCGAACAGTGACTCGGGCATGGCGAGACCGCGACAGACCGCCAGCAGTCGCTGCGGCCCGATCGAGTCGATCTCCACGGCGAGCATGTAGCGCTGCGCGAGCAGGACCCCGCCTTCGAGCTTGAAAGAGCGCTCGTAGGCGCACGGCACCTCGAGTGCCTCGAACAATTGGAAGGGCCGCAGGGCCAGCGCCCGCAGGCGGTCCTCGTCGAGAGGCGATCCATCATCGGGTCTTGTCACTGCCGACCGGGCCACGGCTTCAGGCACGCTCGGCCCCCGGCCGCGGGCTGTCACGCATCGGGCTCACTCGCTCGAGGCCGGAAGTGCTCAGGCATGAGCACCGCCACCACCGGGCCATCGGATGCCCAGCCCCGGCAGCCGTCGATGAAGCGGGGCTGGCCCTCGGCGCGCAGAGGCACATCCTGCATGCCCTCGGCGCTTCGCAAGGACCAGCCGCTCAGCGTCTGATAGCCGATCGTGGGCATGTGGGCCAGCATCTCGCGCACATGCGTGCAACCCAGTACGGCCCCCACCTTCTCATCGAGCGCCTTGCGCCAACCCCTGGCGAGACTCAGACCCACCAGACCCGCGAAGTTGAGCTGTGCCTGACCGCAAGGAGGGTACGGGGTGGCCGGCATCGAGACATGAATCTCGCGAACCACCATGTCGATGCCGATGGTCAGGCGAACCACCATCTCATGCAGGGTATCGCCGGCTGCGCGCACGCCCCGGTAGGGCTCGTGGTACGCATAGGCTTTGGTGTCGACCAGACGCCCCTCGAGGTCAAATAGTTTGTCATCGCGAATATAGCTCTCGTAGACCACGCGGCGCGTATGCATGGGGCGACGGGCCGCCGGCGCGGGCAGAGGCACGACCGGCGCGGCGGGTCCGAAAGACTCGGCAGGCGGGTTCTGGAGAGGCGGATTGATCATATTTTTCGTCAGGCCGTTATCGCCCACGCAGCGGAGCCCCTGACGCGGGGCGGGTCAGGCAACAGGCGGAGCACGTAGACTTCACACTCTAGACAGCAGCAGCGCGGAACTCAAGTCGCGCTACGCTAACGACCCCGCCGCACCGAACCCCGTCTTGCGCGAGCCCGCCCACAGCATGCCCCCTCGTCTGACTCAGGCGCGAATCGAGCCTACCCGCGAAGTTCTGGTCACCGACGAGTTGGGTCACGTCTTCACCCTGCGCGTTCCGATCGAGCGCGCGCTGACGCTATATGTCGACAAGGCCGAGGTGGTCACGCTGATGACGCTCGGCGCGCATCCCGAGTGGCTGGTCATCGGCTATCTGCTCAACCAGCGACTGGTCGAGTCGGTCGGGCAGATCGAGTCGGTCACAGTCGACTGGCAGGTCGGGGCCGCCGCCGTCAAGACACTTGATGCGCGCCCTGGCGCAGGTCTTCGCGATACGGGACGAATCGTCACCACCGGGTGCGGTCAGGGCAGCATGTTCGCCGATCTGCTTGGACAGCTTGCGCCCCTCCGAGACTCGCCGCCCGCCACGCTGCGGCAATCGCAGTTGCTTCAAATACTTGACACCGTCCGTCTTCGTGACACCGTCTACAAGGCAGCCGGCTCGGTCCATGCGTGCGCGCTCTTCGAAGGCGAGCGGCTACAGGTCTTCATCGAGGATGTCGGGCGGCACAACGCAGTCGACAGCATCGCGGGCTGGCTGGCGCTGGATGAATCCACGCGCAATCCCGCGCCGGTGCGAACGCTCTACACCACCGGCCGGCTCACCAGCGAAATGATCATCAAGGCCGCGCAGATGGGCGTGCCGATCGTAGTGTCCCGAAGCGGCGTCACCGAGATGGGGCTCGATGTGGCCCTCGAGGCAGGCGTCTGCGCCATCGGCCGTGCAATCAACCGCCGCTTTCTGTGTTACACCCATCCTGAGCGGCTCATTCGGGACAGCGCGGGCCAGGTGGCCGGAGCGCCCCGCCCGCCGCAGCCACACCCGCAATGACGAAAACGGAGACGGCGATGAAACGCATTCTGGTGATCGTGCCCTTCGCCATGTCGGCGGACAATCTCGCGCTTCGGCGCGAGCAACTCGCGGGGCTCGATCAGTCCGCCGGGGTCGAATTCGAGTTTCGTCCGGTGCGCGCGGGCCCGGTCAATTATTCCAGTCACCATGATTTCGTACTGGCCGACGTCTCCATCCTCGAGGCCGGTTGCCAGGCCGAAGCGGAGGGCTTTCACGCGGTCTGTATCGACACTATGAGCGACTCGGGCGTGGCGGCGCTGCGCTCGGTCCTGCGCATTCCGGTGTTCGGTCCGGGCAAGCTGGCCATGCTGATGGCCCTCACGCTGGGCGATCGATTTTCCATCCTGACCATGGCAAGCCGCTGGAAGCCGCTCTACAAGAAAGCACTCGATGAGTTGGGCATGCATCACAAGTGCGCCTCGGTGCGTGCGATCGAGGTGCCGCCGGACAATCAGGGGCTGCTCTCGGGCAAGGAGTCCGAGGTCTTTCCGCTGCTCGAGCAGGCCGCCCTGCGTGCAATCCGGGAAGACGGCGCCGACGTTCTCATTCTCGGCTCAACCACCATGCATCAGGCGCACGGCTGGCTGCAACCCCGCCTGCCGGTGCCGCTGATCAACCCCGGGCCGCTCAGCTATCAGATGGCGATTGCGGCGCTCTCACTCAGGCTCTCGCATAGCCTGAGCGCCTATCCCCCGCCCATGCACCCCCGGCTCGACATGCTCGCCACCATGCTGACGGCTGCGTCCTGGAAGAACTAGACGGCTCGGCGTCCTGATCGAGGGTACGCGCGTCAGGCCTGTCCCACCCGGGGCGGCCGCACGAGCAGTTCGCACCAGTTCGACCAGGCGAGCATCGCCGGGCGCCCGCCCTGGCAATCGCCCGCCAGATCCAGCGTGGCCGAGAGCAGTCGCTCGCAGTGCGCGTCGTCCCAGACGCGGGTGCACAACTGCATGAACTTGCCGCGCAATTCATCGCGGCTGTAGGGCAAGGCGTCGTCGCCCCGGTTGGCCCCCACCTCGGCGCTGAGCACCGATCCGTCGTGCAGACGAATGCAGACCCGCGCGGGGCGCTCCTGCGGCAGCCG
>CAIVPX010000163.1 GCA_903907905.1 uncultured bacterium | reverse complement strand
TCCGCGCTCGTATCCAGATCCAGCGTGTCGCCCACCACCCGCGTGTTGCCCGCGTCATCGGTCACCGTCGCGCTCACCGTCACCCAGCCATCGGCCAGCGTACTCAGGTCCTGGTCTGCCAACACCCAGCCCGCGCCTGCGCGGCTTGCCGCCACGCTCAGCACCCGCTGGTTCGCGCCCACACCCGAATCGCGGAGCTCAAGCTGCACCGACACCGCGTCCGCATCCACCCCGGCCAGACTCAGCGTCACCGATCCGCGCTCGGATGCGTTCGTCACCTTGTCCGATGCCGCCACCGTCACCGCAAAGCCCTCACCCAGATCCGCGCTCGTATCCAGATCCAGCGTGTCGCTCACCACCCGCGTGTTGCCCGCGTCATCGGTCACCGTCGCGCTCACCGTCACCCAGCCGTCGGCCAGCGTGCTCAGGTCCTGGTCTGCAAACACCCAGCCCGCACCCGCGCGGCTTGCCGCCACGCTCAGCACACGCTGGTTCGCGCCCACACCCGAATCACGGAGCTCAAGCTGCACCGACACCGCGTCCGCATCCACCCCAGACAGACTCAGCGTCACCGATCCGCGCTCGGATGCGTTCGTCACCTTGTCCGATGCCGCCACCGTCACCGCAAAGCTCTCGCCCAGGTCCGCGCTCGTATCCAGATCCAGCGTGTCGCCCACCACCCGCGTGTTGCCCGCGTCATCGGTCACCGTCGCGCTCACCGTCACCCAGCCATCGGCCAGCGTGCTCAGGTCCTGGTCGGACAGCGCCCAGCTACCGGTCTGCGGATCTTGCACCGCCCACGCGCGCACCGAAGCGCCGACCGAATCGTGGAGCACCACCTCGATACTGACCGCGTCCGCGTCCGCACCGCTCAAGCCCAGACTCAGCGCTGTCTTCTCTACCTCGCTCATCACGCTGGACTCAGCAGGCAGGGCCATTTCGAAGGGCGTCCCCAGATCGGCACTGCTGTCGATCTCAAGCGTGATCCCAGCCCGCGACGCGCGGTTGCCCGCCCGATCGGTCACGCTGAGCGTTGTGCTCACGAGACCATCGCCCAACGCACCGAGATCGACCGCATGGCGGCCATTGCTGCTGATCACCACCTCGACCGTCGCGGACTGCCCGACGAAGGTCGCTGTGGCGCTCTGCATGTCGGCATCGAGCCCAGCCACCTCGAAGCTCAGCGCACCTTGCTCGCGAGCGTTGACCACCGGCCCGGCAAAGCCCAGCGCAATCGCCGAGCCCGTGTCCGCACTGGTGTCCAGCGTCAGCGTATTAGTCGCCTCGCGCGTATTGCCTGCATCATCGGTCACCGTCGCGATCACCGTTACCAGCCCGTCGCTCAGCGTGGACAGATTGACATTGGCAATCACCCAGGCAGCGCCTGATTTCGTGGCGACAGTGTTCAACACACCGGCCAACGAGTCGCGAACCTGCACATCGATATGTTCGACATCCGCATCCACGCCCTGCAGGCTCAGCGCAACCGAGCCCTTTTCGCTTTCCGAGGTCAGGGTGTTGACCGCCGCCACGATCACGGCCAGATCATCGCCCTCATCGGCCGACAGGTCCTTGTTGGGCGCATCGAAGACTGCATCGCGCACTGCAGCGCTTGCGCCCGACAGCCCCAGGTAACCCAGGATGGTGGCGTATTCCGCAGCATTCACCACACTGGTCGTCGTGACCCGATCGACGCCCGCCACTCGCAGCAGCGCCAGATCGGCGGCCTGAACGAGTTCGGCATCGGTAGCCACCAGGGTGATCGTATCGGCGCCATGGAAGCTCGTGCCGCGCCCCTGCACCGCACGCGCGAGATCAAGGTTGACGTCCATGGCCCCGCCGAACACCACGCTGATCGCTGACACGGCGGTAAGGCTCGCCGGACCCGTCAGTCGATTGCCCGTGTCGGCGAGCGTAATACCCGCCGTACTCAGAAGGTCAACCGCGCCACCCACCGTGAGCGCGCCCTGCTGCGACACGCTGCCCGACTGCGTCGAGAGCGCGCCCGCAACCTGCGTCGACACGAGCTCGAGCGCCGAACTGTTGCCTGTATAGACCGTCAGATCGCTGCCCGGGCGAGCCAGCTGCGCGCTCAACACCAGCGCTCCATCCGCTTGCACGAACGCGTCGTCGGCACTTTGAAGATCGAGCAGCAGTGAGGCCGACCCGATCGACGACACACTGAGGCCCGAGGCCGACACGAGTGTCGCCTCGGCGACGCCGTTAAGCGTCAACGCAAGCGCGACGGTGTCCGACATCGACAACGAGCGAGCGGCCACGGTGACCGGGCCCACGAAGACATTGCCCGGATCGGCCAAGGCCACCGACGCGCCGGTCGCCGTGATCCGGGTGTCGCCCTGCACCGAGAGCGACCCGGTGCGCTGCGCCACCGCCGAAGCGTTCAGCACGAGGTCGCTGCCCGCACCGCGCACCTGACCGGCCAGACGCAGTTCGCCGGCTGCACGAAGGGTCGTATCGCCCGACACATCGAGCTGCACCTCGAGCCCGCTCGCATCCTGCAACTCGAGCGACGCGGCCGCCACGCTGACCACCCCAGAAAAGTCATTGCCACTGAGCGAGAGCTCAACTGCCCCCGTCGCCGCACTGATCTGCGTCGTGCCGCCCACCGTCAGTGCTGCGTCCTGCGAGACTGATGCGGCGCTCAGGCTGAGATCGCTGCCCGCGCCGCTCACCGCGCCGCTCAGCACCACCCGGCCTGCCGCCTGAACGGTCACGTCCCCGATTGTGTTCAGCTGCAGGTTCAGTGCGTTGGCGTTGCGCAGGTCCAGTGTCGCCGCCACTACCGTCAGCGAGCCCGAGAAGTCGTTGCCCGCATCAACCAGGGTCAAGCGGTTCCCGGCGCTGATGGCCGAGACGCCGCCCACTTTCCACGCCGCCGACTGCGTCACCGCACCCGCGCTTTGCAGGCTCAGCGCCCCGACATCGAGCGCGCCCGCGCTGACCGACTGCGTGCTGCTCACGCTCAGCCGCCCGCTGCTCTCTGCACGGGTGATCTGCACGCCACCGCCTGCAGTCAGGCTGACGTCGCCCACGGCATTCACGCTGATCTCCAGCGCGCCGCTGGCGCGAAGCGCTGCCGCGCCGCCCGAGCGCAAGTTCACCGATTGCTCGAACACGTTGCCGGCCTGGCCAAGCGACACCGAGCCCCCGGCATCGAGCGTGGCACTCGCACCAACTTGCAGCGCGCCCGACTGGCTGATCGCACCGGTCGTCGTCACCGCCAGCGCACCGCTTACCGCGCTTGCGCCCAGCACCGCCGAGGCGGCCCTCAGCGTGAGCGCGCCGCTCACCGAGCCGGAGAGCTCAAGCGCAGCGCCTGCCGTCACGCTGCTGGAGGCCGTCGCCTCGATTGCCACCCGCAGGTCGTTTACGTCGGCAAGGGTAATCGCAGCGCCCGACAGCGTCACCTGGCCCGCCAGGTCATTGCCGGCATTGCCGAGCGCGATGGCCTGACCGGTGGCCGTGATCAGGGTGGACCCGCCCACCTCGAGCACGCCGGTCTGGCTGACGCCTGCACCCTGCGTCACCAGGGTGAGGTCACCCGATACCCTGAGGTTGCCAAAGCTCACCGCACCGCCTGCCGCCGGCACCAGCACCAGATCGCTGCCCGCGCCACTGACCGAACCGCTCACCGTGATGGCGCCACCGGATTGCAGCGAGGTGTCGCCGCTGTCGGCGAGCACGGCCACCAGCGCGGTGCTGTCCCGCACGACGACCCGACCACCGCCCAGCGTCACCATGCCGCCGAATACGTTGTCCGCGCGATCGAGCGTGACCGCCGCCTCGATGCCCAGACGATTGCCCGACGCATCGGCAATCACCGCGCGATTGAGTTGTAGCCGCTTGAGGCTGGCCGCGTTCACCGTCGTGCCCTCTGGCACCGTGTAGCGGAAGACCTTGGTCGAAGCCGACGAGGCCTCGGCGTCGTACACCGCCAGCGCCTGCGCAGCACCCGACGCGGTGCTCAGATCGAGCTCGAGCGTCGGCGCCCCATCGGCCGTGCTGATCT
>CAIVPX010000162.1 GCA_903907905.1 uncultured bacterium | reverse complement strand
TCGATCGGCGTGCCGTTCTGGTAGGGGATGAGCACCTTGTCCATCAGCGGCATGGTGAGATAGGGCGGCACCAGCGTGGCCGCCGTCGCGGCCAGCGTGAGCAGGAAACCGATCAGCAGTTGCCCCTTGTAGGGACGCGCGAAGCGCCAGAGGCGCAGCAGCGTCCAGGTAGAGGGGGGCACCGCCACCTCGGCCTCGCACTGCGGGCACTCTTCGGAGCCGGACGGAATCTCGGCCCCGCAGCGCTCGCAACTGGCAAGCTCGCGCTCGGACGGTGCCGGCTCGGCGCGGCCGTCGCGAAGGGCCTCGAATCGATGGACCAGCCGGGTAGCCGAGGGGTTGCCACCCAGGGTGAAACGCCAGTTGTCGAGGCGCACGCCCTCCTCGACGAGTTCCAGGCTGGCGGCGCCTGCATGGTCATGCAGAACCAGAGCGCGTGGAGGCGCGATCGGCCAGGCCTGCCAGCGCGCAGGGTCACCGGTCCACGCGAGCAGACGCCGGTGCGTGAGCACCAGCAGCCCGCGACTGAATCGGAGCCGTTGGTCAAGATCGAGCTCGAGCCAGCAAAGCACCTGTTCGTCAGGCTCGAGTTGCGGCTCAATCGCCCCGCGCCAGGCCTCGGGGACGAGGGTCTGCCTCGGATCAAGTTCGCGGGCAGTCGGCAGTGGCAAGGTCACAGGAGATCTGATTTTCGTTGTTCGACTGACAAGCGTACAGTATCTTCCTTGCACGGCAAGCCCGCCCAGATCAGCCAAAATCCTTGCGTATCAACGCCTTCCATCTCCGGCCATTTCGCCGTCCATTGCGACTCCATCGATGAAGCGAGATATCGAGATCCTCTCGGTCACCTATTTGCGTGGCCCGAACATGTGGTCCTACCTTCCCGCGCTCGAGGCGCTGATCGATATTGGCGCGCTGGAGGACAGCCCTTCGGACACGATTCCGGGCTTTCCGGAGCGGCTGGAAAACTGGCTGCCGACGCTGATCGAACACCGCTGCAGCTACGACGAACGGGGCGGATTCCTGCGGCGACTCAAAGAAGGCACGTGGCCCGGTCACATCATGGAGCACGTCACGCTCGAGTTGCAGTCGCTCGCCGGCCTCCCCGGCGGCTTCGGGCGAGCCCGCGGCGTCGACATCCGCGGCCAGTACAAGGTCATCGTCACCCTGTGGCACGAAAAGGTCACCCTGCGCGCCATGCAGCTTGCACGCGAACTGGTGCTAGCCTGCATCGACGACAAGCCGTTTGACATCAAGGCGGCGGTCGCCGAATTACGAGATATCGCCGATTCGTACTGCCTCGGGCCCGGCACCGCGGCCATCGTCAAGGCTGCCGAATTGCGCGGCATTCCCGCCATCCGACTCAACGAGGGCAACCTGGTCCAGCTGGGCTACGGCAAAAGCCAGCGCCGGATCTGGACCGCTGAAACCGACCGCACCAGCGCCATTGCCGAGGGTATTTCGCGCGACAAGCAACTCACCAAGCAACTGCTGTCGGCCTGCGGCGTCGAGGTGCCCGAGGGCCGGATGGTCTCCGATGCCCGGGACGCCTGGGCGGCTGCAGAAGACATCGGCCTGCCGGTCGTGGTCAAGCCTTACGACGGCAACCATGGCCGGGGCGTCTGCATCAATCTCACCGAACGCGAGCAGGTTGAATCGGCCTTCGCGGTGGCGAGCGCTGAAGGTAGCGGTGTCATCGTCGAACGATTCGTAAGCGGCAATGAGCACCGGCTGCTGATCGTCGGCGGCAAGCTCGCCGCGGCCGCGCGCGGGCAGCCCGCCTATGTGACGGGCGACGGCCAGCAAACCATTCGCGAACTGGTCGACACTCAGCTCAACAGCGACCCCTTGCGAGACACCGAAGGCTGGAGCAATGCGCCGCTCAATCCGGTTCGGCTTGACTCGGCCAACCGGCTCGACCTGTCCCGACAGGGCTTCGAACCCGACTCGGTGCCGCCCGAAGGCACGCAAGTGCTCGTGCAGCGCAACGGCAATGTCTGCTTTGACTGCACCGCACGGGTCCACCCTGACACGATCCGGCAGGCGGCACTCGCCGCGCGCACCGTCGGCCTCGACATCGCGGGCGTCGATCTGGTGGCCGACGACATCTCCAAACCGCTCGCCGAGCAACGCGGCGCCATCGTCGAAGTCAACGCCGGTCCGGGACTGTCCACTCACCTCACCCACCCGGGGGTGCCGCCGACGCCGGTGGCGCAGACCATCATCGAACATCTGTTTGGCGAGCGCGACGACGGCCGTATTCCGGTGGTGGGCATCGCCGGGACGGGAGGCACCACCCTTGCGGCAAGAATCGTCTCGCACCTGTTGCAACTGGCCGGCAAGAAGGTCGGACTGGCCTGTCGGGACGGTCTGTACCTCGGCCCACGGCGCATCGACAAACGTGACAGCGCAAATTTCAAGGCGGGTCAGCGCCTGCTGATCAACCGCTCCATCGAGGCCGCGGTGATCGAGAACGGCCTGACGGTGCTGCTCGACGAAGGGCTTGCCTACGACTGGTGTCAGGTGGGCGTGATCACGCGCATGAACCCTGAAGGCTTGGTGCCGGAGCGCCACATCAACGACCTCGAGCAACTCTGCAAGGTGTTCCGCACGCAGGTCGACATCGTGCTCGAGAAAAAAGGTATTGCCGTGCTCAACGCCGACGATGAATCGGTCGCCGACATGGCCTCGCTCAGCAAGGGCGAGGTCATATTCTTCAGCCGCAATCCTCAGTCGGGCGTGCTGGCCGGGCACGCGGCCGCAGGCGGGCGGGCCGTCCTCCTGCTCGATGGCAGCATCCGGCTCATGACCGGCAGCAACGAGTATGCACAGATCGTTGCAGGAACCATCGAGTTGCCCATCCAGGACGACCGCATCGCCAGCGACGATGGCCTACTCGCAGCGGTTGCCGCGGCCTGGGCCTGCGGACTGGACGCCCGACTGATTCAGGACGGTCTCGAAACGCTCGAGCCGGCGACACCGGTCACTGCGCGCGCCGTCTGAACAGCCGTCCCCCTCACCGCCGGTCCCGCACGACCCAGACCCTCTCCTCAGGAAAACGTCGATGGAAGTGACCAGAATCCGCGCGCTGCGCGGCCCCAACCTCTGGAGCCGACACACCTCGATCGAGGCGATCGTCAGCTGCGCCTCCGACGAGCTCTCGATCGACAACATGCCGAAGTTCGAGGCACGGCTGCGCTCGCGCTTTCCGCTCATCGGAGCCATCCGCCCGATCGGTTTCCGCGGGCCGGTGCCCGCAGCCCAGGCGCTGCAGTTCGCGGCGCTTCGCCTGCAGGCTCAGGCGGGCTGTCCGGTCACTTTCGGCCGCACGGCAGCCACGCGCCAGCCGGGCGTCTTTCAGGTGGTGTTCGAGTACACCGAGGAGGCGGTCGGCCGCCTGGCGCTCGAACTGTCCGAGGCCCTGTGCAAGGCGGCACGCTCGGATGAGCCCTTCGATCTGGAGGCCGCACTCAAGCAGCTGCGACTGCTCGATGAGGACATCCGCATGGGCCCGAGTACGGGCGCCATCGCCGACGCCGCCACCGAACGCAGCATCCCGCTGCGCCGTCTCACCGAAGGCAGCCTGGTGCAATTCGGCTGGGGAAGCCGGCAACGACGCATCCAGGCGGCCGAGGTCGACTCCACCAGTGCGATCGCCGAGTCGATCGCACAGGACAAGGAGCTCACCAAACACCTGCTGGCGGCCGCCGGCGTGCCCGTGCCCTCGGGCCACGTGGTGCGAAGTGCCGAAGAGGCCTGGCAGGCCATGCAGGATCTCGCGAGCCCGGTGGTGGTCAAGCCCCGGGATGGCAATCAGGGCAAAGGGGTCACCGTCAATATCGTCAGCCGCGACCACCTCGAAGTCGCCTACCACGCGGCCACCGAGTTCAGCTCCAATGTGCTGGTCGAGCGCTTCATCCCCGGCCACGACCACCGCCTTCTGGTGGTCGGCGATCGCCTGATCGCGGCGGCCCGCCGTGACCCGCCCCACGTGATCGGCGATGGCGTGCAGACCATCCGGAAACTGGTTGACGAGGTCAACCGCGACCCGCGTCGCGGCGAGGGGCATGCCACCTCGCTCACCCGCATCCGTTTCGACGAAATCGCGTACGCCAGGCTTCGCGTTCAAGGCTATCAGCCCGATTCAATACCGCCAAAAGGCGCACGGGTCGTGCTTCGAAACAATGCGAACCTGAGTACCGGGGGTAGCGCCACCGACGTCACCGACGATGTGCACCCCGACATGGCCGCTCGCGCTATCGAGGCCGCGCAGATGATCGGTCTCGAGATTGCCGGCGTCGACGTGGTCTGCGAGACGGTGCAGCAATCGCTCGAAGAACAAGGGGGCGCCATCGTCGAGGTCAATGCGGCCCCCGGCCTGCGCATGCACATCAGCCCCTCGTACGGCAAAGGGCGCCAAGTGGGCGAAGCCATCGTCGACATGCTGTTCGGCAAGAACGATGACGGTCGAATTCCAGTGGTAGCCGTCACGGGCACCAACGGCAAAACGACGACCGTACGGCTGATTTCGCACCTCCTTGCGGCCTCCGGTCTGCGCGTGGGCATGACCAACACCGACGGCGTTTACATCAACGGCGTGTGCACCGACACTGGCGATTGCGCCGGCCCGCGCAGTGCGCGCAACGTGCTGCTGCACCCTGAGGTCGATGCCGCAGTGTTCGAGACCGCGCGGGGCGGCATCCTGCGTGAAGGGCTGGGCTTTGACCGCTGCAAGGTAGCCGTGGTCACGAACCTCGGCAAGGGTGACCATCTCGGCATGAATCACATCGATTCCATCGAGGATCTCGCCCTGGTCAAACGGGTGATCGTGAACAACGTCGCCCCCGACGGCTGGGCCGTGCTCAACGCCGCTGATCCACTGGTCGTCAGCATGCAGGAGAGTTGCCCGGGCTCGGTGATTCTGTTTGCGCGAGACGGTTCGATCGCGGCCATGAAGCGCCATGGCGCCACCGGCCAGCGTACGGTCAGACAGATGGGCAGCGCCCTCGTGGCCATGGAGGGGCAGCGCGAGGTGCACCGGATCGCACTGGGACGCATCGCCATCACGGCGGCCGGGCTCGTGGGCTTTCAGGTCGAAAATGCCATGGCGGCGGTTGCGGCAGGCTGGGCGCTTGGCCTGCCCTGGGCCATCGTCGAGGCGGGCCTTGCCACCTTCGACAGCGACGCCCAGACCGTGCCCGGCCGCTTCAACCGCTTCGACTTCAGGGGGGCAAGCGTGATCGCCGACTACGGCCACAACCCCGATGCCATCCTTGCGCTCGCCCAGGCCGTCGAGGCCATGCCGGCCCGAAAGCGTTCGATCGTCATCAGCGCGGCCGGCGACCGACGCGACGAAGACATCCGCGAGCAGGCTGTGATCGTCGGGCAGTACTTCGACGAGGTCATTCTCTACCAAGATGCAGCCCAGCGCGGCCGCGCCGACGGCGAAGTCATCGCGCTGCTGCGTGAGGGTCTGCAGGGCGCATCCCGCACCACCCGCATCGATGAAATCCGCGGCGAATTCCTGGCCATCGATACGGCGCTCGAGCGTTTGCAGGCCGGCGACGTCTGCCTCATCCTGATCGATCAGGTTGATGAGGCGCTGGCGCATCTCGCCAGTCGAATCAACTGAGCGCAGGGCCCCTGCCCGTTGCACCGACCGGGCCCGCCCCGATTCCGGCGAAAAAAGTTGCAGGTCTTTAGGCGTCGCGCCTATTTATCCCCGGACGCGCGATCGCTACTCTGAGGGCTCGCGAAATCTCGCTCTCAGGAGGCGGCATGCCAGTCCCGGATTTCAGAGCCATTGTGTTCGATGCCTACGGCACCTTGTTCGACGTGCACTCGGTGGCAAGCCTTGCCGAGCAGCTTTTCCCAGGGCGGGGTGAAGCGCTCTCGATGCTCTGGCGCCAGAAGCAACTGGAATACTCGTGGCTTCGGGCCATGTCGCGTCGCTACAAGCCCTTCCGGGACATCACCCGCGACGCCCTGATCTTTTCATGCGAGCGGCTCGCCATCGCGCTCGACGAGACATCGCTGCAGCGCCTCATGAACCAGTACTCGAGCCTGTCGGCCTTTCCGGAAAACCTGCAAACGCTTCGACTATTAAGGCAGGCGGGCGTGCCACTCGGTATCCTCTCGAACGGCAATCGCGAAATGATCGAGGTCTCGGTGCGGAGCGCGGGCATGACCGGGCTCTTCGACCATATCCTGTCGTCAGAAACCGTGCAGACATTCAAGACGCAGGACCCGATCTACGCCCTTGCGCCCGAGGCCTTCGCCTGCCGGCCTGAGCAGATTCTGTTTGTCTCCTCGAACGGCTGGGACGCCATCGGAGCGCGCTGGTATGGCTTCACAAGCTTCTGGATCAACCGGGCCGGACTCCCGCTCGATCGCCTCGACGCCGCGCCACAGCATCAGGGCAGCCTGCTGAGCGACATCCTGCCCCTGGTGCTGCCCGCCTCTTCCCAATAATCCTGACAATCCGACGATGAGGTCTCAGATGGTTGAGCGTGTCGACAAGTACGGCCTTCGGGTCGCCCGCAGCCTCTACACCATGATCGAGCAGGAAGCCCTGCCGGGCACCGGCATTGCGCCGGAGCGCTTCTGGCGCGGCCTGTCCGAGCTGATCCATGGCATGGGGCCACGCAACCGCGAGTTGCTCGAACGGCGAGACCAGTTGCAGTCGCAGATCGACGACTGGCATCGCACCCGTCGTGGCACGGCCCACGATCCCGTGGCCTACAAGGCCTTCCTGCAGGACATCGCCTACCTGTTACCCGAGGGCCCCGACTTTCAAGTGGAGACCGCCGGAGTCGACCCCGAGATCGCCGCCATTCCTGGCCCGCAGTTGGTGGTACCGGTCATGAATGCGCGCTATGCGCTCAACGCGGCCAACGCGCGCTGGGGCAGCCTCTACGATGCGCTCTACGGCACCGACGCCATGGGCGACGCGCCGCCGGCCGGCCCCTACAGCGCCGAGCGTGGATCACGGGTGATCGCCTGGGCCAAGGGATTTCTCGATGAGCATGTGCCGCTTGCGGGTGCCAGCCATGCTGCGGTCAGCGCTTACCGGATCGAGGGGGGGCGGCTCGTCGCCACCACCGCCGCCGGAGCGCTGGGTCTGGCCGACCCGGGCTGTTTCGTCGGGTATCGCGGCTCACCCGAGGCTCCCCTCGGTGTGCTGCTTCGCCAGAACCATCTGCACATCGAACTGATCCTCGACCGCACTCACCAGGTCGGCTCAGCCGACAGCGCTGGCGTGGCAGACGTCCTGCTCGAATCGGCCGTCACCACCATCATGGACTGCGAAGATTCGGTGGCCGCCGTCGATGCCGATGACAAGGCGCTGGCCTATCGCAACTGGCTGGGGCTCATGAAGGGCACGCTGGTGGAAACCGTCAGCAAGGGCGG